>NZ_MVKW01000001.1:0-762248 GCF_002018395.1 Acinetobacter sp. ANC 5600
TTAAGCAGCATTGGATAGCTGCGTCGGAGTAGGTTTGATTTCGCCCTTGTTTGCCTTTTGATGGAGCATACCATTGCGTAGCAGGATCAAACCAAATGGCAATATTTCCGCGACTCATGAGTGCTCGGTTATATGCGGGCCAATTGGTTGTGCGATAGATTTTGTGTGTAGGCTTCTTCATTTGAAAATTATATCGCTGAAAAAGCCTTTACAGATAGGTTTGTGCAACAAAGCCTATATATTGTTATTTGTAAACTTTTGCACTATTTTAATGCAAAAAAGGCCTGTACTTATCAATACAGGCCAATGTGATTTTCTTATTGAAATTTAACGATATTGTGGTTGGTAACCTAGGTACGCTTCGATCTGGTCATAGCACCATTGGAAAATAAATGTGTAGACTAAAATACACATGGTCATACTAAAATCGAGCAAAATCGCCTGCCATAAGGTCATATGCATGGCATAAGCCACCATTGGGATGGTTGCAAGCATTAAACCGCCCTCAAATCCAATTGCATGTAAAACACGTACACCAAAGGTTCTTTTTAACTTTCTTTTTGCTTCAAATTTTTCAAAATAATGATTAAAAATCATGTTCCAAATCACAGAAGTGACCGCCATTGCAATACCGAGCGTACCTGTCACCTCCATCGGAACTTTAAAAATAAAACTTAAAGCAATAGCAATGATCACCAATAGGATGATCTCATAGCTTAGCGCATGAATAATCCTTCTCTTGGAAATCGTCATTTTGAAACACTCTATTATTTGTAAAAAACTTATTTTATTTTTATATTATTGATTAATCGAGTTAGGTTCTTTCAATATTATTGAAAGGTTGTATTCCTTTTTTTCTGTATGCACATGAATATTAATCAAGAACAACTGATGATTTTTAAAACAGTCATGGAAACAGGATCATTTTCCGCAGCTGCCAGACAACTCGGCAAAGTACCTTCGGCGGTCAGTATGTCCATTGCAAATTTCGAAATTGATCTCAACCTTAAACTGTTTGAGCGCGTTGGTCGTGAACCTGTGCCCACCGCTCAAGCGCTAAACCTGTATGAAAAAACTGAACAATTATTGATAGAAATTAATCAGTGGAAACAGCATGCAATTGCGCTGAGTCATGGTTTAGAGTCTTCACTGAATATCGTGGTGGTATCAGAGCTACTACATACGCAGTGGACCAACTATATCTCTTTGCTAGAAACTCATTTTCCATCTTTGCAAATCAATATTTTTTCTGCGCCTCAAGAAGATGCCCAAAAGATGTTATTACAGGGTCAAGCGCAGCTTGCTCTAATGTTTGAACGTGAACAGCTTGAGAGTTATGAACAATTTGTCGAATTGAAGCGTGAAGCATTGGTTCCTGTTGCTGCGACAAAACATGCCCTGTCGAAATTTAAGCAAGTCAGTTTTGAGCAAATTTTGCAAAGTCGGCAAATCGTGGTTGCAAGTCGTGATAAAAGCATCAAACCAGAGTTGTTATTTTCCAAACACAATTGGCGTACAGATAACCACCACTCTGCTTGTTCGATGATTATTCAAGGTTTGGGCTGGGGTGTGCTTCCCCTCGAGATGTTTAATGAAAATCCGACGCTCAAAGATCAACTCAAAATCTTAAGCTTTCAAGATTTCACACCCAAATTTGAATATTTCGTCGACTTGGTCTGGAACCGTGAAAAACCTCTCGGCTCGGCTGCTCATTTTTTGATTAATCACATCCGAAATTCACGAAAAACTACGATTTAGACTGCCTAATTAGGCGTTTTTTGGTTGGGTTCTAAACAGATTGTGTTATAAAAGTATGTACACCAAGAACATTAAGAACTAGATTTCAAATGACTCAAAATGCGTTAAACCAATTAAAAAGCCTAACAACGATTGTTGCTGACAGCAGTGATTTAGCTGCGATTAATACATTCCGTCCATTGGATGCGACCACAAATCCATCTTTAATTACAGCAGCGGCAAATCAACCTGAAAATAAAGAACTGATTGAAAGTGCTTTTGAACAAGCGCGTAAAGAAGGTTATCAAAATGATGAGCTGGTTGAGCGCACCATCGATATTCTTACGGTCAAATTTGGTGTAGAAATTTTAAAATTGATCGAAGGACGAGTCTCTACAGAAGTCGATGCAGCCTTGTCCTATGATACTGATGCCACCATTGCAAAAGCTAAAGAGTTATTGGCTTTATATGCACAGTATGGTATCGATCAAAACCGTATCTTAATTAAAATTGCCTCAACGTGGGAAGGCATTCAAGCCGCTAAAGCCCTTGAAGCTGAAGGCATTCACTGTAATCTGACTCTGTTGTTTGGTTTGCATCAAGCTCAAGCCTGTGCAGATGCTCAAGTCACGCTGATTTCGCCATTTGTTGGTCGTATTTTAGATTGGTACAAAAAAGCTGAAAATGTGGATAGCTACCCGATTGAGAAAGATCCGGGCGTGTTATCAGTGAAGCAGATTTACCACTACTACAAACAACATGACATCAAAACTGAAATTATGGGTGCTAGCTTCCGTAGTATTGATCAAGTGCTTGGTTTAGCAGGTTGTGATTTATTGACGGTTTCACCGAATTTATTGGCAGAACTGGAAAAAGATCAGCGTACCGTGGAAGTGCAATTGTCTAATCATCATGCGCATGCACACTGTCAACACGATGTACAAGTGCTCGACAAGCAAACTTTCAAAGCTGAAGTTGAAAAAGACTTAATGTCTTTCCAACTATTACAAGGCGGTATTGATGGTTTTATTAAAGCCCGTGAGCAGCTGAGTAGCTTACTGCGTCAAACTTTTGGCTTAGATGCTGAAATAAAAGCATAAATTAGAAATTTTCAGTTTCATCTAGAACCGAAGTTGTATACTACAGCTTCGGTTTTTTATTTGAGTGTCTTCAGTGTTTGGAATCACAGACTTAACGACCTTTATTATTGGTACGATATTAATTGTGATTTTACCCGGGCCAAATTCACTTTATGTCATGTCTGTTGCTTCTCGCTATGGCATTAAGGTCGGCTATTTAGGCGCTTTTGGTGTCTATACTGGCGATTTGATCTTAATCTTACTCACCGCTCTGGGGGCTGCATCCTTACTTCATGCCTTCCCTTGGTTATTTTTATTATTAAAAATTGTGGGTGCGCTGTATTTAAGTTATTTAGGTATCAAACTTTTCAAAGCTGCCTACCAAACATGGAATGCCGTTCAAACACCAGAACAACTCGACACCAAACAACTGAGTTTGAATGAATTGAAACCGTTTAAGACTGCATTAACCATCAGTATTTTAAACCCTAAAGCCATTCTTTTTTACTTATCGTTCTTTGTGCAATTCGTTGATCCTGCATATCCATATCCAGCGATAACATTCACCGCACTCGCGATCGTGCTGCAAATTATCAGTATGAGCTATTTAACGATTTTGATCTTTTCGGGTGCAAAACTGGCTACCTATTTTAGCCATCGCTATAAATTTACGGCATGCTCTGTCGCAGCAGTTGGTCTTCTATTTTGTGGATTTGGTCTAAAGCTTGCGACATCTACCATGTAACCGACATGGGCAAAGTATTTCTGTTTTTTTACTTAAAAATCTATATGCCTTTAAACTTTTGAATGGATGAAACATCCACAATCTATGTTTTCGGTTCGTACTATTAAAGTGCCTTTGATTAAAGTGTCATTTGTGAATAAATAAAGTATTTCCCTAACATCTTGTTAAGCACTTTTACTGTACAGGACTTGAGTGTATCATCCTGAAAAATGTCATCTTAAATCTGCGCCAACAATAGTCATAGCTCGATCATTATGCAAAAACTACTCCAAGACTTTTCCATTCCAGCTGCTTTTGCAGGTTTTATTACGTTCTTAGTCGGGATCAGTGTCTCGGCTGTTTTGGTGATCCAATCTGCACAACTGCTCGGTGCCAACACTGCAGAAATCACCTCTTGGTTTTGGGCTCTAGGTTTGGGTATCGGCTTAAGCGGGCTGATTATGTCTTGGAAATTTAAATATCCCGTTGCGACTTCATGGTCCACTGCAGGACTGGCACTGATTTTAGCGACCGCAAATGGTTACAGCATGAATGCCGCCCTAGGTGCTTTCTTGGTCTGTGGCCTATTGACAGCAGTACTCGGATTTTTAGGCATTTTTGAAAAAATACTGCGCTATATACCGCAAAGTCTAACCAGTGCAATGTTGGCGGGCGTACTTCTAAAATTTGGTATTGAGCTATTTGTCAGTTTACAAAATGAATGGGCATTCGTTCTTGGTTTACTCGCGGTTTATGTCCTCAGTAAACGACTGTTACCACGTTATAGCATTGTCATTACGGTGATCATTGGCATCATGCTTTGCCCATTATTACTTGGCTTTCAATTACCGGCGCTTAATTTAGAACTCGCACAGCCTGTTTGGGTTACACCTGAATTTTCGATCTCAGCAATACTGGGTTTAGCGCTACCACTCTTTGTAATCAATATGGCCTCTCAGTATTTACCAGGTTTAGCCATGATTAAAAGTTATGGTTATCAACCCCACGTCAATCAACTGATTGGTTGGACTGGTACAGCCCAAACGCTACTCGCGCCATTTGGATGTTTTAGTGTCAATATTGCTGCGATTAGTGCTGCCATCAGTCTAGATGACCAAGCCCACCCCGATGAGAAAAAGCGCTATATCGCAGGTATGACCTGTGGCTTCTTTTATATTTTGATGGGCCTGTTTGCAGCCACTTTGGTGAGTTTCTTAACCGCTTTCCCATTGGTGTTTATTACCGCTTTAGCAGGCATTGCCCTACTAGGCACCATTGGACACAACATCGTCATTGCTTTCCAAGAAGCGAGTGAACGTGACGCCGCTCTACTCACCTTCTTGTTTAGTGCATCGGGCGTACAGTTTTTTGGTATTGGCTCTGCATTTTGGGGTTTGGTCTTTGGTTTAGTCGTGCATGCTATTTTCAAATATAAAAGAAATTAAGCCCTCAGTTAAATAATTTGCTTCAAATAAAGAATGATACGCGGTAACGTCATCCGCATGTGTTTGAGATAGGACTATTTCTAATCAAAAATGTTTTTGCGGTACTTTGAATAATTAGACACTAGTGAACAAGTTTTGCGGTGAGGAGCAATGCTCCGCAAGATGGTTTCCTTACGAAGCACGCTTCTCATTTTGCCGAATGAGAAACAACGTTTTCAAGAGTACCTCCAGCCGAAGACTAATCCCTTTATTCAATCCCTAGATGTAAGACTCTGTCGAATAGACTTAAAAATCATTTTAAAAATGCGTAATTACTTTTACGTATGTAAAATCAGTTATTTAATCTATTTCGCTCGATACGTTCGGGCGATCAGTTCTTGTTTTAATAATTGGGTTTCACTTTCATCTTCCACTTCTGTAAAAGCGGTGAGCCAAATACCATCGGCTGCATAACGAACAATTTTCAGCTCTATATCCGAATCTGTCTGATGATGACGCTCTAAACGTGAGTTCATCCATTCGATCCAATATTCATTAAAAGTTTTATCTGTCAGCATGGTCATCGAAATCGCGGACCAAGACTGTTGCAAACCCATGATTTGTTTTTCTAAAGTAATTTCAATATAGGCTCGGGTAAAACGACCGTATGGCTCAGGGTCTTCGTCAATTAATCGGTCAACGATCTCGTCTAATTGAGCCAAAAGCATCACAATCATGGACTCTAAGAGCTTTTGCTTATTTGAAAAATGATGAAATACACCACCTTTTGTAACCCCAACTAAATCCGCAACGGCTTGAATCGACACCCCGTTGACACCTTTATCAGCAGCAAGAAGGATTGCGTGCTGCAAAATACTTTGGCGTATCAGTTGAGGCTCTTTCTTGCGCTGATGCGGATTATCCATATTAATGTCCAGCTGAAGTTGAAAACAGGTTGATCACGACCACACCTGAAACAATCAGGCCTATCCCTAACATGGCTGGGAGGTCTAAACTTTGACGAAAGATAAAGTAGCCAATTAGTGCAGTTAAAACAATACCAACACCCGCCCAAATGGCATAAGCAATACCAAGTGGTATGACTTTAATCACCTGAGACAATAAATAAAATGCCAAACAGAATAAAACTGCGACAGCCAATGAAGGCGCAAGTTTGGTAAACCCTTCTGACTTCACCAAAAATGTCGAACCAATTACTTCTGAGATAATCGCCAATGACAGTAAGCCATAAGCTAAAGTGACCGAATTCATTAATCATTCCAAAATAAACATACCAACTGGTAGGTATGTTATTTAGTTAGAGATTATTCTGCAAGCCTTTTAAGTCTGTTTTTAATTTTTGACGGTCTGTGTGTGTTGTTGCAAAAATTCTAAAGTGCGATCAAAGGTCTGCTGACTGGCCTTTTTACTCATCATAAATTGATATTCATGTACCAAAAATTCTTTCGAATCTGGATAAAAAACCGCTGTCACAGATACATTATTTGCCAGCAATTTTTCTACAAAAGGCTCAGATTGCGTTTTGGTTAAAAAATCTTTATTGCCACCGCTGATAAATACAGGCGGATATTTTGAATTAATATTTGAGGCCGTTGAAATACGCGTTAAAAACTCGGCATCATCTTTTTTGTCTCCGGTATACGCCTGAACTAAGTTATAGACGCCCCACTCGATCAGTCCAATCTCTGCGGGTGCAGTATTTACAAAGCTGTTTAAATCATAAATACCACAATGTAAAATCAGCCCTTTAAGCTGTGAAGGCTTTAATACAGGTTGAATCTTTGACGCTTTCGCAAAATCTGGATTCGTAACCAAGGCGGCATAATGACTGGCCATATTTGCACCTGCAGAATCCCCTGCCAAATACATATTTTGCGAATCAATGCCATATTGTGCTGCATGTAGATTTAAAAACATCAATGCAGCGTCAATTTGGTTGAGCTGTGCAGGATAAATGGCTTCAGGTGCAAACTGATATTGAACAGAAACTACATTATAGCCTTGGGCTGCGAGTCGTTTAAAATATCCACCTGCATGTTCTTTTGAGCCAGAGACCCAACCGCCCCCGTGGATCCAAACAATCGTTGGTCTTGGTGCAATCGCCATACTTGTTTCAGGTTGATAGATATCCAAGTTTAAATTTGGATTTTGTAGATATTGAATATTTGACTGCACAATAACATTGTCAGGTGCATGTAGGTTGATGAAGGTCTTTTGAACTTGTGTCGATAAGTTAAATGCGCCTGCAATCACTTTGGTACTGCTTTGCGTGTTTTGACAACCAGACAAATGCAACACTGAACACATGCTGAGTACAACCAACCCTACTTTATATGACATATCAAACTATCCAATCGCATCAATTTTGTTATAAATCTTAGATTTAAAACTGTATATAGTTTAGGCTTATTTTTATAAAGTTCAAATTGATCATTTAGGCTCAAAATCCGAGAAAATTAGTCGATTTTATTTTAATATTTTTTGAGCAAAGTCCGAGTTTTCCGCTCAGATTTATTTGACGACTTATCGACATTAATTTATGTAATTTTATGAATTTACAATATTTTTTAGATTAATAAATTGAACCATGCACGACAATGTGTTATCAATAATCTATAGGGTTTAAAAGCAAAATTACAGGAGATTGTTCCATGTCATATCAAAACATTTTAGTACCTGTCGATGGTTCAGAAATCTCGTTTTCTGCAGTTAAAAAAGCTGCAATTATTGCCAAGGCGTTTAACAGCCAACTCACTTTAATCAGCCTTGTTGCTGAAGACCCATTTACCGATGCAGACTTCTATTATTCTTCATCAATCATGAAAGAATATTTCGTACAAGCTTATGCAAATGCTGAATCTGCTTTGAAAGAAGCTGTGCAAATTACAACTGAAGTGGGTGTAGAAGCACAAAGTAAAATCATTAAAGGCCAAGTTTCTGCTGAAGGTGTGGTAGAAGCAGCCAATGAAGTCAAAGCCGATTTGATTGTGATGGGTTCACATGGTCGTAAAGGCTTTAAGAAAATGCTACTCGGCAGCTTCGCACAAGATGTACTCAGTAATACTGAATTACCTGTGTTGGTTGTAAAAGCTTAAGATGACCAAGCCCACATCATGTGGGCTTTTTTGTATTCAGCACACCCTTCACCCATAGGCTTACCCTTTTGTCTAATTCATACAATTTCGTGAATAGAGCAAGATTAGATTGATAACATTTAAAATATTAAGGAAGCAGATATGAGTCAATATCAACAAATTTTAGTCCCTGTGGATGAATCTCCAGTTTCATATTCTGCTGTTGAACATGCGCTCAGCTTGGCTAAAAGTCAAAATGCACAAGTGACCATTGTTAGTGTTGTTGCTGTTGATCCATTCGTTGGTGTCGATTTCTATGCTGTTGCACCTGCAATCACTGAATATTTTATGCAGGCTGAAAAAAGTGCTCAGCTGCGTTTAGAAGATATCAAACAAACCTTTGTACGTGATGGTATCGAAGTTAAAACTCGTTTGATTCATGGTGTATCGCCAACTGAAGGGATTTTACAAGTGGCTGATGAAATCTCTGCAGATTTAATCATCATGGGTTCACATGGACGCACAGGTTTGAAAAAAGCCATGCTAGGCAGCGTGGCACAAAATATTTTAACGCAGTGCCCAATTCCTGTTTTGATCATCAAGCAATAAACTAATATTCAAAAAAAGCCCTTCATTGAGGGCTTTTCTTCTTTTAGATCAATTAAACACGTTATTTAAATACACAATTCGTTCTGTAGTTTTCTGATTAAAACATTTGGTATATTGCAACTCTTGATTTTGCGTATTCATCGCATCATCCCAGTATTGCGAATGCTTTTGATAAGTCTCTTTTTCACTTTCATTTAATGAATAAACACTTTTTTGTGCAAGCACTTTACAGTCGATATCACGCTTTTCAAACCAGTCTGCTTGATCTTGCTGTAACTGCGCCTTTTGTTCATCACTAAAACGATCCCAAGTCTGATTGAGACGATCCACCACTTTGGCATTATCCTGATCTAGCTCTTTTTTTCGAATATCCATTGCCTTTTGTGCAAGGCTCATTTGTTGAGATTGACTCTCCATCCCTTGCTGATAGGATTCTTCGTCTCGCTTATTTTGAGCACTATATGCCGCATATAGCACCGCATGACGTGTCACTGTTACAACGCTATCAATTACGTCATTTTGACTTGGGACACTTAAACTTAAACCATCTTTGTCCGTTTTAGTGATGCTATAGCTAAAGTTCCCTTTAAGCTGATCATTGTCCATGCTTAAGCCTGACTCACCATCTTCGAGTGAATCATTCAAAGTATAATGACCACGTTCTTCACAGCCTTCATCACATGGTCGTTCAGCAAAGGCGTTTTCAGCACGCTTTTGTAATCCTTTCGGGAAAACCACCAACAATTGACTGCTACATTCCAATGTTTTGGCTTTATTAGGATCTTCAGTTAAAGTCGTGACATTTTGAATGTTAAATTTTAGATTTTTTACAATCAGATCCATGAGTTGCTGATCGGCTTCATAATCTGACTGACGTATTTCTTTGTTTAATTCTTTGAGATATTCTTTTTTTAAATGATCTTGCAATTGGTCAATATTGGCTTGTGCAGTACAACTCCAATCTTCCAAAGCAGGCGCTTCCGTTTTGGCTTCTGTATCTTTTTTATTTTTAAAATTATCACAGCCGGATATTAATGCCGCAGACAACATGAGGCTCGTGATGACTATTTTTTTCATTGTATAAGTACCATTATGATTTTATTCTTCGGGCGTATTTTACTCAAAATTACAGCGCTTTGACGAAAAAAATCCCCGCATGTGCAGGGATTTTTTATATATCATCTCATTTAGTACGGTTTTAATTGGCCTTTTCAGTGACGCCTTCATTCGTAACATCTCGTACTTTGCCATTCTCGGTATTTAAAACTTCAAACTCAATACGACGGTTTTTGAATTGACCTTCTTTGGTGCTGTTATCCGCTACGGGTTTTTCTTGACCATAGCCCACCGCTTGAAGCTGTGCGGGATCAACGCCTTTCGACACCAAATAATCCACCACAGATTGCGCACGCTCTTGCGATAAAGCTTTATTCGCTTCTGCATTACCCACAGCATCGGTATGACCTTGTACAGTCAGATGTACCTGTGTAGCGCGCTGCATTAACGCTGCCGCCTGATCCAAAATCGATTTATTCACGTCAGGAATATCAGATGAACCTGTCGCAAAATTAATAATTTGTAAGTTCAGCGCAGTCGCAACATCTAGAGCACGAACTTGTTCAGGGTTAATACTCGCTAATGCTTTTTGTGCATCAGTAATACTGTTATCTACTGCAGTTTGTTCGCTCACGCCTTCTTGAACCAATACCGTCATATTTTTTGCTAAAGGCTTAATTTGATTGGCAAGGCTTTGAGCATCCACAGGATTTTGCGACAAAATCGATAACTGATTTTCTGTCCAGGTTAAAGTGGTATTTGGCACACCTTTAAGTTTTTGCAGAACCGTTGGAATGGTATCTTGATCAATAAATTGAGTATGGTAACTGGCATCAGATGAAGCACCACAACCCGTATTAAAGTTAAAGATCTGTTTGACTTGTTGCTGCAAAATTTCAAGATAATTTGAATCACCAGTTTGAATTTGACAGTTGGTTAACTGCCCATCTGTACCGGTGCTAAATTGCAAATGTGCTGGCTGAGATGCAGCAGGCTGTGCAACCGTTGTTGCAGAGGTGGTTGGTTCTTCTTTATTAGTACAAGACTTAAACCAAAATGCGATCAGACCCAATAATATAAGCAGCGCAATAATTGGCAATAACCAATTCGAGCGTTTTTCTTCAACGATAACAGGTGTTGGTTCAACAACAGGTGCTTGGTGTAATGTACGGCCAGCTGCAGTGTTTACCCCTAAACCTGCGAGTAAAGGCACTGCCCATTGTGGTAGTGCCGCCAAAATGCTATCTGCATGATTATCAAGTAAATGCGTGATTGCGACGGGATCAGATGAACCCGCTTCATTTTCAAGTGCCCCTAAAGTTGGAGCTATAGAGTGGTTTAAGGTTTGCTCTATTTCTGACGTTGTGGCCGTACCGCCACCGAGATGTTGCAAAAATTGATCTTTTAATGTGGGATTTGCTGAAAATATATCACTAATACGAGGGTTTAACTGTTTTTGAAAGGCATCAATAAATTCAGGTTTGGATCGAAAAATATTTAACAGGAATGGAATAAACTGGCTAATGGCTGATTTTTTTTCATTTAAGTGTTGTGTATCACCGTCCAGCACAATCGAGGAGACGTGCTGCTTAATCAGCGCTAATAAATCTATATTCATATTTGTACTCCATGCAGTTGTCATTATTTTCATGTGTACTTTAGTTTATATGTTTATTTTTTGATCAAATGTAATAATTTGTTCAGACTTGTCAGCGCGTTAATTTCTTTTTTATTTTCAATCTATTAATTTCAATCCTCATAAAAAAAGCCAGCCGAAGCTGACTTTTTTGATGTCTGATTAAAATATTAGGACTCAACTGATTTTAATGCTGGGCTCTAGCTTAAACAGCATAAAAAGCTTGAAGCACTTTACCTTTAACGGTGTGCTGAATTAATGGTGTGTTCTTACCATTTGACACAATCGTGTCTTTATTGATGGTCCACTCAAGTTCAGGATCAACAAGCACCCAACCCGCTTCATCTTCCCAACGTTGTTGCATATTGGCTACTTTAGCAGGTGCGAGTGTGACTTTTTCAACCCATTCCAGTGGGCTTAATAGGCCTTCTTGAATCAGTTGAATACCAAAAGGCACATAAGTATCAAATGCGGTAAAACCGGGCTGTGTTTCAGCAAATGGCGCCATTTTCGCAGAGCTGCTTAATGGCTCATGATGCGTACAGATCGCGTCAATCACACCGTCTTTTACCGCTTGTCTGAGCAAGTCTCTATCTTGCTCAGAACGCAGCGGCGGACGCACATGCGCAAGTGAATTAAAGCCGTCGATCAACTGATCAGTTAAATGCAATTGGTGCATGGCTACATCGCAAGTCACCGGTAAGCCTTTCGCTTTAGCATGTTTAATCAATTCAACAGATGCGCCTGATGACAACAGACCAAAATGCGCACGCACTTTAGTGGCTTCAATCATCAGTAAATATTTTGCAATGGCTACGGTTTCCGCTAATGCAGGGATCATCGGTAAACCTTGACGAGATGCGACAAAGCCTTCATGCACACAGCCATCTTTGGCAATCTGCGGTTCTTCGGCATAGAATACAACGGTCATGTTGAGACCCGCAGCATATTCCAAGGTACGAATCACCACATCATCGTCCATAAATGGCGCATTGGCATTCGATACCGCAGTACAGCCACCTTTTTTCAAACCCGCCATATTCGCAGGCTGCTTGCCTAACAAGCCTTGAGTTTGCGCGCCAATCACCTGCAGATAAATACCGCCGTCCAGCATGGCTTTTTCCACCAGGCCATGAATCAATGCACCATTGTCTTGCACAATCGGTTTAGAGTCAGGCGGGGTAAACACATGCAAAATACCATTCGCACGCGCAGCCTTACCTTCTGACTTTAAAGTGCCGTGCTGCTGCTGACCCGGCTCTCGTAAACGCGCGCAAAGGTCAACCATACTTGGCATCAGCCATTTGCCTTGACCATCAATGGTTTCAGCGGCATTGCTTTCGGCAACCAATCGGCCATTTTCAATATAAACTGTCTGTACGCTGTCAGTTTGATTGATTGGATCTAAGACACGTACATTTTCAACTTTAACAATACTCATGACTATCCCTTAAACCGCAATCGCTTCAATTAAACCTTTTTCTTGCAACTGACCTTGCATTGCCAAAGCCAGTACCGCCATACGTACCGCAATACCATTGGTCACCTGATGTAAAATCACCGACTGAGCACCATCGGCAATACTCGAGTCAATTTCAACACCGCGGTTCATCGGTCCCGGATGCATCACGATGCAGTCAGGTTTTGCCAAAGCCAAGCGCTCTTTATTCAAACCGTACATTTTGTAGAATTCGGCTTGAGATGACAGCGCAGGAGAATCAATACGTTCATTTTGAATACGTAAAGTAATAATCACGTCGCAGTCTTGAATGCCGGCTTCCATGTTGTTGAACAGACGAATGCCTTCGCCATAATCATCAAAACCGTAAGGCAGCAAAGTATTAGGCGCAATGACACGAATATCTTTACAGCCCAATGTTTGTAATGCAGCGACATCTGAACGGGCAACACGCGAATGCTTAATATCGCCAATGATGGCAATGGAAATGTCTTCAAAATTCTTTTTGGTTTCACGGCGAATCGTCAACATATCCAACATGGCTTGGGTTGGATGTGCATGTCGGCCATCGCCTGCATTGATGATTGCCACATGCGGACAAACATCTTTGGCAATAAAGTGCGGCGCGCCTGACGATGAATGACGAACCACAAAAATGTCGGTCGCCATCGCTTCTAAATTCCACAAGGTATCACGCAGTGTCTCGCCTTTTGATGTACTTGAACGTGCAATATCAATGTTCAATACGTTTGCAGACAGACGTTTTGCTGCCGCTTCAAAAGTGGTACGGGTACGTGTTGAGTTTTCAAAAAACAGGTTCATTACCGTACGGCCTTCTAAAAGGTTGTTGGTAATCAGCTGATTTTGGTCATTAAAAAAGGACTGCGCAGTGTCCAATATTTTTGTGAGAGTTTCTTTAGAAAGGCCTTCGATGGTGAGGAAATGTTTTAAGTTACCATCTTGGTTGAGTTGAATCTGGCTCGGTGTATGCAATGCCGCCAAGTGCATGAGAGATTCCTTATCGTTAAGTTAACGCATTATACAGAGAATCTTGGCAAATGGCAGTTGAAGTTTTCAACGTTCAATGCAAACGCATGATGTTATTCAAAATGAATTTTCAAATTCCTATCTATCATTTCAATTAGATAAATTAAACGGTTTAAATTAAACTTCACCTTTCCCCTTTCAAAAAGCCTTCAAACAGGACTTCCATCCGTCCTTATTTTTGATTGAATTGAATACTTTCAAACAGATAAAGTTCAGCTATGAACAACCGCCTTCTGCACAGTTCAACAGCTCTTGAAACATGGAAAGATGGTTGATACTTCAGGCGGTGTGCAGCAGGAAATATATGCCTACTGCTCACAGCAGGATTGAATTAACGCAATGCGCCGATATAACGATGTGCAACCTGTGCTTTATAGATATCTTCCGCAGTCGGTTCGCTCATTAAAATTTCTGCTGTTTCAGATTGAACTGAGCTAACTATTGGTTCTTCTGGTGCTGTAACTGCAACTTCATGCAAATTCAACTCACTATATAAACGTGCAACTAAACGAGATAATTCAGGATCAGCCGTTTCCAAAGCCAAGTTAGAAACAAAGCGTGCATATTCGACATTCTCAACTACATATAATGCGTCAATAACCCGACCTGACACACGACGTAAACGCGCATAGATTAAGGTTGCGATTGAAAATACGTTTGATTGACTATTGATTGCCAGCCCTGTCATAAATACCCCTAATGATATCAATATTATAAAGATCGAATTTTGATCAGGGTTATAGCAATTTTTGTACCATTAAGTGATATTTCTCACAATGTACGCAGAATAAATTTGGTAAAGTCATTCAAATCTACCGATATTTCTCCCGTTTCAGCGCAATATCGTCCGCCCAAATCCACGAAAATACGTTAAAATATGCGATTGCTTTTTTGCCTTTGGAAATTTACATGAATTCGAAACCGCGTCTTTCTACATATTGGGTTACCTGTGCAGATGGACTGGAAACCTTACTCCGCGAGGAAATTGAAGGTTTAGGTGTTCAAAATATTGAACAGTTCCCGGGTCGTCTTGTATTCAAAGGCACACTTGAAGATGCATACCGTATTTGCATGTGGTCACGTTTGGCTTCACGTGTACTCACCCCCATTCATACACATGAATTAGAGTTCACGCATGATGCACGTGATGTAGCGGAAGAGCTCTACGAAGGTGCAATAAACTTTGACTGGTCACTTATTTTTGCACCACAAAGTACATTTGCCGTTCGTTTACATATTGAACGTGACATCAAAGTCAATTCTCAGTTCGCAACTTTACGTGTCAAAGATGGTGTGGTCGATTCCTTTATGGAAGCTGTGGGCAAACGTCCAAGCATTGACATTAAGCAACCTGAAATTACGTTGTATGTATTAGCTGGCAAAACTGAACATACTTATTGCTTAGATTTATCAGGTGATTCTCTGCATAAACGCGGCTACCGTCGCTACATGACAGATGCGCCGATTAAAGAAAATCTAGCGGCTGCCATCTTACAGAAAGCAAAACTTAAACAGCATCAACCCGATATTATTTTGGACCCAATGTGTGGTTCAGGGACATTTATCATTGAATCATTAATGATTTTGACTGACCGCGCGCCAGGCCTTGTTCGTCGTTTTGGTTTTAATGGTTGGAATGGTCATGACCATGAACTTTGGATGTCAATTAAAGGCGAAGCGGCTGAGCGTCATAAAGCTGCACTTGAAAACCCTCTCCCACAATTCTATGCATTTGATGCAGACTGGGAAGCGGTAAAAGCGACCAAACAAAATATTATTGCTGCAGGTTTCGAATCTGTACTTGATCAAATTAAAATTGAAGAACGTACACTTGCAGACTGGCCAGATTTCCAAGCAACAGGTAAGAAATGCTTTGTTGTCACTAATCCTCCATACGGCGAGCGTTTAGGTGATAAAGCCTCTAACCGCGCACTATATTTAGGTCTATCGGCATTATTACAAAAGAACTTCCCAAATCAGCCTGCTGCAATTATTGCAGCACAAGTTGAACAGGCCGATGTCCTTGCCTTTAATGATCCACAAATTTTGCGTTTGATGAATGGTAAGCTACCAATTTACGTCCGTTTTGGTACAGTCAAACCTGCGGCAGTTCAAAAGCCTTTCCTAGAGCATTGGGAACCGCAACAATTTGAAAAAATTGAAGGTGCAGAAGACTTTACTAACCGTCTGCAAAAAAACATGCAGAATCTTAAAAAATGGGCAGTCAAAGAAAATATTTTCTGCCTACGTTTATATGATGCCGATTTGCCTGACTTTAATGTCGCGGTAGATTTGTATGGTGATCGTTTACACGTACAAGAATATGCACCACCGAAAAAAATTGACCCTGAAAAAGCCAAAAAACGCTTTAACTTAGCACTTCAAGCGATTCGTGCAGTGACAGGCTTAGGTCGTGATGCGATTTTCATTAAAACACGTGCGCGCCAAGAAGGTAAAAATCAGTACACCAAACAAAGTACTGCGTCTAAACGTTTTATCGTTCAAGAAGGCAAAGCTAAGATTTTGGTGAACCTAACAGACTACCTCGATACAGGTTTGTTCCTTGACCATCGTCAAATGCGTCTACGGATTGCCAAAGAAGCCAAAGGTAAACACTTCCTGAACTTATATAGCTATACCTCTACAGCGAGCTTACATGCAGCGCTTGGCGGTGCAGCAAGTACGACCAGTGTCGATTTGTCAAATACCTACCTAAATTGGTCTAAAGAGAACTTTGTACTAAATGGTTTGACTGTAGATCATGCAGATGAACAACATCAGTTCTTCTCTAGCGATTGTTTTGAATGGTTAAAAGAAGGTCACGAGCAATATGACCTGATCTTTATTGACCCACCAACCTTCTCAAACTCTAAAAAGTTCTATGGTACGTTTGATGTCCAACGCGACCATATGTCTTTGCTTAAACGTGCCATGAACCGTTTAACCACTGACGGTACGCTTTACTTCTCAAACAACTACCGTGGTTTTGAGATGGACGATGTGATCATGGCAATGTTTGACGTTGAAGAAATCAGCAATGAAACCATTGGCCTAGACTTTAAACGTAATACCAAAATTCACCGTGCATGGAAAATCACTCATCCACAAATCTAAGGTTTGACTTTAGAAAGTCCTGATCTATGAAATGAAGCACGTCAGTGCTTCATTTCAACCACAACGCCATCTGGATACGTTACTCGAATATTTTCGTGGCGCTCTTGCAGCACAATACGGTTAATCGGTGCCACTTCTGGAGATTGTATTAACCCGACCTGATCCGCTGCCCTTTTCTTTTGAAGCAAATAATCACTCATGGTTGAGCCTTCAAGCTGCGTCTATTGAATGATCTTATTATTACGATTAGATTTATGATTTGAATTTTTCTGCTGCTCTTCTTTGGGTTTAGCTGCCTCACTCTCAATAATATCTAAGGTTTCTTCACTAAACTTTTTTTTACCTTGCGTTTCATTCGACAAACGTTGATCTGAAATTGAATTACCCGCAAAAGCTATAGACTGAACAGCGATTAAAAAAATGCTACTAACAAGACTGTGTTTTACCCAAGAACATTTAGGCATGGATGAATGAACAAGTTTCCGTCTAAAAAAATAATCGTGTGACATCGTGTCTTTCCTATTGTTGTTTTGATTGGCTAGTTGCCCATTGACGCTAGCAACTTTTCAACTGTTCAACAATGGCTAGGCCGCTGTGTTCCGATAAAGTGAAAATCATGATTCCGTAGCTCACAATAAAAACCGCCAATCTATGACGGTTTTATATTTTTTAAACTTAACTACTCACTGCTGGTTGCTTATTTCTTTTGTATAGCTTGACCAAAAAGCTTTTGACCAAACTTATATTGCATACTCATGACCATGTTATTGCCATCGCGCTTGCCTTGCCCTGATGTTTCAAAACCAGCAAACATGGCTTCAGCTTCCTGTCCTGACAAACTTTTGCCCTGTAATTGCAAAAAGTTATTCATGATTGCAGTCATCATATTTTTATCAAAACTTAAGTCTGCTTGAAAATCCAGTAAGCTCGGCACCATTTTAATAAAAGACTCCATTGAGGCATGGTGACCCGGCATGACTTTCCCCACGACATTTGCAGAGGCTTTACCTCCACCAATACTGATCGAGTTATCTTTAGACTCAAAATCAAAACCTTGGCTTGCGATAGCTAAGAAAGCTTGAATCATTTCTTCACTTGATTCACCCACTGCATCACATGAATTTTCCACCTGATGCAAAAGTTCACTAAATGCACGAACTTTATCTAGATTAACTTTATGCAATGCCAAATTCAGTGCGAAATCTTTAGTGACCGGTGAACCTGGGAAATCCATCTCATCAGCTTTTAAGTAGCCTTCAAAGTCCACATCATGTTTATTTAGTTCGGTCTCCCAACGCAATTGCATACCACGCATGCCGCCTGACAACTTTTGATCTAAACGCTTGATAGAACCCGCTTGAATTTCAACAAAGCCATTTTCAAGATTTTTCTGATTTAGACCTTGATTGGTCTTCATCGAAAAATTTTGCACCATGGTTTGCATTGGACCTTCACTCAACCGAACCACAGGTAAATGGATTGAAAGCTCAGAGACCTTAGTGGCCTGCCCCGGTAAACTACTAATCCGAATTTGCAATTGGCTGGCATCAGCTTGTACCGTTGCACCTTGTGCAGTCGTTTTAAATGCAGGAATCTGTAGATCTGTTTTACTTTGACCAATCCAATTGACCAACGTTTTTGCCGTTAAGTCCGTACCAAAAAGCTTGGCATATTCGGACGTACTTTGTTGTTGAACAATCTTAAAGTTCGAGTTGATATTATAACCTTTCAACCCACGTTGAATCTGATCGGTACCCTTCAATACGATCACTTCTTTGGGTTTACACGGGTCTGTTTTCAGAGTTAATACCCAATCGACCGTTCCGCCCATCAAGCCCATTTGATAATTGCTGTACTTCACATCAACATCTTGTACAGCTGCTGACCAATTATTCTGTGTATAAAATTGGGCAAGAGATTTATCTGCATATAAATTTCCTCCTACCACAGCTGCTGAAAGCACCGCGAAACTGCCAATTCCCCACATCAATTTTGACATGTCTTTCTCATTCTGATTATTCTTTGCGCAGTATACTGAAGAACTCAGTTACATAAGTACACAATTAGAATGATTTTAAATGATTGATTTGGCAGTTTTAATTGATTTTTTGATGGCTATCACTTCAACTATATGCGCCCAGCTTCAAAATAACTTATACGTTTACGATCAAAAGCTGCATATGGATTGCCTTTAAAACTATGAAAATAGTGCTTGGCTTTTAACACGTGAGAGGTGGTATTTTTCATCCATCCTATACGTGGGTCCTTCTCTGCCAGAGTGATGCAATAGGTTTCTTTGCCACGTCGCTTGGTCTGTTGCTTGGCATGAAAAACTAAACTTGCAAATACATCTAGATGTTCAGGATGACATAGTGGACTATGCAGCATTAAATAATCGAAAGTTCCCTGAATTTTTGGCAGTGATAATGCACCACGCACACTGGCGTAGGCATTATAAAAAGGCTTCATCAACTTTAATGAACGCGAATAGTCGATTACGCGGGTTTGTTTAAAACTCTTTTGATTCCATAATCCATAGAGTCCAACCAACTGATTGTGCTGATCATAAATCAAATAAAAATCGTCCAGATTTAAGCCTGCCCAAAATGGATTTTGACCATCAACCAATGCATTAAAATCATAGCTAGGTAAAAAATTATATTGGTCTTTCATTTTTAAAATGAAATCATTCGCGTCATCTACACATTCAGCAGTCAGCGTTTTAAATTGATATTGATTGAAAGTTTTTGGTTTCACTGCCTGTGAAACGGTAAAGGTTCGGATTTCGTCATAAAAATATGGCAACGGAAAACCTGATCTTTCATGATGTAAAATACTAGCAGCGACAGTATTGGCGTTTAAAACCACACTTTCAAAAATCGTATCTTGGGGGATTTCATCGTGGACATAGTCCATTAATAAGCGCATGACTTTAGCACCACGATACGCTGGATTCATTCTTAAATCGGCAACATAACGGATTAGGTCAGGCTGACCATTGATATAACAATAACGCCATCCCAAATTCATCATCGCAATCACAATAGATGGATCATCCACAGGGACAACCACTTTTAAATCTGGTCGATTATACTGTGCATGGCTAGCAGCCAAATAACTCGGGTGACGTTCATAAGATAAGGTAATGCCATTACTTGGCACAGTCTCAGCACTAATTTTCATTAGTTGCTCATCATCTTCGACAGTCGCCTTTCGAACCGCAAACTTAGTCTCATTCTTTGAATGATATAGCACCGTTTCATCGAACGGTGCATCTAACACATCGATATCCATCTCAATACTCAATTATTTTTGTTTTCATTTTCTTAAGCGGTTCAGGCTTAATATTCCCTTCAATCATGCCATTGTTCATGGCTAGTGTTTTGTAGTAGTCCCAAGCATCTTGTACATGTACCACTTCAGGTTCATCCAACTGCCCTAGATCGCGTGCCAATTCATAATGAAAATTATGTTTAAGCAAACGGTCTAGTGCTTGAGCGGATGGTTGTTTATCTACATTACCTTCACTGAGTAAAATATAGTGTGGTTTTTTAACCGAACATTGTTCAATACCCAAGATACTAATCGGCAAATAATCCGCTTGTTTAAACTCTGCAAGGACTTTAACTGCAGCATTGTGGTCGAGCTTTTCTCCAACCAAATCAACCGTCATTTTACGACCTAAAAACTTGAAGCATGGCACTTGCTGATAAAAGTCTGTGACTTCTAATTCATCATCAATCACATAACGAATTAATCCTGAACCTGTCGTGATCACAGGACTAACAATATCACCTACTTTCAGTTGCCACGATGGCACCACTTTTTGGCTGTCTTGCAAAATAAATTCATAAAAATGTGACTGATAACTTAAGGTAAAACGGTTTGCAAATGGAATCGTCACCACGCCTTCAGTTGCCCATAAACCTTTACCTTCAAATGCCACACCTGCAATTCGTTGCTGGAGTTGTACTGCCCACTGCTCTGCGCTCGCAGTATCCCAACTCGAAACCAGACTGAGTTTAGGCCACAGTTTTTTCCACGCCGTTGCTTGGGTCAAATCCAGGTCTTGTAAGCGATAGCATTGTTGACAAGATTTAGGAACTTGCAGAAAACTCAAACCCTCACGTTGCCATTGTCCAGTTTTTAAGACCTGCACAATTTCAGCTTGATGTTCATGAATGATATCCAACAATTGCAAAGCAAATGTAGGACTCCATACCGAAATCATGCCTAAATGCTTATCTGCAACGAGATACGCCGCGGTTGCAAACATGGCATCTTCGGCTGAATTCGCCATCGCAATTTCAGTCGGTACCGACTGGGTAATTTTACTCAACACTCGCTTCGACAGATTAAGCAGCGCACTGTCATCATTCAAATTACTATTTTCTAAAAGCTTTCGCTGGCTTTCAGGCAACCATGAAACCGACCAATAATGCGTTGAATTTTTAAGTTGTGGATGAGTTCGGTATAAATTGGTGAGCCATAACCCAATAGCTTCATCCAATTCATCTAAAAAAGCCTGAGTATAGGGAATGAATTTAATTGCTTCACTCGACCCACTGGTCGGTTGAAAACGGACAATTTTTTCAGGCCCCAAACAATTTTTGCCACTTTGTCTGGATTGTTCAATTTGGCTTTTCCAATTGCTATAACGCGAAAGCGGATATTTTTTAGAAAATTGCTCATAGCTTAGATTTTGCGAAATGTGCTGCTTTAAAAAATGGCTTAATTTTTTACGTTGCACATTTTCCAGCTGATTTGCCTGCTGTGTATAGCGTTGAGATGCTTTACGGCAGGCAATATTCAAGACTTGATGTGCTGTGGTGAGAAGCAATCCCATTAGGCCACCTTCGAGTCAGAACCTGTCGCGATATGCAATGTACGTGACTTATAACGTAACTTACTGTCATGTTTACTCACACTGGTGGTCTTGGTTAAGAATCGATTTACATAACGGTATAAATCGCTCCAACGCAATTCACCAATGCACGGAAGTTCAGTTCCATCGACCCACGTTGGGTTCTTGTCTTCAAAGAAAGCAATCTTGGTATTGTTTTCGCGCATCTCATGGGTGATTGGCGCAACATCTGCTTTGAGTGGCTGGTAGTCTTCGCCAAAATTCAGCAGACCTGTTTCATGGTTATAGTATTCTGAGAAATATTCTTTACAGTACGATTCGACAAAGTCTTTGAGATGAGCATTTTTCTCACCATAGTGTGGATAGTAGCTGTAGTAGTTATTAGCTAAGAGCAGATAAGTTTTAAAGCCTTTCGAGATTAAAATCCAATATACAGGTGTTCTTGGATGACGAAATTTAAAACTAATAATATAACGGAACATTGCTCGGGTTAATGCACGATTCCCCCAATACTCTTTCTCAATAATGGTATCACCACTGAAAAAAGCATGTCGGGCTTTACCATCAACAATAAAGTCACGCTCCATAACCGTCGAGAATCCGACAATTTGATTATTTTTCGGTTCAATAATGAAAAAAACACCGGTTTTTTCTAAGAAGTCGCGTTCAAAAATTTCATAACGGGTATTGGCATAATATTTTTGGTAAATACCATACATGCGTTTGAGTTCTTGAACAGTGATATCATCTGTACGTTTATATAAACTATAAGGTTCTTTTTTGATCTGCCTAAGCAGTTTAAATTCCATCATAATCATAATTTCCTGTTGCCATTCATTCATAATGAACGAGCGATATTGTTTTTGTTTTACAGAACACAGTCATCTCGTTGGATGTGTGCGGACGTCATCTTAGTGGGTGAAAATGATGAAATGCAATGAACTTTACGTATTTAAACGAAAATTACGACAAGCGTAAAATTAAAAAACCCGGCCTAAACCGGGTTTCTGTTTTTACAACTGGATGTAGCAGATTTGTGCTTTTTAGTTGAGTTTTAACTTTTCAAAAGTTAGGTGATCTCCTTCCGCTTGAACGACAATCGTATCGCCCGGTTGGAAAGCACCTGATAAGATTTTCTGTGCCAATGTATTTTCAACTTGTTGTTGGATAGCACGTTTCAGAGGACGTGCGCCATACACAGGGTCAAAACCAGCATCGATAAGTAATTCAAAGGCACTATCTTCAACCGCCAAACTCATATCTTTATCAGCCAAACGTGAACGTAAGCGATCCAACTGAATATCCGCAATGCCACGAATTTGCGCTTTTTGTAAAGAGTGGAAAACCACCAACTCATCAATACGGTTCACAAATTCAGGTCGGAAATGTTCAGATACCGCAGCCATAACCACAGCGCGAACTTCGTCTTTCGACGGGTTTTCACCTAATTCACGAACATCGGTTGAACCTAAGTTCGAGGTCATCACGATCACGGTGTTTTTGAAATCAATCACACGGCCTTGTGAGTCTGTTAATCGACCATCATCCAACACTTGAAGTAAGATGTTAAAGACATCTGGATGTGCTTTTTCAACCTCATCAAACAACACTACACTATAAGGTTTACGACGAACAGCCTCGGTTAACACACCACCTTCTTCATAACCCACATAGCCCGGAGGCGCACCTACTAAACGGCTCACCGAATGCTTTTCCATAAACTCTGACATGTCGATACGAATAATCGCATCATCACTGTCAAATAAGAAATTACCTAAAGCTTTGGTTAACTCAGTTTTACCTACACCTGTAGGCCCAAGGAATAAGAATGAACCACTTGGGCGGTTTGGATCGGATAATCCTGCACGAGAACGACGCACCGCATTCGACACTGCTACGACAGCTTCATCTTGACCAACTACACGATTATGTAAGAACTCCTCCATGTGTAAGAGTTTTTCACGTTCACCTTGTAGCATTTTCGCAACAGGAATACCTGTAGCCGCACTTACCACTTCAGCGATTTCATTTTCAGTGACTTTGGTACGAATCAGTTTCGGTTCTTCATTCACCTCGGCAACTTCTTCTTCATTCAAGCGTTTTTGCAACTCAGGAATAACACCATATTGCAAACGGCTAGCTTCTGCTAAATCACCTTCACGTTGTGCTTTTTCAAAGGCAGTACGTGCTTTATCTAACTCGATTTGAGCTTGATTCGTTCCGTCAACCAGACGTTTTTCTGCAATCCACACTTCTTCCAAATCACTATATTCTTTTTGAACTTCAGCAATTTGTTTCTCTAAGTGCTCAACTTCAGCCTTAGATACCGAATCCGCATCTTTTTTCACCGCTTCAAGTTGCATTTTTAACTGAATTAAACGGCGGTCTAAACGGTCAAGTGGCTCTGGTTTTGAGTCAATTTCCATTTTGATACGTGATGCAGCTTCATCAATCAAATCAATGGCTTTGTCTGGCAATTGACGGTCTGTGATGTAACGATGCGACATTTTTGCCGCAGCAATAATCGCAGAATCTAAAATTTGCACACCATGATGGGTTGCATATTTGTCTTTTAGACCACGTAAAATCGCAATGGTATCTTCCACACTCGGTTCATCAACGATCACTTTTTGGAAACGACGCTCTAGAGCCGCATCTTTCTCGATATATTGGCGGTACTCATCTAAAGTGGTTGCACCTACACAGCGTAGCTCACCACGCGCTAATGCAGGTTTAAGCATGTTACCAGCATCCATTGCACCATCGCCTTTACCTGCGCCAACAAGCGTATGTAATTCGTCAATGAAAAGAATAATCTCGCCATCATATTTGGCTAAATCTTTTAGAACTGCTTTAAGACGTTCTTCAAATTCACCGCGATATTTTGCACCTGCAAGCAATGAACCAAGGTCGAGTGAAAGTACACGTTTACCTTTCAGACTTTCAGGAACTTCGCCATTGACGATACGCTGTGCTAAGCCCTCAACGATTGCAGTTTTACCAACACCCGGCTCACCAATCAGTACGGGGTTGTTTTTACTACGACGTGATAAAACCTGAATGGTACGGCGAATCTCTTCATCACGACCAATAACTGGATCTAACTTGCCTTCTAATGCACGTGCATTGAGGTCTAAGGTATATTTGTTGAGTGAATCACGTTGATCTTCGTGGTTATTACTCATGACTTGTTCACCGCCTCGTATTTGTTCAATTGCACTACGTAATTTATCTGTCGTTACGCCTACACTATTTAATAAGGTTTTGGTTTTACCCGTTTCAGCTAAGCCAAGAATCACCCAATCTGTAGATAGAAACTCATCACCCGCTTTTTGAGCGAAACTGTCGGCTAAATTCAGCGCCTTGACTGCTTCAGGATTTAGGTTGATGTCCCCTGTAGGCGTAGCAATGGTGGCAGTATCCTGTAGGGCTTGCTGAAGCTTGGTTTTTAACTCAGGAAGATTAGCACCTGCCTGTTGTAACAAGTTTTGGTTCGACGGCTCTTCAAGCAATGTCGAAAGAATATGGATTCCTTCAATGGCTGTATGGTCTTTCCCCATTGCTAAAGATTGGGCATCGGATAATGCTTGCTGCAAACGGTTTGTGAATTTTTCGAATCGCATTCTTGTTATTCCTCACAACAAATTCTGTACTTGAAGCATATATGGGAGTCATATTTAAAATTTCAAATACATTTTTTAAATATTTTTCAATGAGTTAAATTTAAGATAAAGATAAATCTCAATTATAATATTGGTATAAATAGAATACTTTTCAAGTCATTTATTGAAGAATTTAGTACTTTATTATGTTGTTTAAATACATATGTATTTTTAGGCAATTTTCTTGTCAACTCAACTGACTTTCTGACAATAAAATTCAATAATTTTCCGCTAGCTTAAATCACGTAAATGTCAAAAAAGCCCACATTTACATGCAGGCTTTTACATAATCCACTGAAAAGTTCAGCTTAAGGCGCAGGATTTGGCTGCTGGCGATGAATATCTTCAATCCCTTTTAAAATGTCTTCTGATAGATTCACATCAAACGCATCAATATTTTCTTTCAACTGATCTAGATTTGTCGCACCAATGATTGTACTGGTGACAAAAAATTGCTGCTTAATAAATGCAAGTGCTAACTGTGTCAACGTTAAACCATGCTGTTCAGCCAATTGTGCATATTGTTCTGTTGCCCATTCACTCTCCGCATTTGAATAGCGGCTAAAGCGTGAAAATAGTGTCACTCGAGCATTGGCAGGACGTGCACCATGACGGAATTTACCTGTTAGATAACCAAATGCTAAAGGTGAATATGCCAATAAGCCCACGCCTTCGTAATGTGCAATTTCAGATAAACCGATTTCATAAGTACGATTCAACAAACTATATGGATTTTGCACACTGACAATTTTTTCTAAACCATGCTTTTCTGCAAGTTGTAGGAATTTCAACGTTCCCCATGGCGTTTCATTAGATAGTCCAATTGAGCGAATTCGACCTTTTTTCACCTCATGACTTAAAGCAACTAATGTTTCTTCTAAATTGGTAATAGTTTGCGTACTGTTTGCTTCGGCATTGCCATAACCCAATTTACCGAAAAAGTTGGTTGGACGTTGCGGCCAATGCAACTGGTATAAGTCAAGATAATCTGTTTGTAAGCGCAGAAGAGATTGATCTAGTGCAGACTCAATTTCCGAAGCAATAAATTTAGTTTGCCCGTCACGAATATGACTACCGCCTTGTGACGGTCCTGCAATTTTTGAAGCTAAGATTATTTTATCGCGGCCACCGCGAGCTGCAATCCAGTTACCTATAATAGTTTCAGTCAAACCTTGGGTTTCAGGTTTCGGCGGGACAGGATACATTTCTGCAGTATCCCAAAAGTTAAGACCACGCTCTAAAGCATAATCCAGTTGCTCGAAAGCTTCTGCTTGGGTGTTTTGTTCACCAAACGTCATGGTGCCTAAACAAATTTCTGGAACTAATATGCCTGTATGTGCCAATGGTTTAAATTGCATGCCGCAAATTCCCTCTTTATTTTAAATATCAATATATAAGTCACGAAGTAGCTTACATAAGATATCGGCTTTGTTTAAATCATAATTTTCTGTTTATTTGTCAAAAAATGTGAGAAAGGTTGCTTCCGCTATAATAGTGAGAAATGAATGGACATAAAAAAAGCAAACCCCTGAGTTTGCTTTTTTTAGATTCGGAAGACTGATTATTCTTCGTCGTCGAAATCGTCAGAAGCCAATTGGCTTTTCTCTTCAAGCGATGCATCAAAAATTAGAATCGCTTTACCATCAGTTTCGATCATACCTTGCTCTTCAAGTGTTTTTAGAACACGACCAACCATTTCACGGGAACAACCCACGATACGACCAATCTCTTGACGAGTAATACGAATCTGACGACCATTCGGCAAAATCATTGCCTCTGGTTGTGAAGATAAATCAATTAAGCAACGTGCAATTCGACCTGATACGTCAATAAACGCAAGGTCAGTTACTTTACGCGTCGTATTTTTAAGACGGCGTACAAGCTGTGCAAATACCGCATAACTTAAGTCTGGGTATTGTTTACTTAATTCATGAAAGTTTTCATAGGTAATCTCAGCAATTTCACATACATCTCGCGTACGCACTTCTGCAGTACGCTGTGCATTTGCTTCGAATAGACCCATTTCCCCAAAAAAGTCACCCGCATTTAAGTACGCAACCACAATTTCACGCTCATCATCTTCGCGTAAAATGATAGATACTGAACCCTTAAGAATTAAATACAAAGATTTAGATTCTGAGCCCGCATCAATGATTGTTGTACGTTTTGGGTAACGATTAATATATGCACGTTTTAATAATGCCTTCACCGACTCAGGTAACTGCCCCGGAGATAGCGCATCTGTGCTAAGTTGTGAAAAGTTTGAAGTCATGCTAACAGTTTCCGAATATGGATAATTTATAGATCGCACAAGACCTAAAGTGAACTTGTCACACGTAAGAGTTGAAATTCCTTATCAACTCAATTTATGTTAGTGTACAGGTACTGCGTAAATTTATAGCTTTTTTTAGGGACTTGCAATGCAAACTAGTGTTCATTGGCTAGAGAATGTTGCTTTTGAAGCAAAAACTCAAAGTGGTCACACTGTTATGATGGATGGATCACAAGAATATGGCGGTGAAAACCGTGGTCCGCGCCCAATGGAACTGATTTTAACAGGACTTGGTGGTTGTGCATCTTTCGATATTGTGACGATTTTAAAGAAAGCACGCCAAGACATTACTGATGTTCGTTGTGAATTAAATGCAGAACGTGCCGACACTATTCCTGCTGTATTCACTAAAATTCATTTGCACTTTGTAGTCACTGGTCATGGCGTGAAGGAAAAGCAAGTTGCAAAAGCGGTTGAACTTTCTGCTGAAAAATACTGTTCTGCGAGCAAAATGCTGATGGATGGTGGTGTAGAAATTACCCATGACTTCGAAATTTTAGAAACTGAAGATGCATAATTTATTTGTTCAATTAAGAGCCGCATAGAATGCGGCTTTTTTGTTTCAAATAATCCGCTATAGCATACATTGTATAAAGCACTGCTATATAGTCATAAACGCAGAAATATGAGCCAAAGAAGTTTGGCTTAATCACTTAAACAATCAATATCCAAATTGATGTATTTGCACATAGATGCATTTACATCCAATTCCATCTCATGATGAATTTACGACTCTCCCCCTATGAGTCTATATTAGGCTAAATTACGATTGGAAACGATCGCGGTTAATACCTTTCATATAAGTAGATTTGATTCAACCATATTCTCGATAACACTTTAATTAATTAAAACTTTAATAAATCTGTCATCAATTTGTTGATTTGACCATTCACTCTGTAAATTTACAAAAATATTTAAATTACTTTTCACTTAATTAAACTCTTAATTTTTATTAAAAGGCTTCATAAGCATTTATTTTAAATAATAATAAATTATAAATTAACTAACTATACAACTGTAGTTTAATTCAACAATAAAAACACATAATTTAAATTTAATGTGACGTGGTTTACATTTTTAAAATCAGCGGTTAATCTTCTGTTACCAAAGCGGTACACCACCAATGACAAACAAAGCCTATTTTTTCGGGAAAAGTAAAATGAAAAAGATCGTTCTAATTGCTGCTACAACAATTCTAGGTATCAGCGCTGCAAATGCTGCTGATGGCACTATCACTATCAATGGTTTAGTTACAGATAAAACTTGTGACATCGTTACCCCTCAAGGTAAAGATTTCACTGTAACTTTACCTACTGTGTCTAAGCAAACTCTTGCTAAAGCAGGTGATGTTGCTGGCCGTACTCCGTTCACAATCAACTTAGCAAACTGTTCAGAAGGTAAAGTTGCTACTTATTTTGAACCAGGTGCAACTGTTGATTTTGCTTCAGGCCGCTTAAACAACCAAGATGCTGCTGGCGCGAAAAACGTTCAAGTACAACTTTTAGGTTCAAACAATCTATTCGTTCCAGTTCTTGCAGCTGGTGCTAATGGCGCGCAAACAAACTCACAATGGGTTGACGTTGCTGACCAAGGTTCTGCTGACTTGAACTACTATGCAGAATACTACGCAACTGACGCTTCTACTGCTGGTAAAGTAACAACTTCTGTTCAATACACCATTATTTACCAATAATCGTTATTGCAACTGAGAGCCGATGCAGTTCGCTGCATCAGCTCACTCATTAAATACCCTTTGTGAGAATAAGTTATGCGCTTTAAGCCTTCCCTTTTCAAAACTGCACTTTTAGCTGGGCTGTTCCCTTTTACTGCTGCAAATGCCGAAATTATTATTCACGGCACACGTGTCATTTACCCTTCAGATGCGCGTGAAATTACTTTGCAAGTGAGTAACAATGGCAACAAACCGTCGCTAGTACAGGCTTGGATTGATGAAGGAAATGCTTCAAGTACCCCTGACCAATCACAAGCTCCTTTTATGATTACTCCACCTATTTCACGGGTAGATAGTCAAAAAGGGCAAACTTTACGTATTTCTGCCTTACCTAAAGCAGGCAGCTTAAGTAAAACCCAAGAAACTTTATATTGGTTGAATATTTTAGATATTCCACCAAAACCGACTGCAAAAAATGTAAATGATGTACCAGAAAACTTTTTACAACTGGCAATCCGTTCACGTATCAAGTTCTTTTACCGTCCGAGTGAGCTAAAAGATGATGTAAGCACTGCGCCATCTAAGCTTCAATGGTCTGTACAAGGTAATCAGCTAAATGTGAAAAATCCGACACCATTTCATATTACGCTGACCTCAATTAATCAAGACAATGCAGGTAAACGTATTGACTTAATTAATGAAGGCTTGATGCTTAAACCTTTTTCTGAAGACCATGTAGCACTAAAAACAGCGAATACTTCAAAAATGGTTTTCACCAGTATTAATGACTACGGTGGACGTGTGGAATTACCAATTAAAGTGCAATAGCTTCAAATAAACAAAAGTAAATTCATTTAAAAGCACCTATTTCCAATGAATAGGCGGACAGTTTCATGCAAAAAAAACAACAAAGTCTAAAATGGGTTAAACGTCACATCAGCTATTATATTGCTCGCGGCGTTATTACACTCAGCATGCCTGCTCTTGTTCATGCAGCTGAAACCGAAGTAAAGCCAACTGTTGCTGAAGAAGCAGAGTTTGACTCAGCTTTTTTAATTGGCGACGCAAAAAAAATCGATGTTGAGCGTTTTAAATTTGGCAATCCAATTTTGCCTGGCGAATATAATCTTGATGTCTATGTCAATGGAAACTGGTTTGGCAAGCATCGTATCGTATTTAAAGCCTTAGATAATAAAGAAAATGCCTTTACCTGTTTCTCTGAAAATAGCCTGATTCAATATGGCGTAAAGCCTGATGCTTTAAAAAAAACAGCTGATGCACTTCCGAATGTAGCGCCATGTCAAAAAATTGAGCAATGGATTGATGATGCCTATTATGAATATGACAGTTCTCGCCTGCGTATTGATATTTCAATTCCACAAATTGCCATGCAAAAAAATGCGCAAGGTTATGTAGATCCAAGTGTATGGGATCGTGGAATCAATGCTGCTTTTCTTTCATACAATGCCAGCGCTTACAAAACATTTGACCGCATGCAAGGCCGTCAAGAACGCACAAATGCGTTTACCTCTATAAATGCAGGCGCCAATCTTGCAGGTTGGCAATTTCGACATAACGGACAATGGCAATGGCAGGATGGCGACCAAAGTAACAATGAAAATCCATCCGAAAGCCAAAGCAGTTATGATGCTGTCAGCACTTATGTACAGCGCGCATTTCCTAAATATAGAGCCGTACTGACTTTAGGTGACAGCTATACCGATGGCGAAATTTTCGATTCATTCGGTTATCGCGGTGTAGATATCTCCAGTGATGACCGTATGCTGCCAAACAGCATGATTGGCTATGCACCGCGTATTCGAGGCAATGCAAAAACCAATGCAAAAGTGGAAGTACGCCAGCAAGGTCAGCTGATTTACCAAACAACTGTAGCGCCGGGCAACTTTGAAATTAATGACCTCTACCCTACAGGTTTTGGCGGTGAACTTGAAGTTGCTATCTTGGAAGCTAGCGGTGAAATTCAGCGTTTTAAGGTTCCTTATGCATCTGTTGTACAAATGCTGCGCCCGGGCATGAGCCGTTATTCGATCACTGCTGGTCAATTCCGTGATAAAGACATTGATCTTGATCCTTGGATTGTGCAGGCAAAATATCAGCGGGGTTTACACAACTACATTACGGCTTTTACTGGTGTACAAAGTGCAGAAAACTATACTGCTCTGACCTTGGGCAGTGCCTTCGCTACACCTGTTGGTGCAATATCACTGGACGTGACCCATTCTCAAGCTGATTTCAAAAAACGTGATAGCGAAAGTGGGCAAAGTTACCGTTTAAGTTACAGTAAACTTATTACGCCAACGAATACCAACTTAACTTTAGCCGCTTACCGCTACTCGACTGAAAACTTTTATAAACTGCGCGATGCTTTAATGATCCAAGATTTGGACGATAAAAGTATCAGTTCAAGTCATGTTGGTAAGCAGCGAAGTGAATTTCAAATTACTTTAAACCAAGGCTTGCCAGACAAATGGGGCAACGTTTATGCCACTGGCTCTTGGGTAGACTATTGGAACCGTCAGGAAACAACTCGCCAATACCAAATTGGCTACAGCAATACTTATAGCAGTTTAACTTATGGCTTATCTGCGATTAAACGTGTGGTCGAAGATACAGCAACTAAGCGCACCACCAATGATACAGAGTATATGTTGACGCTGTCCTTGCCTTGGACATTTAAGAAAAATTCAGTCAATTTCAACTCAATTACCACACAAGACAGCACAACTATTGGCATGAGCGGTACGGTCGGTGACAGATTCAATTACGGTACTTCTGTTTCAGATACTTATGGTAGTAATCCGAGCATGAACGTCAACGCTCAGTACCGCACTAACTTTGCTACTGTGGGTGGTTCATACAGTGTTTCTGATCAGTATCAGCAAGCAATGCTTTCTGCACGCGGTAATGTAGTTGCACATTCTAAAGGTGTACTGTTTGGCCCAGACCAAGGGCAAACCATGGTCTTGGTTTACGCACCTGAAGCAGCAGGTGCTAAAGTAAATAACGCAACAGGATTAAGTATCAATAAATCAGGCTATGCAGTTATTCCATATGTAACACCATACCGTTTAAATGACATTACGCTTGATCCACAAAATATGTCGACCAATGTAGAATTAGAAGAAACCAGCCAACGTATCGCGCCGTATGCTGGTGCAATTTCACAAGTTAGCTTTGCAACAAAATCCGGTAAAGCTATTTATATTCATGGTTTAACCTCAGAAGGTAAAACCCTACCATTTGCAGCTGAAGCATATAGCTCTCAAGGTGAAAATGTCGGCATGGTTGCACAAGGTAGCATGGTTTATTTGCGTACCAACCAAACAGCGGATACTGTCACCATCAAATGGGGCGATGAAGATACTGAGCAATGCCGCATTCAATACGATGTGACAAAACAAGCAGAAGATAAAAATCTCACCATGATCACGACTGAAGGTGTATGCCAATGAAAATGAAAATTGTTAATACCCTATTGCTGCTCGCTGGAACGGCTGGTCTGTCTGAAGCTTTTGCTGCGTGTACACCACAATCTGGATTCAGATCGCAAGATGTCAGTATGTCTGTCGGCCGAGTTGTTGTTCGTCCAAGTGATGCGGTGGGTACAATATTAAGAAAAGCCACTTTTCCAATATCTTCAAATGGATCTACCATCCGATGTGATAGCGGTACTGCATCTACAATCAATGCTGTGTTAAGTCAGGGCTTTACACTCAGTCCATCTGGCAACTCTATTTACAATACTAATATTCCCGGCATTGGCATTCGGCTCTATCGTGAAGCTGAAGGTGCTTCAGGATTTTCAGGCTACTATCCGTATTCACGCGCTTTGTCTAGAAATACTACTTACAACTTAGCGAATGGCTATTTTGTGGTCGAAATTGTAAAAACTGCACCTACAACAGGTTCTGGCACATTAGTCCCTGGTCAATACAGCAGCTATTATGTAAATGGCTATGCGAACAAGCCACTACTGACCAGTACAGTTTATGGTAATGCGATTACCATTGCCTCTTCTTCATGTGAAATCCAAGGCAACATAAATAAAGTGGTCCAATTACCTACTGTTAATAAAGCAGACTTTAAAGGTGTAGGTTCTACTCAAGGTGAACAAGCATTTGATTTAAATATTCTGTGCAATGGCGGTAAAAACCCAACAGGATATGAAGAAAGCAATAAAATCAGTTTAAGCTTTGATTACAATGCTGCGGCAAATACCAATAATCAAGTCATTAATAATGATGCACCTGCAAATACCCGTGCACGCGGTGTCGGTACACAAATACTTTGGAATTATCAAAATCAAAACAAGGTCATTGCCAAAGGCGATAAACTAGCGCTTGGTACACTAAGTTCTAATCAAACGCTGCAATATAATGTGCCAATGAAGGCGCGCTATTATCAAACTGAGCCAACTGTTTCACCTGGAACAGTTCGAGGTATGGCAACCGTCACAATTGAATATGATTAATTTGATGCAAATCACTCTTTATAAGTTTTTTTTATGCATTGAATGAATTTTTCTTGTTATTAACAATATAGACGTGTATTTATTTAACTAAACATCTCAATAATGGGGAAAAGAGATGAAGTTAAATAAATATATAACTTTAATTGGTTCAATTGTATTTTGTGGCGTTGGGCCGCTTTGCCATGCTGAGCAAATCAATTTTAACGGAACAATTTCAGAATTTACCTGTGCACAGCAGTCGACAGAACAGGCTTGTTTAGATTTGAATAAAGCAATTATAAAACTGAAGATTCAACAAGATTCTAGTGCGAATTCTGCATTGAACAAACAAACATCCAAGACTGCGGATATTTCTATTGAGAACACAGAAAATCAAAACCGTAAAGTAATGGTTATTAATTATCATTGATCAGATTCAATTTAATTCGCAAAGTCTGAATAATTGATTTGGGCTTTGCAATATCTATTCCAATCTTTTGAATTAAAATAATTAACAATTTTATAATATATATAAAAATCACTTTAAATTTTATTTTTTCATTTTATAGTGCTCTGACATGTTAATTGGCTTAATTAATTTAATAAGATATATCATAAGTATTTAAGGCTATCTAAAAAAAAAAATACTTAAACTCAGTATCCCCTTCTATTAGAACTAACGATAAATTTTAATATTTATTTAATGTGTAAAAAGCTTACAAACGTCTACTTTATTGTAAGAATTTGAATATACTTATAAATACGAGCAGACTCGAACTGCTGACCTCTACGATGTCAAAGTCAGATTTAACTGATTTATATCAATATTTTAATATCAATTTGACGCATACTTGTCGCATTATAGATTAGCACTTAACTCTGTTCGTACTAATTGAATCCATTTCTCATAATAATGCCAGTGCTTGTCAGCAACCATTGTACCAAAGCCATTTGCTGGGTTTTTTGCATCAAATTTTTTAACAAGCTGAGTATGGCTATGCATTGTGAAATTATCAAAACCTTCTTCTTTCATCTTACAGACCACTTGGCTGGGTAGAAACTTTGCCTTTTCTGTTTCTTTAATAACGGCATACTCTTTATTAAGACCAACTGCTAATGGAGAATCTGATTTAACGAATTCAATCACCTTATCGGCCTGACCACGACGATTCGCTGTTTTAGGAATAAAAAGTATCCTATATGCATATCTAGGATTCGCATACTCATCATCATTTAAAGATTTATCGAAATCCATAATATAAGAAGCAATATTTTTTGGTAGCCCATCTTGATCCATTAACATTTCTTTTTGCTCTGTATCAATTGATGAAAATTGCAAACTAAATGAAAGATGGTTTTCTATACCCAACTCTCTGCCAAAAAAGTCTTTAAGATATTCATTATAATTTAAACAACAAGCCTGAAATCTAGCACTAAGCAGATCATCAATTTTATTAGTCATTTGATGTTCAATTTCATGTCTCAATCCAATTAAGAACCTAAGGTTATTTGCTGTATCTTGATCGATTGGATTCTCGGTACAATTTAAGCATCTTTCCAACTCCCAGTATTTATAAGCGCCTTTATTGGTTCTATGAAATCTTTTTCTGCCCCTAGCATTATCAAAATAACGATATTCAATTTTATTGGCTCTGAAATATGCGTGTAATAAGTAAGTCCATGCAATATTCATTAACACTATGTAAGACTCTGCCTTAAAAGACATACTAGGATTATTGAATATTTGTACCGCGGCTAAAGCGGCTTCTCTTGATTTCTTAACTAATTCCCCTTTTACAGAGGCTATTTGTCTTAATCTTGTCATAACTCTCTAAATATTTAAAATTATTCAATCTTTCTAATTTAAACACTAGTTCAAAAACTAATCCAACAAATTGTTATTTTGACGTTTTTTTGACGCATTTCTTTGGGAAATTGGCGTTTTTGGAGGTTTTTCCCAATTTTAAGTTATAAGTTTAGTAAGAAACAGGCATAAAAAAAGACCTATAAGCATCTGATTTACTTATAAGTCCTTGATATCTTGGTAGGTTTAACCAGATTCGAACTGGTGACCTCTACGATGTCAACGTAGCGCTCTAACCAACTGAGCTATAAACCTAGAATGCGTAGAATCATATTCATTTTTATTTTTTATGACAAGCTCTTTTCTGAGTTTTTTAAACTTTGCGTACAAGTTTTGAGCAACAACTTAAAACATTGAATATCTTGACAACTTAGCGCAGTACCAACATATACTTCCTGCTCAAATAACATTATAACTTGTTCAAATGCCGCCCTTTCCTGTTCAGGTACATTTTCAGCCAAACGTTGTAGCCAATGCCGAAAACTTTCAGAAGTCAATTTTTGCTGGCTCAAGGGTAAATTCTTTGCGAAATTGGTAATTTCTCTTTCAAGAGGGCTTAAACTTTTTCTTTTTTTCCACAAAATCCATATAAAATATAATGCTACAATGCCACCAATACTCAAAATAAGAATTAAAACAACTGCATAAGCAGAATTTACCCCGAGCTTTTTAAACCATTGTTGCTGTGATTCAGCATTATAACCCACCACCTTGCTTTGCCATTGGTAACTCGCATAATCACTCCATACACGGACTTTTTTCAACATCGAAAATTGTTGATAGGCCCAAGTCGACTGCTGGCTCCCAAAAATTGTCCGATCTTGTTCCATATAATCCTGCATCCCACCATCGATACGCTGCGGTGCGATCATGGCCGTCGGATCAATACGACGCCAATGTTGATTGACATAAACCTCTGTCCACGCATGTGCATCAAGTTGACGAACTTCCCAACTTTTTCCATCTGGTGCTAATTGACCACCTTGATATCCCACAACAATACGCGATGGAACACCCACATAGCGCATCAACATTGCAAAGCTCGAAGCAAAATGTTCGCAAAAGCCCTGTCTTGATCCAAATAAAAAATCATCTATCCGATTTTGCCCCAATACACCTGGGCTTAAGGTATATGCAAAACGATTTTGTCTATACCATTGCAAAACTTCGGCAATATAACGCTCAGGATTTTGATGACTTCGCTGCCATAAAGTTTGGGCCAATTGTTGTGATTGAACATCCAAGTGTTCAACATAGCGAGTGTTTATTTTTTCAAGTAAAGATACATTTTTTATTTGTGGCGGCTCTGCACTTCCTAACCATTTTAGTTGAATCGGCTGTGTACGTGCTGTTAATCGGTAGGGTGTAATTCGACCATCTTGACCTAAAGCAAAACGTGCTTCATTGGGAACGGATTGCTCCAACGACATAATCCACATCACAGTTGGGTCGGCAGCCAAATATTGATAATTTAATGTCCGCTTGGGTTTTAAATCGTCTGGATTCAGCTGTATAACGTTCTGGTTAAAAAAATGACTGGTCCATTTAGAACCATCATATTCATCTAATGCCATCGCCCGCCAATACAGCTCTGTACGAGGTGGCAAGGCTTGAATATCACCGATTATACGAAAAGCCAAACTACTCGACTGTGATAACTCAGCAATATCGCCGGGAGACATGCTGTCACTGATTCCTGTTGTGGCTTTATTTTCAGGAATAGGAATATGCCATAGCGGCGGCAGGCGTGGAAAAAAGAGAAACAGTAAAATAAAGAATGGAACAGCTAAGGCAATAAATTTACCCACATGCCCAATATCTTGTTTAATCGCTTGTACTTCACCGACTGAGTTTTGGCTAAAACCAAAGGTCTGTAAACGGTATAATCCAATAAAGCAGCTCAACAACGCCAACAAAATGACCAATGCCATGGCAAAAGACTGGCTAAACAAAAAACTACTGGCAATCACAAACATCGCAAAGTTAAATAAAATAATTACATCACGACGTGTTTTTGTTTCTAAAGATTTAGCAAATAAAAATGTACTAAGTACTGTAACCCCTGCATCAACACCAATAAAGGTTTTATGACTTATGTAAATGCTGAATAAAGCTATCAATGTCAGCACATAGGTTAAAATTTTAGAAAATGGTTTTTTACTGGCGCGGGTATTGTGTAATAAAATAAGCCAAATGACTAAAAATACTAATGATGTCACCACTGGTATATAAAGCATTTGCGCAATGAGCACCAAAGCTAAAGTGAGTAGTATGGAGCGGCTTATGGTATTTTCAATCATAAATCAAGCCTGCGCCAATAACCGTTTAGCTTCGGAAAAATGCAGTGGCCCATTGCCTGAGGACAACTCAGAATTAGGTAAATACAGTGCATATTGATCGTGATTTTGCTCAGCCTGCTCGACCAAACCCATCATAAGGCTAAGTTTTTCTTCATGACTTTGAGTTGGCATATGGTGATAATGAATCTCCAATTTCTTTAGATCTTCATATTGTTCAAAGACTTTCACATATAAGCCTTGTCCTCGTGCTGCTTGTTTCCAAGACACCGCATGAAGTGAATCCCCCGTCTGAAAACTCCGTAATTCGCGAAATTCATCAAGATCAGGTTCAAAGTTTTGCTGTTGTTGCTTATTTTCAACGGAATGCCAACTGGCTTGAGGTGCAACCCACGCTGGTTGCTGTACGTACAAATACGTCCAGGCCCAAACCAAACCAAAGGGATAAACACTATAAATTTGTATAGGTGGAATCTGAAAAACACCGCGTTGGCTGGTTGTAAAATTTAATTGAAAGCAATGCTGTTGCGTATTGAAAAATAATTTATGTAGCTGATTTTCCGTTTTAATCCACAAATATCTAGCCTGTTCAGCATCTTGTTTAAAGTAAATATCGACCGAAAGTAATTCACCTGCTTGCGGTGTATCAACAACATTTATTTGAATCTGTAACGCATGAAGCTGCTTAAAAGTAATATAGAAACTAATACACAGTACAGCACTAATTAAAAAGCAAAAGCCTAGAATCAAATTATTGGCATAATTCACACCTGCAATAAAGGTGATGAAAATTAACACCAAATACAAGTAGCCTTGCTGATAGATAAAGATCAAGACGTCTTTTTGGGTCAGCTGTTTATGCTGATCAATTTTAAATCGACGTTCAATCCATTGCTGCCACATCGAAGCCAAGGTTCAACTCCTTTATTGAATCGAAACTTGTTCTAAAAGCTTAAAGGCTTCAAGATCTGACAGCCCAATTCGATGAGATACCACAGCTGCAAACACCGCTTGCACATCGTCAGGATTCACATAATTTCGCTGCTCAATCAGCGCATAGGCTTGCGCAGCTTTCTTTAAGGCTAAAACACCACGCGTAGAAAGACCATGTCTCCCTTTACGTGTTTCAGCAGCAAGATCCAAAATGTAATCCATCAAACGATCACTCAGATGTATCTGCTCGACAAAGCCTTGTAGTTGTAAAATTTCTGCTTCATTAAAGATATGTACTAATGCCGCAATCAGATCATGGCGTGAAGTTTGTTGGAGTAATAATTTCTCTGCCTGACGCGATGGATAACCTAAAGACAAACGCATTAAAAATCGGTCCAACTGGGACTCAGGTAAGGCATAAGTACCACTTTGAAATAAAGGGTTTTGTGTCGCAATCACCCAAAATGGTTGAGGCAAAGCATATCGCACACCATCAACCGTCACATACCCCTCTTCCATCGCTTCCAATAAAGCACTTTGGGTCTTTGGACTACAACGGTTGATTTCATCTGCCAATAAAATTTGGGTAAAAATCGGCCCAGATTTAAACTCAAAATGATGTTCTTTTTGATTAAACATATTTACCCCAATCACATCGCTGGCCAGCATGTCATTGGTAAATTGAATCCGTTGAAACTTTAATCCCGCCAAATGTGACAAGGCGCTAGATAATGTCGTTTTTCCTAAACCAGGTAAGTCTTCAAATAGCACATGCCCGCCTGCCAATAGACAAGCTAAAGCCAATTTGGTTTGCTGATTTTTATCCAAAATAATTTGGTTAATTTGTTCGAGGAATATATTTATTTTCGGGTAAAAAGGCGCAAGGCTCTGCTCACTTAAAAGCGTTGATGTATTATTTTGTTGGCTTTTCTCTGATCCCCAAAACACCTTTTATTCCCCAATAAAAAAGTTAAATGAATGACTAACATACAGGGTTTTATTTAAAAATACAGTGTTTATCTCCAAGCCATACCCAGTTCATTACTTTTAATACATACGCTTGATATTTATTGAGTATACAAAAGGGTTGTTTTCGCTTCGACTGATCACAAATCAGCAATAAAAAAAGCGTCCCGAAGAACGCTTTTTTCTTAGATTTTTGGCTCGAGTCACTGCATTAGCAAGGACACTTCTTCATGTCACCACCAGCTGATGGATAACGTGCATCTACACAGTGACGATAAAATGTTTTTGCATCCATCGCTTCCAAATCAGGATGATGTTTTGCCATGTGTTCCAAATAGTTTTGGTAATCTGGCACACCGACCATCAGGCGGAAGCTTTGCTGTAAACGTTGCCACAACGTCGCAATACGTGACCAATTTTTCGGGTTCAGAATTAAATCCTTCTGCGACATAATGGTCATTTTAATGATTTTATAAATCACCGTTTTTCCACTTTTTGCAAACTTCAGGTTCATTCATATTCCCCTATTAATGTGCTGAATTTGACGGATTAATTTCAGCTGGGTCACGGTAAATCGCTTCGGCTTCATTCACCGATGGATTTGGATTTGCCAAGGCACGACGCACCACACCAATCGCTGCAAATAACATCACAAATGCCACGATCATAAAGAATGCACAAAGACCGGCATTGATTTGATTCGACAATGCAACCGTATGCATTTCAGCCATGGTTTTCGCAGGTGCCAACAATTCATTTTTCGCAATGGCTGCATTAAAACGATCTGCCTGAGCCAAGAAACCAATCTTTGGATTTTCGTGGAAAATCTTCTGCCAACCAGCGGTCATTGAAGTAATAAACAAGAATAATGTTGGGATAATTGTCACCCAAACATACTTTTGTTTTTTCATCTTGAATAAAATCACTGTACCCAAGATCAATGCCATTGCAGCAAGAATTTGGTTACCAATACCAAATAGCGGCCATAAACTATTAATACCGCCGAGTGGATCAACCACGCCTTGGTAAACGAAGAAGCCCCAACCTGCAACAGCCACCGCTGTACCTAACAGATTTCCGAAGAAGTTATGTGAGTTTTTAACAGCAGGAATCACGATACCCACAGTATCTTGCACCATGAAACGACACGCTCGCGTACCCGCATCAACTGCCGTTAAAATGAAAAGTGCTTCGAATAAAATCGCAAAGTGATACCAGAACGCCATCATTGAACGGTTATTAAAAATTTCCGTAATGATATGTGCCATACCAATCGCAAATGTTGGTGCACCCCCTGTACGAGACAGAATCGAATTTTCACCCACTTCTTGTGCAAGTAAGGTCAATGCTTCAGGTGTTACCACGAAGCCTAATGTACGAACTGCTTCTGCAGCGGACTCAACCGTTGTACCAATCACAGCTGCTGGTGCATTAATCGCAAAATACACACCAGGCTCAAGAATCGTTGCACAGACCAAAGCCATAATCGCAACAAAAGACTCCATCAACATGCCGCCATAACCGATCATGCGAATATCTTTTTCATTATTCACAAGCTTCGGTGTCGTTCCTGAAGAAACGAGCGCATGGAAACCTGAAATCGCACCACAGGCAATGGTAATAAACAAGAATGGGAACATTGAACCAGCAAATACAGGACCTGTACCATCAATAAAATGCGTTACCGCTGGCATTTTCATTTCAGGTAAAGCAAACATAATCCCGATTGCTAAACCTGCAATAACACCAATTTTTAAGAAGGTCGATAGGTAATCACGTGGTGCAAGCAGTAACCAAACAGGTAATACTGATGCCACGAAACCATAACCAATCAACCACCAAGTTAGTTCAGTACCTGAAAGTGTAAAGAATGGCCCCCAGTACGGATGCTGTGCAATGTCGCCACCATAGATAATCCCAGCCATCATCAGTACAAAACCAATGATCGACACTTCTGCAATTTTACCCGGACGGATAAATCGCATATATATACCCATGAAAATCGCAATCGGTACAGTGGCAGCGATACTGAAGACACCCCACGGACTATTGGTCAACGCTTTTACAACCACCAAAGCAAGTACCGCAAGAATGATGATCATCACACCAAGTGCGCCAAGCATCACGATGATTCCGGCAAATGAGCCAAGTTCTTGTTTTGCCATTTCACCGAGTGAACGACCATCACGACGCGTTGAGATGAATAAGACTAAAAAGTCTTGAACCGCACCGGCGAGAACAACACCCACCAAGAGCCAAATTGTTCCCGGCAAATAACCCATTTGCGCAGCAAGGATTGGTCCGACTAAAGGACCTGCACCTGCAATCGCGGCAAAGTGGTGACCAAATAGAACACTTTTATTGGTCGGCACATAATCCAAACCGTCAGCTAAGCGATGAGCAGGCGTTAAACGTCGCTCATTCAGTTCAAAGACTTTATTGGCAATAAATAAACTATAAAAACGATATGCAATGCTATACACACAGATTGCTGCAAGGATCAGCCAAACTGCATTGACATGCTCGCCTCGACTGAGTGCTAGTATGCCGAATGAAACGGCACCTAGAATGGCTACAAACAGCCAGATAATCTTCGAAGCCATTCCTGACTTCGGTTGAATGTTTTCCATCTCAATCCCTCATAAATGTTGAAATAAATCAGCTTGATTTTTCTTGTTCGAGGTACTGCTGTTTCTTCCCTTGAAACTCTACTCCTGTTATAGGTTTTTTCATCTAATACTTTGGAATAAAAATTTAAACCAATAGGTATAAAAAAAGGGATGAATCACTTCATCCCTTTCGATAATAGTCTATTTTTAAACCATTATGCACGTTCTAAATAGTCACCAGTACGAGTGTCTACACGAACGCTTTCTTCTTGCTGTACGAATAATGGAACACGTACAACTGCACCAGTTTCAAGCTTAGCCGGTTTACCGCCACCGCCTGAAGTATCACCACGTACACCTGGATCAGTTTCAACGATTTTTAATACAACGAAGTTTGGCGCGCTCACAGTTAAAGGAACACCGTTCCAAAGCATGATTGTGCAAAGTTCATTTGAGTCATCTTTCAACCATTTAGCCGCGTCGCCCATAGCAACTTTATCAGCAGCGATTTGTTCGAAAGATTCTGGGTCCATGAAGTTCCACATTTCACCGTCGTTATACAAGTAGTTCATTTCAACTTCTTGGATGTCAGCAGCTTCTAGTGAATCACCAGATTTGAAAGTTTTTTCTAAAACTTTACCAGTTTTAAGGTTACGTAATTTTACTCGGTTAAAAGCTTGGCCTTTACCTGGTTTTACGTATTCGTTTTCCATGATTGAACATGGGTTACCGTCAAGCATGACCTTAAGGCCTGACTTGAAATCATTCGTAGAATAATAGGCCATGACTGGCTCACTCCAAACTTACTAACTTTAATCTATAGATGCTATGGGCTGTAACATGTCATTTAGCAAGTACTGACTGTAACATTGGCTGCCACATGCACATTAATGTGATATTGCGTATTCTAAATGACCAATGCACCATGTCGCAACGAAAAAATCCCCATAAAAGGGGTCAAGCTGCTTAACTTACACTCAGACATTAAAGAACTTTGTTTATACAATGCCCACAAACAGGTAAAATTGCTGTTTACTGAAACTTAATAAATGTTTCGTAGGCTTCATCCGTTCTAAGCTTTATCGGAATTTTTTCAGCTTAAACATCAAAGTTCGACGCATTAATTTCAGCAATATTCCCTTCTCACCTTTCTGCATTTTTTAAACAATCGGCATGATAAACTATTTATTTCAAGAGCAAAACTGGCAAACACAATTGAGTGATTTGATAACAAATCCTCAAGAATTACTCGATGTATTAGAACTTTCGCATGATCAGTTATTATCGGGTGCTCAGTTCGCAGCAGATGAGTTTCGCCTACGTGTGCCGCGCGCTTTTGTCGAAAAAATGCAAAAAGGTAATCCGCTTGATCCGCTTTTACTCCAAGTTCTACCGCATCATTTGGAACTTGAAGAACACGCCGGTTTTGTCACCGACCCTTTAGGTGAAGAGCAGGCTAACCAACAGCCAGGGGTATTACATAAGTACAAGTCTCGTTTTTTACTGACTTTAACCGGTGCCTGCGCGGTCCATTGCCGTTATTGTTTCCGCCGTCATTTTCCATACCAAGAAAACCTGCCTAAAAATGACGATTGGCCAAACATTAAACAATATATTGAACAACAACCCGATATTAATGAAGTGATTTTAAGTGGTGGAGACCCGCTCACACTATCAAATCGTAAACTTCAAGTGTGGATTGAACGTTTATCGACTTTGCCACAAATTAAATTTTTGAGAATTCATTCACGAGTTCCTATCGTAATCCCCAACCGTGTCGACGAAGAGCTGGTTTCTATTTTAAAAAACAGTAGGCTACGCATTATTCTAGTGGTACACTCAAATCATCCATCAGAGCTAGATGACTTCACGTGCAGCCAGCTTCAACAGCTTGTCAAACAAGGAATCACCGTGCTAAACCAAGCAGTCTTATTAAAAGGGGTTAATGATTCTGCAGAAGTATTAGTCGATTTAAGTTACCGCTTATTCGACGCAGGTGTAATGCCATATTATTTGCATGTTCTGGATAAAGTAAAAGGTGCTCATCATTTTGATACACCAGCTCAGGATATTGATTTAATTTATAAAAAAGTTTTAGAGAACCTACCTGGTTATTTGGTTCCTAAACTTGTACGGGAAATAGCGGGCGAAAAAAACAAGACACCGCTTTTTGGGGCTTCAACTTTTTGAGTTAAATAATAAAGATGACCACGCATACTTCAGATACGTTTCAACATCCGACTGAATTAAAGCTGGATAAACTGAGCTTTTGTCCTACCAATGCCAAAGGACTACAAGAGTGGTTAAATGGCATTTCAATTTTACAATTAGGTACTTCATCTAAAGCACTGTTTAATGCGTTGCTAGAAATTTCTGAGCTCAAGTGCCAAGAAATGCTACGTTTTGATTTGGTTCAGATTGTTCATCCAACTTTGGAAAGTGTGCTTACCAGTTTAGAAAAGCACTTTACCAATCAGAGCCTCATTACCACGGATCGTAATGACCAAATCATTGAATTGGCCATGTTATTACGTAGCCACTTTGCCAAAATCTATATTGATATTGCCAAACGATGTAATCAGCAGCTTAATCAACAAAAGTTTTCGATTTTTTCATTCGGCCATAAAAAAAGCTTACAAACCGCTCGAATTGCGTCGATTTACTATGCACTGCAACAACTGACACTATTGTTGTATCAACAACATATGTTGTATGCCACCCCGACTGCAGGTCAATGGATTGCGGCACATCAACTGATTGAATGTGCCATTGAACACAATTTCTATCAAAGTAATGTCAATCAGTTACTGGGTACTCAACATCAAATTGCAAATATTGCTCAAGCTTATGCACAATTAATCTTATTAGATATTTTCAATAATCATCAGATTCGCCCTGCTGAAATCCAAGGTTTGTATTTATGTAGCTTTGACTGGGCAAAATTGGTTCAAATCCTACCGAAAGAAACCACGCTTTCACGCTATGTTGTAGACACGAAAAAAGATCACCCACCGATTTATAACTCAAAACAAGATCGGTCTTATCAAGCCAATGTATACATTTCAACGCAAAACTTGCTCGATCATTTGACCGAAACGCAAACTAGAAATGCCAATTATTTATCTAAAAATGAAAAGTTATTTTTAACTCCAGCGCTATATTTCCATATTCATAATATTTTGACCAACAACACTGAACGTCGTCATGAACGTTATGAATATTCTGCGCAAATTAATATTTGCTTTAGCTTAATGGTGGCGCATTTCTATCTCTCTAAAGGTAAAAACTTCCACGAAACTTTAGATTTGGAAGGCAATTATCAATTCCACAATGAAGCCTCTTTTGTCAATTCGCATGATTCAAATATGCCAACAGGCATGACTAATGCGAAAGCGCTAGATCGTGAAGCAAAACAGATTCATACCGCTGACGTATTAGATATTAGTGTGAATGGTTATCGCATTAAATGGACTGGCCCTACCCCTGCTAATTTAAAAACCGGCGAATTTATTTTGATCCAAGAAAATGCTCAAAGCCAATGGCGTGGCGGTGTTGTTCGTTGGATCAAACAATCGGCTGAAAAAAGTTTGGAATTGGGTCTCGAAGTACTGGCTCAAGATTTGTATCCATGTTCAGCCCATATTCGTACCGACCGCAATACAACAAATCATCAACCTGCTTTATTGGTACAGACCACACAACTTGATCAAGTGTCTACGACCTTAATTTTACCTGGGGCAAATCTCTTCCGAGAGAAACAAACGATCCACCTTCGCTTAGGCAAAGAAGACATCAAAGTCTATCTCACCAAAGCGCAGTTGGTGACGCAAAGCTTTATTCGCTTTGAATATGAATTATTGAATGAAGAGCAAGAAAATGTCGTTAAAGACTATATTGCGAAACAGAGCAATGAGATCAAAAATAACGACTTATGGGAAGCATTAAAGTGAGAAATCCATTACTATCCAAAAAACTAAAACGTACGGAAACTCGATTACTCATTATTGATGATAATCAAATACGTTTTAACCAGATACGTGATTTATTGACAGACAGCGAACATCAAGTTCATGCCATATTACTTGATGATTTACAAAATTTCGAAAAACAGCTGAATCTCAATTGGGACTTGATCATTTTTGGACGTGCTTATGATTTAAAATATGAACAAGCTTTAAGTTTAGTTCAACTATCGAGCCAACCAAATTTACCGATTATTTTACTTAAACCCGAAGACTATCAAGCAGAACAATATGCAAGTTTAGTCAAAAAAGGGATTTATGACATTGTCGATATTGCTGAACCTGAGAGTTTCTATTTTGGTTTAATCCGTGCTTTATCCTTTAGTCGCCTACAACAATCGCAGCAACATTTAATGGAAGAGCTCGAAACAGCTCAAATCCAAACCCAGTCTTTAGTTGAAGATAGTCGTAAAGCGGTTGCCGTGATTCAAGAAGGCATTCACATTCAAGCCAATGCTGAATATCTCACTTTGTTTGGTCTAAAAAATGAAGATGATGTAATTGGTCTGCCTTTACTCGATCTATTACAACCTACTGACCTCAACGATTTTAAACAACGCTTTAAAAAAATTAGCCAAGGGCAGCTCGATTTAGGACGTTTTGATCTCGTTTCACAAAATATCGCAGTGGCTGGGCAAAACCCACTAAAACTCGAATTTATTGCCGCGGCTGAAGAAGATGCTTTACAGCTCGCAATTGAAATTGGCAGTCAAAGCAGCAATGCTGTAAGCAACGCTCCAGTTGAAGCTAGCCCACAAAAACCAAAAGCATTTCAACAACTCAACCGCACCATTGGCCAGCAACCTGCTAATGTAAATGCATTGGTTCTATTTACATTGGCTTCTTGTTCTGATGCGATTTTTCAAAAAGATTGGAATACCTATAAGAGCTATTTCACCAATATTAAAGACTTCTTGAAAGATCAGACTCATGCTCCATTATTTAGTTTAGATAATGGTGCAATCGTTGCCTTATTCCAAGCGGATAATCAGCTCAAACTTGAGTCTAAATTGATTGGTCTTAATACCCTGAGCAAACCTCAATTACTCAGTGTAAACAATGAAACTTATCCATTAAATTTACGCATAGGATACAGTGTTTTAGACAGCGATATTCGTGATGAAGCACATTTTGATACCTTTATTGCGAAAGCCTTTAATACTGCGCTACCAACCAACCAACAAGCACCTGAAATCGATTTAACTATTCCATTAGAAATTGACATACCAAGTTTGGATTTTGGTACACCAGAAGCACAAATTGCGCCGATTGTCGTTAGTGATGAAGCTCCTGTTATCAAGGCCCTTCGCAACTGCTTAGAACGCGGTGAAATTCATCTTAAATATCAGCAACTGTATGATAAAGAAGATTCACATCTTTATACTTATGAAGTAACCAGCGGCTTTATTTTTGAAAATAAATGGAAAGATATCGCCCAACTACGTGAATTGGCTGAAGACTCAGAGCTATCCATTAAATTGGATCGTTGGATCTTGGTTGAATCGTGTAAACAACTACACAACTTCATCACTCAGTTCCCTGAAGCGAAATTAATCGTTAACCTGAACAAAGAAGTGCTATATAACGACCGCACCTTCCCTGAGTTTATTTCGAAACTGATTACGATTATTCGTAGTAAATTGAAAAATCCGTTAATTTTACAATTTGCAGAAGAAGACATTCAGCTCAATATCGATGCCGCTCAAAAAGCATTTGTTGAACTTCGTAAAAATGGTGCCGAACTGGCTTTACGTAATTTTGGTCATTCGATGTTTAGTGAATCATTATTACGTCAAATGGATGTTCACTGCTTAACATTAGATTCAAGCTTGACCCAAATGCTTGCAAACGACAAGTCATGCCAAGAGCTGCAAGAAAAAATTACCACTTATCATGAAATCAAAACTGTTGAAATCATGCTACGTGAATTAAATGACATGACACTGTTTGCCAATGCTTGGAATGTAGAAGCTCGTTTTATTCAAGGTGATTATTTCCAAAAGAAACTCGATCATCTCATCGATGTTCAGGACCAATAAGGTTCTGAACATTGCCGATTTAAGGTTTATCTTTTTATCGGCACAAAAAAAACGGGCATAAAGCCCGTTTTTTCGTTTTGGATATTAACGTTTGATAGAACGTGACATACCAGCAAAACGTTGTTTGAATTTGTCGATACGACCGCCAGTGTCAACGCTTTTCTGTTTACCAGTGTAGAATGGGTGACAAGCAGAACATACGTCTAGGTAAATAGTTTCTTTACCAAGAGCTGAACGAGTTTCAATTACGTTACCACATGAACATGTAGCAACTAAAGTTTCATATTTTGGGTGAATATCGGCGCGCATCGTCGATTACTCCTAAGATTTAAGAAGGTTTAGCTGTCATCGCAATTGATCACTCTTGCATCACTACAAGGAAGGCTTAAAAAAGCAGACCAACACCATAACAGACCATTCTTTTGGCCCACCGAGACGGATACCGTCAGAGCTAAGCACAACAAGTTGGGGCAAATTATAGCTGATTTTTCATTGTTAATAAATAGATATTCAAGGCTGAATCGCTCTACTCTTTAGGTTGAGCTTGTTCTAAGTATTTTTGATATTGTAATTCGACTGTACGCTGAAATTGGGCTTGATCAAAATGGTTTAATTTTTCAATAAATGCAGGACAAAACGTCGCTGCATTTACTGGCTGTAATGATTTGCTCATGCCTTCTAAAATGCCTTGAAGCTGCTGTTTAAATTGTGCATCGACGGGCTGATCAACATCTTTTGCTTTTAATGGCTCTACACCATTAAAACGGACAGCCTGAACCGCAGCAATTAATTTTAGCTTGGCAGCTTGATAAGCCTGATCTAATTCCGTATTCATCTGTGGTTGTCGATCACGACAAAAATCCAACATGGGCTGCAGGCTGATGAGCGGCATTTTTTCAATGACATCACGGTTACTATTTACGGATAAATCCTCTTGGGCATGAACGACTGTGTTCATACCGAAGAATAAAATAAAGACACCTTGTTTAATTTTCATGATTTTTTTTTCATCTATATAAGGTATTTTAAAAGGACCTATTCATCTCGCCCTTATTCTTGCCCACGGCTTTGTTTTGCCCAAAGGTTGGCAATCACACCACAGACCATCAACTGAATTTGGTGAAAGATCATAATTGGTAAAACTATCATCCCCATCGGCTGCCCAATAAATAAAATTTGTGCCATGGGCACGCCACTTGCCAAGGTTTTTTTAGAGCCACAAAAGAAAATCGTCTTTTGATCAGCTCGGCTAAAGCCCAACCAACGCGGTACGTATAGCGCCAATAACATAATGATTGTTAACAAGACAGAACACGCCACAATCAATAGGAATAAAGTCATACCACTCACTTGATGCCATAACCCTGCCACCACTGCACTACTGAATGCACCATAGACCACCATCAAAATTGAGCCCTGATCAAATACCTTCACGATTTTTGGCATTTTCTTCATATAAGGAAACACCCAAGGACGGAGGAGCTGCCCTAAAATGAAGGGAATGAGTAATAACAGCGTAATTTGAATAATAGATGCTGTCGGATCGTAGTTATGTTGTGACTGGCCGAGAATAAAATAGGCCACCATCACTGGGGTAATAAACATACCAATAATATTTGAAAATGATGCACTACAGACTGCACCAGCAACATTACCCTGTGCTACCGAAGTAAATGCAATGGAAGACTGTACTGTCGAAGGTAAAAAGCACATAAACAAAAAGCCCCAATACAACTCTTGCCCTAACATCGGCACAAGGATTGGTTTCGCCATCAAACCCAGTAATGGAAATAATGCAAAGGTAAAAGCAAAAACTAAAGCATGCAACTTCCAGTGCATTATGCCTTCAACAACAGCCTCACGAGATAACTTTGCACCATGGAGAAAAAATAAAATGGCAATTGCAGCCGTGGTTATATAGCCAAAGATTTCTGCAGCTTGTCCACTGACAGGCAAAAAAGTCGCAAGTATGACCATTACAAAAAGTAGAATGGTAAAACGATCCAAAGCCAACATTTTCAGCATAACAACATCCTGTACAAATTTCCCTTTAAAGCTCATCGGCAAAAAAAATGCCCAATAAGCTAAATTTACCATTGAGTAAATTTCATCTTACTGGGCCATATAAATAAAGCCAGCTTTTCTCCGATATATTCATTATTTTAAACGTTGATAGTGAGCTCAACGCAAAAAAATTTATAAATAAGAATATTCAGAATTACAGATGACTTTATATTAATGATTGCACATTAATTATTTCGTGCATTTGAGTCTTGTTGGATCAACTCAATTTTATAGCCATCGGGATCTTCAACAAAGGCAATGACGGTCACACCACCTTTCATTGGTCCTGCTTCACGTACCACGTTTCCGCCACGTGCTTTAATTTCTTCACAAGCCTTGTAGGCATCATCTACTGCAATAGCAATATGGCCATAAGCGTTACCCAATTCATAACTCTCCGTATCCCAGTTATGCGTTAACTCAAGTACAGTATGATTTTCTTCATCACCATAGCCCACAAATGCCAAAGTAAAACGACCTTCTTCATAATCACGCTTACGAAGCAAAGTCATACCGAGTACTTCAGTATAGAACGCCAATGAACGCTCTAAATTGCCTACACGTAACATGGTATGCAGCATGCGCATAATCGAGTTTCCTAAATCTATCATTATGTCTGAATACTATAGGGATTTAACATGCAAAGTTCAATTTAACTCTAGAGCACATATACCCACTCATTTCAAATATCCACGCCCTAAATCATAGATTTGCTTAGGCTATTTACACGCTTAGAATAAAAAAGCCCATTCAAACTGAATAGGCTTTTTTAATTCAAATTGAATTATAAACTAGATTTCTGTTCATGCTTTTTCAATAGTTTAGCGACCCAAACTACTAAAATTAAAATCGGAATACCAATTAAAGTCGTCATCAAGAAAAATTTCGGATAACCGATATTGGTCACAATCGTACCAGAATAACCGCCTAAAATTTTAGGGGTTAAGGTCATTAATGAACTGAAGATAGCATATTGAACAGCTGTGAAAGAAACACTGGTTAAACTCGATAAAAATGCGATAAACGCCGCGCCTGCAAGTCCTGACGCCAAATTATCAACAATAATCGCGAAATATAACCACAGCGAACTATAAGGCTTAATGACCTTTCCTTTGATGTCCACATTCTGTTCAGCACTTGCTAAGTTAATCGTTTGAATATCAACACCAAGTACACCTGACATATTGGCTGATGTATTCACTTGATATGTTAAATCGACACTCTTTTTCACTACATCATTTTCTAGTAGTTGAGCCGTTAATGTTTTTTGCTTTGCTGTTTCGAGCGCTTGACCTGGAATTGCAGCACTAAAAACACCAGTTTTATCAAGCTTCGCGTCGAATGGTTTAGCATCCAAAATAATTTGAATTTTTTGATTTTCTTTTAACTCGCCTGCCAAGTATTGTCCACGGACCACGATACTATTTGCAGTCTCTTGAGCTGAAATCGTGTTATCTGAAGTCACTGGCAGCAACATCATTGCTGAGTTTGAAAAAGCATTATTCAGATACGGCAAACTCACCTGTACTGGATGTTGATTCTTCGACTGATAATCCGCAGTGACTTTAATATTTTGATCTCCAGCCAAGACTGCTTTTGGAATTTGAACTGCCCAAGCTCCCGTGTCATCCGGCGTCGCTGTATATTGCTGCCCTGCTACATTTACAGTGACATCGCTCAATGGCTGACCTGATTTGACTAGGCCGATAAAAATCAAGTTTGTTGAACTTGCTAATATCGCACCGACAAACATTAATTTCATAATGTTCATGCGCTGCGCTAGCAAACCACCAAGGAAGCCACCAACCAAGCTGAAAATCACACCATAGACTTTTACAGCTTCAGCAATCTGCTCTTTGGTGAAGTTTAAATCTTGATAAAACACATTAGAAATGACGCCGGCGATAATATCGGAAATACGGTAAAAACCAATAAGTAACAACAACACTAAAGCCAGTTTTAGACCATAACGCTTAAAGAAATCTGCAACTGGATTAACCCAAGTTTCAAATGCCATCTGCTTATTTACAGCACCTGATTTCACTAAAACTGAACCGATACCAAAAGCAACCACCGCTGAACCAATAAAGCGCACAGCCTCTAAACAGAACAATGCAAATGAGTCTGAAATTTGCCACTGCTCTTTCAAACTTTCAACCGCAACGCCGGAATAGATATAACTCAAAACAAAAGCAACCACCGCAGCAAAGAATACAGCGACTAAACGATAATAGTCGGTTCGTTTATAATGCTTTTGTACACGGTCAACCTGCGGCTCACGTATCGATAAAGTTGTGATAATACCGATAACCATTACAGCAGCCATTGCAAGATAAGTATATTTCCAAGCTTCATAAATATAGTTACCTTTGGCCGTGCCTAAATATGCCGCCAAAAATAACGCCCCTGCACCTGCCACGATCATGCCGATACGATAACCTGCATTATAGGTCGAAGCTAAAACGGTCTGCATTTCAGTTTCTGCCAACTCAATACGATACGCATCGATCACAATATCTTGCGTTGCGGCAGAAAAACCTAGCAATACAGCGCCAGCGGCCATTTGGTAAATATAGCTTTGTCCTAAAGCAGGATCTGAAAATGCCATGATACAAATTGCACAGATAATGAGAACCTGAGCGATCAATAACCATGCTCGGCGACGTCCAAGTTGTTTAGTTAAAAATGGCACAGGTAACTCATCAATTAATGGCGCCCAAACAAACTTAAACGAATAACCAAGCGCTGCCCAACTAAAAAAAGTCACTGCACTTTTATCAATTCCTGCTTCACCTAACCAAAGCGATAAACTGGAAAAGATCAGTAAAATTGGAATACCGGCCGAAAAGCCAAGAAAAAGCATAATCAGCGCACGTCGGTCTAAAAATGCAGTAAAAGCAGATTTCCATCCTGAAGCTTGTGTTGTCATGACTCAGTTATTTTTGTCAAAATCGAATGATGCTATTCAAGCGCTTAATGACATCGGTTTCAACAACATTTATGAAATCATTGTTTTATTTTATCGATATTTCGCATGCTGTTGCTTGATCTTTGGCATTAAACCTGTATACCTTAATTACATATCTCTATTCTTTAGTTTTTTGGATTCAACAGTGACCCAGCGACTTGAACAAATTCACTCTTCTTTATCAACTACCATTAATGAAGCCAACACAAAAAACTTAGCAGAAACAGTAACGACACTAAAGAGCGCTTTTGATCAACCCGAAATACAGAATACTTTAACTAAAACCCAGTTGCAGCCACTTCAGCTGACGCATACACCTGAGCTAAAAAAAATACCAACGTCTACCAAGCGGATCAAACCACTTAATGACTTTTTAGGACAAGATCGTGCCCGAGCTTCGGTCGAGGCTGGCATTGCATTACCCTATTCAGGCTATAACATTTTTGCTGTAGGTACCGCAGGCTTAGGTAAGCGCACCATGATTAAGCGCTTATTACAACAACACGCTAAAAATATGCCAACGCCTTCAGACTGGGTCTATGTCAATAATTTTAAGTTTCCGCGTGAACCGATTGCGCTAAAACTTCCTTCTGGTCAAGCGACAAAATTCCAAGCGTTATTACATCAAAGTTGGCAAACTATATTAAAACAGCTTGAACGTCGCTTCACCGCAGAAACCTATCACAATCGCATTGAAATGATTCGCCAACATGCTGGTGATGAACAACATCTTGCTTTAGTTGAATTAACCCGAGAAGGTGAAGAGCTCGATCTTAAACTGATTTCTCAGGATGATGATCATTGTTTCGTTCCCGTGCATTTGGTCGATAACAAATACCAAGAAATGTCCAAAGAAGACATCAATGCACTAAGCAGTAAACAACGAGCTGAAATTGCGTCAAACGTCCGTTATATGGATAAAAAACTTGAACGCCTTGGTCTACATCTTGGTGATCTTGAAGATGACGCACGCGATAAAGTTCAGGTTTTAAACCGTGAAATTGCTAAACAAGTCGTCATGCCGCGTATTGATGTAATTCAAAATAAATTCAGCATGGTTGAAGGCTTGGAAGATTATCTGAAGCAATATGCAGATGACATCATTCAAAATGTTGAGTTTGTGCTTGAGCAAGAAGAAGATGACTTTACACCTGGCCTATTTAACCGCGTGCCATCTCGCTACCAAGCTAACATTATCGCCACACACAAACCAAATGCTGGTGCGCCAGTTATTTTTGAAGATTTCCCAACCCATTACAATTTGCTAGGTCATGTCGAACAACTGACCCAAAATGGCACCATCACCACAGACTTTACGTTAATCCGTCCTGGTGCATTGCATAAGGCCAATGGTGGATTCCTCATCTTGGAAGCAGAACAACTTTTAGAGCAGCCTTATGCATGGCAAGGTCTAAAACGTGCATTAAAGTCAGGACATTTAAAGCTGTCTTCACTTGAACATATACTTACATTGACAGGCAGTATTTCGATTGAGCCTGAAGCTATTGATTTAAATATCAAAGTGATCCTGCTTGCTGAACCTGATATTTATTACGATATTTTAGAACTCGAACCTGAGCTGGGCAGTGTCTTTAAAATTCGTGCCGATTTTACCGATACATTACAACGTAATGACATTAATGAGCAGGCATATATGCAGCTGATTGCTGACTATGTGCAAACAGATAAACTTCTGCCGTTTGACCGTACGGCTCTCGCAGCACTGTTAACTGATTCAAGTCGTCAAGCTGAAGATCAAAGCTCTTTGTCATTACATGCCCTCACCTTAGGTGATTTGATTCGTGAAGCACATCATCATGCAGCACTTGCTGGCGATAAAATGGTGACAGAAACACATATCAACACCGCTCTTGATCATCGTAAATACCGTCTAGGCTACTTACGTGAATTATATTGGCAAGATCTTACTCGCGGTACACAGTTAATCGAAACCAAAGGTCATCGATTCGGGCAGATTAACGCCCTCTCTGTGATTCAATATGCTGATGTTGAATTTGGTTTACCGTCACGTTTAACGGCTTCGGTTTATCAAGGCGGTGGCGATATTTTAGATATCGAGCGTAGTGTAGAACTCGGTGGTTCTTTACATGCCAAAGGCGTCCTGCTGATGTCGAGTTTCTTAAAGGCACACTTTGGTCGTGAACAAATTTTACATTTTTCTGCTGCCCTTGCCTTTGAGCAAAGCTATGGCCAAGTAGATGGCGACAGCGCAACTGTTGCAGAGCTTTCAGCACTGATTTCCGCTATTAGCCAATTACCGATCGATCAATCATGGGCAATCACTGGCTCAATGAACCAATTGGGTCAAGTTCAACCGATTGGTGGTGTAAATGCCAAGATTGAAGGCTTCTATGATGCATGTAAATTACAAGGGCTAACAGGCAAGCAAGGTGTGATTATTCCACGCCAAAATATGCAGCACTTAATGTTACGTAAAGATGTGATTGAAGCTGTGCAACAAGGTCAATTCCATATTCATGCCATTGATACCATTGACCAAGCTTTAGAAATTTTGATGGCGCGCCCAGTAGGTACTCTTGATAAAAAAGGTCGTTATAGCAAAGGCTCAATCTATGCTGCTGTCATGGAGCAACTTGAATACTGGCAAGCGATTGAAGATGGTGCTGAATTTGAGGAAGAAGAGCCAAAGAAAAAGAAAAAAAAGAAGAAGTCAAAAAAGGACAAAGATAAAAAGGCAAAGAAGTCTGAAGCTCAAGACAGTACTGCTAAAAATGGGACTGCTGAAAACGAGCAACGTGTTGAAGAAAGTCCGACTGAAGACAATCCGTCATAAATCTTCGATGAGTTTATTCATTTGTTGATTTTTCCACCATTCATTGCACTTTAAATGCCTTTGAAATGGTGGAAAAACGCATAACCCCAGACTTTTTAGATAATTAAGTCATAAAAAAAGCGCCTTAAAGGCGCTATTTTTTATCTGTATCCAATGATCAAAATCATCAAATACACATCCAATTAAGCTTCAGGAGCTGGGCTATATTGTTCAACTAAAGGTTGTAATTCACCTTTTTGGAACATATCAAGCATAATGTCGCTACCACCGATCAACTCACCATTGATCCATAATTGTGGGAAAGTCGGCCAGTTTGCAATTTGTGGAAGAGTTGCGCGAATATCTTGATTTTCAAGAATATTTACATAAGCAAACGGACGACCAATTTGACTGAGCGCTTCTACTGCACGCGCAGAGAAACCACACTGTGGAAACTGTGGAGTGCCTTTCATGTAAAGTAGAACTGCGTGTTTAGCAATTTGGTCACGAATTAACGCTTCTGTATCGCGTGCTTGTTCAGTCATTGATATATCCTCAATAAATCTGCTTCGCATTATACCCAAAACTGAGTAAAACAATATGACTAAAGCAATATTTCACGTTTTATTTACATTTCAGCTTTTCAAGTGAGTCATATTTTGCTTATATAGATCTCTTGATGCTCATATATATATGGCGTCTCCTCTATATTATTTCAATCACCTGACAAATTAGAGTTAGTCATGAATAACATTACCCTTGCCCCAGTACAAACTGATCAACCATCGCACTTGATGCCAGTATTTGGCCGCCAACCGATCAGCTTTGTCCGAGGTCAAGGTGCTCACCTGTATACCGCAGATGGCACAGAATACTTAGACGCACTGACAGGGATCGCTGTTTGTGGTTTAGGTCACTCACATCCTGCAATTACAGCTGCAATTGCTGAACAGGCAGCGACCCTCATTCATACCAGTAACTTATTTGAAGTGCCTTGGCAAACGGCTGCTGCGCAAAAATTAGCTGAAGTTGCGGGTATGGAAGAAGTTTTCTTCTCAAATAGTGGTGCAGAATCAAATGAAGGTGCAATCAAAATTGCACGTAAATTTGGTCATATGCAAGGTGTTGCAAGCCCTAAAATTATTGTTGCTGATCATTCATTCCATGGTCGTACCATGGCGACATTATCTGCAACAGGTAACAAAAAAGTTCAAGAAGGCTTTGGCCCATTGGTTGAAGGTTTTATTCGTGTACCTTTTGGTGATATCGAAGCAATTGAAGAAGCTGCAATTCACCACCCTGACATCGTAGCGATTTTGGTTGAGCCGATCCAAGGTGAAGGTGGTGTAAATACTGCACCTCAAGGTTTTAGCTATTTAGAAGATATTCGTCGTATCTGTAACCAACACAACTGGTTAATGATGCTTGATGAAGTGCAAACAGGTAACGGCCGTACTGGTAAATACTTTGCGTATCAACACACCAATATTGTTCCTGATGTGCTAACTACAGCTAAAGGTCTAGGTAATGGTTTCCCTATTGGCGCAGTCATGACTCAAGGTCGTGGTGTTGGCGTTTTAACAGCGGGTAACCACGGTTCAACTTATAGCGGTACAGCATTAGGTTCACGTGTGGTTTATACCGTGATTGATACCATTCAAAAGGAAAACCTTGTTGAAAATGCTGCAAATATGGGTGCGTATCTTGTTGAGCAATTCACAGAGCAACTTGCAGAGCAAAACGTGACTGTTCGTGGTTTTGGTTTAATGGTCGGCATTGAATTACCAAAAGCATGTGGTGAACTTGTGAATATTGCACGTGATGAGCATCAGTTGATTATTAACGTAACAGCAGGCTCTGTGATTCGTTTATTACCTACGCTAAACATCAATAAAGAACAAGCGGATATCTTAATTGAACGCATTGTTAAAATGGTGAAAAACTTTCTAGCCTAATTTATGCCGAAAAAAAAAGCCGCTAATTGCGGCTTTTTTTTATAACTTTTTCAAGCTTTATTGTTTTTATGAGGCTTCTTGGTATACACGTCCGCCTGGTAATTGACTGAAATACAATTTTAATGCATCTAGGCAACGATGAATCTTGGTAGGCTGTTGATCACGTTTAGACATCACAGCATATAGAGTGAATGATGGTAAGCGCCATTCTGGTAAAACTTCAACAAGAGAACCGTTTAATAAGTCTTTTTGCGTATCTAGATATAATATTCTTGCAATGCCATGTCCTTGTTGGCACATTGCTTTTGCAGCAAATACATTATTTGTTGTAAATCGGGAGTGCACATCCAATGCAACCTGCTCTTTCGTCACTGCATTTTCAAATGCAAAATGCTGAAAGTTTTTAACCAAATTTATTTGAACCATATCATGATTTTGTAAATCTTCTGGTCGTGTAATTAAACTGGTTTGGTTGATATAGCTTGGTGCTGCAACGAGAACTTGTTCAACATGTGCCAATGGCACCACATGAAACTGTTGATCATCAATTTTTGAACTCATTCGTAGCGCAATATCAATGCGTCCATCAATTAAGTCGATATATTGATTATCTGCTTCTAGATGAACCGATAAACCACGATGTGCCGACATCCAATGTGACAATGCAGGAATCACATGATTCGCACAAAGTTCTGGTGTTGATGCAATACGTAATTCACCGACTAAGTCGTCACGAAGTTCATTGATACGAATTTTGCCGCGCTCTGCGGCAGATAGCATCTCTTGGCAACTATGAAAAAAAGCTTGTCCAGCTTCTGTCAAACTTAACTTACGTGTTGAACGATGTAAAAGAATGACTTCCATATCCTGCTCTAGTGAGCGGATTTGCTGACTCACGGCACTCGTGGTAATACCTAACTCACGAGCAGCACCGCTAAACGAATTTTTTTCCACAACGCAAGCAAAGACACCCATTGCTCGAAGTTGATCTAACATAAATTTCCCTCATAAACTTATGAGAAGCTTCATCTTTCGATAAAAGCAACTCATTGTATTATACGGGGATATTTTGCTTTTGCATTATATATTTAATTATTTGGTAAAACTGAAGTTGGATTGATTGGTTTACCATCTAAACGCACTTGGAACTCAAGCATCGTGCGGTTGGTACCCGATGAACCCATCTCACCAATTTGCTGCCCTGCTTTCACAGTATCGCCACTTTTGACATTCATTTTACTGTTATGTGCATATGCAGTGATATAGCCATTAATATGCTTCACCAAAATTAAATTGCCGTACTCTTTAAGACCATCGGCGGCATAGACCACTTGACCATCAGCTGCTGCAAAAATAGGATCACCTGTATTACCTGCGTAACGTGTTCCTTTCACATTCGATGCTAAGTTATAGCCTTGTAATACCGTAGGACGCGATACTGGACTCACCCAACGTAAACTTGAAGAACTGACCACTGGCGTTGGAACTGTAGTTCGCGTCACTGTCGATGGAGTGGTTGAAGCTTGAGTCACGGGCGCTGTTTGCGTTGGCATTGCAATCGTTTGGCGTTGAATTGGTGCCGCTTGAGTCATGGCTTGTGTAGACGTCGTACGACGAGAGCCACTATTTTTAAGGCGAATGGATTGTCCAACATAGATGCGATAAGGCTGGGCAATATCGTTCATTTCTGCGATGCTGACATAGCTCAAGCCATAGCGAGCTGCAATGCCACTTAAAGTATCTCCCGAACGAACTGTATAATAATCCGGAGCAGTCGCATAACGGGTCGCATTATTAATTTGTGGTTTTGACGCACAGCCAGTCATGACCAAAGTTGTAACCACAGCAGCAGATAAAACAAGGGTCTTAAATAATGCTGCAGGAGCGGTAATAACGCGATATTGTGACACCAGGGACATCATCTTCCTCACTAATAATTCAAATATAGTCATTATGAATGGGCTAAGATTAGCAAAAATCTACTCTAAAAAAGTTGCGGCATAACCATTTTCACAAAGTTATAACACTAATACTTAAATTTTAGATAACTCTGCGTGTAAGTTATTCAAAATCTCATAATTTGTAGCATCCATTTGTATAGGCGTTACACTGACATAACCATTTGCCACGGCAAAGAAATCTGACTCGATATCGGTTAAGCCTTTCTTAGGCTCTGCCACTGCCTCGCCTGCCAATCCAATCCAATAGACTTGACGACCACGCGGGTCTACATGACTGGTAATCGGTTTGGACTGTAAACGTCTTCCTTGATAGGTCACTTTGGTTCCTCGAAGTTCAGCAACATCTGGAATATTAATATTAAAAATATGTCGTGCAGGTAGCGCGGGTAAACCATTGGCAATAAAGTCATGCACCCATTGCGCGGCGACTGCATAATCTTCTGGGTTATTATAACTACGCACATTTGGCCCAGCCAAAGAGACGGCTAGCGCAGGTTGTTTCATTAAACGGCCTTCAAATGCCGCACCCACTGTCCCTGAATACAGCACATCATCACCCAGATTTGCGCCACTATTGATTCCACTCACCACCAGATCAAATTCAAAATCAAACAGACCATTCATTGATAAATACACACAGTCCGCAGGTGTACCATTTACTGCCCACATATTTGGTGCAATTTCGACAGGTCGTAATGGTCGATCTAAAGTTAAAGCACTTGAAAAACCGCTGCGTTCGCTTTCAGGCGCCACAATCACCACACGACCGAGAGGACGCAATGCATGTGCTAAAGCTTGGATACCGGGAGCAAAAACGCCATCATCATTGGCAATTAAAATATTCACAACTAAATTTCCATTACTAAAAATTAAAAATGACTCGCAAGAACATTTTATTGAAATATATGAATAATTATATATATTTACATTTCAACATCCAGCATAAATGTGTGTGTACAAAATGAATAAAACCGTAGCACTTCGTGGTTTATTGGGCTTTGCTCTAGCAGCTTGCATGACTCAAACTGTGGTCGCAGACAATGACTTCACTCAAGAAGAAGCCAATACCATCGTAAAAGAAGATATTGCATCTGCACAAGTCATGTTAGAAGTATGCCCTGCGATTATTGGTCAAAATGCAAAATTTGATGCCAACATTCAAGCACTCACTAAAACATATCTTGCTGATTATTCTGACAAATCAATGACTTTAGAAAAACTACAGTCTGACAGCGAATATAAATCAGTTCTTGAAGAAGCACGTCAAGCTGCTAAAGAAACTGATAAAGCTGAACAAAAATCAGTTTGTGATGACGTTTTAAGTTATGAAGGTTAATTGATCATTCAGCTTTGGACGCCCTCTCAATAGGTTAGTCCTTATTGCATCAAACCTGCCCAAAAAAGGATGACGCTTTATAGCCTCATCCTTTTTTCTTTCACAATGTATTGATTTCTAAACAGCTTCAATACAATTTTCTACTGATCTCTACCAGAAATACGATTAAGCTAAGCAAATAAATTTTAGCTATTTGATATCTTTTAGGTTATTTAACAGGTTATTTAAATGAAAAACTCCTTTGTAAAATCTCTTTGTGCCCTTAGCCTTTCTGCTTTTGCTTTCACCACCATGTCTGCACATGCCGCAGATGAAAAAATTGAAGTGACCCCTACACCTCAAGTGACTAGTCAAGAACTTGCAGCTATATATGTACTATCTGAAGTCTGTCCAAAACTTGTGAATGACAAAGATCAGCCGAAGTTTGAAGCGGGTTATGCAAAATTAGCCAAAGAATATATGCCGAATGAAAAGAACCCTGTAAATGCCTTACAACAGCTCAGCAAACAAAAAAGTTTTAAAGAAGCTTTAAAAGAAGCGCAGTCTGATGCGAAGAAAGCTGGCGATAAGAAAAATGGTGCGATTTGCAAAGAATTGACTGCTTACAGCAAATAATACCAATTGGTTACAATACTTTTAAAATAAGCGCTTGCACCCCATAGCAGTCCGCCTAGCTTTGTCCTAAAATGCTAGGCTCTTTGTGCTTATACCTAAGTTATTGGAACCACCCAGAATGACCCGAAAAACCGCCCTTGCCGCATTACTACTTGCACCTAGTTTTTCATTCGCGGCAACTGTCCTTTCTGCACCACCTGAATTAAATAATAAATCTTATGTGCTGATGGACTATGAGACAGGGCAAATCCTTGCTTCTAAAAATGAAAACGAAAAATTAGCTCCTGCTTCAATGACAAAAATGATGACCAGTTACATCATTGAACAAAAGTTATTAAGCGGTGAACTAACTGAAAATGAAAAAGTACGTATGAATGAGTCGGCTTGGTGTCGCGGCAGCAGCACTGAGTCATGTATGTACGTTCCGCTCAACGGTACTGCAACTGCATTAGAAATGTTACGTGGCATTATCATTCAGTCGGGTAACGATGCTTCTAAAGCTATGGCAGAACATATTGCTGGCAATGAAGGCACCTTTGCCCACATGATGAACCAAGAAGCGAAACGTATTGGCATGGTGAATACTCAATTCATCAATGCGACAGGTATGCCAGCTGAAGGACATTTCTCGACTGCCAAAGATATGGCGACTCTTGCGCAACATATCATTCATGACAGTTCAAAATACTATCCGATCTACTCTGAAAAAGAATTTACGTTCAATGGCATTAAGCAAGGCAACCGTAATGCCCTGCTTTATACTGACCCAAGTGTAGATGGTTTAAAAACTGGTCATACTGAAGAAGCGGGCTACTGCTTAACGACTTCAGCTAAACGTGGTCCATTACGTTTAATTTCAGTGATTTTTGGTGCGCCAAGCATGAACGAGCGTGCATCTCAAACACGTGAAATTTTAGCTTGGGGTTATGCAAACTTTGAAACTGTAAAAGTTCAACCTGCTAAACAAGTGCTTGCAAAAGCAAAAGTTTGGTACGGTAAAGACAATGAAGTTCAAGTAGGTCTAGCTGAAAACTTTAACGTGACGATGCCTAAAGGCGAAGCGAACGCCATTAAAACTCAATTGGTTGTTCAACCAAAATTAACTGCTCCTTTAAAACAAGGTCAAGTGGTTGGTAAATACGTTGCAACGCTTAATGGCAAAGTCATTGCTGAAAAACCACTTGTAGCTCTACAAAATGTCGAAGAAGCTGGTTTCTTTGCAAAAATGATTGATCACATCAAACAATTCTTTAGCAACTTATTCTAAGTTTGATGAAAACTCGATATTAAGACTAAAGTGAAAGCATCTAGATTTCGGTCTAGGTGCTTTTTTATTTTATACTGCCTAAAAACCTGTAGATGACTTTCCTATGAGCCAAAACATCCGTCCTTATTTAGACACAGCTCCACACGTTGATGACTCTTGCTATATCGATGAAATGTCAGTGGTGATTGGCGATGTTGTATTGGCTGAAAATGTTTCGGTTTGGCCATTTGCTGTGATTCGTGGTGATGTAAACCATATTCGTATTGGTAAAAACTCCAATGTGCAAGACCACTCAATGTTGCATGTGAGTCATAAAAAAGCCGATAAACCCGAGGGTTCTCCACTGATTATTGGTGAAGATGTGACGATTGGTCATCACGTGAAATTACACGGTTGTACCATTGGTAATCGTGTTTTAGTCGGTATAGGTACGATTATTTTAGATGATGTAATTGTTGAAGATGATGTGATGATTGGTGCTGGTTCACTTGTTCCACCAAATAAGGTTTTGGAAAGTGGTTATTTATATGTGGGCAGTCCCGTTAAGAAAGTTCGCCCACTGACTGATAAAGAAAAAGCGTTCTTGCCTTATTCAGCGCAGAATTATGTGAAGGTGTCGAATAATTATCTTGATCAAAATAAATAATATACGCATTCGTTTTTAGTTTTAACAGTTCCAGCTTATGTCTAAATGCTTCATTGACAGACAAATTCAAATACAGAGTAACTCTTTAATGTTGATTAAACCTTATACTTTATTAATTACTAGAATATTTTTTGCAGGCGTAATTTTAACCTCTACAACTGCTTTTGCGAATTCAACGCAGTGTAAAGATGATTATGAAAAAATCATTGCCAAAGAAATTAAAGATATCGGCACAGCCTTAAATAAGGGTAATTATGCATTAATCACCGAAAAAACAGATTCATCTATTATCAATTATGCAGGTGGTAAAGATAAATATAATGCCATATTAGAACTTGCTGCAAACTCCTTTAAACAAAATAAAATATATGTCTCTCAAGTTGACACTCATCCTCCAAAACAAAGTTATATCATTGGTAGAAATGAGTTTTGTGCCGTACCTAAACAAGTCACGATTTCTATGAATGGTCGAAAAATGACAGGTGATCTTTCCTTCATGCTTGCCGTACGTCCAATTGAAAGTAAGGAGTGGAAATACATTGATGGTGCGGGTCTTCAAAAGAATCCTGATATGATTTACACGCTATTCCCTGATTTTCCTCGTGATAACAAGACTCCCTTCATTGAATAAAGATTTTAATATTTAACATTACTGCTTTTTAAAGCAAGTATTTTAAAAAGCTGTAATGTTAAATCTATAACAATTCGGTCAGTACTGGACAAAAATATAATTTAACTAAATAATTAAACAATACACTTTTATTTAACAATTTTTCTTACTATAAACAAAAGAAAATAAAACTGTATCATTCATATCATATGTAATTGACTCTACAGAATAATCCCAACCAAATGTTTCCAATAAAGATTTGCAAATAACATTCTTTACAGAATCTGATTTTGCATACTCTTCTAACAAATATATTTTATCTTTTGGAAATGTATAATTATCCATCTGATATATTAATTTAATAGTTGCACCATCTCTGTATATATCTTTCCAAACTGTATATGCATTATTTTTCTTTGGCAGCGTTTGTTTAACGTCGAGAATTGCATCATCTACAAGCAACAAATTTTCATCAGCACCGCTTTTTGCCGTACAACTAACCATTAACATAACAAATATAAATAAACTTAGTATTTTCATCTAATTCTCAAAATATTTTTCAGTGTGAAGATATGTACAATGGATTTATCTTACAAGATTCCTCCACGTTCTTCTTACTTCAATATTGAAACGCATCTCAAGGAAATTAAGAAAAAAATCAATCATAGCCACCGCTCCCTAAATTTTGTAGAATAGCGTTTTTTACCCCATGGTGCTTTTCTATGACCGCTTGGACTGCTCATGTCACTGTTGCTACAGTCGTTGAAAAAGACGGAAAATTCCTATTTGTTGAAGAACATACAGAAGGTGTGACCCATACTGTATTTAATCAACCTGCAGGTCATGTTGAAGCTGGCGAAACCATTATTGAAGCCGCCATTCGAGAAACCATGGAAGAAACAGGTCATGATGTAGAAATCACGAACCTCCTAGGCATGTATACTTATACTCCTCCGATGTTCCCTGATCGTACTTATTTCCGTTTCTGTTTCTTAGCTAAGGACATTCAGTACCATGCCGATGCACAGTTAGACACAGGTATTGTCGGTGCAGTATGGATGACGCTTGATGAACTCATTGAGTCTGCCCGTGCGCGCAGTCCATTAGTCATCAAAGCTGTACAAGATGCTCTTTCAGGTCAAAAATTTCCTTTATCGCTCATTTACGAGCACCAAAATTCTCCCTTAATTTCAAATTTGGATGCTTAATCCTATGCAACAACGTGTCATCGTCGGTATGTCTGGTGGTGTAGATTCTTCTGTATCTGCAGCACTTTTACTTCAACAAGGTTATCAAGTTGAAGGTCTTTTCATGAAAAACTGGGAAGAAGATGACGGCACGGAATACTGTACGGCAATGGAAGATCTTGCCGATGCTCAAGCCGTTTGTGACAAAATTGGTATCAAACTTCATACTGCAAACTTTGCAATGGAATATTGGGACCGTGTCTTTGAGCATTTCTTAGAAGAATATGCCGCAGGTCGCACACCAAACCCAGATATTCTCTGCAATAAAGAAATTAAATTCCGTGCATTTCTAGACCATGCTGTGAACCTAGGTGCTGACTTTATTGCGACAGGCCATTATTGCCGCCGTGGTGAAACGCTAAAAAATTCACGTGGTGAAGAGTATGCACCTCTACTGCGTGGCCTAGACAACAATAAAGACCAAACCTATTTCCTACATGCAGTGCATGGTCGTGAAATTAACAAGACTTTATTCCCTGTAGGTGAAATTGAAAAACCACAAGTGCGTAAAATCGCTGAAGAATTAGGTCTAATCACCGCGAAGAAAAAAGATTCAACAGGAATCTGCTTTATTGGTGAACGTCGATTCAATGACTTCTTAAAGCAATATTTACCTGCTCAACCCGGAAAAATCGTCCTAGACACAGGTAAAGAGGTTGGTGAACATCACGGCTTAATGTACTATACGCTCGGCCAACGTGGTGGCATCGGTCTTGGTGGTCTAAAAGGTGCTGAAGAAGGCGCTTGGTTTGTACTGCATAAAGATATCGAAGGTAATCGCCTAGTCGTTGGTCAAGGTCATGAACATCCACTCATGCAAAGCACCATTTTATGGTCTGAAGCGATTGATTGGGTGGCTGGTGAACATGAGATTCCTGAATCAGGTTTCCGCTGCACAGCGAAAACTCGTTATCGTCAGCCTGACCAAGACTGTACATTATTTAAAGACTCTACAGCGCCAAATGGTGTGCGTGTCGAATTCGATGAGCCACAACGTGCTGTTACACCGGGTCAAAGTGTGGTGTTCTACACCGGTGAAGTTTGTTTAGGTGGTGGTGTGATTCATCATACCAATGCCCCTAAACCGGATTTTATTTCATAAGGATTGTTTCGGATGACAGAGTTACCGTTTCAACAGCCTCAAACTCTGAATACTCGCCAAAATCGCGCATTGGCGTTAGCTGCTGTTTTTCAAGCGACGCAGCTAACCCATATGACCGCATTGACGGGTACGCAAAGTATTGGTGAAAGCGGTAATTTTTATTTTGAACATCTCATCAAAGCCAGTTTGAATATCCGTCCTAAATCCAATCAGTCTAGTCAGACGCTCGATTTTTTTAGTGGTTTGGCAGATATTTCGCTGGGTTTAAAGACTTTAGAAAGTAGCATTACTCAACCCTTCAATACATCTCCCAAATCTAGACTTCCTAAACTTGCCAATACCAAGCTACCCATGACGTATGCGATGGCATTATTGCAGTTAGAAAAGAAAGTCTATAGCAATCCCAAGTTTGTCGAAATCATTGAACAATCCCAACAAAAAATCCTAAGACAGCTTTCATTTTTCGATAATAATTATTTACATCCAAGTATCATTGCAAACCTTGCCCAAACCTATATTGAAACTGCGGGTTCGATCAATCCTCGCATTATGGTTCGAGGCAACGCTGAAGCATTTAAAGATACAGCACATACCAATCGCATTCGCGCGACATTATTCACAGGCTTACAAATGGCTCACTTGTGGCGTCAGCTCGGCGGTAGCTCATGGGGTATGATTTTCAGCAAGCGTAAGCTGCTCCAAGATATTCAAGATCTCGCTCGTTTACAGTATCAGGTGGTTTAACTGATGCAGTACGGGCTTTTTGTTTTACGTTTAATTCCAAAATTTAAGGAATCGCTATGAACGCTTTAACCGCACTTTCTCCATTAGATGGACGTTACGCAAGCAAATGTGATGCTCTACGTCCCTTCCTCTCTGAGTTTGGTTTAATCCATGCTCGTGTGACTGTTGAAGTGCGTTGGTTACAAGCGCTTGCAAACCGTCCTGAAATCACTGAAGTTCCTGCGTTCAGTGCTGAAACCAACGCTGCGCTTGATGCAATTGTTGCGAACTTCTCTGAAGACAATGCAAACCGCATTAAAGAAATTGAACGTACAACTAACCATGACGTAAAAGCAGTTGAGTACTTCTTAAAAGAGCAAATCGCACATATCGATGAGCTTAAAAATGCAGGCGAATTTATTCACTTTGCATGTACATCAGAAGACATCAACAACTTGTCTCACGCTTTAATGCTTAAAAATGGCCGTGAAGTTTTAGTTGCAGCAATGCAGCAAATCATCGATTCAATCGTTGCTTTGGCTGAACAACACGCTGAACAACCAATGTTGTCTCGTACACACGGTCAAACTGCTAGCCCAACAACTTTGGGTAAAGAAATGGCGAACGTAGCTTACCGTTTAGCGCGTCAAATCAAGCAATTCAAACAAGTTGAACTTCTAGGTAAAATTAACGGTGCTGTAGGTAACTACAACGCGCACTACTCTGCTTACCCTGAAATTAACTGGCCTGCGCATTCACAAGCATTTGTTGAATCTTTAGGCTTAAAATTTAACCCGTACACCACTCAAATCGAACCACATGACTACATGGCGGAACTTTTTGATGCGCTACGTCGTTTCAATACGATTTTGATCGACTTTAACCGTGACGTTTGGGGCTATATCTCACTTGGTTTCTTCAAACAACGTTTGAAAGAAGGCGAAGTTGGTTCTTCAACAATGCCACATAAAGTTAATCCAATTGACTTCGAAAACTCTGAAGGTAACTTGGGTATTGCAAATGCAGTACTTGCGCATTTAGGCGAAAAACTTCCTGTATCTCGTTGGCAGCGTGACTTAACTGACTCTACTGTTCTTCGTAACATGGGGGTTGGTTTTGCACAAAGCTTGATTGCATTTGAAGCTTGCTCTAAAGGTATTGGCAAACTTGAGTTGAATGCTCAACGTATTCTAGAAGACCTTGACCATGCTCAAGAAGTTCTTGCTGAACCAATTCAAACTGTAATGCGTCGTTATGCAGTTGAAAAACCTTACGAAAAACTTAAAGCCCTAACTCGTGGTCAAGCAATGACTCGCGAAATGATGGTTGATTTCGTAAATGGTAACGAATTAGAAGCTGTTCCAGCTGGTGACCGTGCACGTCTTGCAGAAATGACACCTGCAACATATACAGGTAATGCATCAACTCAAGCAGCAAACATTAAAGATCTTATTTCTAAAATCTAATTTTAGATAGATCAAAAAAAACGAGGCATCATGCCTCGTTTTTTGTTTCCACCTATATACTCCTACTCCCTTTGGGATGAAGAGCATGCTCCGCAAGGAGATAGAAAATTTAGACGTAATTTTATTCTGCAGGGCAATATTTCGCCCAATCATCTTTCATCCGTTGTAATTCACAGCCTGTTAAAATATCTGAATAATAAACATAATATGTGGCATCGGGATATTGAATCTCATGGCGAAACATCATGCCGCGCAAAGACACAGAGAGCTCTTCTGGAAAATCATCTGTTAAATTAAGTTCTTCAAACTCATAGTTAAAATAACAATTTTGAGTCGCAATAAATGCCTCAACAACGGCCATAGTTACTTCCAAATACTTAAACATCGATATTCATCTGAGTTTAATACAATCTTTTTGAAAATACTTATCCCTAGTTGCTAGCTGATGACATTTGAAAAAATAATGCACAAATTCTAACGCCGTCGAACTAACACCTTTCATCGCATTATGGCTATACTTGCCGCGAATTATAACCATTGCACACCGATAAAAATTTTGAGCTTTGCCTTTTCATGATTGATTTCAAATTAAAACTTAAGCACATCTTAGCTTTTGCATTATTAACTCTTGCCATTGTGATCGCCAGTATCCAACCTTTAGAAATGGAAGCGTATATCCTCCATCAAATCGGCACAGCGTTTATGCTGATCGTGTTGCTCGTTTTCCTCTATAAAATAGGACTGAGTTTCGCAACAGTTTGTCTGTATCTTGGCTTTTTACTGATTCATGTCATTGGTGCACATTATTTATATTCTTATGTGCCTTATTCTGAATGGACACAAGCTCTCCTCGGTTTCAACCTTGACCAAAGCATGGGATGGACTCGGAATATGTATGATCGGCTTGTACATCTTGCCTATGGTTTGCTGCTCTACCCGTTCTTTTATCGCATATTTCAAATCTGGCTGCCGCAGTTAAAAGCCGGAACACTCTTTTTATTGGTCGTACAATTCGTCATGGCGACCAGTTTATTTTATGAATGGATCGAATGGCTGATTGCCATTGGCTTATCACCAGAAGAAGCTGAAAATTATAATGGGCAACAAGGTGATATTTGGGATGCACATAAAGATATGCTACTTGCAACATTTGGTGCGATGATCACTGGCGGCCTTTTATATTTCAATCTGAAAAAATCCTAAATAAAAAAGCACTCATTAGAGTGCTTTTTTATCGCTATATTCATGAATGGATGTATTAATACAGTGGTAGCGCATTTAAGGTTTGATCTAACGGATCTAAAGCGCCCCATGCTGTTCGAAGCTCTGTATTTGAAACTGCTGTGACACCCGATACCGGATTGATAGACGGATTTAAATAAGATGAATCATCTGATATTTCATCAAGAGCAATGTTTGGTTCTTGATTGCTCAATAAGCTGTTCAAATCAATTTGATCATTAGGAATTAATGCATTAGTTTCGTCTAGGCTAAAGCTCGACACATTGTGCTGCGCAAGTACATCAAATACATTATTATCATCTATTAACAGCGATGCTTGATCATGTAATTCAACCGAAGCCTGTTCTTCTGAGATCAAGAATAAACTCGCTTTAGCAACTGTCATCGCTTCAACTGTAAAATCAAATGCTGAGCTTTTGGCACTGGTATTTCCAGCTAGATCCGTTTGGGTAAAACTATAGCTATACTTACCTGCCGCTAAGTCAGATTCTGGTGTATACAACCATTTTCCACTGGTATCTGCTTTGACGGTTGCCACTGCGACGCCATTTTTATAAATGGTAATCGTGGCATTGGTCTCACCTTTGCCTTCAAAACTAGGTGTCGAATCTTGAGTGCTCTCACCCTGCTTAATGGTGAGCTTTGTAGTCTCGCGATCATCATACACAGTCGTCAACGTCGGCGCGGATGGCGCAATAGTATCTTTTGTTCCAATGACTTGCGTGCTCTTTGAGCTATTGCCAGCCGCATCTGTCGCAGTCACTTGGACAACATTATTATCTGTTATTGCGCTGCTTAATTTCACCGTATAGCGCCCATCGTCGCCTACAGTTGCAGTACCAAGCGTATTTCCTGCACTGTTTTTAATGGTAATTTTGGCACCAATTTCAGCGCTTCCCGACACTTCTGTACCATCTGTATTGATTGTTGCTGTTGGTGCAACGGGTGCCGTATTATCCGTTCCAGCAGTGACATTTAACGGTATCGATTGATTGCCTGCCGCATCAACCACAATAATGGTTGTCTTATTACTATCCGACAGTGCTGGGGACAATGTCAGTTTAAATTGACCTTTGGTATCTACCGTAGTGGTGGCGATGACTTGTGAATTTGCATCTAATATTTGAATGGTGCTATTGGCTTCAGCCGTACCAACCAGTTCAGTTCCGGATTTATTCACTTCAATTTTAGGTTGATCGGGTCGAAGCGTATCTTTGCCCATCTCAACCGACTGCGCTTCAGATTTGTTGCCAGCTTTATCTTCTACAATGACTTTAGCCGTCTCACCTGATTGTAAAGTATTACTTAATGCAATGGAGAAATTGCCATCACTTGCCGCAGTCACAGGCCCACCTAAAAGCGTTGTGCCATCTGCAGCATAAACATAAACTTTTGCACCCGCTTCGGCAAAACCAGAGACAAACTTACCGCTTTCATCTACTTGTGCATTTGCAGCATCTGGAGCAATCGTATCTTTGCTACCCGTTAAAATCGTAGATTGAGAACTATTTCCCGCCTTGTCTTTAGCGTACAAAATTACGCGATTGCCATCTGTAATCGCGACATCTAAAGTAATTTTATAGTTACCATCAGCGTCTGCTTTAGATTGACCAATCGTATTGCCTTTGGCATCTACTAAATAAACCGTTGCGCCAGCTTCCGCTTTGCCTGATACCACTTTTCCGTCACTATCAAAACTTCCTGTTGGCGTACTTGGGGCTGTTTTGTCATTACTAGAGGATTGATCATCGTCTTTATCAAATGCTAGAAGAAATACCGCTTCTGCACCTAAGATCGCCAATCCCGCCTTAAGTAGCGATGGTGAACCATCATCCTCACTAGCAACTTCTGTAGCTTGAGCTTGTGTTGTCGCCTGATTTAATTGAGTCGATGCAGCTAAAGGTTGCATAAATTCATTCACAGAACGATAGCTAATTGTTTTGCCATCAACATCCATTTCAACCAATTCAAATTGCTCTGGCCCACTATGCACGAGCAAAGAATTATCAGAGCCAAAGTCATCTGTATAAAAATCATCAATCACAATTTTTTGACCATTTTTCAGGGTAATCACACATTGATTACCTACCCGATGGATCGACTGAATATCGGCTGGCTTGAGTTCTAACTGAATAACGGACGGTTGAGATATTTGTATTTTTGTGGCCTGAGTTTCTTTTAAAATCGTTTGATCTTTCTTTGATATCACGACAATTTTTGTCATTTCGCCCTCAGTGTTATTATGTAATAAACATCTAATAAATAATTAGTTAAGTACCTTATCAAATTGGTGCTGAACAGACAAACCATTCTGGATGTAAATTCATCAGAATTATTTTTATTTAATTTTTCACCTTAAATTCTACGCCAATAACAGCAGTTTCTATGGTTCTATCCATTTTAATATTTTAGATTCAGCCAAGTTTGGATAATCAAAATTATCAAAGTATTTATAATATGGTTGCTGTTTATTAGCCGCGCTTGCTGCAATTTTCAAAGTAGTATCATTTAGCATAAAAAAAAGCTCACCGAAGTGAGCTTTAAATACATCATAACAAAAACAATTTTAGAGTTTAGGGTCACGCAACTGCACGAGGCTCGAATTGGCTTTGCTCAATGACTCCATCACTTTAGACATGACTGCAGGCACCAATGAGTCCGCAATTTGTGCTGCTTGTAAGCCTAACTTCTCACCAAGCGTTGGCTTTTTTCGGGTTTCAATCATATATACATCATGTTGTGGCATGAGACTTAATAGATATTCATCTGACGTTTGGAGCTTATCGACTAGATTAAGATCAAGGGCATCTTGCCCATACCAATGCTCACCTGTTGCAACTTTATCGACATTAAGCTGAGGACGGTATTTTTCAACAAAGTGTTTAAACAAGTTATGCGTTTGCTGCAACTCTTCTTCAAATTTGGCTTTACCTTCAGCCGTATTTTCACCAAACATAGTGACGGTACGTTTGAACTGACCTGCTGTATACAGTTCAAAATCGATATGTTTTTCTTTCAATAAACGGTTAAAGTTTGGCACTTGTGCAACCACGCCAATCGATCCCACAACTGCAAATGGAGCTGAAACAATTTCATTTGCAATGCAGGCCATCATATAGCCACCACTTGCAGCAACTTTGTCCACACAAATGGTTAAGTTAAATCCAGCATCACGTAAACGTACCAATTGTGCTGCAGCCAGACCATAGCCATGCACCATCCCGCCTGGACTTTCTAAACGTAAAACTACGCGGTCGCGCCCAGCTTTTGCTGTCGCTAAGATTAGGGTAATTTCTTCACGAAGGCTTGTCACCGCCGATGCAGCGGTATCACCATTAAAATCGATCACATAAATTTTTTGGTTATTCTTTTTACGTGCGCGCGCTTCTTTTGATAATTGTTGGCTTAGTTGCAGCAGCTCAAGTTTAGATGCAGTGGTTTGCGCAATTTTTTTTCGTTGTTCATTAATACGTGCATTTAAGTGACTTACACGAATTTCCGCAGGCAACTTGGGATTATGAAATAGCATAAAATTGAAACTCATTTAATTCATATTTATGTTGTATAACATGTGGGTTGCATCACAAAAATTCAATCTATTTTTTGAAAATAATTCTCATTGAGCCAAATTGAGCATTTTATTTTTATCAAGACTTTTTGACCTAATTATTGACTTCATAAAAAAAGAGCCTTTCGGCTCTTTTTTAGACAGACTAGATTAGCCAAAACGCCCGGTAATATACGCTTCAGTCAATTGATGATCCGGTTGAGTAAAGACTTTTTCAGTCGCATTTACTTCAATTAAATCACCAAGATGGAAATAAGCAGTACGATCAGATACACGCGCTGCTTGTTGCATCGAATGCGTCACAATCGCAATAGTATATTGCGCGGATAGCTCGGTGATGAGTTCTTCCACTTTTGCTGTTGCAATCGGATCGAGTGCTGAACAAGGCTCATCCATCAAAATCACTTCAGGACTGACTGCAATGGTTCGCGCAATACATAGACGTTGCTGCTGACCACCTGAAAGCCCCGTACCCGGTTGGTTCAAACGATCTTTCACTTCATCCCAAAGCCCCGCTTTACGCAGGCTATTTTCAACTATTTCTTCCATGTCATATTTATCACGTGCCAAACCATGAAGTTTTGGACCATAAGCGACATTATCAAAGATTGACTTTGGAAATGGGTTCGGCTTTTGGAAAACCATACCTACTTGGGCACGCAGTAATACAACATCAAGATTTGGATCATAGATATCTTGATTATCCATGAGCACTTGTCCTGTCACACGACAAGAATCAATCGTGTCATTCATACGGTTGAGCGTACGCAGGAAAGTTGACTTACCACAACCAGACGGTCCAATAAAGGCGATCACTTCATTTTCATAAATGTTCAGATCAATGCCTTTGATCGCTTCAGATTCGCCATAGTACACATGCACATCATTGGTACTGATTTTCACATTGCTCGATTTCGCATCTTTTTTCGCGCTAGATTGCGTATCGAATTGTGACACAAACGCAGTATTGGTTTGTTTTTGGCTGCCCTGAGCAGAGGTAAATTGTGTTTGTTCTGGATTCACGGATTTATCCTGATATAAGGAATTCTTTTCAGTTGTAATGACGCTATTCATATAATGCCCTCAATTACCAGCGTACTTCAAATTTCTTACGTAACCAGATGGCTAAACTGTTTAAGCCGATCATGAGAGCAAGAAGTACAATGATTGCTGCTGCGGTACGTCCTTCAAAGAAGTTACGTAGCTCATTACCTTGCCAAAGGAAAATTTGTACAGGTAATGCAGTGGATTGATCTAAAGGAGTGGCTGGTACACTTGCCACAAAGGCACTCATACCAATCAATAATAATGGAGCAGTTTCTCCTAGGGCTTGCGCAACACCAATAATGGCACCGGTTAAGATACCTGGTAATGCCAGTGGCAAGACGTGGTGAAATACAGTTTGTAAACGTGATGCACCCAAACCTAAAGCGGCTTGACGGATCGATGGAGGAACAGCTTTTAAAGATGCACGTGTTGTAATAATGACCGTTGGCAAAGTCATCAAACTTAAGACTAAACCACCAACCACAGGAGCCGAAAGCGGCATATGCATCCAACCAATAAAGATCGCTGCACCAAGCAAACCAAAGACAATCGAAGGAACCGCTGCTAGATTGTTAATGTTGACTTCGACAACATCGGTAATCCAGTTTTTAGGTGCAAACTCTTCTAAGTAAATTGCAGATGCTACACCAATTGGAATCGAAATAATGATCACGATCAGCATCATAAATAACGACCCCATAAACGCCCCAGCTAAACCTGAAGTTGCAGGTGAGCTACGAGAGTCTGGATTCTTAAATATTTCAGTATTAAATGAGTTAGTAATAACACCATCAGCTTTAAGTTTATCTGCAAGTTGGCGTACTTCTGGGCTCAATTGTTGCTGTTCATCAGGCAAGCTGCGGTCAATATTACCAGCCAACCAGACATCGACATTAGCATCTGCAAGGATTTTAAAATCTTGTTTTTGACCAATCAATGACGGATCTGCCATTACCATATCACGTAAGCGATAAGCTTCTGAACTTGTATATAAACTGTTGAGATCATCACGTTGTGAGGCAATCGCTGGATCTTTTGCAATGATCCCATTTACGATCAGCGCATCCCAATCCACCATGCCCATTTCAGTTTGCCAAGCAATGTAACGCTCTTGGAACTGTGCAGGTGATTCACCTTCTTTTTGAATTGGTTTCGCACCAACTTTGACAATGTTTGGATCAAAAAACACAGGTACCGTCATTGAGCTTTGCCAAAATGCAGGTAAACCTTTGGCTAAAATACTACCAAACAATAGCACGACGAAAAATAAACCAGTCACTACTGCACTAAAGCCCAAGACACGGAAGGTCTTTTCTTTACGATGTCTTTTCGCCAAAGAGTTTTCAATGATTTTCTTACGTTTTTCACGAAGCTCAGCGGCTGCATGTGAATCAAATTTTTGATCCATGTTTGATGTATTCGTCGTACTCATTCGTATTGCTCACGGTATTTACGCACAATGTACAGTGCAACAATATTCAGCCCTAAGGTAATCACAAACAGTGTTAAACCGAGTGCAAAAGCAACCAATGCTTGAGGACTCGCAAAGTCTGTATCACCTGTTAATTGGTTTACGATGGTAATGGTGACTGTAGACACTGCTTCGAGCGGATTAATGTGTAGTAAAGGACTGTTCCCTGCTGCAAGTACCACAATCATGGTTTCACCAATTGCACGAGATGCTGCCAATAAAAATGCACCGATAATGCCCGGCAAAGCTGCAGGTATCACTACTTGGCGAATCGTTTCTGATTTTGTTGCACCCAAACCGAGTGAACCGTCACGAAGCGCGCGAGGAACTTGAGTAATGATGTCATCAGATAATGATGAAACGAATGGGATAATCATAATCCCCATCACAAAGCCTGCTGTTAAAGCACTGGTTGCATTAATATCGAGTCCGATATATGCGCCAAGCTGTTTTGCAAAGGGGCCAATAATCATTAAGGCAAATACACCGTAAACGATGGTTGGAATACCTGCGAGAACTTCTATGGCAGGTTTTGCCCAAGCACGGAAACTTGGTTTTGCATATTCAGCAAGATAAATTGCAATCATTAGACCAACAGGAACAGCTACCAATAATGCGATACCACTCACCATGAGCGTACCCCACAATAAAGGTAATAAGCCGTAGCTGCCTTCTGCACTTCCCGAAGTACTAAAACCTGGGTTCCATTCAGTACCAAAGAAGAAATCGAGTGGATTAACAAAACTAAAGAAGCGCATTGCTTCACTAAACATCGACATCACAATGCCAACTGTTGTCAGGATTGCGACACCGGAACATAATGCCAATGCGATATTAATGACTTTTTCGACTTGGTTACGTGCACGATATTTTTCTGCGATGCGGCGTTTAGCCATGACTAAACCAATCAATGCCGCACAAATCACAACGGCCAATTTTGCATATGAGCCGATGCTTTCAATTTTCTTTAACTGTTCTGCTGCTGCAAGTTCATATGCAGCTGGCGTATCACTTACTCCAAAACCAGAAGCAATCGCTTGAACGCGGTCAACCATTACGCTCGTGCTTGCAGGATCTAAACTTAAACGAATATTTTCAGGGACATTATTTAAAATAACGTGTTGAAAAATACTCGGTTCAACCAAGTTCCAAACAATCAAGATTAGAAAAGCGGGAATCCCACACCATAAAGCGACCAAAACACCATAATAGCCCGGTCGTGAATGCAACATTGCTGAGTTATTGCCTTTACCTGCAAGTTTGCGACTTTTGGTCAGTCCAACTTGATAAGCGATTGCAATAATTGCGAGCAACACACCAATAAGTAGCAGATTCATGTAATCTCCACTGTTTTTTCAAAAGCCCTTCTTGAAAAAACTGTTTCTTTGCAAAAAGCCAATGGCAGGTCAATCCTGCCATTGGCTGTTTCAATCCAATTATTTAACTGCTTTACCAGCTTTAAAGTTTGCAAGAACTGCAGCTCGCTCTTTATCAGACATTGAAATTAAGCCTGCTTTTTCAAGCTTAGAACCTTTACCAGATACTTTTTTGCTTACAAAGAATTCTGTAAATTCTTTCAAGCCTTTGATTGATTTAAGATGCTCACCTTTCACGTAGAAGAACAATGGACGTGATACAGGGTAAGAACCATTCAGAATTGTTTTCTCAGATGGCGCAACATTGTTTACTGTCGCTACACGTAATTTGTCACGGTTTTGATCATAGAAACCTAAACCGAATACACCTACAGCGTTAGGTGAAGTTTTTAAGCGTGCCAATGTCTCTGTATAGTCGCCTGCGATTTCAATCACACGACCATCTTTACGGAATGTTGAACATGCTTTTTTTTGAGCATCTTTATCTAATTTTGCGAAAGCTTCATAAGTTTCACAGCCAGCATCCACCATTTTTTCTTGGAACACTTCACGTGTACCATGGTTTGATGCAGGAATAACTAAAGTGATTGCTTCGTTTGGTAAAGTTGGGTCGATTTGATTCCAACGTGTGTATGGGTTTGGAACCAATTTACCTTTTGATGGTAATTCAGCAGCAAGTGCAGCAAATACGTGCTGTGGGCGAAGTTTGAATGCCGCTTTTTTCGCATTTGAAGCAAATACGATACCGTCATATCCAACTTTAATTTCTAAGATTTGGTTAACGCCTGCTTTTTTACATGCAGCCAATTCAGTACCTTTAATTTTACGAGATGCATTTGCAACGTCAATTGTGTTATCGCCTACACCATTACAAAATTGTTTCAAACCACCTGAAGTACCGCCTGAACCTACGACAGGTGCTTTAAATTGTGGGAATGTATTACCAAACTCTTCTGCAACAATACTTGCATAAGGCAGTACAGTTGAAGAACCAGCAATTTGGATCGTGTCACGAGCTGCATTTGCAGTTGTAGCGACTGTTGCCCCAGTAGTGAGTACCATAGCAAGTGCGATATGATTTAAGCGCATTCTCATCTCTCTTAATTGATGCATTTATTGGAGTACGCCACTTTTGTTTTTAAAGTCTTGTACTTTTTCGATATCTGCATTTTGATTTTAGAGTATGACAGTTAGGTTACATCTTTATGACGCTTTTATGATAATTGATGATTGCACATTGATTTAAATATAATTCTTTATTTTTCAATACGTAATGAAATTTATCAAAGTATTGATCTTATATATTTCTACTTTGATATTCGTAAGAATTCATATCACTGTCATATTTTGTCTTATTTTCTTTTTTCAAATTCTCCTCTTTTTCTGAATGATACACATTTGCATGTTCTATTTTTTATTTCCTCATATTCCAATAATTGAAATTTCATTACATTTTTAGTCCGCTCAATATGCAAGTTTACATAAAAAAAAAAGCCTAAAATGACCAGTAAAGCCAATGCGACATTTAATCCAGACTTGCCTGTGCATATGACTTTTGATGAACATGACTGGCACTTACTTGCAGAATATTGGTATCCGATTGCACTCGCTCGAGACATTACAGAACAGCCTTATGGCACCATGCTTTTAGATATGCCGCTCGTCATTTATAAAATGGGAGATGAACTGATTGTAGCTAAAGATGCGTGCCCTCACCGCGGCGTGCCTCTCAGTTTAGGCAAGAATGATGGTCAAGGCGTGGTCTGCCGATATCATGGCTTACGCTTTGGTGAACATGGTCATTGTAATCGCATCCCTGCACATCCTGAGCACAAAATTTCACCTCGCTTTAACTTGCGTACTTATGCCGCTGTTGTGCGTTATGGACTGATATGGTGCTCACTTAGTGCGCCTAAAGGTACTGCACCAAATATCCCTGCCATGCCATATTGGGATGAAGCCGAGTTTCAGCAATTGGTGTGCCCAACGGTCGATTTTCAATGTTTTGCAGGCCGGCAGCTTGAAGGTTTTATTGATGTTGCGCATTTTGCATGGGCACATCCCGATACGTTTGGCGATCCTGAAAATGTTGAAGTAGCCGACTGTAAAACTATTGAGACAGTAACAGGTTATAATGCGGACTATTGGAGCAGTGTTGAACGTTACCCCCATTGGTTTAGATCAAAGAGGTCAAGAAGGTTTTCAATGGCTACGTCATTTCGAAATACATCTGCCTTTTACTGCAACGCTGACGATTCATTTTCCTAATAACAGCAAGCAAGTGATTATGAATACGGCCTCACCAATGACCGCCCGCTCTACACGTCTATTTGCACCTATTTGTCGAAATTATGACAAGGATCTGCCTGTAGAAGATGCTTATGACTTTAACCTGAAAATATTTGAGGAGGACCGTTTAGTCTCTGAATCGCAAAAGCCTGAATATTTACCCTTAGATTTAAGCATCGAAGCGCATTTTCCAGCGGACCGCAGTCCCAGCATGTACCGCAAATTATTGCATAAAAAAGGTTTTAGTCCATTATTTGCGGCATAACATCAATATCGTATTGCATTCACCTCACCCTAACCCTCTCCTACAAGGAGAGGGAAACTCCTTTACAAGCCTTATATTGGTTATAAATATTGTGGTATCTCATTCATCAAATGATAAACATCAATGAATATCGCGACTGGCGACAGGGATGTCACTATAAGGTAATGGTCACATGGATGTACCTTTTACCTGAGAAGGATTTTAGATACTTTGATCCCTCAAAGTAACAATCTGCCTACGCAGTAAACTATCATCACTCAATGAAAAATTGCGGCCATGCAATAAATTAAGCGCCTTTTCATTTTTTAAAAAAAAGGAGCTCTTACGAGCCCCTTCTTCTACAATTACAAAATGACAATTAGTCAATTGCAGGTGTATATGTACCATCAGCGATTGGGCCTTTGATACGATCCGCTTCTGCTAGCACAAGAGCAAGCAAATTCTTCACGTTGTCTAAAGTCGCTACTGGGCTTAAAGTCGTCATTTTCAATGATTGAACTTGACCTACTTTAGTTACACCAATATTCGCTTCACCACGAGCAAACAATTCGTCTGCAACGTTTTGGTTCAATGTATCTAACAATTCAGCTGGGTAACCTGCTGGTACTACACGGAACAATACCGATGCAAATTGAGGATCAACCAGCATTTCTAGACCGTCAGTGGCAGTAATATAGTCTGCAACATCACGTGTTAGACCTACACCATGATCAATCATCGAACCGTAAAGCTCTTCACCTAGCGCCTCAACTGTCATCCACAATTTCAACGCGTCAAAACGGCGAGTGGTTTGCAGTGACTTAGACACTAAGTTAGGTACACCATGCTCTTCATCATAAGCCGAGTTTAAGTACTCAGCTTCATAATGCATGAAACGATAGTTCGCTTCATCTTTAAGCAAGAACGCGCCACATGAAATCGTTTGGAAATAATGCTTATGGAAATCAAGCGTAACGGAGTCAGAAAGATCGATACCGTCTAGCATAGAACGATATTCATTTGAAAGAATCAATGCACCACCCCATGCTGCATCGATATGCATCCACGCGCCATATTTGTTGGTGATTTCACGAATTTCTTTCAATGGGTCAATTGCGCCTGCATCGGTTGTACCCGCAGTTGCAACTACACATGCCACGATTTTGCCTTCAGCTTGAAGGTGAGTCATGGTTTTCTCAAGCGCGTCCATATCCATGCGTGCGTTAGCATCTACAGGAACAGTCACGACAGATTGGAAGCCCATGCCCATCATCGCCATGTTCTTTTGCACAGAGAAGTGTGCATTTTCAGAACAGATCACTTTTACGTTACGCATAGCGTCGCTTGGCACGCCATCACGCTGAACAGACCACGGGTTACCGTTTTCGTCTTTCCAGTTTTTAGCAATACATGCATCACGTGCAAGTAAAACGCCCATCAAGTTAGACTGCGTACCGCCAGAGGTGAATACACCTGCTTGACCTGCACCATAGCCAACTTTTTGGCGAAGCCAGTCAATTAACTGAACTTCCATCAATGAACCTGCAGGGCTTTGATCCCATGAGTCCATCGATTGGTTCGTTGCATTGATGAGCACTTCCGCGATTTGGCTTGTTACCATTGTTGGGCAATGCAAATGCGCTAAAGAATGTGGGTGATGTACTTTTAAGCTTTTATTTAAGAAAAGCTCAACCATACGATCAAGCGATTTTTGTACACCTAAACCTTCTTTAGAAGGATTGAATGCGATTGCAGAGCGAAGCTCTTTAATGCTACCGCCAGTGTACATTTTGTCATTTTGCAACCATGCAGATACAGCTTTAACAGCTGAATCCATTGCTGACTGATAGTCAGCAATGGATTGTGCATCATTGCAGAATAACGCTTTACGATGTTCTGCAAAATCTACCATGAATTAAGCGCCTCGTACCGCAACCAATGCTTCAGAAATTGCTTTCTTAAAGCGCACAATTACTTCTTCACATTCAGCTTGGTTAATAATTAATGGGCAAAGTAGACGAATCACTGTACCGTTACGTCCACCCTTTTCTAACAACAATTTGTTGTTGAAACACGCTGCTTGGATTGCAGCAGCCAATTGACCATCTGCAGGAAGTGAACCCATATGATCAGCAGGTTTACGCTCATCAACGATTTCGATACCGATCATTAAACCGCGGCCACGCACGTTACCGATACATGGGAATTCTACCGCTAATTTTTTCAATTCAGCTTGAAGGAAATCACCACGCTCTTGCGCATTTTGCGCCAAGTTTTGCTCTTTAATGGTTTTGATCGTTGCAAGACCTGTACCCATTGCCAATTGGTTACCACGGAATGTACCCGTGTGACCCGCTGGCTGCCAAGCATCAAACTTACGTTTAATACCCAGTACAGCAAGTGGCAAGCTACCACCTACCGCTTTAGACATCACCACAACATCAGGTTCGATACCTGCATGTTCAAAGGCAAACATTTTACCTGAACGTGCAAAGCCCGCTTGAACTTCGTCAAGAATTAAAACGATGTTGTGCTTTTCAGTCACTTCACGGATTTTTTTCAACCATTTTACTGGTGCTGTAACCACACCGCCTTCACCTTGAATCGCTTCAAGAATAACAGCAGCAGGTTTCGTTACACCGCTTTCTACGTCTTCAATGAAGTTTTCGAAATAATACGTTAATGCGTCTACACCCGCTTCACCACCAAGACCCAATGGGCAACGGTATTCATGCGGATACGGCATAAATTGAACACCTGGCATTAAGCCATTCACCGCATTCTTTGCAGACAAGTTACCTGTCATTGCAAGTGAACCGTGTGTCATACCATGATAGCCACCAGAGAAGCTAATCACTGAACTACGACCAGTGTAAGTTTTTGCTAATTTAATTGCTGCTTCTGTACCATCTGCACCAGACGGGCCACAGAACTGCAAGCAATACTCAGCTTTACCACCAGGTAATTGCTCAAGTAGTGCTTCAGTAAAAGCATCTTTTAAAGGCGTTGTTAAATCCAAAGTATGCAACGGAAGACCGCTCGCAAGTGTGTCTTGGATACTTTGAATGACCGCAGGGTGATTATGGCCTAGTGCCAATGTCCCTGCCCCAGCTAAACAATCGAGGTATTCTTGTCCCTCGACATCGGTAACCCAGCAGCCTGAAGCTTTTGCTATCGCAAGTGGAAGTTTACGTGGATAGCTACGAACATTGGATTCCATTTGACTTTGGCGAGTCAAATAGTATTCGTTAGTAGACTCAGTGGCAGGATTTACTGAAGAAACGCTCATATCGAATTACCATCTCTGATATGGGTTGAAAGAAATAAGTCGGGTGACTTGCGGTCCTTTGACTCGGTGCTTTATGAGTTTCTAGTTAGCTTTAAAAGCTCTTTGAGTATGGGCTAACTAGGAGGCGGATGATACAGACTTTTTCAAGAAAATAAATCACTTTTATGACCAAATAAAAAGATAATTTAGAGAAAAAACAGATCTATTCCATGGATATCTTGAATTATCATCTTACAGTGTGACAAAACAAAGAAAACCTTTTTATTTTATGCTTTTTTACAACTTATGAATGATTATTGTAATCATCAATTATTTAAACAACTAAGTACTGATTATTTAAATAAATAATTCATCAAGCACTACATTTATTTTTTTTGAAAGATTTACAATCCCACCACAGATTTTCCTTTAATCCATCACAATCCCCTTTTAAGATAACAGCATAAGCTAAATTAATCATTCTGAAAGAAGAATAGGTCATAACAATGCGTAAAATTATCTTATCCACTGTTTTATTAGCATCCGGTCTAGGTTTGGCAGCAGCAACTCAAGCAGCTGACCCACTCAATTACAACATCGTGAATATTCAGGCGGATGCTACTCGCCAAGTGTCGAACGACCAAATGTATGCTGTTTTATATATTGAAAAATCAAATAAACAGCCGGCTGAACTTGCTACCCAAATCAACCAATTGATGACCCAAGCGGTGAACACAGCCCGTAAATACCCTGCGGTAAAAATCGAAACGGGATCTCAAAGCACCTACCCGATTTATGACAATGACAGTCGTAAATTGAAAGAATGGCGTGGTCGTGCCGAAGTACGTTTAGAAAGTACAGACTTTAAAGCAGCTAGCCAATTGGTGAGCGAGTTACAACAAAATTTCCAAACTCAATCCATCAGCTTTAGTGTGTCAGATGCACAGCGTAAAAAAGTTGAAAATGAACTGATGGTTGAAGCATCCAAAAACTTTCAACAACGTGCCCAAGCGCTCGCTCAGGCATGGAATAAATCAGGCTACAACTTAGTTAATATTAATTTAAATACCAGCAATTATGGTGGTCAGCCAGTTCCGCGTATGGCGATGATGAAAGCTGCAAGTGCCGATGCTATTCCTGAACAAGAAATGGCAGGTGGTGAATCTAAAATCACGGTCAGTGCAAATGGCTCTATCCAGTTCAAATAATTAAATTCATTTTAAAAAACCGTGCTTTAGCGCGGTTTTTTTGACTATAAATTACACCTATTCTTTATTTAAATTAAAAAGTCTATTAGCTTAATCATATTCATAGTTTTAAATGATAATCATCCTTATTTAAATTTATCACACTCAAGATTATGATACGCGCACTCTCTCCATTGCTCACACTTTTATGTATAGTTCAAGCAAAAAATCTTCAAAGCTTCAAAACTTCCCTTTATTACCGCTGAGTATTGCCGTAGGTATAAGCATAGTTGCCACTATGGCTTCTGCTGCTGAAAATACAGAGACCGCGCAAGCTAATGTTTTACCGACCATCACCATTGAAACTCAAGGTAACTGGCTGGAAAACGCCAATGAAAAAAAAGTGCAAAAGCATGCCGGTGCGCGGACCATTATTGACCGTAAACGCTTAAACGAAAGCGCAGCAACATCTCTAAAAGATGCGTTACGCCAAGTTCCTGGTGTTCAGGTTCAAGAAAATAATGGTACTGGCGGCAGCGATGTTTCATTAAATATCGGTGTTCGAGGATTAACCTCTCGTCTTTCTCCCCGTTCAACCGTGTTGATCGATGGCATACCGATGTCATTTGCACCTTATGGACAACCACAGCTTTCTATGGCACCTGTCTCTTTAGGAAATATAGAATCTGTTGATGTAGTCCGTGGAGCAGGTTCTGTCCGTTTTGGGCCACAAAATGTCGGTGGTATTATCAATTTTGCCACACGTAGCATTCCTGAATCATTTAAAGGAACTGTAGCTTTAAACTCTGAATATGCAACAGGTACAGATCAGGTAAAATTAAGTCCTAGTCTGTTCGTTGGTGGAACATTAGATAATGGTTTAGGCTTAGCCCTGCTTTATTCAGGTACTAAAGGCAATGGTTATCGTGAAGCGAACAATAAAAATGACATTGATGATGTCATGTTAAAAACCGCTTATGACATCACTGATCAGGATAAAATCGCGTTAAATTTACATCACTACGATGGTACAGGTGAAATGCCTGAAGGTTTAAGCACTGCTGAATTCGAAGCAAATCCATATCAAACGTCGCATTATCGTGATTTTTTCACTGGCCGTCGTTCAGATGTATCGCTGCGTTATACACATAAAGATGACACGAACAACTTTGAACTTTTAAGTTATTACATCGATTCATTCCGTACCAGCAATCTTGAATCCACCTTAACCAATGGCAATCATCGCTTAGATACTTCACCGCGTGATTATAAAGTCTTTGCCATTGAGCCACGTTATTCTCGTAGCTATAGCTTAGGTAGCACGCTGAATGAAGTGACTGTAGGCTACCGTTATATGGATGAAGAAAGCACCGAGTTCGCAGGCCGTACTGAATACGCTGCAGATGCTGAACCCGATCAGTTTATAGCACGTACCCGCAGTGCGGGTGGCACCAAAGCACACGCAGCTTATATTGATAACCGTATAGAACTAGGTAAATGGAATATTACACCCGGCGTTCGTTTTGAATCGATTGATACGCAAAACAGTTTTAGTGCCTATAAAAATGGCGTATTACAAAATACTGTTCATCCATCGATCCAATCAGATGAATTTTTACCAAGTTTAGCTGTCCTGTATAAAGCAACTGACCATTGGAATTTCTTTGCCAATGCCGGTGTCTCTTTTGGTCCACAGCAATATAACCAATTAGCAGCAGCAAAAGATAATGTGGCTGTTTCTACACTCGATGGCTTACACCCAGAAAAGTCAAAAAACTATGAAATCGGCACTAAATATCTCGGTAATGGCTTAACTGCTGAATTAACCGCTTTCTATTTAGATTTTGAAAAAGAGCTCTACTTAGACCGTGATGCCGGCAGCAATGGCATTTGGACCAGCCTAGGGGCAACCAGCCATAAAGGGATTGAAACCGGTTTTAGCTATAATTTCGGTCATTTAGCTGACAATCTCGAAGGCTTAAAAGCTTATGGCAACTACACCTATACCAAAGCGGTTGCTGAAGCGGGTAACTTTAAAGATAAAGACTTACCGTTTTACTCACAGAATGTTGCAAATTTTGGCTTAGGCTATAAATATGATGCTTGGTCAATCAATGCCGACATGTATGCACAATCTAAACAACGTGCCCCAGGTAACCAAGATTCGGGGATTTACCAAACAGAAGAAACAGCAAATGGTAAACTGGGCGATATTCCAGGCTATTCAACTTTCGCTGTACGTACAGGCTATGACTTTGGCGGTTCGCTACAAGGGGTTAAAGTTGCTGCTGGTATTAAGAATGTCTTTGATAAACAGTATTTCACCCGTTCATCAGATGCAACAGGTGGTAAATATATCGGTCAACCACGTACCTTCTTCTTACAAACTTCATTCGACTTTTAAACTGGTCTAAATATAGGATCCCACCAAGTGTGGGATTTTTATTGAATAATATATATGGACATCCATATATTCATATGTAAAGATATATGAAAATCCATATATGCAGATAAACATGGAACAGACTGAATTTTTCAAATTACTTGCAGATGAGACTCGTCTGAACATCATCATGCTGTTGGCTTGTAAAGGTGAACTCTGCGTCTGCGAACTCACTGAGTCCCTTGAATTGAGCCAACCTAAAATTTCGCGTCATTTGGCATTACTGCGTTCATCAGGTGTGCTGAGTGATCAACGTAAAGGTCAATGGGTCTATTACTCCATTCACCCTGCACTGCCTACTTGGTGTACACAAATACTCGATGTCATGCGTCACCAAGAACGATTTAAAGACCTCGATTTAAACTCCCCGAAAGGCACTACCACATTGTGTGAAACGCTATGAATTTTTTATTTCTATGTACTGGCAATAGCTGCCGCAGCATTTTATCCGAAGTACTTTTTAACCAGCGTGCCCCTGAAGGTTTCCGTGCTTATAGCGCAGGCAGTAAACCTTCAGGACAAGTCCACCCATTTACCTTAAAAACCCTACATAACCTCAATCTACCGACTGAGGGCTTGTCGAGTAAAACCATCACAGCATGTGAACAATACCAACCCGATGTGGTAATTACTGTCTGTGGTTCTGCAGCTCAAGAAGCTTGCCCAATTTACTTAGGCTCTGCCATCAAAGCACACTGGGGTTTAGAAGACCCTTCCCATTTAGAGCTTGCAGATGACGTAAAACTTGCAGCTTTTCTTGATACCGTGGCGCATATTAACCGCCGTTTAGATGCTTTATTTGCACTCGATTTTAAGCAATTAAGTCGTGAAGAGCTTAACAAAGAAATCCAAAAAATTTCAGAGATTCAATAATGGCTGCTGCAAAACTGTCATTTCTAGACCGCAATTTAACGCTATGGATTTTTATCGCAATGGGGCTAGGCATTGCGATTGGCGTGTATGTTCCAAGTACTTCAAGAGCTTTAAATCAACTCAATATCGGTGATGTCAATATTGCGATTGCCATTGGTTTAATCCTCATGATGTATCCGCCTTTGGCTAAAGTGGATTACAAAGCGCTGCCTGAAGTGTTTAAAGATAAACGTACCTTATACCTATCACTGGTTCAAAATTGGTTAATTGCGCCTTGCCTGATGTTTATTTTGGCGATCGTGTTTTTACAACACCACCCTGAATACATGACCGGTTTGATTCTGATTGGTTTAGCACGTTGTATTGCAATGGTTCTGGTTTGGAATGATCTCGCTTGTGGGGACAACCAATACGTTACGGCTTTAGTGGCATTTAACAGTATTTTCCAAATTGCATTTTTTAGTACCTACGCATGGTTCTTTTTGAGTTTTTTACCGCCATATTTTGGTATCGAAGCACAAGTGATCCAAGTCAGCTTTTGGACCATCACACATGCAGTATTGGTGTATCTAGGTATTCCCTTCCTGCTTGGTTTCCTGACGCGTGCCATATTGGTAAAACAAAAAGGTCTGGATTGGTATAAAAATCAATTTATACCCAAAATCAGCCCCATCAGTTTAATCGCATTACTCTTTACTATTGTGGTGATGTTTAGCCTCAAAGGTGCAGATGTCGTGAGCCTTCCGATGGATGTACTGCGTATTGCCATCCCCCTCACGATCTACTTTGTGGTGATGTTTTTCATTAGCTTTTTGATGAGCAAATGGATGGGCAATAACTACGCCAAAACCACTGCGATATCCTTTACAGCAGCAGGTAATAATTTTGAACTTGCCCTCGCTGTTGCCATCGCCACCTTTGGCATTGCATCTCCGATTGCATTTACCACGATTATTGGCCCATTGGTTGAAGTGCCTGTGCTTATTGCATTAGTGAGTGTATCGCTCTGGCTAAAACGCAAATGGTATAAAGAGAACTAAAATGAAGCTCCCCAATATTCAACTAGATTTACTTGAAACACCGCGTTTTGAACAAGTTCAAGCTAAAGCACTTGAACATCCGCCACGCATTCTGCTGCTATATGGCTCTAACCGTGAACGCTCATTTAGCCGCCTAACGGTATTGGAGGCGGGTCGAATCCTTGAACATTTTGGTGCAGAAGTCAAAATTTTTCATCCTAAAGGTCTTCCACTGCCTGAAGATGCTGAAACTTCACATCCCAAAGTTCAGGAATTACATGAATTACTTGCATGGTCTGAAGGCATGGTTTGGTGTTCGCCAGAACGACATGGTGCGATGAGCTCTATATTGAAAGCACAAATTGATTGGATTCCTTTAGCCGCAGGTGCCATTCGTGCTACTCAAGGTAAAACGCTGGCGTTAATGCAAGTCAGTGGTGGTTCGCAATCTTTTAATGCTGTTAACCAAATGCGCATCCTTGGGCGTTGGATGCGGATGATCACGATTCCAAATCAATCTTCCGTTGCAAAAGCATTTTTAGAGTTTGATGAAAATGATCGCATGAAACCTTCCTCCTATTACACTCGCATTGTCGATGTGATGGAGGAATTATATAAATTTACCCTACTCACACGTGGTCAATCTGCCTACCTCACAGATCGCTATTCTGAACGAGTTGAAAGTGCGGAAGAACTCTCTAAACGAGTTAATCAAAAGAACCTTTAATGAAAAACTCCTGCATCTGTGCAGGAGTTTTGGTCTAAAATATCTATCCGTTTCAACTTAAACTAATAATTTATAAAATAATGTCGTTGAATCTATTGTACCTGTATGGCTCAATGCAAATTGCGGGATGATCCCAGCTTTTATAAAGTTAAATTTTTCATATAGCTTTTCAGAGACATCGCCTGTACGCGTATCAAGTACAAGTAATTTCAAGTTCAAGTGTTTTGCTTTATCTTCTGCAAGTGTGAATAGTTGGTGAGCAATGCCTTGCTGACGTACCTTTGGATGCACCATAAGTTTTTCAATCTCAGCACGATGCAGTGCATTGGCTTTGGTGGCACGAACCAATTGTACTGTGCCCACAATTTCACCGCTTTGTAGCGCCGCCCACAAAAAGGTTTTATGCTTTTGAATATCCTTTGCCACAGCAGACCAATATTCATCATAGTGCGACTTAGATTCTTCTGCTAAAAAATCCAGTGATGCACCATCTTGCACACATTGGGCCAATAAATCACACAGTTGAGCCTGCTCATCTTTTAGATCTTGAATGTTTAAATATTGAATTTCGCTCATCTTCTTTTCCTCTTATTTCTATTTTTATCGTTATATTCAAATGGCATGCCATAAAAAATCCCGCTCGGAAGCAGGATTTTGATTTTCAATTTAGTAAATCGACATATGATTGCGATCTACAAAGTATACAATATATTGTTTTTAATGCTTATTTATAAATATTAAAATAAAATAACCTCTAATTTAACCTCTTTATTTTTAAGTATTTCAACTTTAAAAATAAGTCTTCACACTGATGTAAAAATCTTTAAATCTACATTATGTGCATTAGCTTGACTAAACCATGTATCAAGTAACTGATAGGCTTGGATAGTTTCTGGAGCAGCCAAATTCGGGTTATCGAATTGCGATAAAAAGTGGTTGTGTGAAAATGCATTTCCTACCACAATCCAAATTTCTTTTTTCACCAATGGATCTATTCTTCTTTCATCAATTTTAGCTATAACATCATCAAGCATATGATTAAGGTCAAAAGTTTTATTAAATAATCTAATACGATTTAGCTTAATACCTTGATTATTTCCTGTTGGACTGGGCCAATCCCCCTGAATATTAGTAATATTTCCATACTTGAGGGAACTGCTATTCACTAAGTAATGTAAATTTTTTAATGCTTGACCTCCTACCTCACAAAGTGCACCAGCTGAGGACTTAGGTCGTTGAGAGCTATCTCCACATTTTATGTGAACAAAAACAACTTTTTCTTTAGAGGAAAGGATAAAATCTGCGGGTTCAGTCCCCATATCTGTACAAAGTACTAAATCTACATTAGGAATATGCTGATAGAATTGTCCCAACTCACTATATAAAACATTTGGATTATGTATGTTGGCTACTTGATCAATTAAATGAAAAATTGAGTTAGAACTAAATTTGTTATGAGTCAAATTATCTTCGTCTTTTTCAGTTAATTGCGGATGTTTCAAGCACTCAAGCGGAATAATGTTTTTTACGATATTTTGATTTATTTTTCCACTTTGAGTTGGTAACACCTGCTTATAGAAGGATTTATTTAAATATACAGTCCCATCTTTATATAATAGCTTAACTGTATTTTCATTAAAAACATCTTCTAGTTCAGCCAATTCTTTATTTATGAAAAAGTTAATACTTGAATCACTCTCAGCAATTAATTCTAGTTTTTCATTAAATGAAAACTTAATAAAATTTTTTAATTCTTCGATTGAATCATCCCCCTTTTGATAAAACAGTTTAAAAAAATAAATTCCATTATTATACTTCCTATAAATAAAGTTATTATCTATAGATTGTTTAAAACCATCAAACTCAATCTCCAAATCATAAAATTTAGTATCTGTAAAATCTAAGATACAAGCTACTGGATCATCCACAGGAATATAATCTACAACTTGAGCAAAAGAATTAAGAAAATTACTTGCTGGTTTTTTCTTTGACTGAAGATGTTTATTAATATCTTCTAACCATTCCATGAATTCTTCATAAGTGAACCTAGAATTTTTCTGGTCAGAAATTCTACCGGATGCAACCCCCAAATAATAAGAAGAAATAATTTTATCATTATCATCAATATTTGTGACAACTGTAGTCGTTATCGCATATGCAGAGTTTGCTTGCTCATGATTAATAAGTTCTAAATTTTCGGCTTTAAGAGCAATCCCTTCTGCACGGCTTAAGCTATATTGTAGAGCTCTAGTATTAGCTTGTTTAGTTATAGCTTTTTTGGTTGAAGATACCACAGAAAATAATTGGTCTACATTAATTACTCTGCCAATTTTAAGTTCATCTCTATCATTAAACTTACGACCACTACTATCAAAAATAGCAACAATATCATCTAATTCTTTAATTATTAATATCTCTAATGATGGCTCAAAAAACAAACTATCCTTCAGAAATTTAGAATTATTAAAACATACCGCTGTTACAACCCCTAATTCTGAATCATATTTAGATAAGGCACCTTCTCTAGTAAAGTCCCAATGTAGTTTATCCAAACAATCATATAGATTAAAACCTTCTAATTTATTATAAAAACAAACCGAAGCTAAAGGAATTTCTAAAGATTCAGCAGGATTAAATTCGTTGAAATTAAATTTTTTACGATAATTAGATTCAAAGTAACTTCTATCAGGAAATGCGTCTAAGTATTTATCAATTAAATTTGCTGTATTTAGGGTATTTAAAAATCTATTAGCCGAATTTTCATTTGTAATATATTCATCAAATTCGAGATAATTTTTCCATAAATTATAATTTTTTTCTACACCAACCTCTAGTACAGTAGGTTGATAATTTTTATAGATCCTTACCACCCTTCCTATAGTTTGCACCAATTCTTTACCGCTTCCAACAGGATAAGTAAGAATTAAAATTTTTGCCTCTGGAATATCAATACCTTCATCAAGCTTTCGTTGATGTATTAACACCTCATATCCTAATTCGGCTAAATTTTGTGGGACATAATTATATTTATGTTCTTCTTGATTAGTTTCATATTGATCATGAATAGCAACTGTTCGAAATGTAGAAGTAAATTCACTAAAGTAATGTTGAATATCAGAAAAATTTTTACACTTAACTATACAAATTGAATCTGGTTGTTCTTCTTTTAACTCTCTAATTTTTAGAGTTAATTGACTCATGTTAATAGTATCAAAACGAGGTTGTACAATAACATTATCTTCTGTAGCTTTTTTATATGTATAGATATAACTATGCTTAACATCTATATCAAAACTAAATAGATCATTTCTATATGGAGTAGCTGTAATAATTATTTTTTTAGCTACTAGTTCTCTTATAGTAGCACCCCATTTGGGAGATGGTTCTGCATGTCCTTCATCTATCAAAATAAGATCAAAAGAATTTTTTAATACCAATAGCTCACTTTCACTCAAACCAGTAATTTTTTGGAATGTAGTACAATACACACCATCTTTCGAAACATCACCAATATTACTAAAAATATCTTTTTTTATAAATGACTTATAATCAACTTCTTCAGGTAATATCTTTTCAAAAAATTTACCTTTTAATTGTTTATATAATTGATCACACACCGCTCTTCTGTGCGTTACAACCAGTAGTTTTTTATATTTACAATTGTGGCTTACTGTACAAATTACACCACTCTTACCTGCTCCAGTTGGTAAACTAATTAAGCAAGATCCTTCGCTTTTTGATCTTAAATACTTTGCAATTACTTCAATACTTTTTACTTGACATTCTCTCAAGTTGTCTTTTATTTGTTCACTAATTTCGTTAATCATCTTCTTTCAAGTATATATTTGTATTCAATATAACATTAATGTTTTTTTATATAAAAATGAATACTCTATTCGCTTTATTTGTAATATTTAAAAAAGGTGAATATAAAGTATTAAATTAGCCTAAAAATTCTTCAATTTTCTCCCATCCCCCATCTTTAGCTATTTCTCTTGGAAGTTCTTTTCCAAAATGAGTGTAAACATCTCGTCTTATACAGTACTCATCGTAACTTTCCGCATATGTTTCATAGCGTGGTGCAAAATATAATTTCAAATTAGGTAGTTCTTGGTCATCCCATCTTTGTTTGCCACGACTATATAAAAACAATTTCCCTAATGTATATAGTCGTCCAACCTGTTGTCGCATTCCTCTAAAAACCGCATAGGTTTGAAAAAAGGACTGCCATTTAACAAGATCTTCAATTGGTTTAGCCTTGTTAGGTTGTGAAACATAGCGATTTATAATATTAACTAAGTCTGTTTTCTTTTTTGCTATGACATCTTTTTTCCATCTCCATGTCCAACTAAAAGGCTTACTTGGAGTTCTGTAAAACTTATCAGAATTTGATTTATACTTTTTGTGAGTCATTCGAACCAATTCTGCTGAACAGCCAGCAAAATCTAATTCTAGATAAGGTTTAGACATGATGAAATTTAAAACTTCATCATCTTTAAAGTAGTCATGGATTAAGTTAGTTTCAGCAATAATATGCTCTCTAGAAAAAGACAACTCTTCTATTTCAAAGATTTTATCTTTGCCGATTTGCTTTTGCTGTTCAGTAGAATGAATTGGCTGTTTACTGTGTTTGTGGCTGTTAGGCGTGGTAATGAGCAAAATGAATTGCCATCTATTCTCATATATCACATCTTGAACAATCAGATCTGCAATCGGCTTTCCTGTTTTCAGTCGATAATTTCTTTGCCGACTGGTTAAATTCAGGTCATATCTGACAGTCAGCTTATCAATCAATTTCTTAATGTTGGTTGTTGAGCCAATGCCATCATCAATGCTAAATGATGAATAAAAGTAAGCTCCACGTGTCACTTTATCCTGAATTTTCTGTGCTGTGTATTTGGTATGAGGGCTGTAATCAATCATCTTTTGTCATCCAACAATACAGTTTCGTTGTAAATCAACAATCCACTTTTTCCCTGTGGAATCCCATCTAAGCATTTGTGTCAATCAACAATAGAAATTGTCTCAATTAAAGTGTTTTTAATTTTGAGCTTTGCTCAAAAACCGCTATGGCAAAGCCATAGCTTTATGAATGATCACCTCACTTTGTAAGGTGGCAATTAAGTAGTTCCTAATGACGACACAAACTTCATTAGTTAAATTTATATTATTTTAAACTTATTATCAATAATATTGATATTTAAAATTAGATGTATTAATATGAAGTCATCAATCGAATAGTGGACTGACCATCCATCCTTAATTTTCTTCTTTGAGGTTTTGGATGGGTTAAAGACCACCATTCAAAACTTTGATACATATTGCCGTGAGTACCTGAACTAACCATTCTTGTACTGCCGATGTAGCGGACTGCTGGGGAAACCTCGCTCGGTACGTTGCAACGGGGGCTGGAGAGCTGCAATGCTCTTCTTCTATCCGTTCATTCAACTTGGATTTAAGAGTTCCTATATGCATTGCATATAAAGTTGTTGGGCGACAAGGACACGGGAGCCTATAAGGAATTTATTCCGAAATGGTCATTTGGTTAGGAATAGCCAGATTAGATTTAAAACTTTGGTTTTGAATTGAACCCCTGTTCAAAGTGAAACAGTCAGGAGCAGCATAGGATGTGCGATAGTCTCCGTTAATAGCTGAGTGTGTATGCTTGATCGAGGCAAGTGAATAACTTGCGAAAAGTATGCTCATTTCCAATCACGATGGCTGCTGAGAGTACCGTGAGGTACTAGGACTTCGAGCCTAACGGTGGAGAAGTTGGCACCATTTGGCGCAAGCTGAATGGGTCGCTGGATAGCTTAAACGTGTAACGGCATTAATCGATAGATGCTGATTGGAGTGTAAGAGTTTTACCCTTTATAAAGTTGTGTATACATCATATCCCGATAAAACTAAGGAACTACGGTTGGGGGAAACAGGAAGTATGTATGCAAGCGAGAGGATAAACGGTCTGCACAGTAAGACACTTTGAAATAACTTGGGAAGCACTGTATGAAGGACTTAAATTGGTTAAAGGTCTGTCAATTTGTACAGTGTGGGAGCGATGGCAAGTAGCGCATATAAAGCAGGTTTTACTTGTGGAAATTGTGATACAGATCTTCAAAGGAAGATTGGTATTAAGTGAGATAGCTAGCTTAAAGCGAATCCTAAAACAGTCTGATTCATCAGATTGCTCACTGCGAAAGCTTGAGTCGGCACATATGAGAATATGTTCGGCAATATGTTAGAAGAAGGTTAAGGGAATGCTTGGTCGCATTCCTCTGTTTGGGCTTGGTCGCTCAAACTAGACCATGATTGATAAAGCATAAGTATTCTAAAGTTTGGTCACTGAAGAAGTATTGCTTGTGCGGAGTTACTAGGTTCTTTTCTAACCTAGCTAATGTTCACACGGACATGAAAAATATAAGTGTCTCGCTCTTCCATTTTAGGTGAGAAAAAGCTAAATCCTAGATTTAGAAATTTGAAGTGGAATATGGCTTAAGTCAGCATGAAAAAATTGAGCAGCCAATAAAGGCGTTAAAATTGAACAAGGAAATGTTCTCAAAAACCTTTTAAGGTTACATTCCATTTGGGATGTAACCTTTCTTTGTTAATCCTGAGTTCCATTTTGAAAATATATAACCAATAATATAGCCAATTTTCTAATAATTATTTATGAGATAAAACATGTTTTTTGCAGTGTGCATACTATTGATAATTATTGTTATTTTTACATTTTATCGTAACTCAGATGAATGTAGTCAATTTAAATATATGAAAAAAAAAGCAGAAGATGGGGATGTATATCAACAAATTAGGTTGGCAAAGGAATATTTGTATCCCAAAAATCAAGGGAATAAGGATTATGAACAAGCTCAATTTTATTTAGAAAAAGCCGTTGCACAAGGCAGTAAAGAAGGAAAAGTTCTTTTGGGTCATGTATTGTGTGAATGTACCTCACCAAACTATGCAAAAGCTTTTGAGCTGTTTAATCAATCAATTAAAGAAGGTGAGTTGGAAAGTAATATCATTTCCTATCTTGAGTGGTTAGTAAATTACCATTTACTAAAATATCCCAAGAAAACTAAATTTTATCAATTCTTAGGCATATTAGAACAAAAATCATTAGCCAATATATGCGTTGCTAACTTCTTTCTAGCAGAATTATATCTCACTGGTACAGGGGTACCTTGTGATTTGAGCAAAGCTGTAAAGCTATATGAAAAAGCTGCAAATCAAGGTGATCTAGAAGCTAATTACAAATTATTTAATCTTTATTATGAATTTGACTCAGAAGTATACGATTTAGAAAAAGCTTTTCTAAATCTTATTATTGCTGCTAAAGGGAATCTTCAACCTGCATATAATTTAATTCTAAGTTTTGCAGAAAAGTCTCCTTTATTAATACATCACCCTGAAATTGATAAAGGACTAAAAATTTTGTTGAATCTACTTTTGAAATTTGCAGATAGTGACACAAACATTAACTTGAAACGTTTCATAGGATTAATGCATGCAAATGGTAGTGGCACGCAAGAAAATCCCTCTGAAGCTTTTTCATGGTACGAAAAAGCTGCATTACAAGGTTGTATTGAATGTAAATATATTCTCGGCTCATGTTATGAGGAAGGCTATGGGGTAGTAAAAAATTTAGATAAAGCCATTGAATGGTACAAACAGGCTTCTGGATATTTATATGCTGATATAAGGGTTTCTGAGATTCTCAAAACCCGTTAGAAACCAAATTAACTATGGAAAAGGCATATAAAATTTGATCCTTATATCTAAGTCAATCTTGTTATGAAAGTGTATCTATAACAAAATTTCCTGAGATAAAAGGATCACAAATAGTATTGATATTCAAAGAGAATTCAACAACTCAACTTCCTCTTAACTTTATGATTTCAACACTGATTGGATGATTTCAACCACTTTTTCACTTTCAAATTGAGTTTTAAAAACAACATCTACATCATCTCTGACATTTTGAAATAAAAGCTCAGCATGTTTAATCTTACGCTGTTCTTCCTCAGATAAGGTATAGTTTTTCTTATCTTTCGTTTCAATCAACAAATTCAAAGTCTTCTTTCCACTTTCATATTCAACAATATAAGCGAAGTCAGGTGAATATGTCCCACCTCCAGCTATTGGAATACGAATTGAGTTTTTAGGAATCTTTGTAAATACGGACACTTCAGAAACTTTTTCACAGATGTTTTCTTTTTCTAAAGGTGAATCATAGAAAAGCTCATTAAATAGATAATTATCTGCAATATTTAAAGCTTCAGTCATTCGCCCTAAGTTAGCACTATCTATCTCAGCTAATGGTTCACCTTCTTCATCAGTGAATACAGTAGGGTGGACTGTATTTGAAACATCAGTTAAGCCAATTTGATAGCTTTGGAATGATTGTTTTAATAAATAATCATTAAAGCCACTACGAATTGAGCGAATTGTACTTTGGCTTAGGTATTGATTTATATCTAAATGCTTATCCGTACTTTGTAATAACTCTATAAAAACTTGATGTAATGTATTACGATTCACTTTTAATGAGATAGCTAACTCATGTAAGAATTCACCATAGGTCATCGTTTGAATCGGTAAAACATCTTCATGAATCGATCGCTCAACCTGCTGTGATGCCAAATTATTTTCAATTATTAATGTATGTTTTTTCGTGAAACTACCTGTTTTTTTAAAGCTATCTAAATTCGCTTCAAAATAACTTTTCAGTAAGGCATGAAATTGCTCTTCTGATTCAATTTTGTATTCCAATATCACTTTACGGTTAAGAGTTTCCCACATCTCTTTAAGCTCTGCATACTTCGCTAGACGCATCGTTGCTTTCTGCTTGGTTTCCCCAGCATTACGTACTTTATTTGCTTTTAATCCCTGAGCAAATACAAGAGAAAATTCTTGCTTTAACTTAGCTAAACCACCTTCTTTGAAGTCATTATTACGCTTAATTACATCAAGATCATCGAGATACTCTAATAAAGCATCTTCATCGTTAAATTGATTTGAATATTTATCCAAAATTTGAGCAATCAACTCAGTTGTCAGTTTTGTTTCATCAAATTCAACTGCTGATTTACTGTTAATATCCTCAACCAATTCTTTTACAAAGTCTTTTTCTGTGAAATCCACATAATAATGCAACTGGAAGTTCTCATTTTTTACACGTTGCATGAACTCATTGACTGGTAATCGTAAGCCACGTCCCACCTCTTGTAACTTACTGGTTTTACCGCCACTAGAACGTAATTTACAAATCTGAAATACATTGGGATTATCCCAGCCTTCACGTAATGTCCATTTCGAAAAAATGAAACGACGAGGGTTATCTAGACTCAGTAAAGTCTCTTTATCATGTAGAATTTCTTCAATCTCTTTCTCAATTTTTTCATCCTTTTCAGAATTATCTTGAGAAAAATAACCACCGTGAGATTGAGAAATATCTTTCAAAGTATTCTCTAAATATTCTCGGTAGGTTTCATGAGTTTCAGTTGTCAAAAGCTGAGTGACATGCCTTTCAATTTCAGCTTCTACAAATAAAGCTAAACTTCCTTTTTCTCCTTCTTTGCCTCGGTAACTTTCAATATTATCAATAAAGAAAAGGCTTAACGGTTTAATCCGAGCAGTTGATCGAGTCAATAAATCCTTTTCCATTTTAAAATGATTTGTAATAGCTTTACGAATCATCTTCTCCTGCAATGTTTCATTGTAGGAATACGGATCAATCACATCATTTTTTTTAAGCTCTAATCCATTAGATAACATCACTGTAGTTTTATTTAAGGTATCAATTGTTAGGCTTCCGAAATTTTGATCGACTTTACTTAAAGATTCATTTTTAAGTAAATGAATATATTTGGAAACTTTTCCCTTTTTAATTTGGAAAATTGCCTCTTCTTTCTTCTTATTGCTCGTATCAATATCAATAAGTTTAATAGAAGTGTCTTTCGCACCTTCAAACTCTTCAATATAAGCTATAACACCTTTCACCAAGTCTTGGTTAAAAGCATCTACAGCTGTTAATTGATAAATAAGGTTATAGTAGTCATCCTTGAAAGTTGCTCCATAACGAACAATAAATTGACCACCGAGTTTTTGAATATTCCCCCAAGTTTTTTGTGCTGTTGGGAAGCGGTGTGGTTCATCAATAATAATCATTGGTGCAATTGAGGCGATTGCATCTACAGGTGTGCTAAATTGATCAAATACAGCACGGTCATACGTCTTACTGAGCGTATCTGAGTTAATCATCCCCGCATTGATTACAAGTACATGAATAGTTTGCCCATCATCAGGTGCTTGAACAAAATCTAGGATGCTTTGTGGCATAAAGTCTTTCTTAGATTTCTTACCTGTCTGGCTTTCAACAACATGACAACGAATAGACTTATTCTGATAATTGGTTGCAAAATGCTCCTGTGATGCTTGGGATTTTAAAAAATTAACTGTACCAGCCTTAATAGGAAGTGTTGGCACAACAACAATAAATTTAAAAAGTTTCAACCGTGCATTTAGCTCAAACATCATTTTGGTGTAGGTATAAGTTTTACCTGTCCCAGTTTCCATCGAAATATCAAGGACATTACTTTCAGGTTTAGCTGTATGTCCTACAATTCCATTGTGTTTTTGTACAGCTTCAATGGATTTTCCATAGTCTGTTAACCCCAATTGCTTGTCTTTGGGTGCCAAAGGATTACTTACTAAAGCCATCTGCTGATTGGGGTTTGCAAAAGTCACATTTTCTAAAACTGCTAGGATGCTACTTACAGCATCTTGTTGATGCTGTAAGTTACCTTCAAAATGAAATTGTTTAGTCTGCTGTGTTGCAAATAAAGGTAATGTTGCATTCATGATTAGTATCTCACCACTACATCAACTGGAATCGATTTTTTGTTATTGTAGTTCTTCATCGCTTCATTAATTTCACGTTGAGATTTACTATCAAAATGATGACCAAGAAGGACTAATTTTGACACTTGGAATTCATGTTCATCATCAAGTTTTTTAATCAACTCCTTTAAGGCAGTTGTATTAAAGCCTTGATGGACTAAGTATAAAACATGCCCAAAACTATAGGCTGGATAATCACCAAGATTCACAGAGTTGGGATTCTCAGACAATAAAATTTTATCCAAACCTTTCCATGTGTTAAGAATGTCTTGTAGTTGAGCTTCATCAAACCCAGCTGTAGAAGATGGTGTAGCTGACTGAGAGAGTGTGAGTTGCTTTAATTCTTTATAGATAGATGATGGTAAAAAATTTTCGCAGGTCTTAAAAATTTTAAAACCAAGTTCAACATTTGTATCAGGATGATCGTGAGCTAGTTTTTCACTTGCTTTGATAATCCGATCTTTGGTTATCTCAAAAATTGTCTTATAACCTGCTTTGTAAGCATCTTTGTTCGGATCGGTTTTTTCATCCAATTGAACTATAATGTATTTGTGATTTCTATCTTCTTCCAAGTTATTTAGCGTTAGAACTGCCTCAGCGGTAGTTCCACTTCCGCCGAAGAAATCCAAAACATAAGAATCTTTGTTACAACCAATTCTTATTAAATCTCTTATAAAGGGAACGGGTTTAGTTCCTTCAAAAACCTTTTTATTAAGAAGATTTTTTAAATATGTGGTTGCAGTACTCGTACTGTATTCAGGTTTATAGAAAACAGTTTTGGGTTTTTTTGTAGGTAAATCACCCAACCTAGGTCTTTGCTTTTTATAAATATTTTTAAAATTCCTACCCTCTACTAAAATTAGATCATAATTATATTCAGTTATAGTTTTTTTACTCCAACTCCATGAGAGTTCTTCACCATCATCATTTATTGGTAAAAGTTTTAGATCATCTTTATCTTTAGGAAGATCATTGTCAGTCACATAAAAACTATTGGTTTTTTGATTATAAAAAACAGGGAAAAATCCTTTAGGTCTCTTTTCTCGACTAGCATCTTGACCAGTACGTCTTAACGTATCAGCTCTTTTGAAAAAACCATACTCATCTTCTTGCCACTCGGAATCAATTGAATCATCATCAACAGCAAATTCACCGAAGACCATCTTTGTTTTATCAAGTACATATACTAAACAGTATTCATGTGTATCTGAGAATCCATAATTATCATGATTGCCTTTTAGGTTCATAATTGTCGGAATATTCGCAACAAAATTAGCTTCACCAAAAATTTCATCACATAAAATTTTCAGCTGGGCTTGCTCATTATCATCTATCGAAATAAAAATTACCCCATCTTCTTTTAATAATTGCTTTGCAATATAAAGGCGAGGGTAAATAAACGTAAGCCATGCACTATGGCTATTTGCATTACTTTGAGTGAAATCTAAAACTCGTTTAGCTTCATCTAAATCAATACCTGCAAGCTCTGCAAATTGTTCAGGTGAAAAACTACGATCATCTTTGTATACAAAGCCATCTGACCCAGTATTGTATGGTGGGTCAATATAAATCATTTTAATTTTATCGGTATAAGCACCTTTTAAATGCTTTAAAACTTCAAGGTTATCACCTTGAATCAGCAAATTATGACTGTTTTTATTGTGCTCTAGCTGATTATGCTCATGGTCTTCAGATAGCATCGTTCTTATAGGCTCATTAGCCAACACACGGGCATATGACTTACCTAACCAATTCAGACTATAACTTTCACGACTAACATCAACGGCATTTGCTTGAAGAATATCTTGTAGCTTAGACAGAATAAATTTTCCCTGACGGTCAAAACATTGAGGGAAATTACTTTTTAAGACTGCTAATTGTTCACTATTGGCTGTGACTACTTCAGTGGATAAGGTTTGCTCAGTTTTCATATCGGAAACAAATTAAAAATTCAATGTTGATAATTCTATTCACTCAATTCGATAAAAGATAGTTTTTAAACTACATCAGAATATTTAAAAACCAGTGTCGTTCAAATGACAAAACTGACAAAACAAAGTTTTGTCAGTTTTGTCATTTCCAAAATCATCTATTTTCATAAATTTTAGGGTTAATCCAATACCTTTTTGTAGGCCGCCCTCCTCTAACGCTAGATTCTATTTCCTCCAATACAAGCCATTTATGTTCTACTAAAACATCTAAAGCATCAGTAACTGACTCAGGGGTTGTTAACCCTTTCCAGTTTTTCCTTTGCACCTCTCTGCTAGTAAAACCATTAAATTTCCATTCATGTTGATCTTCCAGCCTTAGAAGTCTTTCAGATAATGTTACTGCTCTAATACCCGATCCTTGAAGAACTAAGCCATAAATTCGTCTTGCATGAGACTCCAAGTAATCACACCAATCAATAGCCATTTCGATTGATCTTTTATTTATTTGTCCTTTATAGCCGTGTAGTAGACATTCTATTAAATGAAAAATCAAAGCTAATGCTGGTAATAATTTCCCATACTTAGTCAAGTGTTCAGCAATAATTGGATGTGCCTCGTTTGGTATTAAATGTTCATTGAGATTAGTAGTCCATTCAATGAATTTTTGCTGGGCCTCGCTATCAAATCTAAAGTAAGGAATAGAGTTAAATTCATTTATTGGAAATGCACCTATAGCAACTAAATCTTCCACACCTATTTTATCAATTGATTCAAACAGATTGAAAAGCGCATTTCTAGCTTCATAATTTGGGTATTCATCCTTATATTGCCATCTTGGTATATCTGGACAAACCATGAGTTGAAATCTTTGTATTAAACCATCATTGTCCGAACCTTTAATACTTGGTTCTAAATACTGAATTAACCGATCGGGCTGAATTCCCCCTAGTACAGATAAGCAATGATTCTTAATAAAACCATTCCCCCTCAAAATACGGTCGAATTCATACGATCCTCCCCCATTCCAACCTTCTAAAAAGAAAGTTCTATTGCCCTCGTCTTTTCCGTTTTCTAATGAAGTTAGAAGCCCCACTAACTCATCTCGACATACTAAAATCCCATCAGGGTTACTTTTTTCTAATTCTGCTAAAGCTTCAGGAGTTGCATCATTTGTTTTATAACGCTTCATAATTGGATAATCTTCTGATACCCCCATTAGCTCAATTAGTTCTTTGGAAATCTGCTCTACTTTTACTTGATCACCTTTTTTACTCGCTTGCTTTAGATTCTCTTTCAGACCTTTATCTTTTGTCTCCAACAAAATTTTATTTACCGCATGTTCTTTAACTTTTTGATCAAAAATGACTCTCGCCTTTTCAGCAAGCATATTTAATGGCTTCATACCAGCATTAAGTGCAGGAGTTTTCCTACTAGAAGGAGGTGCAACAATAGCTCCCCAAAGATTAGGAATTATTGTCCAATCATCTTTTTGCTTTGGTTTTACTGCGACTTTAGTACCTACAACTGAACCGCAACTTACTAATGTACAAACAGCCACAAAATCAATTGACATATTGTCTGCACGTATTGCTTCATCAGAAATATAGTCCCACATTACTGAAGGTAACATTGACTTTGTAAGAGGTTGCACCATAGATAAAGTTGTTTTTATTTCTTTTGGGTTATCCCATTGTTTTATCGAAGTATTTGAAATGAGATATTCAATCTCATTTTGTAATTCTATGGGGTCACTATAAGCTGTAACAGGTTCAGATAGCCCTAAAACCTTGATATTAATATCATGTAATCTCCTTCTAAAATCATTTTGCTCATGGCATGCAACAACGATAGAAAGATTTTTCCATTTTTCTTTTATTTTCAAAACTAAATCTTTATCTGCTTTTTTTAAAAAATAAACCGAATATTTAGTAGCAGAAATTTTAAAGGCCGCATACTTATCTTCTGTAATTAAAACAGCCTCATCATTTAATTTGTTTTTATTCAAAAGAACATAACCACAACCAATCAATATTTCCTTATCATTAAAAATATCCAAGAAAAATAATCCTGTAATATTATTTATCTAAATCTATTAAAGGAATAAGTGGCAACCCTTTTACCGGAGGATACCCTTCTAAGTTAACAGTTGCTTCATAAACATCATTAGGAATGATCCCATATTTCATAGTAAATAAATTTGAAATAGTAGTTCCTAAAGTCATTTTAAATGAACAGTTTTGAATATAGTTCGAATAATGTTCAATATTCATCAATTATCTCCTGCTTCTTTATTAGAGATCCACTGATGAATATCTTCAGCCTTCCATACTGTTACATTAGCACTCAGTCGTATAGGTTTTGGAAATTTACCCTCCCGAACCCAACACCAAATTGTCTTAGCTGAAACAGGAACTAGTCCCTGTTTTGCGGGCTGAGCTTTTATAACTTTAATTTTTCCCTTGTTTTTACCAGATTTGTACACATGATATTTTTGAGGCTGTTCAGAATATTTAGCAATATCCTGCATTCGATAATAATTTTTTAAGGGTAATTCAAACATTTGTTCTTTCCTTTACATGGAACGTTATTGCTTGAACTCACTTTGAAATATTTTTTTATACCTGTAAAAACCGATACAGCGCTTCAAAGACACATGTAACAATTTATTTCAAAATTATCTTAAATTATTAATCTCATTATCAACCTGTTTGATAACTTCTATAATATTAGGTTCAGTAAGGGGTATCTCTAAATTATCCTTTATCTCACCTGCACATCGTGTCAGTGATAGAAATCTATTTCGCTCTCTATAAGCTTTAATATCGTCGTAATATTCTACTTTTAGCTCTTCATTCCTTTTTCCTTTTTGCTTTCCAGCTTGACTGTTCTTTTTTGATTGAATTTCCATCATCACATCCACAGACTGGATTTTATATATAATATTTTTTGACAAAGCATAATGATTTGCTATCAATTGACTAGTTAAAAAACTTACATCAACTTGATCACTTTCTAAATACTTCATAATCATTACATCTATTGCTATAGACAACTTAACGTAATCTATAGCATCCGTTCTTTCTTTAGAAAGTGATTCAAATTTATTCATGAGATCATTTTTATATTTTTCTATATCTCTTTCTACCAACTTGAATAAACTTAAAAAATCTAGAGAAATATATTTAAAATAAACATCTGCTAATTCAGTATTTATTTCATTACTATCTATAAATAATCCCTTAATTTTAACTAAATGATCTAATATCTCTTTTTTCAAGTCATTAAACATAATTATTACTCTAAAAATGCATATACAATAGAATTAATATTACATATTAATTCTTTCTGCTAATTCCGATACTGTTGGGTTGTAATATTTCATTAATGTTTGAAGATCTTTATGACCGGTAACTTTGGCAAGATCTTGAATTGGGAGCTTTTGAGCTAATCGAGTTGTTGCTTCATGTCTTGTATCATGAAAACGTAGATCATCTAGCATCAATTGTTTTTTAGAAACTTTATAGAAATTTTGAGAAAGACTATTTGTATTTGTCTGTGTACATACATTCTCATCATCCAACCCCCTCATTAATTCAAGTAACTGTTTTGCTTTATTTGACAAAGGTACTTTTCGTGAATCACCATTTTTAGTATCTGGTAAAAAAACATGATCTTCAAAAACATGTTCCCACTTCATGCTAGTAATCTCATTAGCCCGCATAGCGGTCTCAATAGCAAATAAGAATGCCCAAGCTGTTTGTTGTTTCTTATTAATTGGCCTGAATGTTGGCTTATACTTAAAAGCTTCTAATATTTTTCTTATTTCATCCTCTGAAATTCTTCTTTCTCTATGTTTTGATTGCTTAGGTTTTTTAACATATTTCAGAGGAGAATCTTTGATGATTTTTTTATTTTCAATCGCATACCTGAAGACCCCGCCTAGAACGCCCAAATCTCTAGCAACGGTTGCACCTACCACTCTTTTTAATCTCTCATCCCTAAAATCATCTATATCTGAAGAGTTAATTTCCTTAACTAGCTTCTTCATTAATTTAGGAAAATCCCTTATATAACTTTTAATGACACTTTCTTCTTGTTTCGCACCTTTATGCGTAGGTGTGACTACTTGTAAGTATTCTTCCAATAAATCCTTTAAAGTCATACTTTCCAATTTGTTGTGTTCATTTTTTTTCTTTAATTGGCCTGGCGTATTACCTTTAACAAGTTGAACTTTAATTTCATCTCGTTTTAATCGAGCTTCTTTGATCGAAACAGTTGGATAAGGCCCAAGTGTTACAGTTCCTTTCTTATGATCAAAAGTATATAGAACCTTCCATGTTTTCTTACCGGTAGGAGAAGTGAAAATATAAAGCATATCCCCATCACAAACTTTGTAAAGTTTGTCCTTCGCCTTCAAAGCATCTATTTGTAATTTAGTTAACATTCAACACACCCATAAAAAAGGTTAGACCATTAACCTCTAGTCTAACCTCTTTTAAAGTGGTATTTCAAAGTGTTATTACGTAATTACTTGTAATTCCAACCTTATAAAAAAATTCGCTTTTAGATTAGAATACAACAACTTATGCAATATATTTACACTCCAAGTAATTCCACGTAATTATTAATAAATCGCCATATGATTGCGATGGATCATTTCAAGTGATCGAGCTTCCCCTAAAACTTGATGAACTTTATCTGAGGCCAAACCTTTGACGATTTCTGCCGAACGTGAACTGAAGTTTACACGACCGACGGCAACACGATGACCTTGTGTATCGACACATTCCACCACATCACCACGTTCGAAATGCCCTTCAACCGCTTTCACACCGACAGGTAATAAACTGCGGTGATTATCACGAATGGCTTTGACTGCGCCATCATCAATTACTAAACGACCCGCTGTTTGTAAATGTGCAGCTAACCATTGTTGATGGGCTGTCACACGATCATTATCGGTAATAAATAATGTACCGAGTAATTCACCTGCCATTACACGTGACAGCACATTATCACTATCACCGCTCGCAATGACTGTTGGACAACCGGACTTGGCTGCCAAACGTGCCGCACGAACTTTGGTCAACATACCACCACGACCGAATTTACCGCCGCCGCCAGCCATATCGAATAATGATTCATCCATTGCACGTACTGTATGGAACAGTTTGGCATCTGGATTGGAACGAGGGTCTGAGTCAAACATGCCTTCTTGGTCAGTTAGAATCACCAAAAGGTCTGCATGAACCTGTCCAGCCACCATCGCAGCCAAAGTATCGTTATCGCCAAAGCGGATTTCGTCAGTCGACACTGTGTCATTTTCATTGATCACAGGAATCACACGCCAATCAATCAAATGCTGCAAGGCATCACAAGAGTTCAAATAGCGACGACGGTCTGCCAAGTCATCATGCGTTAACAAAACTTGTGCTGTGCGAATCGAACGTTGTTCTAATACGCTAGACCAAGTATGAATTAAGCCCATCTGACCAATGGCAGCACAAGCCTGTAGACTGGGTAGATCTGTGGGTCGGTTGTCCAAATTCATACGAACCATCCCTTCAGCCACAGCACCGGAAGACACAAGAATGATCTCGTGCCCTGCATTGTGTAGTTCTGCAATTTGTCCCGCCCAATGCGAGATTGCATCCAGATCTAACCCTTTTCCGTTTGCTGTGAGTAGTGATGATCCGATTTTAACAACGATACGTTTACAACCCTTGAGCTGACGTTGCCCATCTACCACTTCTATCATCTTGTCCTCAGACTTGTTTGCTTTGACACTTATTCAGCAATTAACGTACGTAGTACGATTCTGCCTCATCATCACCGTCTTCAAATTCATCATCAAAGTCTTCACCTTGACCTGCCAAACGTTGTTGACGACGCATTTCACGATATGCTTCTTTCGCAGCAAGCGTTTGCTCACGTGTTTCAGCTTCAAGTTGATCACGGAACGCTTTAACTTCTGCTGCATATTCAGGATCTTCAGTTTCGCGTTCGCGCTGTTCTTCAATTTGATCCATCAGGTAGTACACAACGTCTTTAGTACCTTCAAACGTTAAACCTGAAGTTTTGAATACAGGGCCTTTCCACTGCAACTCTTCGAGAATGTGATCACACCATTCATCACGCGTTTCAGCCGCCAATTGGTCTACTTTATTGAGTACCAATACAACAGGTAATTTTGAAAGTGTTGGGGAGAATTTTTTCAACTCTTCCAAAATTGCTTTTGCATTATACGCAGGGTCAGAACCATCAATCGGTTGAACATCTACGATGTGCAATAAAATACGTGTACGCGCCAAGTGTTTCAGGAATCGAATACCTAGACCTGCACCTTCTGCAGCCCCTTCGATTAGACCCGGAATATCCGCCATTACAAATGAACGGTGACTATCGGCATCAACCACACCTAGGTTTGGCACCATTGTGGTAAATGGATAATCTGCAACTTTTGGTTTTGCTGCTGAAACTGCACGGATAAAGGTTGATTTACCCGCATTTGGCATACCCAACAAACCAACGTCTGCGAGTACTTTTAATTCAAGACGAATTTCACGATATTCGCCTTTTGAGCCGTGTGTACATTTACGTGGAGAACGGTTGGTTGAAGATTTGAAGTGAGTATTACCCAAACCACCTTCACCACCTGCTGCCACTAACACACGCTGACCGTCAGCCACTAAGTCGCCGATGATATCGCCAGATTCTGTATCTACAATTGTTGTGCCCACTGGAACGAGCAATACGGTATCTTCACCGCCACGGCCTGAGCAGTTCGCTCCACGACCATTTTTAGCACGTTCTGCACGGAATTTACGTGTATAACGATAATCTACTAGGGTACTTGTGTCGTTGTCGGCTTGAACGTATACGTTACCGCCACGACCACCATCACCACCATCTGGACCACCAAATGGTACGAATTTTTCACGGCGAAAACTGGCTACGCCATTGCCACCGTCGCCAGCCTCTACGGTAATGACTGCTTCATCAACAAAGCGCATATTTGCCAATCCTCTAAAAACTTTAAAACCGCTTATTCTGCCATATTTTAAAGAATTTCTCGAACAATATTATTCAGCAATACTATAAATTTCATTCATCTTGGTACTGATGCAAATTTTTAGGAAAATCCGCACCTCACTCGAAAGTCTTTAGCTCATCATCAAAATACCTTTGATAAATGGCAAACGAATTTCACTCCCCATTTCTGAAAGCTATTTACGTGCATTTTCCTTGGCTTCAATAATTTCAGGCAAGGTTCGTTCAACCCAACCAATCAGATGCATTAACTTTTCTGCAGCCTGCGAGCCCATTAAAGTCAGTTGATATTCAACTTTGGGTGGCACGACTGGATAGACTGTCCTTAAGATAAAACCATCTTGCTCGAGCATTTTCAGCGTTTGAGCCAGCATCTTTTCGCTTACCCCTTCGATACGCTGCTTAAGTTCACTAAAACGGTGTACCCCTTCAGTCAAACAACGTAAAACTAATACTGACCATTTATTGGTGAGATGTTCCAATATTTCTCGAGATGGACAATCTGTGGATAAAACTTGACCTAATAATTTACTTGTAGCGTATGTGTTCATTAAATCTTTCCTCAAAGTCACTAACTTACTTTTTGGTACGTACTTACATTTAGTAAGTTAACAGATTAAGATTCCACCATCAAGATCATTTATTCAACAATCAGAGGGTTTAAATATGAAAATCGCAATTACAGGTGCAACAGGTCAACTAGGCCAATTGGTCCTTCAATTTTTATTGAAAGAAACCGCGGCCGAAAACATCATCGCTTTAGTTCGCTCAACAGAAAAAGCAGCATCTCTACAAGCTCAAGGCATCGAACTTCGTCATTTTGACTATGATCAACCAGATACACTGGTTCCTGCACTACAAGGTGTCGATAAATTATTACTCATTTCTGCCAATGAAATTGGTCGGCGTACTCCACAACACAAAGCCGTAATTGATGCTGCAGTAGAAGCGAAAGTTCCATATCTTGCTTATACCAGCCTGTTACGTGCTGATACATCGCCATTGGGTTTATCTCAAGAACATCGTGAAACAGAAAGTCTGATTCAAGCTAGTGGTTTAACCTATACCTTCTTACGAAATAACTGGTATGTCGAAAACTATCTTGCTGCTGCAGGACATGTGGTGGAAACAGGTACCTTATTTGGTGCAGCAAAGGATGGGAAAATTAATGCAGCGACCCGTGCTAACTATGCTGAAGCTGCTGCAAAAGTACTTACAAGCTCTGGTCATGAAAATAAAACCTATGAACTTGCAAGCTCAGACAGTTTCACCTTGGCACAGCTTGCTGAAACCCTACAGCAAGTTTCAGGTCAAAATGTTCACTATCAAAATCTTACAGCAGAAGACTATACGCAAGGTCTATTACAAGCTGGCTTACCTGCTGGTCTTGTAGATGTTATCGTCGATGCCGATATCAATAGCATTGGCGGTGCGATGCAAAGTGATCGTAAGGACTTGGAACAGTTACTCGGTCACCCAACTACTTCTCTACGTAGTGCTGTTGAAGCTGCTTTAAAATAAGATTGAACCCACAAAAAAGCCCGAATTGATTCGGGCTTTTTTGAGTTGAATCATGCTTATGGATGTACATTTTTTATCGGCAAATCCATATTCATATCTAAATTTGCCTTGGTATTACGCTCTGCGTTGTACATCGTGGCATTAAAGGTTGCGATTTTTCGCATTGTCATCGGGTCATTGAGTTTTAGCTGTGGTGCAAACTGATGTACCACATGCAAATCGACTTTTTCATTAAACTCAAAATACACAGGACCATTAAAATTAATTCGAATAGGAATGTTATAGGTTCTTTTCAAATGAAAAGGCACATCTAACTTGACAGGAATGTCCATTTTTAAGGGAAATTTCGGCACGAGTTTATTTTTAATCACCAAATCTGTGGTCGCCTCAAGCGGCATCGTCTGGTTAATTTGAATATTGGTGGAATAATCAATATCCACTGAGATCGGAACCTCTACACTAAACTGCAAATCTGCCAGATATTTTCCCTTTAAGGGTAGTTGCAGCTTCCGATCTAAAGCAATCTGCGTATCCAGAGTCCCAATAGACTGCGTTTGCAAATAATTACCAACGGAAATTTTGGTGGGTAGTGAATGCGACAATTGAATATCAGCATTTTTTGCACGTACTTGCATCGACGCATAAATATTTAAATACAACCAAAATAGTACCGCAACCAATAACGCAACTGCGATAAAACTCAAAATGATGCGCTTCGCCGATTGAAATATCCACATGGCTTACTCCTGAGCTTTCGCTTCAGTTTTGGCATGCTCTCTGTTGAGTCGCATTGTTTTTAGTGGAATTACCAATTCACCCTTTTTAATTTGAACCGGCAACGTATTTTGCACATCCACTGTCGCTTTTAATGCCGTCTTAATTGGAACATTTAAATTACCTTCAATAGGAATGTTGGTTTTTAAATTTGCATTTAGTGGAATATGTAGGTTTTCTTTCAGCACGGTTTTGACTGGCGCATCAAATTTTAAATGTACTTTTTGCTCCAAAGGCACATTCATATTTACTGGAATATCCAATTGTATCGGGATATCACCTTTGAGCGGCAAAGTCACATCCTGCCCCATGACTTTAACTTTCACTTTGGTATTCACAGGAAGGTTTTGATTCACTTTCAAAGTTTCACGTACTGGAATCGTGGTCTTGATTGGGACTTGATTATCAAAATACACCCGTGGCGTCAGCGTTTGAGTTAAGGGAATATTTAAATTTTCATGTATCGGAATTTCAGCATTCACCCGCCCTGTCACGTCCACATCTAAGGCATCATGAATTTTGACTTCGGCTTGTAACGGCTCTTGCAGGTCAATATTGACGTTCTGATTTTCTAGCGGGATATAAATATTAAAGTGCTTAAACACCCAAATGGCGATAAGTACACCACAGAGCGCAGCAAACACAATAAATGCCAATCCACTGAGCATGTGCTTTGCTTGCAAACTAAATTCCTTTTGCTTTTTATTTTTTACAGTATCATTTTGAACACATTATACAAACTAGTTTGCATTTTTTTGTATTTAATTCTTTAATAATTTCATCAACTTAAAACTTGAACATTTTAGTCAGCTTTTCATTATAAATGACTTACACTCATCTAACAGTGGCAGAAAAAACAAGAACTTTTGATGTTTTTGATCAATCCATTCGTCATCTATGCCTTAAGTTTTTAACCCATACTCTTTAGATAAAAAAAGAGCCTCAAATGAGGCCCTTTTTTTACAGCGTGAACTAATTAAGCATTAGTTTCAGCAGGAACTTTTGGATAGCTTACACCGCCCATTTGCTCAGCAATACGCAATACTTGGCAGCTATAACCCACTTCGTTATCGTACCAAACATAAGCAGTTAAACGGTTACCAGAAGCGATTGTCGCTTGAGCGTCAAACACACCAGCAGTACGTGAACCGATAAAGTCAGACGATACAACTTCAGTTGAGTTTGTATAACCGATTTGACCTTGAAGGTTAGAGTTGATTGAAATTTGGCGAATGTATTCATTCACTTCTTCACGGTCAACATCTTGACCCAAAGTAAGGTTCAAAATTGCAAGAGATACGTTTGGAGTAGGTACACGTACTGAGTTACCAGTCAATTTACCTTGAAGAGCAGGAAGTGCTTTAGCAACAGCTTTAGCAGCACCAGTTTCAGTGATTACCATGTTTAAAGTAGCAGCACGACCACGACGGTCAGCTTTATGGTAGTTGTCGATCAAGTTTTGGTCGTTTGTGAACGAGTGAACTGTTTCAACGTGACCATTAATCACTGTGTACTTGTCATTTAACACTTTAAGTGTTGGTGTAATCGCGTTTGTTGTACAGCTTGCAGCAGAGATGATTGTATCTTCATCAAGGATGTCAGCTTGGTTCACACCGTATACAACGTTCTTCATATCACCTTTACCAGGTGCAGTTAGAATTACGCGTGCAGCACCTGGACATTTAAGGTGCTGTGCAAGACCTTCAGAATCACGCCATTTACCTGTATTATCGATTACAAGTGCATTGTTAATACCGTAAGCAGTGTAATCAACTTCAGATGGGTTAGACGCATAGATCACTTTGATGAAGTTACCGTTAGCAATGATTGCTTCGTTTTCTTCATCAACAGAAATCGTACCTGCGAATGGACCATGAATAGAGTCACGACGTAACAAAGACGCACGTTTTTCTAAGTCACCGTCAGATGATTTACGAACAACGATTGCTTTAAGGTTAAGACCACGACCTAGACCAGATTGGCTGATCATCAAACGTGCAAGGATACGACCGATACGACCGAAACCGTAAAGTACAACATCACGGTTTTCAACGTTAGTTGCATTGCCTTCAAGTGATTTCACAGCGTCAGCAACGAATGCGTCAACATCACCACCTTTTTCTTTGAACTCAACAGCAAGTTTGCCAAGATCAATTTCAGCAGTACCGATGTTTTCGATTTTCGCCAAAGCTTCAAGAATTGGGAAAGTGTTCACAACTGAAAGTTCAACGTCAAGTACGCGAGTACGACGATGCGCTTTAAGAATTTGGATAACCGAACGGTTAATTAAAGAACGACCGTATACTGTAGCTACGATGTTTTTTTCACGATATAACTGACCCACTAGGGCAATCATACGTTCCGCGATTTCTTCACGGTTTTTCCAGCGACCTTGGTGCTCTGCATGTAGGGCAACGATAGTGTCTTTGCTCACAGATACGTCCTCTAATTAATTGTAAATCTAAGCATAAATTTCAAAACCCCACAATTGTAATGGAAAACTGAAAATTAATGAATCTAAAAGCAGATTTCGACAAGGTTATTTTGTTATATATTCACTATCAATTTTCAAAATAATCATGATTAGTATTATGATTTTATAGCCGAAAGTTGAAAAACCGGCTTTTTCGCAGATTTTTGTCACAAAATTTCAAATGTAGTTTTATCAACCAGATCTCTGCATATTTAGCTCAAAGATAAACGAATATTTATATTGTTCAAATTGTGGTGTTTTTTATTTTGCTCAATTTATAGTATTTTTACTGATGTTAAGCTCGTAATAATAATTTCACATTTTTAGATGATTTTTAAGAATATTCGACGGAATCTTACATCTAAAGTTTGAATAAAGGGTTTAGCCTTCAGTCGGAGGTACTCTTACGAAACGTTGTTTCTCATTTGGCAAAATGAGAACGTGCTTCATAAGGAAACCATCTTGCGGAGCAATGCTCCTCACCGCAAACCTCGTTCACTACCGTCAATTTATTCAAAGTATCGCAAAAACATTTTTTATTAGAAGTAACCCTGTCTCAGACAATTGCGGATGACATTACCGCGTATCGTTCTCTTATTTGAATCAAATTACGCCTCTAATGTTACTGCCTAACATTAGTTTTAAAGTCAGATCAATATTTAAAATTCAGTTAATTTTTCAGATCCTCAGCAAACTTTTCCAGATTAAAATCAAAGAAATTTACACTCAGCTCTAATATTTTCGGAAGTGCATTTAAACCATTCTCTCCAGCACTAATCGCAAAATATCTCTGATCACTAAATGACTGTACCTTTAAGGCATTTTCACATGGCTCAAAATCAAGATTGACGAGCTGTGACGCATGTTCCTTCAGCAACATTAAAACCTGCATATAAGTCTGGCGCTTTTTTTGCTGCTGCGCTTTTAAAGCATCGGCTTCAAGACTTTCATAATCTCCTGTTTTCGTCATGCGTTTAGAAAATCCAACATGCGAGCCATGGGTACCCATATTTTCTACGACGGCTTCAGCAGCAAAGATCTGCTGTTCATCCTCGTCCTCGGTCGTCTGCAAGAGCGCCTTCAGCGCCGTATGAATTTGCTGTGACTGCTGATGATGTAACTCCCAATCATCTTCATTCTGAACATGAAAAATGTGCGTACGCCGTTTCAACAAAAGCACCTGCCAAGCCTGTAGTTGAAGTCGCAGTCGCTTTAACTCCAAACTTGCCTCAAACTTAGGGCAACTACTCAAGACGTTTAGACTCGTAATGAGCTTCTGAGATATTTGCATGCTATGGAAAAAGACAAAATCATGCTGTATCTGCTCGCTCAGTTGATATTGAACAGTCTGATGTAAGGGCTTCAAGATCAATGTATTGAACTGCTGCTCAAAAGCAGGTAAAACCGTCGCTAATTGAGTAGCATCCTCTACATGCAGCATTAAAAGTAGATGCTTATCTACCCGTGTATGTAGTTGCTGCATTAAATTTTGTAGATCTAAATGTATAAAACCTGCAATGGATGCCAACTTTGAGACTCGAAATTTTAATTGTTCGATCTGCTGATTCTCTAAAGCAGTAGTTAAATCTATGGCCACCCCATCAAAAACGTCGTCTGCTAAGGCCTCATTATGCTTTGTCGATAAAAACCGAGTTGCTGAATACTGCGTCGTCCAATCTAAATCAGGCGACAAAATATAAATAAAATCAGATGTTTGTACGATTTGTAAATATCGCGTTTTTTGTTCACGCTTTAAATAATATTTAAAAATCGGATGTTGCCAAACCTCAGATGATTTCGGGATAGAAGCATCAAAAACTTGCCCTAACATATGTGACTTTAAGAAAATTTCGATCAAGAAAATTTTGACTTGCAGAGCAGTGAGTTGACGTGCATCACTCGGCGCAATCAAATCCATTTCACGAATGATTTGTGCGGCATTTAAAATGAAATGCTGATGTAATACATTTTTTTCATACTGTAATTCAAAATCTTCTTCTGCATCTATTTTATTGATATAGAGTAGGTTTTCTTCTAATTTTCGCGCAATTTGAATACTCTGGGCCAATATCCTAAGTTCTTCGAGCTGTGTTGCCAAATACTGTGCATGCTCACGCATGACATCATATTTTAGTACTTTCATCAGCATGCCAAAATTCATCGGTACATCGCTTTGATACGACTGTGATGAAGACTCCCAACGAATACCTTTTTGCAATAACACCTGCTGTATCTGTGCTAAATTGGATTGATCAAGATCAGTGCACACTTCAGACACGATACTCTGCCAATGCTGATCCAGCACGGGTTGTAGCTGTAAAAGTTTTGCGCTTAGATGAAATGGGACAACCACTGACTGCTTCCTGTATCTTGGTTCTTTAATCAATCTTTTATCGATTTCAGTTTATTTTTATCTAAAATAAATATTTTTGTACACCATCATTCAATGCTGTTCTTCCTAAACAATAAATTGAATCATGGCGTGTTTTAGTTTTCTAAGTTTAAGATTTTATTAAAAAACAGCAAGCATTAATTGTAAACTGATCAATTTATCGTACCAGGATTTTCAGTCTAAGAATCGATTCGATCATTTAACGCTTTTACATTTTTTGCTAGCGCACGTTCATTTTGCTTTTGTTTAAACAGATGCAAAACACCTTCTATCACCAATAACAATACCGCACCCCAAATTGGAATATAGGTCAGCCATTCTTCGGCTTCTACTCGCTCCCCCAATGCGATGGATGCAAAAGCTAACAACACGGGTTCTAAATAACTCAACAAACCAAAAATCACAAATGGCAAATAACGACTCGCCAACATATAGCTACCTAAGCCAAGCGCACTCAGAAAACCCAGTCCTAAAACCGCCAAAATCAGATACGGGAATAACGACATCAGCGCTAAACTATCGCTATGAATAAATCCTAAATAAAAGGCTACAGGCAAAATTAAGCAAAGATCCCACCAAAAACCACCCAAATGATCGGTTTTAAAGGTACGACGTAAAAAGAAATAAATCGGATAAGCCACAGCGACATAGACAGTTTCCCACGCGATACTGCCAATACGCCAAATTTCGTGACCGACCCCTAAAATTGCCAATGCCACGGCAGCCATCTGCCATTTAGACAGCTTTTCTTTATACAGTACACATCCAACCAGAACCATCACTAAGGGCAAGAGAAAATACCCTAAAGATACTTCTAGCCCTCGGCCATTAATTGGTCCCCACAAAAACAACCAAAGCTGTGTAGTACATAAAAATGAACTAATGATTAACCAAATGAGAAAGATCGGTTGCTTGACCACACGCCAAAAAATTTCACTGACTTTGTTTAAATCTTTCATCCACCACATAAATAAGGTTAAAAATGGCAAGGTCGCCAACATGCGCCATGCAAAAGTTTGCTCGCTATCTAGAGGTTTTAAAAAGATGGTAAAGAAATACAAAATACCGAAAGTGACCGATGCCAATACAGACAATGCAACGCCTTTATACATCTTTCACTCCAGTCCAAATGACTACATAATCTTGATATTTTGCTTGATCAATCAAGCTTTTCGCATGGACATTCTAGCAAATAAAAAACCATGCACAGGCATGGTTTTTTAGCATTTGTTCAATTATTTAGGTTTTAGGTTTCACTGTTTGCTTGGTATGAATAATATCTGATAAATCATAACCAACAGATTGCGCATAATTTAGATATTCCTGAATCACTTCCTGATCTGGATGAGCCGAACGAGAAAGCACCCACATATATTTACGACGTGGCTCACCTACCAAAACTGTTTGATAGTCTTCATCGGCTTTGAGTACCCAATAATCACCACGCCCCACAGGCAACCAACGAATGGCTTCTGGTAAGAAACTAACTTTTAATTTCGAGTTAAACGGTGCATTTTGTACAAATGCCTCGCCTATTGATTGCTTCTTGGTACCATCTTTAGATACACAGCGATTATTTACATTAATGTTGCCATTTTCATTTAGCGTGTAAACCGCAGTCACATCACGGTCACAGCTTTTTTGAAAAACCATAGGCTTACGAGCTACTTCATACCACATACCTAAATAACGATCGAGCTCAACTTTTTCCACAGTCTGTAATGGTTTCGTCTGTGCATAGGCCATTGTAGCTGCACCTAAACCAATTAACACTGCTGCACCAAGTGCAATTTTTGCGAGCCTAAAACCAGCTTTCGGAATATTCGTTGTCATTTTTATGCCTCATTTCGCTGCAAAACATTCGATGAAAATTAAGTAATTCTTTCTCTCGTGTTTTTACTCTAGCGGAAAAAATTGCTCTAAAAATCATTTTCTTGTCTGAATTATGTATGTCATTCAAACAATATTCCGCATCTTGTCTAACAAAATTATGAAATCATCTGTGCTTTTAAACGCAAGATTTCATCGCGTAATCGAGCGGCTTGTTCAAACTGTAAATCCTTAGACGCTTTTAGCATTTCTTTTTCCAACTTATTCATATGTTTTGCCAGAAGTTTTGGATCTGACATCAAATGACGTTCATCTGCAGTTAATGCCTTGGCCTGATCTGAAATTTTTTCATCAATTTCATCATCTGTCAGCAGTTCACCAGTATCAATATCATTAACGTTTTGGCGTACAGCACTACGTGGCGTAATGCCATGTTCAAGGTTAAATGCAATCTGTAAATTACGACGACGATCCGTTTCATCAATGGCTTTTTGCATGGAGTCAGTCATACGATCTGCATATAAAATCGCTTTACCGTTTAAGTTACGCGCTGCACGACCAATGGTTTGAATCAAAGAACGCTCAGAACGCAAGAAGCCCTCTTTGTCAGCATCTAAGATGGCGACTAAAGACACCTCTGGCATATCTAAGCCTTCACGCAGTAAGTTAATCCCGACAATTGCATCGTATACACCTGAACGCAATTCATGAATAATTTTAGTTCGTTCAACAGTGTCAATATCAGAATGTAAATAAGCGACCTTAATACCATATTCTTTCAAATATGAAGTTAAATCTTCTGCCATACGTTTGGTTAATGTCGTAACCAATACACGCTCATTTAAGTTTTTTCGATTATTAATTTCTGACAATACATCATCCACTTGCGTTAACACTGGACGAATTTCAATTTCAGGGTCGACCAAACCTGTGGGTCGAACCACTTGCTCAACGACTTGTTCAGACTTTTCCATTTCATAATGTGCAGGCGTTGCACTGACATAAATGGTCGAAGGAATAATCCGCTCCCATTCTTCAAATTTCATTGGGCGGTTATCAAGCGCACTTGGTAAACGAAAACCGTAATTGACCAAATTTTCTTTACGTGAACGGTCACCTTTATACATAGCCCCAATTTGCGGAACGGTAACGTGCGATTCATCAATGATTAATAAAGCATCATCAGGTACATAATCAAACAAAGTCGGAGGTGCTTCACCAGAAGGACGGCCAGACAAGTGGCGTGAATAGTTTTCAATACCATTGGTATAGCCAAGCTGCTGCATCATCTCTAAATCATAACGTGTACGTTGTTCGATACGCTGTGCTTCGAGTAATTTATCATTTGCACGAAAGAATCCTAGTCGTTCTGCGAGTTCTTCACGAATCGTTCCAATTGCACGCTGTAAATTATCTTTAGGTGTTACATAATGGCTTTTTGGGTAAATCGTAATACGTGGCACTTTACGGACCATTCTGCCAGTCAATGGATCAAACCATCGAACTGAATCAACTTCATCATCAAATAACTCTATTCGAATGGCATTTTGATCAGATTCAGCAGGAAAAATATCAATAATTTCACCACGAATACGGTATGTGCCCCGTAAAAATTCGAGTTCATTTCGGGTGTATTGCATTTCCACCAAACGACGGATGATATCATCACGGCTAATACGGTCTCCTTCCACGATATGCAGAAGCATACTCATATAAGCATTGGGATCACCCAGACCATAAATAGCTGAAACTGACGCTACAATAATTGCATCACGTCGCTCTAATAATGCCCGTGTTGCCGAAAGACGCATTTGGTCGATATGATCATTAATCGATGAATCTTTTTCAATAAAAGTATCTGAAGATGGAACATAGGCTTCGGGTTGATAATAGTCATAATAACTGACGAAGTATTCCACGGCATTATGCGGAAAGAAGGCTTTAAACTCGCCATAAAGCTGCGCAGCCAAAGTTTTATTATGCGCCATAATAATCGTTGGACGTTGCGTGCGTGCTATCACATTTGCCATGGTATAGGTTTTACCTGAACCTGTTACCCCTAAGAGCAACTGATCATGCATTCCTTTTTCAATCCCCTTCACCAATTTCTCAATCGCTTGAGGCTGATCACCTGCCGGCTGATATTGTGTTACCAGTTCAAAAGGCTGTTCCTGCATCACACTCTTCTTCAACAGTTTTATATGGCTTTATTATGAGGGCAAAGTTGCACAAAACAACGCTAAATTTATGTAAATACCAGAGGCGTGTACAGACTGTAAAATTATCATTCAACATAACCCCATAGATTTTTCTCATGTTTGAAAAATAATTCGCCTGATTTCGCATGTTTTTCTTGAGGAAACTGTTGGCTCTAAAAAAACTCAGGAATAAAGCGTTCATTTATCCCTTATTGATACTTGACCTATGTAAATTTCACCTGCAACATGAACAAAAGGACGCCACAGATCAAACTTATGACTTACCAATATCATGACGAAAGTATTGTTAAAAACCTACCCGAAGATACTATTTTTGTTTTTGGCAGCAATATGGCAGGTCAACATACTGGCGGTGCAGCGCGTACTGCCCTAGTGCATTTTGGTGCAATGAATGGTATTGGTCGTGGATGGGCTGGTCAAAGTTTTGCTATTCCAACAATGAATGAGCATTTACAACAAATGCCATTGTCTCAGATTCAACATTATGTTGATGATTTTAAAATCTATACCAAGAATCATCCGAAGACCAAATATTTCATTACTTCGATTGGCTGTGGTGTCGCTGGCTATAAAGTTGAAGAAATTGCTCCCATGTTTAAGGGGATTTCCAGAAATGTTATTTTTCCAATTTCATTCCGTCCTTTCGTTGAAAAAGCTTTACCTAAACTTACTTCGAAACTTCTACATACAATTTTTCAAGACTCGGTAATTTTTGCACCTTCGGCAGATGAATTGGTTGATGTTCTGGCCTTAACAGATAATGAAAAAAGTCTTGCGAAAATTGTGCTGAATACCCAAATGTACCCGACAGATAGCAATGGTCGTGACCGTATTTTTGAAATTGAAGATATTTTGCATGCCCTGAATGGGAAAATATTTGAGTTTCAAAGCAACTCAGAAGGCCCAATGATGTTTGGCGGTGTCATTTTAGCCCTACTTGAACTGTACAATATTAATGAAAAAGATTTTATTGATGTTTGGAAAGCTGAACGTGAAATCGCTGCACCAAAGCCTGAAAATAAAGCTCGTAAAGCCAGCCGCTAAAGACTATTTTCACCACATTTCCCCCCAAAAAAAGCCAAAGTCTACATTGGCTTTTTATCTAAGGTGGATTAACAACTTTTAGCGACATTGGTCACATTAAAAATAAAGTTTACTTTATACATCACATTATTTTAATATCATTTTTTTCATCTTATACTACATGTTGTAATTATCATGAAGAATGACGAGCACATAAAATAGACATGCTAGATTCTCCTTTTTTTGAGCTATCCCCCATTGCCATGTGGCTTGAAGATTACAGTGAAGTCAAAAAACAATTTGATCTCTGGCGTCAGCAAGGTGTGCAGGATCTCGCCACTTTTCTTCAACAAGATGAATCACGAATTCTGCAATGTGCAAGAAAAATAAAAATCTTACAGGTCAATACAAAAACGTTAGAACTGTATCAAGCACGTGACTTTGAACATTTATGTCAAAACCTTGATCTCGTTTTTCAGGCGGAGATGTGTCAAACACACATTAGAGAGTTGGTTGCATTGTGGAATGGTGAAACGCATTTTTCCCATTCTGCCGTGAACTATACGCTCAGTGGACAACGCCTAGACATTCAACTCAAAGGCATCGTGCTACCGAGTCATGAGCAGGATTTGTCTGCCGTTTTAATTACGACTGAAGATATCACCTCTTATACTGAAGCTTGTCGTTTACATGAACAAAGTCGTCATTTGGCAGAAGCGCGTTTCCATTATTCGCCAACCTCACTTTGGGTAGAAGATTTCAGCCGGATTAAAATAAAATTAGATCAGCTTCGCGCTTTAGGTATAGAAGATTTTGTGACATTTTTGGATGTTCACCCCGATTTTGTACAAGAGTGTATTAAGGAAATACTAATTGTTGACGTTAATCAGGCCACCCTTGATTTATTTGGCGCTCCGAATAAAGAAATATTGCTCAAAAATGTACATAAAGTATTTGCCAAAGAGATGCTGCAAACCTTTAAAGAACAGTTGATTGAACTTTGGAATGGTAATTTACATCATCAACGTGAAGCTATAAATTATGCACTTGATGGCAGTATTCGCCACGTCTTGCTGCAATTTACCGTATTTCCCGATTATCTTGATGATTGGAGCACCGTGCAGGTTGCTTTAACCGATATTACCGCACGTAAAAAGGCTGAAAATTATCTTGAGTATTTAGGTAAGCACGACGTACTGACCAAACTCTATAATCGTTCATTTTATATAGCAGAACTCAAGCGTCTCGAACGCAATCAATTACGTCCTGTTTCTTGTATTTTTATGGATTTAAATGGACTAAAAGAACTCAATGACAGTATTGGGCACGATGCTGGTGACAGTATCCTCAGACGTCTGGGCAACATTTTAAACCAACTTATTCAGCATACGCCCTATTCTGCTTCGCGCATTGGCGGTGATGAATTTGTCATACTTTTACCGGGTGCTGATGATGCAGCATTGCAAAACTGCTTACAAAGTTTGAATGAGTTGTTATTGGTCGATAACCAGTTTTATTCAAATCAACCGATGAGTATATCAATTGGTTCTGCCACCAATACTTTGAATGAACGAATGGAAGATATGCTTAAACGTGCTGATCTTGACATGTATCGTCAGAAGAAAAAGTATTATATCAATAAAGACCGTAGAATTCAGTCTGAAATACGCAATTAGCATCAATCATTTGCAATAAAAAAGCCATGGTTCAAACCATGGCTTTTTTATTTAAATCTTTTAACGCTTACCCATCGAACGACGTGTACCGCGTGGTGGCATCCAAGTACGGTCAGCATAACGCTGAGGTTTTGGACGCATATCTTCAAAGATTTCATCCGAAGCATTATCTTCAGCTTTTTTAATCGGAAAAGGCAAATTAACTAAAGCCTTTTTCTTGGGAGGGTTTTGCGTACTCATACGAATAACTCAATTGAATCTGGCGCTATTGTACAAAAAAAAATGGTTTTGGTGTAAAAGGCTTTGAGTGATTAGACTCGATTGGCATATAAAGACTCAATGATCAGCTATGAATTTTATTTCTATAGAGGACAACAGCACAAAACTGCTTTGAATATGGTCGTTTTAAACTATTTTATTGACCCAATTCAACCAATACACTGTCACTTATACCAATAAATATTGAATATTTACAAATAGATAGAACCATTTCAAAATTTCAAAAAAGTTAGATTTTTTTACACAAATACCTACTTAAAGCCCTCAAATAATACAAATCATCAAAAATGTTACAGGACTATTACGTTTATTCTTGTTTTCTATAACATTTTTTACGCACTAATTTTGAATAATGGGCACTTAGAAAAATTATTATCAATTTACGGACATGGAGTCCTTTCAAATGAAAAAAAGTGTATTGTGCATTGCTGCTTCAATGGCTGCCCTACCTATGCTCAGTCATGCAGACTCACCATATTTTAGTTTAAAAGATGGCGATGGCTTCAAACGTTTTTCTGTCTCTGTTGGTGCTTTACATGTTATGCCACAAGGTAAAGCGCAGCCATTTCGTGTAAATACTGCCATCAATGAAGGCTATGAGGCAAAAGTTGGTGAAGTTAAATCACAAACAGTAAAAGACAATATTCGAGAAGGGTACAAAGTTCCGCCCCTACTAGAAGTTGCGCTAAATACTTTGGACACTGTTCCTGCTGCAATGAGTGGTAAAGCCACTATTTCAGGACTTGAACAATGGGACAATCCAGGGACCGGTCTTGAAGCAGACGATGTCACCACGCTTGGGATCATGACCAACTATTTCTTCACTGACAATGTATCACTAGAAATGAAAGCGGGTATTCCGCCAAAAGTTGATTTACAAGGCTCAGGAAAAATTTACGCACCATTTTCAGCCATTGCGAAACCACTAGGCGGTGCACTGGGAAATCTTGAACTTGAAAATGATATTTTCATTACCGACTTAGGCGCACATGGTGCAGCAGCTTCTGCACGTGCATGGACTCCGGCTGCTGAAATCCAATATCACTTCGGTAAAACTGGCGTCAATAAATTCCGTCCCTATGTGGGTCTAGGCGTGATGTATGCCTACTTCAATGAATTGGAAATGAATCCACAAATTGAGAAAGATTTGATTGCCGCAGGTCACATGATTGCCAACATTAAAGAAGGTAATGCAGGCGCCTCTTTGGAAGGAAAACCAAGTAAGGCAAATCCCAAAGTTGATTTAGAGGCAACTGATGTATTTGCTCCGGTTGCGACGGTGGGCTTCACATATGATTTCAATGATAAATGGTTTGCTGTTGGTTCTGTCAGCTATGCACACCTACAAAATGAAACCACCATTACCGTTACAGATGCGACACACGGCGAACTGATCAAATCTAAAGCGGATATTGAAGTAAACCCGATCCTTGCATATGCAGGTATCGGTATGCGTTTCTAATTAATAACCTGAATATAAAAAAAGACGGCTACAGCCGTCTTTTTTATTAGGCTATATATGGTCTTTTATTTTGAATTATCTCTTCAATCTCTTTTAAACACTTTTGAATTTCGGCTGTGTCATTTTTCTTTATTCATCCATAGTTACCTATAAAAAAAATTTATTGTTTGGTGAATTAAATTTAATCGCAACTCTGCGTTTATTCGCATACCATTGGGTTAAATTTAAAGAATGTAGCCTGCTGTATGTCTGATACTCGTTTCTCAAAGCCCCTGATTTACATGCTCATTGGCAGTGCTATTATTTTGGCATTGTCTTTAGGGGTGCGTCATGCATTTGGCCTCTATCTCGTGCCGATGAGTGATGAATTCGGTTGGGGACATAACGTATTTAGCCTTGCCATTGCCATGCAAAACTTAATTTGGGGTGCTGTGCAGCCAATTACTGGGGCTTTTGCAGATAAATATGGCAGTAAGATCGTGGTCGCCGTCGGTGGTGCATTATATGCCCTCGGACTATTACTCATGGCCGTCAGCTCCACCGGTTTACTGCTTAATTTAAGCGCAGGTTTAATCCTAGGTTTAGCCCTCTCAGCCACCTCCTTTCCAGTATTACTCTCGGCCGTAGGACGTGCAGCGCATCCAGACAAACGTAGTTTAGCCATGGGTATTGCCAGTGCCGCAGGTTCTTTTGGTCAGTTCATTATGCTGCCCTCTACATTACTGCTACTGCAAAAATTGGGTTGGTCTTCGGCTTTGGTGGTCAGCGCCATTTTAATTGCGCTTATTATTCCTTTAGCTTGGATGCTAAAAGCACCAATGTATGTTGCACCAAATGCAACTAATACGCATGAAGCCTCTCTGACTTTTAAACAAATTTTGCAATTGGCTTGGGAGCATAAACCCTTTTGGTTTCTAGCACTCGGTTTCTTTGTCTGTGGCTTCCAAGTGGTGTTTATTGGCATCCATCTTCCGGGATATTTAATCGATCATGGCTTTAATGCCACTACGGGCACTATTTTCCTAGCGCTCGTTGGACTGTTTAATATTGTCGGCACCTACACAGCTGGTTGGCTCGGTGGCAAATATTCCAAACCAAAGCTGTTGATGGGACTGTATGGATTACGTGGTATTGCCATTATTGCCTTTCTTTTGCTGCCTTTAAGTACATGGACAATCTATGCTTTTGGCGTCATTATGGGTTTATTATGGCTTTCTACCGTACCACTCACCAACGGTATTGTGGCCAATATGTTTGGCGTTAAATATCTCAGTATGCTGAGTGGTATCGTGTTCTTTACTCACCAAGTCGGTTCATTTTTTGGTGGCTGGTTGGGTGGTGTGAACCACGACATAACCGGTAACTATAATGCCATTTGGATTTTTTCGATTGTCCTGAGTATTTTTGGGGTATTGGTTCATTTCATGGTTAATGAGGAAAGTGTCATTCATGACTAATTCAACATTATGGTTCAGACTCAGTATTGCTATCAGTATTCTGGCCTTGTTAGCCTTATCCATCGGCTTATGGAGCCAAACACCTGAATTATTTGAATACTTTAACCAAGCGTTTTGTGCGCATTAAAGACGTATTGAAATCTTAATTCCGATCCAAACTGCTGTTTTATCAACACTACAACAGCAGTTTTTTAGCTATTTTCTACACGATTCAATAAAAGCTGCATTTTCAGCATATTAGTATTAATAATAAGTTTTTTCATAAACTTAGCTTATTTTTTAATTTTCCAACCTGCACTTTCTTCCATAGATTAAGTCTCAATAAAGAACAATTTGAGAACTTATGAAATGACCGCATTAACTCAACTTTCACAAGCCATCCATGATGCTCCGCGTTGGCATCAAGCAGAACATTTTCAAGATGGCAATGAAATTCGTATTGAAGTGCAACATGACCAAGCTTTGGGGGCTGTGGTTTATGGTTTAGATGCGCGTAAAGCACAGTCTGGGGAAACCATCTACCGTTTAAAACAAGCGCTGGCAGAACACTTGATTTTAATTTTTAAACATCAAAGTCTAGATGATTTACAGTATCTCGCGTTTGCAAGCTACTTCGGTTCAATCTTCCGTCCCGGTGCAGATATTCCAGTGTTAGCGTCACAAGATGATACCGGTACACCACCAGACGTCGTACCTGTTTCAAATGCAGTCGGTAAAGGTGACTATACTGGACATGGTGAATTGGCTGCGCATGCAGACCATCAGTGGACTCCGCTGCCATCTTTTGGTTCATTACTCTATGCCATTGAACTGCCACAAGACGGTGGACAAACCTCATGGTATAACACCATTAAAGCCTATGAAGCTTTAGATGAAGCGACACAAAAACATTTAGACCAACTTCAACTCATTACATACAACCCATTTGTCCGTGCCAAAAATAATAAAGGCACAACGGGATATGGCGCTACACCGCTATATCGTTTCAAAGACCAACCGATTGTTGGACATGCCTATCCACATCCACTTGTACGTACCCATCCAGAAAGTGGCCGTAAAGGTCTGTGGTTAAATGAACGATCTGAAGTGGAATTGGTTCACTACGATGATCAGTCAGGCAGTGAATTGATTGCATCTTTACGTGAACATTTATTGAAACCTGAGTTTCGATATGAACATCAATGGGAAGAAGGTGACATTGTATTTTGGGATAACCAAGCCACTTTACACTCACGCCGCCCTTTCCCTTCAGACCAACGCCGCTTATTAAAGCGAATTAGCCTAGCAGGAGGACGACCATACTGATGTTGAACTTCATGCCAACAATAAAAAATAAATAACCCTGTAAATCCGTGTTTGAGCAATAACCCCAAATAATTAAAATTTTAAAACAATAAGAACACTGCTCAAATTACGGATGATCTATATCTAAGGCCTTAAAACCTGAAATCAAATGGTCTAACATCGCACGCACACCCGGCAGCATGCCTTGTCGTGTCGCGTAGGCAACATGGATGACCCCTTGCGGCAATTGCCATTCAGGAAATAGCTCTATTAACTCACCACTTTTTAAAGCATCACGTACAAACACTTTGGGCAAAGATGCGATTCCTACGCCAGAAAGAGCAGCCGAAATCATCGCACTAAAACTGTCAGTTCTTAAGCGTGGATGAAATTCAATTTGTTGGGTTTCACTTTTTTCACGATGTCGGAAATCCCAAAAATGTTTAGGTCGGTCAAAACCAATACACGGAAAATTTTGAATCTCAGCCAATTGCTGTGGAATTTCACGCTCGAAGAAAAGTTGTGGCGATGCCACCAAAACATGATCCCAAGCATCTAAATCTCGAACGATCAAATCACTATCCAATAAAGGCATATTACGCACACGAATGGCTAAATCTACGCCTTCCTCAATCACATCAACCCGATGATTGGTCGCCATCAGATGCACACTGACCTCAGGATATTGCTGCATAAAATCAGTGACCATTTTGGCAACAGGCATTTCCACCAAAGCCACAGGACAAGAGATTTTAATTTGGCCACAGAGTTGGTCATTCAACGTACTAAGCACAAAGTTTTCCGTTTCGCTGACTTCCTCTAAAATTTTTAAGCAATGCAAATAGAACTGTTGTCCTATTTCAGTTACTGTAAATTTACGCGTATTACGTTGAATCAGACGTACACCCAAACGGGTCTCTAACTCTGTAATACGGCGTGATAGCTTAGATTTTGTAATACCCAATGCTTCACTGGCTTTGGTATAACCTTGATATTTCACCACTTGCACGAAGTAGTAATAGTCATTTAAATTTTGCATGATTGTTTCATTTTTAGAATAATCTGTTGAGTTTTTCGCCCTGTCATTCCCTCACTATACCTAAATAATAGATCTCAGAAGCAATATATTGAGGGCTGAATTATGAATTCAATCAAACGTGTATATCATAGTGATCGTAGTACTTGGGTGGGCGATGGCTTCCCAACAAACTCTATGCTCCCTATGCAAGAAATGGGCAATCAAACCAGTCCATTTCTCGTTATGGGCTATACCGGCCAATATCACTTCTCTCCAAGTCATCATCAACGTGGTGTTGGATCACATCCGCATCGTGGCTTTGAAACAGTAACCATTGTTTATGAAGGTGAATTGGAGCATTTTGACTCTAAAGGAAATCACGGCAGCATTGCCAAAGACGAAGTGCAATGGATGACTGCGGGTCGAGGCATTATGCATGAAGAACACCATTCTAAAAATTTTGCCAAAACTGGCGGAAATTTAGACATGGTACAACTTTGGGTCAATTTACCTAGTCATGCCAAAATGACTGAACCTCACTATCAAGAACTGACTACAGCCAATATTGCTGAAGTTAAACTTGCACAAAATGCAGGCGTGGTACGCGTCATTGCTGGCCAATTCGAAGATACATTGGGCGCAGCTGAAACTTTTAGCCCGATGAATGTGTTGGATGTGCGCTTGAATGCAAATGCTGAACAGGAATTTTCATTCAACCCACAGTGGAATAACATGATTTTTGTATTAAGTGGCGCGATCGAAATCGAAGGTCAACGCTTTGATGCGAAACAGACTTTATATGTCAGTGACCAAATATCGTCCTTGAAACTTAAATCTTTTGAAGCAACCAAACTGCTTATTTTAAGTGGCGAAGCTTTAAATGAACCCATTGCGGCACATGGACCATTTGTCATGAATAGTGAAGATGAAATACGTCAGGCATTTTATGATTTTCAACATGGTCATTTTGCTTAAATATTTCCACGATAAAGTCCCAATAAAAAAACCGCCTTCTGGCGGTTTTTTATATCTATGTTGGTATGAATTACGCATCACACTTTCAATAGATTATTGCGTGACTTTTTGATAAAACGCATCGATTGCATTGACCATTTGATCGAGTCCCGGCTGTTCCAAAGGATAATGTCCTGCATTTTTCAACATGACAACATCGATTGGAACTTGATGAATCCGTGCTAAAAATGACTGACTTAAAGCCAAAGGTGTCCAGCGGTCTTGTTCAGGCTGCGTCAGTAAAATTGGGCAGACATCAAACTGCTCCGGTTGCGTGTCATTTTTATAATATAAATACGAATCTAGAAATTTAACCGATACGCTATTCCCAGCTGACGTTTTATCTTTTAAAAAGACCTGCAATGCTGCGTCATTATTCACCAAGCGATGCATTTTACTTACCCACCGCATCGGCATTGGCAATGCTGAAAATGGTGTATGTGCTGTCACATGAGCCAGTGGGCTGCCCACGCGGCTCATAAATTTATTCAAAGAGACTTGATCACGCACAGTTTTATTTGAAGTGTCTAAAAAGGTCATACCGACGATACCTTTCACCTTTTTATTTTTTGCCGCCACGTGATAGGTCAACATACCACCTGCACTAAGCCCATACAAAACGATAGGACGATGATCTTTTTGTCGCTCGGCTTCAATGAGGTCATTGCCTGCTTGAACCCAGTCATCATAACGAATTTTTGAGCCCTTTTTGACTTGGGTGAGGCCATAACCGGGCATATCAATAGCGATAGTTTCATAGCCACGTTGTGCCAAAGGATACCCCAAAATCAATGACATTTGTCGACCATTTGTTCCCACACTATGAAACAGAATCACCTTCACTTTTGCCTGTGGATTTCGATAAGTATCTAAGTGAACAGTATGACCCTGCCAACTCCACCACTCTTCTTTAGGGCGCTGCATTTCATCTAAATGGTATTCTTTTGGTAGATAGTGCTGAATGTCCTGCCAGCTGTTTTGATCTGCATAACTTGCTAATGCTTGTGTAGCCGGTAGCTGATCATCTGCAAATGCCATAATTGAAAATAACGATGCAATGCCACTCATCAACCACTTCAATAAAGCGCTCAAAATTTCTGATAAGGTGTCTGATTTTGGAGAAGTCATTTTTAGACAATTTTTTATGTGTATGTGCTGATGCTAATCAGCGGCGGAAACCGACGCCATGTGCATGTGGGACAGCACTATGTCACTACGTCCAATTATCTTTTTCCCTGCTAAGCGCTTCAGAATAATTTTGAAGCAGGATTTACATACTCCTGCAATAATCAGCCTTTAAGATCTTTTAACTTTAATAATTTTATCCTTTAGAAATTCATAACCTTACTTTTGATTTTAAATATTGGTAACGCATGAGCCAGTCCAAACCACAACGAAACCTTGTCATCTTTCTGACCTTTTTAAGATTAGGGTGTATTGCATTTGGTGGACCTGCGGCACATTTGGTGTTGTTTTTTCAATATTTTGTGAAACAAGAAAAATGGATAACAGAGCATGAATATGCGCATTTGCTTGCCTTGGCTCAAGTCCTTCCAGGCCCAACAAGTAGCCAGCTCGGCATGGCAATTGGATTTCAACTCAACCGCTATCAAGGTGCTTGTTTTGCATGGTTAGGATTTACTTTACCTTCAGCCCTGCTGATGTGTGCCGCGGCCACTTTAAGTATAAAACTCAGTAATCAACTCTCAACTTTATTCTTTCATGTTATTCAGTTAATTGTACTAGCCGTTGTTGCATGGGCATTTTGGCAAATGATGCGAAGCTTCTGTAAAACAAAATTTCAGTATCTAGTCATGCTTTTAGCTGCATTTTTTATTTATTTCTTTCAATTTTCTCTAAATCAAGTTTTAGTGATTGTAGCTGCTGCAATTATCGGTTTAGTTTTATCGTCAAATCAATTACGCAGCCAAAAGCCAAATATCGCCGAAACAGTTCCACCCAAACATGACAGTTTTAGCCAAAATGCACATGAAAATACTCGCACCTCTTGGCTATGGCTTCTCGCCTTTATCAGCCCTTTTTTCGTTCTGCCATTCTTCGATATACAACATAGCAATGTATTGGCTTTCAGCTTAGAAAGCTTCTACCGCACAGCATCCCTCGTCTTTGGTGGTGGACATATTATTTTGCCATTTTTACATCAGGACTTTGTCTCTACAGGACTGATCAGTAATGAAAATTTTGACTTAGGCTATGCCCTTGCACAACTCGTGCCAGGACCTTTGTTTAGTTTCGCCGCCTATCTCGGCACACTTTTACCCATGACTGATGTGCTACTCTTAAATGCCGCACTCGCGACGTTAGCGATATTTTTACCATCATTTTTATTATTGTTTGGCTTATTGCCCTATTGGAATAAATTGATGAAATACCCGATACTTTTTGGCACCTTAAAAATAATCAATGCGGCTGTCGTTGGTTTATTACTGTGTCTACTATTTCAAATGAGCCAAAAATACATCATTCAATGGACAGACTTTATATTTGTTGCCGTCATTATTGCTTTACTTCGCAGCAAACTGCCAGTTTGGTTCAGCTTAATAAGCAGTTTTATCGGCTATTTCGCTTTTTTAACTTTTCTGCCTTTTTAAACTTAAGCAAAAAAAACTAGAACTCAAGGAGTAAATTAATCCTCATCGATTAAGCTTGCGCCCTTGACCACAGTTTTCCCCTCGACCTGATCCAGTTGATAATGCTGCACATCACTATACTGTTTGATCATTTCAACCAGCTCATTAGAATGTGTGGTCAACCAAAGCTGCGTATAGCGACTTGCTTCGGCAATCAGCATCGCCAAGGCAGGTAATAAATCGGGATGTAAGCTATTTTCAGGCTCATTCAGTGCCATAAAATTTGGGGGTCTTGGACTCAATAAAGCCACAGCTAAACACAAAAACCGTAAAGTCCCATCTGAAAATTCGGCACTTTCCAAAGGTCTTAAGATCCCTTGCTTTTGCATCATCATTTGAAAGCGCCCACCCATTTCCTGCACATAAAATTGGGTCTGCGGAAAGGCTTTTTCTAGTACTTCAAACAAAGTTTCACTGTTGCCACGCTCACGTAAAGTTTCAAAAGCCGCAGCTAAATTTGTACCATCATGCGCTAAAACTGGCGAACGAATGCCCACCTGTGGGACACGGATCGGTGAATTTCCACTGACAGAAAACTCATGATAAAAGCGCCAGTTTTTCATGGTCTCACGCACTTGTGAAACTTCGGGATATAAGTGTGGATCGGACAATTGTCCAAACACCGACTCTTCTGGTGTTAATGCCATCGGATAAGCAATCCGTTCTTCATCAACATTTTTAAGAAATGCCGCTTGGTTGGTTCTTTCCAACAACTCACTCATTTTTCGACGTTGATAGCCGCTTAACCAAATCCCTTCAACTTTGACCAAAGGATCGAGTGCAAACAAGGTGATGAGCGGTTCAGGAAAACCAATTTCAAGTTGATATTCATAATGCTCCATCTCCACTGCAAGCTTCATGCGCTTAGGGTCTTTCGATCGATCACCCGCACGGTGACCACCTGCCCACATGATTTTTTGAATCCCGCCCTCATTTGCAATAGCTTGGGATAATTGGCCATTTGCAGCTTCATGCAGGAGACGTACAGCTTTATATAGATTGGATTTACCACAACCATTCGGACCACTGACGATATTCAGACGCGATAAGGTCAGATTCATATGATGAATAGATCGAAAACCTTGAATGGTCACTGAACAGATCGTCATAAGCTACCTAAAATGAGTTGGAAATGCTGATGATTATAAGTGGATTGAATGTATATTTTGCATACACTTTATTCTTACCATAAAAAACCCGCAAGCCGAAACTTACGGGTCTTTCATTGTACATTCTAAGTTCAATTTAGCCTTAGAATAAACGGTTCATACCATTCAGTGTTGCCACACGGTACGCTTCCGCCATAGTTGGATAGTTAAATGTGGTTTCTACGAAATATTTAATCGTATTGTTCGGGCTGTTCATCACAGCCTGACCAATGTGAATAATTTCCGCAGCATTATTACCGAAGCAATGAACACCTAAAATTTCTAAAGTATCACGATGGAACAAGATTTTAAGCTCGCCCACGGTATCGCCCGTAATTTGCGCACGTGCCAAATGACGGAAAGATGCCTGACCCACTTCATACGGAATTTTTTCTTCAGTTAACTGTTGTTCAGTTTTACCAATCGAAGAAATTTCAGGAATTGTATAAATACCTGTAGGAATATCCGTTACAGGTGCAATTCCTTCTTCACCGCTCATGTTAGAGCCGGCACAGCGACCTTGGTCATATGCAGCAGATGCAAGTGAAGGCCAACCGATTACATCACCCGCAGCAAAGAAATTCTCTACTTCAGTTTGATATTGATCATTCACGGTTAATTGACCACGGCTGTTTGGTTTGATGCCTACATTTTCTAGGCCTAAACCATCGGTATTACCAGAACGACCGTTACACCACAAAATCGCATCTGCTTTAATTTTCTTACCACTTTGCAAGTGAAGAACCACGTGATCATCATGTGTTTCAAGATGATCAATCTGCTCGTTGTGGCGAATCAGTACACCCTGCTCACGTAAACGATATGACAATGCATCTGAGATTTCATCGTCTAAATAGCTGAGTAATTTGTGCTGTGTATTGATCAAGTCTACTTTATGGTCTAAACCAATAAAGATAGACGCATATTCACAACCAATCACACCTGCACCATAAATGATGATTTTTTGGATTGAATAATCCAGATCCAAAATTTTATCTGAATCAAATACGCGAGGATGATTAAAGTCTAAAGCAGCTGGACGGTAAGGACGTGAACCTGTTGCAATCACTAATTGCTGGAATACTAAAGTTTCCGTCATACCTTCATTACTAAAAATCAAAACAGTGTTTTGATCTTGGATATACGCACGGCCATGGAAAATATCAATTTTATTACGGTCATAAAAACGTGAGTGAGTTTCAACTTGTTGTTGAATCACTTTATGCGCATTACGTAACACCTGTTTCATCGTGAACTGTTTCCATTCACCGACTTTTTGGAACATAGGGTCACGTTGGTAACGTAAAATGCTTGAAACGGTCTGACGTAATGCTTTACTTGGAATTGTTCCTACATGGGTACAGTTACCACCAAGCTGTTCACGCATATCTACAATAGCAACTCGCTTACCTGATTTAGCAAGTTTCATTGCAGCGCCTTCACCCGCAGGGCCAGAACCCAGAACTACCGCATCGTATTTCACGAAAGTTCCACTAACGACCTCTTTCTTACGTGGCATTCAACGCTCCTTTACAAATATTCTTTAATCTAGGCTGTATTATGACGTATATCCTAACTTTTTTGGATATTTAGCTCACATATATTATGTGATAACCACATTTATTATATGAATATCGTTTTCCCCCTATTTAAGCTCAAGTCCGCTATAATGATCGAGCTAATTTTTTGAATATCTCCTCGTCAAAAACAGTGGAAAAGTTGAATATGTCTGAGAACCGTAAACCTGTACAGGGTGTAAAACTTCGTGGCGCAGAAAAAGTCGCTCGCATACCTGTGAAGGTCGTGCCAACGGTTGAAACGCCTCGTAAGCCTGACTGGATTCGGGTCAAAATGGCTGCCCCTGATGAAGTTCAACGTATTAAAACAACTTTGCGCGCACAAAAATTACATACCGTGTGTGAAGAAGCGGCTTGCCCGAACTTACCTGAATGTTTCGGTGGCGGTACTGCAACCTTTATGATTATGGGCGATATCTGTACTCGTCGTTGCCCATTCTGCGACGTTGCACATGGTCGTCCCAATGCTCTTGACCCAGATGAACCACGTCACATGGCAGAAACCATTGCCAATCTTGGTTTGAAATATGCCGTAATTACGTCGGTCGACCGTGATGACCTAGTTGATGGCGGCGCACAGCACTTTGTTGACTGTATTAAAGAAGCTCGTGACTTGAGTCCAAAAACACTTTTAGAAATTCTAGTTCCTGACTTCCGTGGTCGTATGGATGTTGCCCTTCGTATTATGACGGAGTGTCCACCCGATGTATTTAACCACAACATTGAGACTGTGCCACGTTTGTATAAAGCAATGCGTCCAGGTTCTGACTACCAACACTCTCTAAACTTATTAAAAATGTTTAAAGAATACTGCCCAGATGTTCCTACCAAATGTGGTTTGATGGTCGGTATTGGTGAAACTGAAGAAGAAGTGATTGCGCTATTAGACGACTTAAAAGCACACGATGTTGACTATGTCACCATTGGTCAGTACTTACAGCCCTCTAAAGAACATGCCCCGATTGACCGTTTTGTAAGCCCAGAAGAATTTGAGCGTTACACAGCACATGGTCAAAAGCTTGGCTTCAAAAACATTTGGGCTGCACCGATGGTCCGCTCAAGCTACTTTGCTGACCGTCAATACTATGGTGAACCAGTGCCTGCGGTACGTCGTAAAACTGATCCTGCAAAGAAAATTGCAGTTCAAACGATTGAAGCCTAATCACGCAAAGATTTAAAACATCGCAAATTAAAAGCCCTCATTAATTGAGGGCTTTTTTTGTGGCTTACACCCTCAGCCTAATTCGTTTCCCAATATAAGATCTTTCGAAAATAACGCGTTCCTTACAACTGTATGCAATATTCAACCCAATATATCGAATTATCTAAGTTTACGTAATGTGACATTTTTTTGCCCGATAGGGATTGTATTGTGATTATTTATTAATCAATCTATTGATAACACATTATTAGCGCTTTCATTATATTCGCGCAATTGTCCAATCACACTCACCAGCCGAGTGATGCCATTTTGACAGTCTCATGCACTTTAAAATCAGAAAGACAAAAGATGAGATCATTTTTAAACGCATGTAGGCTGTTTTAAACGCATAACGCTCTGGCCCTTGTCACTGGAGCCATAACAAATGCTATTTATACTCAGTGCAGTACTCTTTATTTTTGCTCTTTGGGCCGTTTTTTTCTTTGAACTTTCACGAGCTGTAGGCGCAATAACACTGATATTCGTTTCAATTGCACTCGCCTTTTTAAGCCCATGGTCATTAATACTTGGCATCCCGCTTATTGCTTTAAGTTTAATCGTGCTGATTGACCCACTGAGACTCAATCTACTCACCAAACCTGCCTATAAAACCTTAGCAAATGCGATGCCGAATATGAGTACTACGGAACGTGAAGCATTGGATGCAGGAACCAGTTGGTGGGAAAAAGAGCTATTTATGGGCGCGCCTGATTGGAAAAAATTTGAGGCTTATCCCTATCCTCAGCTCAGTGCTGAAGAACAATCTTTCATTGATAATGAAGTTGAGCAACTTTGTAGCATGCTCAACGAGTGGGATATTCACCATAAACATAAAGACCTCCCACCAGAAGCTTGGCAATTCATTAAAGATAATGGTTTCTTAGGACTGGTGATTCCAAAATCGTATGGAGGACGTGAATTTAGTTCATTTGCACAAAGCCGTGTCATGAGCAAGATTGCATCCCGCTCACTGACTGCCGCAGTCAGTTGTATGGTGCCCAACTCGCTTGGACCAGGGGAATTGCTTCTACACTATGGTACCGAAGCACAAAAAGATCGATACCTCCCTGGCCTTGCCAAAGGTGAAGAAATTCCATGTTTTGGACTCACCAGCCCTGAAGCCGGTTCAGATGCAGGCGCTATTCCAGATACAGGTGTCGTCTGTTATGGCACTTTTGAGGGACAACAGGTGCTCGGCTTAAACATGAACTTCTCCAAACGCTGGATTACTCTTGCACCAATTGCTACCGTCATTGGTCTGGCATTTAAACTTTACGATCCAGATGGCTTATTGGGAGATAAAAATAAAACGGAATATGGCATCACCTGCGCGCTGCTACCGGCGAGTCATGACGGTGTCATTACAGGCCCTCGTCATAATCCAGGCTCACCATTTATGAATGGGACAGTTGAAGGTAAAGATGTCTTTATTCCCTTAGACTGGATCATTGGTGGGATTGAAAATGCCGGCAAAGGCTGGCGTATGCTGATGGAATGCTTAGCAGTTGGTCGTGGTATTTCACTCCCTGCATTGTCAACGGCAGCCGGAGAAATGGCATATTTAAATGTTGGTGCATTTGCCAAAGTTCGTCAGCAGTTTAAAATTTCTGTAGGTAATTTTGAAGGTGTACAAGAAGCTTCGAGTGATATCGCATCAGATGCTTATATGCTTGAAGCATTTCGCTATTTGGTGACTTGTGGTTTAAACCAAGGCGGCAAACCTGCTGTAATGACTGCAATGGCCAAATACTATGCCACTGAAACCATGCGGAAAGTGGTGAATCATGGCATGGACATCGTCGGTGGACGTGCCGTGCAAATGGGACCTCGTAATTTTTTAGCTTTGAATTATCAGGCCATTCCTGTGTCAATTACTGTCGAAGGTGCCAATATTCTAAGTCGCTCTCTGATGATTTTTGGACAAGGCTCAATGCGGTGCCATCCATATTTATTTGAAGAGCTAAAATTACTTCAAGCCGAAGATAAAAACGCTGCACTCAATACATTCAATGAAATGCTCTTTAAGCACTTAGGCTATACCTTTAACCGAACTGCACGCGCCTTTGCTTATGCGTTCACAGGTGGCCCATCCGACTCACCAGCTTCAGCAGATGAATTTAGCCGCCCCTACTATAAAAAAATTAATCGATTCAGTGCCGATTTCGCGCTGACTGCAGATATGTGTCTTGGGCTTTTAGCCGGCGATATTAAACGTAAAGAAATGCTTTCGGGCCGACTTGCAGACATTCACTCTTATTTATTTATCGCGACGGCTATTCTTAAATATTATGAACAAGGTCAAAGAAGTGAAGCTGAACAATTACATGCGCAACTTGCATTAGATAAAGCTTTGTACAATGTTGAAGAAGCTTTCCAGGGCTTATTTGATAACTTCCCAATGCGACTAGCAGCAAGCGTAGTAAAAATCATCTGCTTTCCGTTTGGACGAGTTGTTGTTAAACCGACAGACCGTTTAAAACGTGAAGTTGCCACTCAAATGATGCTAGACAATACTTTCCGCCAAGAACTGAAAAAGCACGTGTATTACAGCACAGCAGCAGATGAAGTTTCTGGTCGTATGGAAAATGCCTTTTTACAATTGTTGAAAATTGAACCGCTGTGGAACCAATTTAAAAAAGCTGAATCTAAAGGCCAATTCAAAGGTTTAACTTTTGAAGCACATATAGCCGATGCGATTGCACAAAAATTCATTACAGCCTCTGAAGCTGAACAGCTCAACACTTACAACATTCAACGCTATGACAGTATGCTCACAGATGTTTTCGATATGCAACTCATCCACGAACTTGAGCTATCCAATCCACATTTAACCGTTACACCAGAAGTGAAAAAGCAACAACACACCGATGATGAACCAGAAGCCTTCCTGCGTTATTAATCAGCTTCTGCATCGCTTTTAAGCTTTATTTTTCTCAAAATAAAAGCCATTCCACTCTTAAACAATGGGATGGCTTTTTTATACGACCATCAGCCAATGGTATCGCAGAGTCAAAGGTATAGGCTGTACTGCAAAATTACATCACAGAGGGTTTGCTACATGTCACAACAAGATTATGAAAATGGCTTAAAAGTTCGTACTGAAGTTATGGGTGAAAGTTTCGTTAAACGTGCTCAAGACAATACCGTGCCATTTACTCAACCTTTGCAAGATTGGATTAATGAGCATGCATGGGGTTCAACTTGGCAGCGTGAAGGCGTTTTACCCCGTAAATATCGCTCACTGATTACCATTGCATTTTTAACTGCACAAAAAAGTCCAACAGAACTCAAGGGTCATGTCCGAGGTGCTTTAAATAATGGAGCGACTGTAGAAGAAATTCAGGAAGTGTTACTTCATAGTTTGCCATATTGTGGTGCACCAGCAACTCAAGAAGCCTTTCGTGCAGCGCTTGAAGTGATTAACGACTATCAAAAATCTGAATAAGATACTGCGTTATAAAACGGCTTTAGAAAACTGCGATTATCGTGGTTTTCTAAAGGGTTTCATCTTGTTTTTAACTTACGACCTTAAATGCAGTGAATCCCGAATCAAATCCAGTAGACATTAAAATTATAGAAGAATTCATTCACTTCAAATCGAACTTGATATCCCAATTCTGTAAGCTCAGCAGATAAACTTCGAATCTCTTCTAAAGCTAAATGCTTGGGTAAAACCGTAAATACGGCGGTATTCCCCTGTTTAGCATTTTCCTCAATCAGCAAAGCCAAACGTGTCTTATATAAGGCGATATCTAAATTGGCTTGACTGGATAAAACTTTGGCATGTTCAGCGGGTAAAAAGCTCATATTCTTATACGCTTATCTGATTATTATTGCTTATAAATTAAGCCAAAATCAGCAAAGCGTGCAATGCATTTTTGTAATTGATACTTCAATTTTAAAGCACATTGTTTGACTCAAACGATGCACTTCAAAGCGATCTACAAAAAAGGCACTCAAAAAAAATCCCTCATGAAGAGGGATTTTCTATGCTAGCGGGGTAATGGAATATATTGCGAGTCACTGTTTTGAGTTTGCGGTTTACGCTCTCCCACTTGTACCGGCAATGTCATCGCCTTTCCGTCTCGCTCAATGTCAATTTGCATAGTGCTCAATGGCGCTTGTTGTGCAACGTAGTTGATTAAATGCGAAGTCGAGGTAATCAGCTCATTATTCACTTTCATGATTTTATCACCACGTTTTAAACCTGCTTGTGCTGCAGGTCCATTACGAATGACATCTGCAACAATCACACCATTCACACGTGGATCTAAAATATTTTCTTGTTTAATTGGAAGTAAACTAATACCTAACCAACCACGAACCACTCGCCCATCTTTTAAAATAGCGTTCAGCACTTGTTGACATACTTTTGCAGGAATGGCAAAACCAATCCCCAAAGAGCCACCTGACTGCGAGAAGATCGCGGTATTTACACCAATTAAGTTTCCTGCAACATCAATTAAAGCACCACCAGAGTTGCCGGGGTTGATCGCCGCATCTGTTTGAATAAAGTCTTCGTAAGTGTTGATTCCCAAATCTGAACGACCTGTAGCTGAGATAATCCCTTGCGTAACCGTCTGACCTACGCCAAAAGGGTTACCAATCGCTAGGACGACATCACCGACTTCATTGCCACTTAGCTTAAATGGCAAAACCGGTAATTGACTCATTTCAATCTTAATCACAGCTAGGTCTGTATCTGGGTCTGTACCCACAACTTTCGCTTCAGCACGACGACCATCATGTAAAGCCACAACGATCTGATCGGCCTGTGCGATCACGTGGTTATTCGTCAAAATATAGCCATCTGGACGAACAATCACACCTGAACCTAAACTATTTTCGTTTTGATTGGTTTGATCTGGAAGTTGATTACCAAAAAACTCACGGTAAACCGGATCATTTAATAAAGGATGATCCAATTGTTTCACTTTTTGCGTAGTGAAAATATTGACAACCGCTGGCGCAGCAACTTTTACCGCAGCACTATACGAAACTACACCGCCTGTACGCGACGTATCAATGAGGGGCTCAACCTTTTCTGCAGGCATTTTAACCCCATCTGGGGCAATGGGTGCTTTAGGTTTTTGAACCTGTTGCCATGTAAAGAAACCGATGATCACAAGTATTAATAATACCCAAGGTAACCATGTAAAGGTCCGACGCACGTCTATATCCTCTAAATTTTATAATTCATTGATGGCTAAATAATTTATATCGTATTGTAATGTAATATTTTCAACAAACTTAAAAATAAACACAGAGATTTGTGATTCTTTAGTTACAATTTAAACAATCGTAAATTTTGATGCATCTTTTTGAGATTTTGGACAGTATATGGCTCAGTTAAGTGAAATTATTCAATGGTGTGACAGCACACTCAAAGCACATGAATTTAAGGACTATGCTCCCAACGGCTTGCAAATTGAAGGCTCAGCAGAAGTGCATAAAATTTTATGCGCAGTTACCGCATCACAAACAGCGATTGAAGCCGCGATAGCAGCAAAAGCTGATTTGCTATTGGTACACCATGGTTATTTTTGGAAAGGTGAAGCTTACCCAATCACAGGTATGCGTGGCAAACGCATCAAAACCCTGATCAAAAAAGATATTTCATTAGTTGGCTATCACTTACCTTTAGATAGTCACCCTATTTTAGGTAATAATGCAGCGATAGCAGATTTGCTCGAATTAGAGAATATTGAAGCCTTAGATCCTACTGAGCGCAATCCTATTGGTAATGTTGGTTATATAAAACAAGCCATGACTCCAGCGGTGTTTAAAGACTTTGTTTCTGAAAAATTAGGATTTGATGTCATTCACCTGCCGGCAGATAAACCCTCTATTCAAAAAATTGGTTTGTGTACGGGTGGCGCACAAGACTTTATTGGCAAAGCCGCTGCATTAGATTGTGATGCGTACATTTCAGGTGAAGTGAGTGAACGTACTTTTTACGAAGCTGAAGAATTAAATGTGCATTATTATGCCTGCGGACATCATGCAACTGAAAGATATGGTGTACAACGACTCGCAAAAGCTATTTCAGAACAGTTCAATATTGAGTATAGTTATTTCGAATTAAATAACCCGATTTAATTTAAATCGTCTTGGTCTTTGGCTCAGTCGTTATACGTATATTTTCAGGCTTTATTCTGTATTGTTATTTATAAGCAATGCGCATTTTACTGCAAGAATCTATTACAATAACGGCACTTAATGTCAAAACCCAGCAAAATGCAAGGAATTGAAAACATGACAACGATTACTTTACCAGCGTTACCTTACGGTTACGAAGATCTTGCTCCGCACATCAGCAAAGAAACTTTAGAATACCATCACGACAAACACCACAATACTTATGTGGTTAACCTAAACAAAGCAATTGAAGGTACTGACCTTGCTGGCAAAACTTTAGAAGAAATCATCACTGCTGTTAAAGGCGATGCTTCTAAAGCTGGTATCTTCAACAATGCAGCTCAAGTATGGAACCACACATTCTACTGGAACTGTATGGCTAAAAACGGTGGCGGTAAAGCTACTGGCGCTTTAGCAGCTAAAATCGACGAAGCTTTCGGTTCTTACGAAAAATTCGCTGAAGAATTTGCAAATGCTGCTGCAACTCAGTTCGGTTCAGGTTGGGCTTGGTTAGTTGCTGACGAAGTAAACGGTAACCTTTCTATCCTTAAAACTTCAAATGCTGACACTCCACTTGCTCACGGTAAAGTTGCTGTGTTGACTATCGACGTTTGGGAACATGCTTACTACATCGACTTCCGTAACGCTCGTCCTAAATACATCTCTACTTTCTTAGAAAGCCTAGTGAACTGGGACTATGCAAACGCTAAATATGCAGGTCAAGCTGCTGGCGTTGAAAAATAAGTTTTAAAACTTATTCAAAAGTCAAAAAAATCACCCTTTTAGGGTGATTTTTTATGGGCTTAACAATTTTAAAATCTATAAAAATATATAAGCACTACTTTTTCTTGTTTTAGTTCAAGTGAAACTAAATAAAGTTATGCAACAAGGATTTTTTATTACACATATTGCATGTTAAACATTTTAAAAATTTAAAATCCGTAGGTATGGCCTTTCCCAACACAAGATTCTGAAATTTATTAAAATTAAGGTGTTTTCAAATACTATGTATTCAATTAATTGTAGGAGAATTACCATAGTTATATTTTTGAGAATATAACTACGCAATTATTACCTTAAGAGATCATTTACGCCTAAATGACCAAACTTGCCATTTATTAGACGACCATCATCTAACTGCACGTTTTTAAATTCTATAGTTCCCTCTGAATCATTGACAGTTACACCACTACAATGATTATTCGTCAATTTACAGTTCCATTTCAGATAGATATTCACATTTAATTGACCCTTCTGTGGTCTTTGATAAGCTACATTTACATTTTTAGTTATAGTATCGTATTTCACTGTGAACTCTAGATCAGATTGCTTATCTCGACTCATAAAACGATAATATTTACTTTCATTCTCTGCATATGCAACTGCTGAAACAGTTTCATCAATTTTAAAAACTTCATCTCCTGCAATGACTTGACCATAAGGAATTTTTTTCACAAAACCTCCAGATACTTCTAAGTCTGGAGACGCAGTATATTCAACAGGGTTGGTAAATAAGTTATTGATGAATTTAAAGGTCGTTATACCATTTTCATAATCTGTATTTAATGTAAAATCTCGATTGAAGTAACCTTTATATATGTACACATCTTTAGGTTGCTCATTACTGAAATAATTCCCCTCTGTTAAGATAAATCTATCATGATCAATATCCAAAGGATTATTAAAATTAAAATAATATTCTTTATCGGTCGTAAAACTTAAAACAGAACTAGTTTTCCAATCCAAAAACTTTTCTATTGTTGCAGGTTTACCATTAACAATTAAGTCTGATTTCGCAGGATATTCATTAAATCTTTTGCTATCCCATACTGGCCAATCAGAATTTACTTCAAACTTAACAGAGCCTTTAATTTTAGCTGTAGATGCAAAGCCAATATTATTTAAACGTCCTGTTATAGAACCATTTGCATCTATAATAAAATAAGTTTTGCCATTACTCTGCTTTTCAATTTTATAAGAAAATGTATCACTGCATGAATTTTGACATTGAACCCGCAGATACCCGTTAGCATTTTCCGAATAGCTAAAAACTCCAACTTTATCGTCATTAGGATAAAAATAAAGACCCGCCAAATTATTAATATGGGCAGACAAATCATTGCTTGGTGTAAGAATTTCTAGATTCCACATATTATTGTTAGTAGCAGATGCTTCAATCACACTATCTGTGTGAAATGGTGAAAACTTGATAGTTGAGTGATTAGCAATGCCAGAATTTTCAATTTCAAAATAGCCATGTGTCAAATCTGGACTTAGTACAGAAGTTTCTTCAATAGGCTTAGGCACAGATGTTTCTGATGACGTTGGACTACTTTCTCCTCCCCCTCCACCGCATGCGACTAATAAAATAGATAAGAGAGTTGAAGTTAATAATTTTCTTCCAATGTGAAGCATATAAATTCCTATTTAAAAATAAATTTTTAAATTTTATAAAATATTGAATTTAGAATACTTTTTTAAATATTCAATAACATTTCATGAAACTTTGTTTTGTTCTTATACAGGAAGCTAAGCCATTTGTGTACTTAGAAGATTTATTTATCTAAAAATTATTAAAAAAATCTGCTAATTAATTAAAACAACTGGAATTTACTGACTAATTATTAACTATTTCAATATAATAAAGGTCATCCGAAATGACGGTACATAGTGCTCTCAGCATGTTCAGAACTAGAATAGCGATCTAACGCAACCTTACCCACCATTCCATCCATCACTCTATTAACTATAATTGTTAAAGTATTCCGATAGGGTTTAACGCAACAAAAGCTTAAAATAATCAATAAATAAGCAAGAAACTCATCTTTGGATAATAAAAAAACATTTAAGCGCTTTATCTTTTATTTTTACTTGACCGCTTTAGCTTTCATCCCTAAAATGCGCATCAGATTCTCCAATAGCTCAGTCGGTAGAGCGACGGACTGTTAATCCGCAGGTCCCTGGTTCGAGCCCAGGTTGGAGAGCCATCTATTCTTCCATAGCTCAGTCGGTAGAGCGACGGACTGTTAATCCGCAGGTCCCTGGTTCGAGCCCAGGTGGAAGAGCCAGATTCTAAAAAGCCCACTCATTGCAAAGTGGGTTTTTTATTGCCTGATATTTAACAAAGCATACCTACTTTTTTTGTTTTTGCTTTCCTAAAAAGTATCCGTATATGTACCAAGTTGTCTAATTCGGCTATTTTTAAAACACTTAATTTGATTTTTAAGTATTTTTTTTAAATCAGGCTTGACCACCCTCCCATACATCTTTAGAATCCACTTCAGATTCTCCAATAGCTCAGTCGGTAGAGCGACGGACTGTTAATCCGCAGGTCCCTGGTTCGAGCCCAGGTTGGAGAGCCAAATTCTAAAAGCCCACGCATTATGTCGTGGGCTTTTTTTATGCTCTGACTTTTGTTTTAAGATAAGTATAACTTGCTCTATGACCTAAGCTATTCACTTAGCTCTCCGACCACATTAGAAAGAATAGTCAGAGCTTAAGTTTTAAAAACGCTTTATATTAAAGGTGTTTATATTTAATACATTCAGCCTAAATTTCCTTATTTTTTGCAATTCTAACTTGACCTCACTGCATTTGCCCCATAGAATGCGTGCAGATTCTCCAATAGCTCAGTCGGTAGAGCGACGGACTGTTAATCCGCAGGTCCCTGGTTCGAGCCCAGGTTGGAGAGCCAAATTCTAAAAAGCCCACGCATCATGACGTGGGCTTTTTTCATATATGTAGTTTATTCCGTGCCAGATCTAAGTCAGTTCATATTTTTTATTATTGGTTGCTTGGCAACTTTTGCCCTTGTCTGCTTAGTCTTTCCCAGACTGTTTAGAAGCAGACAAAAGTATTTCCCACGTCGTGTAATCACTGCCTTTGAAAGTAAGATGTTTCATCGTTTAAATGAAGCATTTCCGAACTACCACATTTTAGCCCAAGTGGCTTTTAGTGCACTGATCACCAATCAAAATTATAAAATCAGAAATAGATTTAATCGAAAAGTCACTGATTTTGTCATACTTGACCAAACTTATGATGTGCTTGTGATTATCGAACTGGATGACCCTAGTCATATAGGCAAAGAGCAAGAAGATGCTGAACGTGATGCAATGCTTGAAGAAGCGGGCTACCGTGTAATCCGCTACACCAGCATTCCAACAGTTCACACGCTCAGGCATGATGTAAATAAATAGTTGTTAAATACCTAAAGTACAATCAAACATTGGGTGAATGCGCATTGCATTCACATCCATAATGTAAGCAGAATTTTACTGAGCATTTGACTCTTGAGCAGCCAGCACTTCCAATACTGCTTGGTCAGCCTCAGCAGCCAAAGCCTCATCTTGTGCTTCTTTTGCTTTAATGCGCTCAATCATTTCAGCTTGTTGTTGCTTATATTTTTCTTGGTTTTTGGCATCACTATTGACTGCAAGAAAAGCCATACTGACCAAAAATATAGGAATCAATAGCCCAAGTGCCATCAGAGTGATCATCTTTTTGGTATTGGGTTTTGGCTTTACTTCAGACATAACTATTCTTTCATTTACATAAATAATTCGACGCCCAATATAGCAAAAAACAAAATTCGCTCAAGTCTTCATAACATTCTTTGCTCGAACTAACTGTACCCCCTCATTTTCACGGATTGAATGATTAATAATCCAATATGCAAAAAAAGGAGACATGCTCCTTTTTTTATTATTGAAAAAACTTAGCTTGAAGCAGCTACCCCCTTACAATGTGGACTTTGACTTGCATCTTTTTGCTCATTGGTTAAGACAATACCTGTACCTGCAGACATTTTAGCTTGAATAAATTCGACCGCTTGCGCATTTCTACAGATAATCGCCTGTGTATGACTTGCACTTGGCACAACGTCTAATTGATAACCTTCAGCATAATTTGCATCTGGGAAATACTTCTTCGCTTGTGTTTTCATATTTGCAAATAGCGCTTGCGTAACCACAGGAATAACTGCCTGATCATTTGCACCTTGAATAATATACACAGGCGCTTTAATTACTTTGGCAGCAGTTGCATTTGTCGCTGGCTGATTATCATTTAAAAATTTCTGAACAACAGGATCAGTATCAATTTTATTCAGATCAATTCCATACTGTGAAACTGTATGCGTTGGATCCTTTAAAAATTCAATCACAGCTGCTTTAAACTGTTCTTGCAAACCATTTGCGCCATTTGGATCAGCATAACTTAAACATGCACCGTCATCTCCTGTACGTCCATAGGCTTTTTCTGCAATAACACCAGCATCAGCAGTAAAAATATTTTTTAAATCATAATTTGGCTCATAGGCTTTAATACCCGAACTGGTCAATGCAGCATATGCCAAAAGCTCAGCATAGCCATCTGCAATTTGATCAATTAACGCCTGTGCTTGAACCTCAGAAAGCTGCCCCATACTAAGTGCATAACGCACTTGTGCCAACTGTTCATCCAATCTATTCAATCCATGGGCTTTAGGTTGACCATTTGCATCTACATTTAGTTTTGGATCTAAGTAAATCTTAATAATCGTGCCTAAACTCGACGCAGGTGCGGCTGCTACTGCACCTTTATAGTTAGTATCGGTATTCGCAAATTCCGCCGTGCCTAAGGATGCATGACCACCTTGCGATTGACCAATCGACATCCACTGACCATTGAGTTGCTTACCATAATGTTCTTTTGCCGCTTTAACTGCAGCAAGCGCCGAATTTGCCGCACTTGATAAATTAAGGTATGGATGAACTCCCTTGGTTCCTAAACCCTCATAGTCTGGTGCCACAATTACATAACCTGCCGCCATAAGCGTGTTAGCTAGAATTTTAAAGCGTGGATGAATTAGATTTTTACTTGGCGCACATTCATCTCCAGCTCCGACTGTTCCATGCTCCCATACCACAACACGATAACCATCTTTAGGTTGAGTAGCTTTTGGAAACAACACTAAAGCCGTTGCTGTTGCTGCTTTCCCCTGTACATTTGTCATGTTATAGGTCATGACTTTAATGGACGATGTATTGTCTACTGTATTGAAAGCATAATTTGCTTCAGACACAAATGTTGATTTTTGATTCGAAGATGATGAGTCATTATCATCGTCATTACACGCGGTTAAAGACAGCATAGAAACTGCAACTGTCAAAGCTAATGCTATTTTTGAACGTTTCATAAAATATCCTTTTTAATCATTATTCTTTAAACATGAAACTACATGCCTTTTTATTAATGCATAAAAAAAAGCACCCGAATAGGATGCTTTAGTTCATTTTAAACATTTTCAGATCAATGACATTAAAGAGCCAATGCCATAAAAATTCCAATAAAAATCATAAACCCTACCCAACGGTTATGGCGAAACGCCCAAAAACATAACTGCGGATCACGGCCTTTGGTTTTAGTCCACTGGTAAATAAAATCGGCAGCCACAGCCAACATTGCAACTAAACCAAATGGCATCAAGAGATCTTCTAAATACAACGCAGAACCAATCAGTACAATGCTTAGCGCCTGTAATAAAGAAATGATTTCAATATCGTATTTACCAAATAAAATCGCAGTTGATTTCACGCCAATTTTCAAATCATATTCACGGTCAGTAATGGCATATTGTGTGTCATATGCAACGGTCCACGCCAAATTACCAAAGTACAATAACCAGCAAGTCAAATCAGGTGTTTGCCCCACAGCGGTATAAGCCATAGGAATCGACCATGAAAATGCCGCGCCTAAAAATACTTGTGGCAGATGCGTGTAGCGTTTCATAAAGGGATAAATGAACGCTAAAAACAATGCACCAAAGGACCAATAAAAAGTTTCTATCGGTAAAAAGAACAACATACATGCGCTAGCAAGCACCAAGATCAAGAACACATATATGGCTTCTTTAGCACTAATCACTCCAGTGGCTAAAGGACGATGTTTGGTTCTTTCCACAGCACCATCGACTTTACGGTCAGCAAAGTCATTAATCGCACAACCTGCTGCACGCATAAATATCGTGCCCAAAATCATGGGAATCAAAATACTGAATTGCGGTGTTCCTTGATTGGCAATCCACAGTGCCCACATGGTTGGCCAAAAAACCAGTTCCGTGCCAATTGGCTTATCGAAGCGACATAAATAGTAATAAGCTTCTAAACGCTGCTGCCAAGTAATCTGTTGCACCACGGCCATGATTGTCCTTCATCTGGTAATGTTATTTCTGCAAATATTGTTCAAAACTCGCTAAAAAAGTTTCCTGAACAATAAATTTACAACCATGCCAAGTATAACAGCTCTGACGTGTCCAACCATCGTCTAGCCACAGTACACGCCGCTCACACTTCGGATTGGTACGCTGAAATAAAAAATGTCCGATCGGTTTTTTACCAATATGCTGAAAAATCCGCGCACGCCCTTGTATGCTAAGGATTGGAAATATACTTTTTGCCTTGACCCACGGCTCAGCTTCACAACCATATAAATAACTTTCACGTACCCAAGCTGTATGCTGTATTGGCGTTTGCAGCCACTGTGCATCTTGAAGCGTCATGCGTTGAAATTGCTCAATACTTGGCTCAACCTTAAATACGCCTTGGGCAAAATCTGTTAATTGTTGGGTTAATGAACCCGAAGCATACAACCATGTTCTTAATTCAGGAGACATTCTTTTATCCCGCATTTCGCATGCTTGACGCTGCATATTTCATTTCCCTTTAACCATTTGCTGAGTATAGCGAATCCTTAGTGTAACCAACTCAACATCGTTTTTCATGACCAATAGCTTGTTTTCAGTAAAATGAGCAAAACTAAAACAGCTTAAGCACTTCATTACATATGTAATCAACACAAACCTCACTTACCCAGTATGATGTCGTGGATAACCACCAAATTACACAAGCATAATGTTTCCATATAAGCCGCTATATGTTTTTATTTTTTTCGTTTTACTTTGTGCCAATATCACGGCTCAAGCAAAATCTATTGCGCTCAGTTTTGATGATGGATTAAATCCAGCGTTTAACGCACAAGCGGAACAAATCAATGCCCAAATTTTAAAACATCTGCATGATCAACAAATCAAAACTATTGTCTTCCCTAGCCTGATTAAAATTGGCGATTATCAAGGTAAACAACTGATTCAAGCGTGGGGACAATCTGGCCATCTGATTGGCAATCATAGTGCACTGCACCAAAATCTAAATAAAGAAAATGTCACATTAAAAGATTATCTGCATAGCATTGAACAGGCGGATACAGTGCTAAAAACGCTGCCAAATTACACACGTATTTACCGGTATCCCTTTTTAAAAGAAGGTAATAGCACTAAAAAGCGTGATGCTGTCTATCAATGGTTAGAGCAGCATCAATACCGCATTGGCGGTGTGAGTATCGATGCCAGTGACTGGTTTTATAACCGAAAATATCTCGACTATGCCAAACTGCAAGATCAGGACAAATTAGACCGACTAAAACAAGCATATATTGCTCACCTGCTTCACCGAGCAGATTATTATGACCAACTTGCCCAGCTCACCATAAATCGTTCGCCACAGCATGTTTTACTTTTACATGTGAATGCTATTAATGCCGCATTTTTAAAGGATGTCATTACTGCTTTTCAGCAGCATGGCTGGACTTTTATTTCAGCAGCAGACGCCCTGCAAGATCCCTTATATACGCAGCACAGCCAAAACATCCCTGCGGGTGAAAGTGTAATTTGGTCTATTGCCAAAACCAAAGGATTAGAAAACTTACGCTACCCCGCCGAAGATGCGCCTTATGAAATCGACAATTTAAAACAGCATGGTTTGCAATAACGTTTGGCAAATTACGAGATATTCAATAAAAAATGACCTGCAACGTTGAAAGTCATTTTTTTCAATTCAATATTTTCGTGTTAAATTAAAAGTTATCTGTCTTGGCTATGGCTTCGAACTTACCTTGCGGCGTTTTAATCAGAACCAGTCCTTCGGTCGTAATATAAAAACTTTCTGGGTAATCAAATTCCAATGCTAGCTCTGGGTTTTTCAGTTCGACAAATTCAGCCTGCTTATAACCTTCAACGGTCCGCCCTACTTCCAAATAAGTCACTTCTGAGAAGTTGAGTTTAAATCCCTTTGCTTGATCCGCTGGATCAATCCAAGGAAAAAAACCGGTATGTTTTTTACGTGGTTTTGCCATGTTTAGATATTCATTCAAATCTTTGCTTTATCTTAACCCATCTCATAAAAAAACCCGCACAAGGCGGGTCTTTTTACAGTGAAATTCTGTACAGAATTACAAGCTGTAGTACATGTCGAATTCAACTGGGTGAGTAGTCGTGTTAAGACGACGAACTTCTTCAGTTTTAAGTTCGATGTAGGCATCAAGCATTTCTTTAGTGAACACGCCACCTTTAAGAAGGTAATCATGGTCAGCTGCAAGAGCTTCAAGCGCCATATCTAAGCTATGAGCCACTGTAGGGATTTTAGCTTCTTCTTCAGGAGGAAGGTCGTACAAGTTCTTGTCAGCAGCTTCACCTGGGTGGATCTTGTTTTGGATACCGTCAAGACCAGCCATAAGAAGTGCAGCGAAACCTAAGTACGGGTTCATCATTGGATCAGGGAAACGTGCTTCGATACGTTTGCCTTTAGGGCTAGAAACATAAGGAATACGAATAGAAGCTGAACGGTTACGTGCTGAGTAAGCAAGCATAATCGGTGCTTCGAAATGTGGAACTAAACGTTTGTACGAGTTAGTTGATGGGTTTGTGATTGCGTTCAATGAACGAGCGTGTTTGATCACACCGCCAATGAAGTACAACGCCATTTCTGAAAGACCAGCGTATTCATCACCAGCAAACAAATTCTTGCCGTCTTTAGAGATCGACATGTGAACGTGCATACCAGAACCGTTATCGCCAACCATTGGTTTAGGCATAAAAGTAGCAGTTTTAGCATATTGGTGAGCAACGTTCCAAACAGCATATTTGAACTGTTGAACTTCGTCCGCTTTACGAACCATGGTGTTGAAGCTTACACCGATTTCAAGCTGGCAAGATGCAACTTCGTGGTGATGTACTTCTACACGACCTGGGCCCATGATGTCTTCGATTTTTGCACACATATCTGCACGCATATCTTGTGAAGAATCAACAGGAGGAACTGGGAAGTAACCACCTTTCACACGTGGACGGTGACCAGAGTTACCCGCTTCGTAATCTTTACCAGTAGACCAAGCAGCTTCTTCAGCGATTAATGTGTGGCGCGCGCCAGACATATCGATGTCCCATTTTACTTCGTCAAATACGAAGAATTCTGGTTCTGGACCAAAATAAGCAGTATCACCGATACCAGTTGATTTTAGGTATTCTTCCGCACGGCGAGCAATAGAGCGTGGGTCACGTTCATAACCTTGACCAGTTGAAGGTTCGATAACATCACAAGTCACAACAACTGTAGCTTCTGCAAAGAACGGGTCGATAAAACAAGTTTCTGCATCTGGACGTAAGATCATGTCAGATGCTTCAATGCCTTTCCAACCAGCAATTGAAGAACCATCAAACATTTTGCCATCTTCAAACGTATCTTCGTCGATTGAATCTGCTGGGTAAGTTACGTGTTGTTCTTTACCCTTAGTATCAGTAAAGCGAAAATCGACCCATTTTGCGCCACTTTCTTGGATGAGTTGAAGGACCTTGTTCGCCATGCTCATTTTGCTCCGATGATTTTTTTGTGCACACTGAAGTGCGTGTTAGTAGTTGGTAGTTATTAAGCAATTACCGTACCAACTTTTAAAAGCCAAGCTAAAATATTGAATTCCTTATCAGAATAGAAGATTTTAGCTCCTAGCTTTTCGACTATTATACTGTGTGTAACAGTAAATGCACCATATTCAGCCACTCTTCATCACTTTTGTTTAAAAACTTCTCGCAGGTGTATCAAAATAGTGCAACTTGGTTTTGCACCAAAATGATTAATCGCTTTCAACGATAAAATCATTGAGATTTTATCAAAGCTTTAAGGTCGAATTTAAATACGATAGAAACTAATGGCTTAGCTAGTTATAAATGGAAAAATACTGGCGTAATAACTGAATTAATGATCGATATCTAGGTTTTTTGAGCCCGTAAAGTATCCATTTTTTGACGTTAATTTAACCATTTTGTTTTAATTTTAATCAATTTACCTTAACATTAATTGTGCTCCATTTTGGTGATTTTGCTTCAAAACGGTTCATATTTTTCCATCTAGAGCCTGAATTGCTATTTTTAACGACATCAAGCAGATCTTTTTAAAATATCAATTGAACATATTTTACCCACTTAAATTCAGCCTAATGTCTTGTTCAAATTAAATCCCAAATTTATAAGTCGAAAATTTATTGAAATGATTTCAGTTGCGATGAACTTTGGCGAAATTGTTCAGCAGAAATTGAATAATATTTGCTATGATTGGCTGCATTCTAAATATTTCACTATTTTTCTATTTAAAATATCCACACGATATTTGGGTCAATATACAACTATTTAGAATCATTTCGGACTATTCAAAGCACATTTAAGTGCATAAATTTCAAAGGTTAATACGCTCATGCTTTTGATGATCGAAAAGAATCAAATTTGTTAAATATTATAAATTATTATAAAAATAAAATACTTAGCCTTACTCAACACACCCTCTTACATTAACAGCCGTAAATTATTGTCTAATTGCATTAAATGGATATGTGAGTAAGATTGTGAGTAACAAGCTTTCGACACTTCGTTACTCACAACCTATGCTAAATGATAGCAAGATCAAACAATTAAAACCAAGAGATAAAATGTACAGGATGGCAGATCATTCTGGACTATGTATTGAAGTGCGTCCGAATGGATCAAAGCACTGGCGTTTTCGTTATCGTTTTCTCGGGAAAGCATCAATGTTAAGTCTCGGTGAATACCCGATTGTAAGCCTAGCTACAGCACGTCAAAAAACCATAGATCAAAAAACACTATTGGATCAGAATATTGATCCAGCTAAATATCGAATTGAGGAAAAGGAACAAGCTAAACTTAAGTCAGAATCTACATTTAAGGATATTGCTCTTGAGTGGTATGAGGTAAAGAAAAATAAAAGATCTGAATCATTTAGGCTTACCGTAGAGAAAGCTTTTGCGCGTGATTTATTCCCTGCGTTTGGTGGTAAAGATTTAAAAACAATTACTCCGCATGATGTACTTAGAATGCAAAAAGATACGATTAAGCGCGTATCTAAGCAGATGAATCATGGTACTGGTGAAAGCACGGCTATTCGAAATCGTCAACTTGTGAATTCAATCTTTAACTACGCTATCGCCAATCTGCGCTGCGAAAGCAATCCAGCAATATCACTTGGCCAAACTGTTGAGCGCCCTCCAAAGCAAACCGCTAGACCTTTAACGAGTGATGAAAAATCACGTTTTAACAGTGCGCTAAAAAACAGTCGATCTACTGAAATGGTTAAAAATTCCATACTCCTTTTATTGTATTCAATGATGCGATCAATTGAAGTTTGTCGCTTGCGTTGGGAGTGGATTGATCTTGAAAATAGATTAATCACTATACCACCAGCAACAAAAGAGCAGCTGGATCAAGGTGAGCGAAATATCAAAATGAACAGAACTCATTTGGTGCCAATTAGTGATCAAATTTTTAAAATCTTAGAGAGTCAAAAACTACAATCTAATGATGAATATGTGTTTTGCTCAGTCTTTAATAAATCAAAAATAATGAACAAAACCACTATAAATCGAGCGCTTGGATCTATGGGTTTTGAGTTTACAGCACACGACTTTCGAGCTACAGCATCAACATTACTTCATGAGTCAGGTTATAGCTCTGAATGGATAGAATTACAGCTTGCTCATGTGGATAAAAATGCGGTTCGTGGCACATATAATCACGCTCAAAATTTAGAAGAGCGTAGAAAAATGATGCAAGATTGGGCTGATATGGTTGATAGTTGGTGAGGTGAATCCATGATCGTCATGAAGAAAAATAAAAAGTATCTCTCCTATGTAAAACAAGAAGAGGGTCTTGATTATTGGGAATTATCAGAAGTGAATTTTGTAGATCGATCGGGTTGGCATTGGACCAGTGATTATGAGAAAGCCAAGTATTTTATGAGTAAAAGAGATGCTGATATTTTTCTAGCTAAGAAGAAAGGCGAATTTTGGGAAGGTGTGGAGATAGTTAATGAGTGATTTAAAGAAGCCCTCACATGAGGGCTTTTACAATTGCACCATGACGTGCTTTGCAATCATTATATTTAGCAACCGTATCAACAGACCAAAGCATTAAAGCTTTACCCTGCCCCGACTCAAGTTGTTGCAGATCTGCGCACGGCTCAAGGAGGTTTGCTGGCACCGCTGGCGATAAGTGAATTGAGTTGCTGCAGCCCATTGCTGTCAAAGCAGTCGTTGCGATACACAGGCCGCTCAATGATTTTTTGAACTTCACGTGTGACTGTTTCTGTTTTAATGCGCTGTTCTGATTTAAGTGTTTCATAATCTGCACTTACCTGATTGATTAGATTTTGTTTTTCAGCCAAAGCTTTTAGATGCTTCTGCTCAATTTCTTGGATTTTTGCATTACATTGCTCACTAGCTACACGAAGCTTTTTTGATAAGTGATTTGTGTATGCAATTTGCCCCACATATAAAACAAAAAAGACCGCAATTGCGATCCATGTCTTATATTTCCAAAGTAATAATGGCACTATTGCGCTCCTATGCATTTTTGATGACGCTCTAATTGTCGAATCCAAACGCCATAGCAATTGTTTGAGCGAATGGAACAGTCCCGCTTAGCTACATATTTCCATTTCAGCAATGAGTTACATGCCTGCACATATTTCCCTTGCTTTAAGTTGCGTAGCATTGAAGATGAGCGCCAGTTTGCAGCACCAAAGTTGTATGAAAAATCTAGGTACACATCGTATTCAACTTGCGAAAGTTTCACGCCTTCAAGTGACTTTCGAAAAACAACCTCATCTTTAGACACGTGCGCTTTTGCCCATTCTTGTGCGGTCTTGCGCGTGATTGGTGGATCAGTCATTTTGATTGGCTTACCATCTGGTTTGGTTGTAGATCCAATGCCCTGTGTTACAACCCCACCACTGTCTTTATATGGTTTTGCTGAGTAGCCTTCATACTTTTCTAGACCCACAAAAAAAGCAGCCGAAGCTGCTAATCCATACGTCCAATACTTAGTCTTGTTTTGCATTGCATTCACCATTTAGTTTTCGCTTAGTTAGCTCGTGAATTTCTTTTTCGCGCTGATTTCGTTGCCATGAGAAATAAACATTAATAAGTAAGCCCAACACGGCAACGCCTATACCTACCCACCCCATCCAATCAATGCCCATAAAAAAACCGGCAAAGCTTGCTGCTCCACCGGTCACTGTTGCTTTTGATCCCAAAGCTGCAGCTGATGTTTCTGCCACCGCTGCTGTCGTTTCAGACATGTTACCCCCTAATTTTTAGGCAATAAAAAAGCACCATCAGGTGTTGTTTAATGTGAAAGTCTTAAATCTTTAATCCATCCCTTAAATCTGTAAGTTTTGTTGTTGTATTGCAGCCCTAAGTTAAAAATTTCTTTCGTTGAAAAATCTATTGATGATGCATAGCTACCATCAATAACGTCATCAATAAAACACGATACCACACCATTTTTTCGACTGAGCAAACAGTCGTGAAAAACCCCATCTAGCAAATATTTGTTGCCTTCGAACTTGTAACCACCTTGATAAAATTGAATTTTACCATTGTTACTTATCAGAATTTGCCAAGAATTTGACCCACCTGTGTAGTTATCAATCAAAACTTCAGTGCTTGGAGTTGAGCGATCTGACTTGAATTTAAAACTTAATTCAAAATCATGCGCACCCAATGTTGTTGATATATCATCAATTTTAAAAGCAAAACTATTAACAGTCCCATCAAAATAACAGCCATCGCTAGTAATATAAGAAGATGAGCCAAGTGTTAAAGATTTTCCTGTGATTAAGTCAACTGCGTCTTTTATTAATGGGTATCTGCAACTATATACAGTGTTATCAGTGTTCACTGATATTTGCTCACCAAGTTTTTCAACACCATTTTTCACAGAGCCAATTCGAATATAATATGTTTTTCCAATTTCAATATCAGTGTCTACATAACTCCTTGCTTCAGTAGATAAAATAGCTTTTGACGAAGGTAAGTTATTAATATCAATTGATGTTTCAGAGCAATAGTAGCGCTGCTCATCTACAAAGCCATCCAATTTCCAACTTATTTCTAAACGATTAGTCATCTTTAAACTCAACAGTTAAATCGTATGGTGCTGAATAAAAGCGTGATAATTCAACTATGTGTGTGAATGCTTGTAAGCACTCATAATTATCTCGAATTGATTTCAATGTGATTTCAATTGCAAATGTATTTGCTTGCATTGCACTTACAGCAAAAGTGTATGAATTAAGCTGACCGACATTGATGCTTTGTGTTCTAAGTTCAATTTGATCTGCATCAAATTCAGTGATGATGAGCTGATAATTAACGCCATTTTCTAATGTCACGCCACCATCAAAATACCCTAAAATTTCACCGCCAGTTTGCTGAGTGCGATTGCGATCAACCCAAGTCAAAACAAGATCCGTTTCAATTTCTTCAGGCCAGTATTCACCGTTAATTTTTACATTCGCTGGTGGATATGGTCTAACTGCTCTCGCATTCATTTCAATAGCAATCGCACCCTTGTTTTCAAGCATGCCAGATGGGGTTGTGGTGAGTGCTGAGATCAAAACTTCTTCACCCGCGATGTATTCTACTGAGTCAAAAGCCACATCATTTCCGCAAAAATAGAGCTTTGTATTGACACCCCAAGCCTGCGGCAATGAATCGAGTGCACCACGTTTTACGCTTACGACACCTGTGTATGCATCAACACCTTGAAAGACCATCCATTCGCCCGGCGTACCAATCCAGTCGCTACCGCATTTAATCAGAGTGCCAATTGGCAGCCCTGCGATTGCCGCACTATCTTTAACTGTGAATGTTGTCGAAGTTCTAGAAATCATCTGATCAAGATCGGCCACGGGTTCGTAGTTGATTGTTGCAGCACGCACCCATTCTTCACCCTCAACCCCGTTGTGCGTCATCATCACAGCGTAAAGAGAATTTGATTGCGGCTTTTCAGCGACTACCGCGGCTAAACCAAAGTTATTTTCATAACTGAGCTCTTCATCAACTTGACGCTGACCGAGTGCCATCACTGCCAAATAATATGGCATTTCAAACGGTTCGTACTGACAAGCAAGTGGTGGTTGTGGTGCGATGTCAATCGGCTCATCAATCACGATATCTGATGATAAATTACTTGAATGTGGAACAACTTCGACAAAATCAATTGATACATCAGTACCAGTACCAAGATTGATTTTCATGATTCTGACTGTAATTGTGCCCTGCCATTTTCGTGGCCAAGCCAATTTCAGTAAGTCATAACGATTCCATTTTCGCGCATTGTACTCAGCAGCTGTGAAAGAACCCTTCCACACCGGTGATGATATTTGCTTCAATTTCCACTGCGCAACGACTGCAGCATTACGCTGATTCATAAAGTATGGAAAGGCAGCATCCTCAGCATTTACGCGCCCATTTAAATTGCGAATTGATGCGTTTTCGACAATTGAAAAAGACGAGTCTTTAATTGCGTCGCGATTGTAATAGCTCACATTGAGTTGATTGATCGCTTCATCTGCATTTGCAACTTCGAGTGACATGCTCTTGATCTTATTAACTGAAAGCGTGTGAATTTCACTTTCTTCAAACCAGTCATCACGAAACAAAACCATCTCATACAAGCCGGTTTGACGGTTTACTCGCACACCAGCTTCGATATGCCCGCACAATTCGTTGATTGCTTCTAAACATGATTTTTCAGTAATTGACCAAGAAATTCCAAAGCCCTCATCCCAAATTCTGTCTGCTGCTTTCATGAAATTCACATCATTTACATCAGATTCCGGCTTATTCATTGCTGTGTCGTCAGTGAGAATTTCACGGATTTTGTGAATTGGGTTGATGTCTCCAGATTTGAGATCTGAAAATGCAATTGGTTCAAAATAATAAGGGTGGATAACTAGGCGTAATGAGACTCCTGAGTTCGCCGGTGAATATCTCTCCACTTCTAGTGAAAATATACCCTTACTATTCGTTGCCTCAATCTGAATCGTTAAATATTTTTCATAATCAATTTCTGATTGACTTATTACTCTAAATCTTCCTCCCGACCACTTGATTGATTTAAAATCAGCACCCCAATAACTTAATGTTAAATTTATTGTTAGCCAGCCTACTTGACCAGTAAAATCATACACAGCACTAACTTTGCCGTATTCTCTAGTTCCACTAATTGTTGAGTGATTGAAAATAATGATGTGATTGTTATCGTGAAAAACCGAAGAAATAGAGTGGCGTGTTTCATCTTCTATTGATGAATATATTTCATAGTTTACATCCTCTTTATACCTCCAATTTGGATCGAAGTTATTATTTGCTTCATTGTTACTAGTGTTTATTTCCGCTTTCTCGTCATACCATTGTGACCTACCATCATTTCGCACATGAATGCGCTTCGGCCACAGTAGCATCTCTTTCATGTAGCCTGAGTTGCCGAGATAAAAATCTTTAAATGCTAGATATGATTGATACGGATATGCAAGCGGCGGCAAATCATTTTCTGCTAAATAACTGCTATAAAAATCTACAGGATCAGGGTTTTCAGTGCCATAACGCGCATGAATTTTCCCTGCAACACCGCCTTCATTTTCGCCATATAAATTTGGTAGTTTAACTTCGCCAATACTCAATGGATTTTTTTGCTCATCAATGAGTGGAGTTTGCCATCCTCGTTTATCAAAATTAATCCCGAGAACTTTTTCAATTGGATTGCCAATAAATAAAAGGAAATTGGCAAAATAGCGATACCCTGTTACTTGCTTACTGCTTCCGCCCATTTGCCACCTCTACAACCTGCATTGCCATTGCATCATTCGTTTTGATAAAGTCCTGAGCGTCACGCCCATTCTTAAGAAAATCCTGCCAATCCCAACCTTGAGCCAAAAAAAATGCCCGCGATCCGCGAGCACACATTTTGGCTTTCCGTAAATCCGAGATATAAATTTTCATTTCTTTCCACCTTTGCTTTTGATTGCAGTGGTTTTTTGACCCCAAATATGCGTGATGTTCCCATACATGTGTGGGCTGCCTGCAATATCACTAAATGAAGTGCCTTCATCAGCAATTGTTCCATCAAGCTGATTTGGTTTTTGCTGGTTTTTTTTCTGCTGCTTTCGCATTTGCAAGAAGTTGTAAACGCCAACAGCAACAGAAATCACAGCCGAGATAATCATCCCAACAATTATGGGCGCAATGGCTTTTGTATGCTGAATCTGAGAAACGTCGTAATGAGCTATGATGTGTTGTATATCCATGCTTTAACTCACTTAATTAACTGTGTTTCCAATGGGTTTTGGCTAGGTATGAATGGATGCCCTGCAAAATTCAGGCTGTTATTGAGTTTTTCATGACAGGTTTTTAATGACTGATCACAACCTGGTGCAACACGAACCACATCACCAACTTTTAATCCCACATGTTGACGATATAGCGATAGAGAACTTCCACCGCCCGCCGTGATTGTGGTGTAAACACCATCTTTCACTAACAAGCCTAAATTCAACCATCCAGCAGGATATGCTTTAGTCTCCATAACAGTAGCACCATCTTCAAAAGTTGGATTGCCTTGGCCATCTAAAACAGGTTGACCTAGTTCATCTAAAACAGGGATTTGTTCAAATACTGGATTACCCTGCTCATCGAGCACCTGTGTTGGTACCACGCTGAAACCAACAGCTAAGCCCGATACCGCTGTGACCACTACTTCAAATGACAGCTTCTCAAAATCCAAACCACACCAACGGTCATAGATTGAATTCGGACACGAAGACTGAAATTTGCGCGTCAAAATATTGCGATTTAAGTACGATTCACCTGTTTCACATACCAGTGTTAGCGTGTCTGCATCTTCATCAAATTTCGGCTGCGTCACACGACCCTTATGCAGTACCAGCGTTTCGTTTTGATATAGCTCAAGGATTGTGACAGTTACCCCGCCATAAAAGATTTTCCCTGCAAATACTGCAGCAAGGTTTTCACCTTCCGCATTTAATAAGCTCATTTGCGGAAGTGTAACTTCGGTATCACATTTATCAATGCTTTCGTCTTCAATCGCAGTACGTGAAATGCCGCGAATTGGCAGATATTCAATACCTGCATGCATGATTACTTTGCGCTGATTGGTGAAATACCAGGTGCGGGTACCATGCTTAAATTGATAGAGTTCCGCTCTCGTTTTCATGATGAAAGCTCCACGATTGGCACAGTGACTTGCGTTTTATGTGCACCTAAAAATTGAAATTCAATCTGGTCAGCATCAAGCCGATGCAGGCCTAAATAGCAAATGGTTTGGATGTTGCTGCGTTGAGCATTGATTGCTGGCGATACAGTGAGTGAACCGCCTGTTTTTGCAGTAATCGTGTGTGCTGTCCAAGTACCGTCTTTGCGCTTGACCGCAAGATGCTTTCGATCCGCTTCAAGCAAATATTTTGTATTTGTGCTCAGTGAAGTTGTAATGTTGCCAGTATTGAGAATATTCAAATGCTTCTCATATAGCGGCATCCAAAATGCCTGAAAACGCCCCATTCGACGAAATAAAAACTTGCGATACTCCGTGTATTGGTTCCAGTCACGTAGTAACGACTTAAATGGTTTTAAATATCGTGGCTTAGCCCAATGCGTAAAATCTTGAAAGCCACCAACATCACCATCGACAATATTTTGATGCTGCGTCAGTGTCATTTCCAAAGAATTGCCATCCAACAACAACGGCTTGAAGTAAATATCATCACCAAGGAATTGCTCAGGCACATCAGCTTCAAATTCAGGCGAATCCTCTGCAATCACACGAAAAGCCACACTTGAGCTAGACCAAAAACCGCCAGTGTTGATTGAAGCATCACCATCAATGATGCAGATCCGTAGCGGCATGATTGATGCATTGGTTGCTGTCACATTAGCTGCAAGTCGGAAGCCGTCCTGATACTCAGTAATCAACTCTTGAATGATTTCTTGTGTTTCAGGATCTCGAATTTCTTCTTGCACAATGATGTAGCGACCTATGCTCACAATCTCAGAAGCTTGAGTGCCTTCAGAACTTTCAAGCAAAATAAAACCGACCCTAAGGTCGGCTTGGTGTGCTGTCGTGTTCATGATAATGAAGTCGCTATCTTCAAGATTTGGAATAATCTGTCGAAACTGCTGCAGTGGAATACCCCACTGTTTACGCAAATTTGCATAGAGCATGTGAAACATATCACCCATGGCTTTACGCATATTCACATAGTTAAAGCTCAAGATTTGACGCGGTGCATCACGCTGAATGTATCGAATTTCACTACCATCATATGATTCATGCACCTCGGTTTTAAACTCAAGACGTTCAGTAGAATCAAGCAGAGGGCAATTTGTTAATACATGTACTTCGCCATATTTGGTTTGTATTTTCATTTTGTCCTCGAATTTTAGGTAATAAAAAACCGCCTCGATGGGCGGTTATTAATTTTAGGTCAAGCTTCTTTGACTTGGCTTGAGAAATACTTTACCTCAATATTGGTAATCAATTCAAAAATTCTATTCTTTTCAGACTTCATAATCATAAGATTGGTAGTTTTAAAATCATCACCCAGTCGATAATCTGCATGGACTCGGACATCGTGCAAGGCCTTTAATTTTAAATTGATTTTTTGAAAATCCTTATCATTGTAGTGGTCGCTTAAGAGCTCACAACAAACTCTTAATGTTTGGTGTGTGCTGCCTCCACTAGACTTAATAAATGATGAAAACCTACGTTTCAACCATTCTCCAACCAAATGAAATAAATGATAATAATGTTTGCTGCAACTTGATCGCAACAAGTTTTCAGCACTCACATTACTTAAATCATTTTCTTCTAAAGCAGTAGCAAGGTCTTCAATTTCCCTAATAATCACTTTTATCGCCCCAGTTACTGCAAACCAAAATATGAAATAATTTTATCTTCATTTGATCCAACTTTTACATTTCTTTCTTTGTAAAAATCAATCAATTGATCTTGTAAATAATCATTTATATCACTAATAAATTCAAATGGGTCTTCTAAAAGTTTTGAATCTATATTTAGTCTTAGTGTAAAGGTTTGCCTAATTTCATCATAATTAGTAAAAATCTCATATTCACTAGGCAGGGTGAAAAATTGATAGAAAGCTCTGGCCATTAGATTTTTTAAACTTCTAAAATATTCAGTAGAAACACCGAATTGATTCAGCATTAAAATTACGTCATACATATCTTTAATATCTGCATTATTCTCCTCAGTTAATTTTTTTGAGCAATATGAGGATTCAAGAGCAGCATTAAGATGACCTACATAACAATAATCTGTAAATCGCTTGACAGCATCATTAAATACATTTTTATCATTTGGATGTTCCTTAACCAAGTTAAGATAAATATTTACAGCTTCCTCTTGGTCGCCGTAAATAAATAGGCTGTTCGCATAATGGTATGATTCAAATAAACCAAAACCCGATTTTTCGTATGCCTTCTTAAATTCATTCAATGCTAAATCAAAATTGTTTTCATAAACATAAATTGCTCCCAATCCAGTGTGAGCATCTATAGGTTCTTTGGGTATTAAATCTAACATAGCTTTTTTATAGCTAGCTTTTATTTTTCCTGTGGAACCAAATGGCTTTAAATCTTTTAATCCAGGAACACCAAATAAGGCAAAAACCTCATTAAGTTTTGTCGCAGGTAAAAGTGCAGACATGTAGTGGGCCCCATACAAGCAGATTTTAATTTTCCCAGAAGTATACTTTATATTTGTTCAATATCTAAGAATTTTTCATAAGTTTAAGACAAAAGCCCACCGAAGTGGGCCAATTAAAGAATTGATAGTTCAATTTACTTTTGCTCAAATTTTCCCATACTAAATGCATCTACAGAATCTAAGTCCACTGTAATTAATGTGCCACCAGTAGTTGGTATTTGGTTTCCGCCAGAAAAGTATTTTGCATTTTTAAGATATAAAGTTGGCTCAAACTCATGATCTGGTTCAATCCCCTCCACATCGTTTAGGTTGTGTTCTTTGGCTGTTTGAATCAACTTATCCTGTAAAGCCTTTAAGCTTTCGTTGCCTTCCTCATCAAAGAAAGATCCTTTTGATATTAGATCCCCACTTATTAACATCCCATTAACTACTAATGTAATACCAATACCTGTACTCGTTTTACCCTTGCTTGCACAAACCACCGATGCTAAAGTTTCTAAATAAATATTTTTCACACACCCTCTCAATTACTTATAAAAATTAAGGTTTTAACATACCATTTCTCTTTAAATGGTACATAACAATTTTTTCTCCATCGCGTCCATACATTTGATTCATCATGTCATCTCGATCATCAAAAATTCCGACACGAATGTTACTTTCAATTGGTTGTGGGCTCGCCGCTTGAGCCTTTACATTGGCCTGAGCCTGCCGTTCTGCTTGCACGTTTGCGCCACGTTCAATCGCATCCACAGTTCCCATGCCTACACGGTAGGTGTCTTTAGGGGTAACTAGGCCGCCGTCCGAATACCCTTTAGGCGGCTGAGATGTTCGCATAGCTTCAACAACATTCACACCACCCCAACGCTTGATATCCTCTTGCGACCAAACCACCTCTCCTTTATGTACAATGCCCGCTGGATCAAACTTACCACCTATGCCAGTGAACCCCCCAGTGGCAAAACTCCCCATAGAAACATTTTTAATACTTGCTGCTTGAGTAACCTGTAATGCCGCTGCCGCCGCACCGATTGCTGGAGCAATATAAGGACCAATGTAAGGAGTGCCAACAACCGCATCATAAGCTTTTGAGTATGCTTGAGGGATATTCAACATAGCTTGTGCTACAGCAAAAGCCTTCTGTGCTGCAAACAACACAGCATATGTTTTAGAGTTTTCATCCACCAGTTCAGCAAAACCACCAAACATCCCCTCCATATAACTTGCTGTGGACTTTGCTTGTAGTTGCAACTTGGCGTTCTGATACTCCTCTTCGTTAATTAAGTCGTTTTCACGAGCTTTTTGAAGTACCTCGAATTGCTGGATTAAAGGATTTTCCTCAAAACCCATTACACCCATATAGTCGCGCATAAGTGATTTTGTTAAATCGCTTTCATCTTGTTTTTGATTAAACTGAGATGCAGACAACCTACGAACCTTTTCATCGCTAGAAATACCAGCTGTCTTGGCTATCTCCTCTCGCTCCAGCTCATAGCGCTTTCTAATAGCATCCATTTCTGAATACATCGCCTGTTCAGCTTGGAAGATGCGCTGCTCTTTGGCAAGTTTGATGAGGCCGAGTTCGTGTTGGTATTGATTTTCGAGCGCATTAATGGCGATCTCTTTATTTTTCTCGGTTATTTCCGAATTTTGATGAAGTTGTAAGTTTTTTATATCGTAAGAGTATTTAAGCTTTTGCTCTTCACTCATTTGAAATTCATTAATTTCAAATTGTAGCTGAGATAAATAAATTTGCTTTTCATAATATGCGCGCTTATTTGCTGCCTCCAAGAATGGTTCCGGATTGGCAAAATTCGCCTTACGAATTTCATTTATTTCTTTGGATAGACTTAATTCAATCTGCTTCTCTCTATCAGCATAAGCATAAATGTATTGCTCTCTTAGATTGCGTTGCTCTTCATCTGCGCGATCCGCTTCTTTAGCATCTTTTTTTTGCTGTGATAAAGCTGCTCTCGATGCCTTAGATGATCCTCTTTTAGCATTGGCAATTGCATCCTCTGAGGCTTGCAGTTTCTTATTTGCCGCGATATTCATATCAATAATTTGAATATCTTTTGCTGAAACCTTCCCTCCATTTTCAAAGGCTGCTTGTGATGCCATTTTTGCACGCTCAATCTCCCATCCCTTGGCGATTAGCTTGTTGGTCATAATGGTTTGTGCAGCACCTTTCTGTAGATTTGAAATGTACTTAGACTGTGCGTCTGCCGCGGCATTTGCTGCATCAGCATTGTTATACATTGCATTGGTATTATCGTTTACTTTGCCAACGGCATTAGATGCAGCATTACCAGATAAAGTTACTTGCTGACCTAGAGTTTTTTGAGCATCTGCATTTTGCTGTGCTTTAACTCTAGCCTCCTCGTAACTCTTAATTAAATCCAAACCTTGGGATTTTTGCTCAGGTGTTAATAGTTTTAGTTTGTTCAATCTCTCGATAGCATCAGCTTGTGACATCAATCCTTTGTGCACCTGATCTGAGATTTCACGGACCTCTTTATTGCCAGCATTCGCGTTTTTAACTGTGCGAATAAAGCCATTAAACGACAAGTTCAACTTATTCAATTTGTCGTTCTGGTCTTCAAATGATGCCGCCAAATCATCTTTAGCAACATCAAGCTGAACACCTTTTAGAGCTAAAAGTTCTTCTTTGGTCTTCTCAGCTACCTTGCCTTGTTCTTCAAGTTTTGCATTTGCTTCTGCTGTGCGTTTTTGAAGATACATGTATCCTGCAGTTAATGCAGCCACACCGATTGTGATTGCAACAATTGGGCCGCCAACCAAACCAAGCAACATAGCTCCGCGTGAACGGCTAGCATTTAGTGCATTTTCAGCAGCAGTTTGAGTGACTACGGCTGCTGTGCTCTGCTTAATGGCGATGTTGTGTGCAATTTCAGCTTGAGTCAATCGCATGGTTGCTGCTGCACGTGCTTGGCGCGTTGTGGCGCTATTAAGCTCCTGACGAGCTAGATTGATCTCAGTAAGTGCTAATGCTGCTACTTGACGAGTACGTTGCACCTCCACCGCAGCCAATTGAATCTGAGATTGCAGGGCTGCTGTATCTGCTGCGCGACGTTCCAGAGTAGCAGAGATTGTTCCGCGAATAGCCACTGCTTGAGCAAGAATGGTCTTGGTTAGCAAAGCCACACCGCCAACCACCGCAATGCCTGCAATAGCATCAAGATTGTTAGCTAGTATTTGAATGCCACTAGCTAAGGTTGTTGCAGCACCCGAAGCTTTACCAGCTTCACCTGTAAATTTAGTGACTTCATTGCTTAGCAGCTGAAGCGACTGACCTATTGTTACATCGGTTTTTGCAAATAATTCATCTACTGATTGCTTTGATTTTGTTAGTGCATCAACAAGGACTTCACCAGTGATTTTTCCCTCAGCAGCAACAGAGCGAAGTTGACCAACTGTAATTCCCATACCCTGAGCAATTGCTTTGGCTAAAGCTGGCGTTTGTTCAAGAATCGAGTTGAGCTCTTCACCACGCAATGTACCAGAGGCCAACGCTTGACCAAATTGGGTTAATGCTGCTTCAGCTGCTTGAGTGCTTGCACCTGAAATTGCAACAGCTTTCGAAACTGTTTCTGTTAATTCGGCTGTTTTAGCCATATCAATTTTTAGTGTTTTCGCATTATCACTAAAGCGCTGATAAACCTGAATCACAGAATCCCATGATTGGTAGGACTTTTGAGCAATAACGAAAGTATCACTCATTGCTAGATTTAATTGCTCTTGTGACTCTGTAACTAGTTTCAACCTATTTTGCATGCCAGTATAGGCATCCATTTTTGCTACTGCCGCACCAACAGTTAGTAGTCCTGCCATGTGCCCAGCAAGTTGACGTGTAGCTACAGACACACTATCCATAGAGCGCGACGCGTGTGTACCGTTTCTATCAATATTTTCAAGCTCTCTACCAATGGCTTGTGCGTTGCGTAAAGCATTGCGGGAGTCAATCTCAATCACTAAACGGCTTAGTTGTGTGGTCATTTTGCTTTCCTGCAGGCAATAAAAAACCCCGCATAAAGCGAGGTTGGTTTGATTGTATTGACTAGAGCTTTTTGTACTCTTCTAGCATTTCATTGTATTTTTCAGTAAATCCAGTTAAGTCGGTTTCACCATCTTGATTATATTCATAAGGCCATTCTTTATATCGTGTGTAAGCAACTTTCCCTTTTTTCATTTGCTCAATAACTTTTTGCGGGGTGTTGCTTGATCCCTCATAGCCATAAATTGGAGCATTGTTATCAATTTTTATGGCGCTCTGAGTGCGTGGAAAGTGATTTCGACCAATATAAACACTATGTCGCCCACCATGTATTCCCACTAATAGTGCATTATATGGCTTACTTAACGTGCAAGATTTAGTACCGCTAAACCTATCTTTTGTGCAATTTAAATTCCAGTCTTCAGGTTTTGGTTTTGTTGTGTATGTATTCTTATCCACAACAAAGTTTCTATATTCTGCATCAGGGTTTTCCATTGAACTTAAGATGGAATTTCCATCCCGGTCTTTTAGTGTGTAAAGGTCGTTAGCAAATGCGCTAGAGCCGCCCAGACTTAATAGCAATATAACAACCGATTTCATACCCACCCCAAATTTATAATTTAGAACAAGATACTAATTTTGCGGGCAAAAATAAACCGCCACTTGGGCGGTTTATTTTAATTTTCGGTTTTATTGAAATTCCTTAAAACCTTATAAGTGATACTCTGGTTGTTAGCATCCAGAACCTCTAAAAGAGCACCTTTATACCCGATTTGCTTAGACTCATTTAAATCATACTCAACATCATTGTTAAATGCTGGTCTTGCTAAGTTGCTCGAAAACTCACGATAACCAACATTGATCTTGTTACCAACTTTGCCACTATAAATCAAAGTTTGCTGAAATGAATTGTCGCTTGCAACACCAATAGATGTATGGGACGCAGAGTACTGATCGGTACAATTTTTTGCATTAAATACAGTAATAACACATAACTTCCCATCTAATCCCAACATTACAGCCTGAAATGGATCGGAAATCGCCGATCTCTGAACATTACCACCATTTGATATATTGTTGACTGCACTGTAGTAACTACCCTTCTGGTCTTGCCCTACTTTTTGATAATAGCCAGCAGACATTGTATAGGCGAAATTTACTTTGGTATTAGTAGGAATACTTAAAACCGCTCTATCCATCAACACGCCTTGTTCCAGCATTTTATCGCCAACATATGCTGTATTAACCGAATTAATAGGCGGCTTACTAACTTGCTTTGGAGTTGCTTGATAATTATAAGTTGGTGCAACACAACCAACCAAACCAAAACTAATAACCCCAGTAAAAAATATATTTCTCATGTGAACACCCTCTTATAAGAGCTCACAAGATACTAATTTATGTACAAAAAAACCACTCCGAAGAGTGGTCTTTTATTTATGCTTGGCGCTCTCTTAAAAAGTGGCGTCCCATACTTAAGGTGTCTGTACCATATAGAAGATCCAGAACACTATCAAAGCGCTTAGTAAACTCAGCAATGTCCATTGTTGGAAAGAATCCGTGCGGTAAAGGCATTGCGGTCAATACACCATTACGGGCACTCACATGCCATGAATCATATCGGGACTTGTTGAACTCTCGGCTAATCTGCTGTGCCACTTGAATGACCTCTTGTGGGTAAGGTAGAGCTTTAACTTCTTCTTTCTTGGCTCTCTGCTTCACTTCCATTTCGAGCAAATATTTAACTGCATCTTCAAAATGAATAGCCAGTAGCTCGTGATAAGAGTTAATCTTGAAATGGCGGTTGTGTCGTGTCCAGACCTGTGCGCGTAAACCTTGATTACCATTTACCTTGTGGTCAACGATTTTGTGCAGTGTGTCTTTTTGCTCAGGCGAAATAGTCTGACGATTACCAACCTTCCATTGTGTCGTCAGCATTTTATACGCACGAATTACAATTAAGTGAAACTTAGCAGAAATCCACATAGCGTATGAATAGACCAGATCCTCAACAACATAAGTTCCCGAGCTTGGTCCACCATGAAGTGTTTTAACAGCGAAGACCAAATCTGGTCTTTGGTTATTTTCACCAAGGCTCATATCTGAGACTTGGTCAATTTCTTGAATTAACTCTTGAGTTTGTTTATTTCTAATAAAGCGTGCGGGCTTGTGTTTTTCAAGACCACCACTCGCTTTATGAAGATCATTTAGGCAATAGCGCCCATCTTCATCTTGGCGTATTGAAAAGTTACCAATAACTAAAGGTTGGTTGTTTGGGTTTACAAAGTTTTGTGTTAAATTAGACATAGTTACTTCTCTTAGTAATGACATCAATTAAGCCCGTCCCGTCCAAGTTCTGGGCTTTTTTGTTGTCTGTTGATTTCATGCTTTCGCATTCTCGTTTTGATTTTTAAGCCACTCTTCAATAATGATGTTTAGTTGAGCTGTCATGGATCGACGGTTATTTACTGCCGCTTGCTTCAACTCCCCCACAATTTCATGAGGCATTCTTACGTTCACCTGTGTGTCATTTCTTGCCATTTCAACCTCCAATAAAGCACTTATGCTATATAGCATTTTTACTTTATAGCACTATTGATTTATTGTGTAAAGCACTTTTGCTATATATGATTGGGCTATTGTTGATTTGTGGTATATGAAAATGGCAAAGGATTATTCTCAGGTAAATTTTAGAATACCTACAAAACTAAAAGAGCAGATAGAAAAATCGGCAATTAATAATGAGCGCTCTATTACTGCTGAGCTGGTTGCGCGCTTAGAACAAAGCCTTATTTTGTATCCAGAAGACCACCCGATAAATATGACGCCAGAAGAATTACTACACCGCACTGCTCCACCCATTCCCAAAGAAGTTATTGGTGATGTTATTGAACTATTTGTGAAAAAGTTAGAAGACAATAATTTTACAATCGTTAAAAAAAACCAAGAAAAGTAAGTCAGCGCTGACTAAGTACCATATCTGGTGCTTTCTTCCACAGCCTCAATCCGAGGTTGTGTAATTTCTAAAACCTATCTACTTAATAAAAATATGAAATTTTCTTTTAATATTGATCTTGCTTTAATTATCACCGTTTTTACCGCATTTTTATTTTGGTGTGGTTATTGGTACAACTTTGGGTATGCAGAATACTTTGGCGTGCACATAAGTTTCTTTGAGTTATCCTTATCCACAACATTAGTCGATGGCATTGTTGTTGCACCTGACAGATTTTTAACGCTTCTAACTGCAATTCTCGTAATCTCTTTTTTTGCGGGCTACTCTCGTAAAGATGCAGAGTTTATTATGGGTGTTATTTTCACCACCGTTTTGTTTTTATTATATTTAGTAAGATTTAAATTTTATGATCAACATAAAAAGTTAAAGTATTTTCCAATTACGAGTCTGCAACTCACACCCTACCAGGTGGAATATATATTTAAAAAAAGGAAATCTCGCCCACTGTTCTGTGATTGCGATGCAGTGAAATTTTCTATAAAAAAACTTACTAAAAATAAAATTACTTATCAGCAAATAGCTAATTCCGCATATGGAGATAGCAGTCAAATTAATGGGGAAACAACCATATTTCGAATTGCCATCCACTACTTTGTACTTCTAATATTTGTTTATGCTTTTATTGCAATATTTTCTGCTGGGCAAAACCTACAAGCCGAGGGATTTAAAATTGCTGAACACAACCATAAAACAAATTTTAGTACAAATATTCCTAAGGAAACCAACTACACTAAATTTCCCGCATTCATCGAAAAAGGTCAAGAAAAGGTATCAGCTTACAAGCTTACAAATGTCTGTAATAAAAACTCATGCTTTGCTGTCAATTCAAAACGAAATGTAAAACTCTTTGAAATTAAGGATATAGTTATTCAAAATGGCCCAATAAAAAAAGCACCCTAAGGTGCTTTTCTTTTGGCATTAAAAACCGGCCAAGGCTGGTTGAAATTAGGCAGCTCGAGGCTTTAGCACTCTAAAAATTGCAATTGGTGTTATTCCAAATGATGTTTCTGGTCGCCCTACTAACTCTTTCATTAACTTAATAAGTGTAGAAATACCTTCTCTAATCTCGCTTTCTTTAGTATTAAATTTAAACTCATCGTGAGGCAGTGCATCTAGCACCCCTAAAACATACCATTTCCCAGCTAAAAACTCACCATGTTTAAAATTTAGATCGTGAGGACTACCAACCACCTCATCGCGATTCAGTGTCATCCATACTTCATGTGCGTAAGGTATGCCTGTATCTTCGTCAATACTACCATCATCAACCAATAATTTTGCCTCAAGGCTAAATGGCAGGCCCTTAAAAAAATCAATCATATCTTTCTGAATTGATTTTAAGGCAACACCTTCTTTCTTTGTCTTATTATCACTCATTAAATCTTTTATGTGGAAATTCAATGCTGGATTAAGCAACTCTTTGGCAACACCGATATCAGTTATACCTAAGCGCCCTTCGTAAAGAACAAGATTCCCTAACATACTAGGACTTAATTCCCTATGAATAAAACCAAGCTCATCAAGCCTATTAATCATTTCGCGAGGCATTGTAGGTAAACCATCATATACACTTTCAGATGCGGTATTAGCAGTATGATCGCTAGCCATCTTTCCACCGGCCACAGGAGGTAAACCTGCTGTGGCTTCTAATTTTCTGGAATCACTAATTTGACTAGTATTTTTAAGGGAGTTAAGAGCCCCTAAACCGTTTAATTGGGCGTAAAAAGATTTAATTTTAGGATTATCAAGGTAAAAGAAATCAAAGATTGATTCTATGTCTTGTGAGTCTTGCGCCACGGTCTATTTGCTCCTCAGCTTTTTTTCTGTGTTCATTATACTGAGCAACATTTTCCTGTATAGCTTTTTTATAAGATTCAACAGCCTCTGATAAAACTTTTGCAGATTCATCAAGGTTATTTTTTTGCTTATCGCTCTTAAACCTAAATGAGAAATTCATAAGGAAACTCCTTAGACAAAAATACCCTGTTATCAAAAGATAATAGGGTTCTTATCTAAGAATACTATTCCATAGAGAATATTCGGTCAATGTTTTTCGGTTACCACATGTAAGTCTAAATGAATACTCTTTTCTATAACAAGTGCGTTAAATATTGTCGCGGAATATCATCAAACTGGCTATTTATCAGCAAAAGAAACCAACTCACGTTAATTTCTCCCTCACCCTATCCAAAAACAGATTATCCAATGCAAATATGCACTCAACAAAGATATGCAGCTCACAAGGTGCTTCATACAACTCAAGATACGCATTGATATGGCTACCATCTAACGGCATAGTCACAGGATGATATGAGCGCCCACGTGCAATCACATTGAATGCACTCAAAATAGCGTGAGCGATATAACTAAACTCAGGCGCATCATCTAATTTTCGCCCTTGTTTATCGCGGATCTTCTTCTGAAAGTCGGTTAGTCCACCGTCTCCTGCGTGCCATTGGTAGAGCTTTGTGACTTTCCCAAAGTGTCGGCTTTCACTTGATCCGCTTCTAATTGGATCTTTTCAGCATGCGCTTTTACAAAGGCCCAAATTGCCACACCTATATCACCCATGTTTAACAACTTGGTGGCATTTTCAGGTGTATAAGGCTGCTCAGTTTCTTTGCCATTTTCACGGAAAGATACACCATCCCAGTCTTCAATAAGATGACAAGCAGCGGCTTCAAGTAATAATTCATGATAAAGCTTATCTTCACCACTGGCCGTAGATACTACATAACCTTTAGATGCGACCTGATTCTGTGCTCGTTCTAATGCAACACGATATGGTTTATATGCCTCACCACGAATCTTAAAGCGAGCCAATACGTTACCTTCAGCATCTTTGTATTCTTTCCAAAGAGATGTTTCTTTGCTTTTTTCAATTTCTACAACTAAGGTCATTTTCTTTTTCCAAAAATATAGCCCCTTTCGGGGCCTTAATTATGCTGTTGTGCGTGTAATTGTTGGTGCTTCTTTCACATGGCGGAATTCCATCGCCATAGTATGATCATTATTTTTATTGGTATCTGAAAGCCCTTCGTTATCAAGCTCCAGCTTCGTAAAATTGAAGCCGTATGCATTACCTTTTGAATCTTCCATGCCAATTTCAGATGTCATAGTTTCACGTGATTCAACGTAAGGAATCCATTCTTTTGATGTAGTTGTAAGAGCTAGTGTTACATTAAGGGTAATAGTGACATTGCCCTCTGTGTAGCGGTTTGGAATCAAACTACCGTTACCCAAACATGGCTTAGCAGTCAGATTGTTATTGATGGTGATAGTGAAGGACTCGGCACAAGCCGTTCCAACTGTGGACACACCACTAATTTTAAACTCATTCACGTTAATCGATGACATAAATGGAGTATCTGTAGCTGCAACAGGATTTACTACTGGTGTTGCAATTGGATTGCTATAGCCGGTTGCACTAATTGAAGCTGTGCCTGTGATTTTCCCTTCTGTGTCGCCTTGAATGGTCAGCTCACCAATTCGACAACCTGTGAAAACTTGGATAAACCCTACTTTTTTGTCGTGCTTAACAATTGTGTATGTTGGTAGTGTGTCACCACCAATTTCCAAAGTTGAAACACTTGGTGTGCCTGAATCAACAAATAAATTACCAGCAACACCTTCAAAAAACATATCTTGGCTTAAGGCGGATAATTCAAATTCAATGCTACCCGTTGCTTTGGCTGAACTTGCCACTGAACCTTGCTCAAAACGCGAACCTACAATCTCATCAGATTGTGTCATCGATACCGTCTTTTTGAGTGAGTCTGAGTTTCGACGCAACGTATGCCACACTGGCACCGCAGGCAAAGTATTAGGTGTTTCTTCTTTCGCAATGTGGATTACCACATCTGTGCCCTTTGACATAGTTGTCTCCTGAATTTAGGCATAAAAAAACCGCCCTAAAAGGACGGTTAAATAAGAATTTGGGTTTAGTTCACTACGTACGAAATATTCACGTTGTACTGGTAATAGAGCTCACCATGGGTACTTACATCAATAATAGAAGCCTCACGCAACTCCAAATCATCTTTTTTATGAAACTGCATATGTTCAGCCCACTTGTCAGCCATCTGAGAAAGCAAATCGGTACCGGTATTAAGTGGTGCAAATAACTGAATGAAGATAATGCCAGTTGTTCTCGTACTGGGTTTGCTGCCAATTTCAGCAATAAATGATCCAGCATTTTTAACAGTAACCTTAGCCCATATCTCATTTCCAGGCGGCTCAAACGTTTTGCCCTCATACAGAGGAGCGTTTGCTAACTGGATATATTCTTTCGGCATTTCGGTGAACGCACCAATATGGGCCAAGATAGCTCTCAAAGCCTGAGTATTTGTCATCATTTGTATTTCTCACTGACGTACTGGAATGCTAATGCATAGATGCCGTTTTTAGCCTGCTCACTATGTCCATTCTCAAGCCTTACCGCATACGAGAGATTGTTTTGAATGTACACACACGAACCCAAGTGGGCTTTCAGAATCTCTTTAGCACCATCATTGAAAACAACCTGATCCAGATTACCTTTTGATGATGTATTTCCAGTGCCCTCTACTGTTTCATTTGTTGTTGTATCCACAGTGACGCGGTGGTTTGAACGAAACGTACCATCCATTACCGGACTGCCAACAATCACACCTTGTAGCATCTCGGCACTAACTTTGCGTAAATGACTATCACCATCAGCCAATATTTGTAAAGCAAAACTAGACGGTTTATTTTTCCAGGCCATAGCTACACCTTCCGCAACTGGCAAACCCAAATACTCCTAGTCGGATCTGCACCAATATTCACAATCTTGAACCGACCCTTTAATGTAGCCCAGACATCACCAATCTGCGGCAAGCCAGTGACTTCATTCTGCAGCACAGTAGCCTTACAGTCTGTCACCTGATAATCAATAGGCTTGACCATATCCTTCAAATAAGAACCAAATAGCACGCCACGACCAGAATAAGATTCATCACCAATGACTGGGTAAGTCTGCGTTTCAAAATCAAACTCACCCGAGTAAATCAGTTTTTCACAGGTGAATGAATCCACAGCATCAGCTAACTTTTTATTAAATGCCGCAGCCACTTTAGATTGAATTTTGTTTTTGATCATGACTTTCGCTCTCTTCATACATAGCAAATAAGTCTTGAGCTATTCGTTGTATTGAATATGCTTCAAATTCAATGCTTGGCTCTTTTTCACCCATCAGGTGTTTTGTACGCTGCCAAATATGCACAGCTTCATGCAACAGTAAACCATGAACAATAATCAGTGATTTATCTTGCGTTTCCCCGAGCTGAACAATGCAGTGCCTGCCGCCATCGTAATAATCGACTTGCGCAGGACAGCCAAGAGATAGAAATTCATCCGAATCATTCATGTCATCAAACAGAAGATCCATATGCATTTGATTACGAGCAAGCGTGTACTTCGAATGCTCAAAAGGCGTGATATACCATTCAGGCACATAGTCGGTGTTAATCATGCTCGAAACACCTCAAACCCGAAGCCTTTAGGCTTTAAATCTAATGATGCAATGTAAGCCCGTGCAATTTGCTCGAACTCAGATACCTCAACACTACCCTCGGCAAAACTTTCGGTGACCTGCACTGTGTCTGCTTTTACGCTTTCACTGGTAGTTTGACGTGCAATGCCCGCGTAAATTACACCAGCTTGAATGCCTTTAATAATTTCACATGCGGCATCGATCAGGATTGGATCAATTGGATTAGGAACAAAGCCAACTTCATTCTTCATCCATGTATTTGCTAATTTAATGAGGCGAGCTTTATCACCAGCTGGTGCAAAGTCTGCCCCCATAATCTGCTCAGCCTGTTCTTGGGTAATAAAGCTCATGGGTTATTCCTTAGATTGTTCTGCTTTGGCGGCTTCTTCTGCGGCTTTAGCTGCTTTCAATTCCGCAGCAGTTGGCTTTTTGGTAGGTGGCTGTAATTCATCAATACGCGCCTGCATAGCAGCAACATCATTTTTGAATGCAATGAATTCACCTTGGGCTGTGGCTAGTTGTTCTTTCAACTCCACATTTTCAGCAACAACCTTTTCATATTCAGCTTTCGCATCATCAATCGTGGCTTGAAGTTCTGGTGTGATGCCAACTTTTGCTTCAATGGTGACAATATTGGAATTATTGCGCTTAATGAGATCAAGATAAGCCTTAGGAACATCACCAGCCACCTCTGAGCATGGTTCCAAAGTATCAGCCTCGTGATAAGCACTGGCTTTGCGGAGGATATAACCTTCACCTTGAAGTTTTGCCACATTTTCGGGAGAGAAGTCATCCGTGAAATATAGGCGTTTATTAGATTCTTGTTTCATGTTTTCTATTTCCAATCAGGCAAAGAAAAGCCCCTTTCGGGGCACTTCATTTAAGCAGACTTAATTAGGACGCCAGCTGTATCTTTCACGCTTGATGCGATCAGATCCCAGTTAGTTGGAGTGCCAATTGCTGCATCAGTTGGAGATTTGCCACCAGTAGCGGTATCCCATGCGTAACCTTTCACACCTGCACCGAATGTCCACTCAGCTTGGTAGGTGTACTTGATATTCTCACCACCGGTGCCCGGCACCAATTCAGCATTGAAGTCATTGTTGTCATTCACAACAACAGCGCCTTCAACAAGGCCTAGCGAGTTGTAGAATGCAGTGCCAGCATTATCACCTACTAAGGCTGGTGCATCAGTCACCACAAACACACGACCAAACGGATCACGAACCACATTCACACCATCATAACGGAACAGGTTTTCTGAGTTGGCCAGAGCATTGTCAAACAGGTTGTGCATCGTTGTGGAGTGAACAATCCAAGCACGAATTGCGCTTGAACGATCACCGAGTTTTGCCGCACCTTTGTTTAGCAAGCGGAAAGATGCCGCATCAGTACCATCACCATGTACCGCATTGAGATTACCTGAAATCGCAGAAGATGCACCCAAAATTCCCGCATTCAGCATGTCAGCTAAACGCGCTTTGGCCAACTGCTCACCAATTGTTAAGGCAGCAAGTTCAGGGTTTTGAAGAATCCAAGAATACTGCTGTTTTTCATATTCAATGGGTGGTGTACCTGCTGCGACTTTTACAGCTACATCAAGTAATTGTTCTAAACGTTTTGCGGTAACTGTACCTGTACCATATGCATTACGACGACGCACAATTCCAGCAATTGCCTTGAACGATGCTTCAATGTTGAAATCACCACCGAAAGGCTCATTGATCAATTGGATTGCGCCTTGTGATGCTTCGTTGAATTTATCAATGTCCTGTGCCACCGTTTCTGTCATTGCGGCATAGGTTTGCTTGTTAAATACCTGTAAATCAAAAGGCATATGCCTCTCCTTAAATTAATTTATGCTTGTTCGGCCACTTGCTTCATGTAAGCAATCTTTTCTTCTTTGGTTTTGCATTCAGCCAAAGATTTAGGGCCCGATTTGTTTCCACCACCACCCTGAAAACCCGCACCACCAGCTTGAGAACCTTTTAAAATTGAATCCTTATGTTGGTATCCGCCAACCAAAGTTTCTAAAGCTTCATCAAAGTCTGCGATTTCACCCGGGCGTGCACGTGAATAGATTTTTTGACCGTCTGCACCAACTGCCACGACCTTGCCATTTTCGATCTGGAAGTTCTTTCCAAACGTGGCTTGAATCATGTCTACCGGTACAGCGATGTTGTCTTGAATGAACTTAGAACGAGCAAAACCACCGCCAATAAGTTCGTTATGCAGTTGGGTTTGGAAGGCATCACGCTCTTGAACAATTGGTGCATATTTGTCTTCAACAGCTTTAATTGCTTCGAGTTTGATTTTTTCGACTTCACCAGCATCCACCAATTTTTTATCGTCGAAGTTTTTCAAGGTTTCTAACGCTTTTTTAGCAGCTGCTGGATCTTCAATGCCTTCGTATGCTTTAAGCGTGGATTCAGCCTTTTCATAGCGTTCACGGTTTGTTTTAGCTTCACCATTTAAACGTGAAATGGTAGCTACGGTTTGGGCTGCATCATGTGCTACTTCTTTGCCATCATCGTGAATATACAAAGGCAAGCCTTGCTCATTTACTTCCGCATATGTCTTACCGTCGATTGTTTGTGTTTTAAGTTTCATAAGTCATCCGACCCTATTTCTAAAATGAGCATCCGCTCGTTACGCTGTCCGCATCCGCTTTCAGCAGGCAATAAAAAAGCACCTCGGGAGGTGCTCTATTTGAATTTAGTTTTTTGGGTAATTGCAAAAAAGCAATAACCTTCGAATTTCTAAAGTTTGTTTTCTGCAAGTTAAACTTCTGTTACTGCTTTTGAGATGTCCTTATGACCTAAAGAAAGCCCTTTCGGGTCATGATTTGGATTATTTGCATTTGTTCTCTGGTTGGTTTAATTGCTCACGCAACCATTCAGACTCATCTTGCAGGCTTTCTTTGGTGTATCCCATTGCTCGGACACCTTCTGAAGCTCCCTCATACTCCTTAAATCTACTTAAGACAAAATCATAAAGTTCAATATTCTCTTTCCAACCTTTGCAATCTAGAGCTTTAAGTTTATTGGACCTAGCTAGATCCTCTTGCTCATTCTTTGCCTCTGTAGAAATCACTTGATTTCTGTCCGATTGTGTTTGAACGTATCGCTCCATTAACTTGTAATATTTAAGTTCAAAGTCTTTTTGAGTTGAAGCAAAAGAGGTGCTTGATACAATTACACAAAATAGAAATGCGAAAAGCTTCATTGTTGTTATCTGCCTAGTTAAAATAGTGATGACTATTATATTTAAACACCTAACAATTCAAAGGTTTTTTTATCTAAAACCTTCAACTCATCCAACGTATAACCACGCTTATTCAGCGGATCAGCAAACTTATCAATGCTGTACTCACCTTTTTTATAAAGCTCATACTTAGATTTACCCAGCCAAGTGCGCTGAAAGAACTCATCCGACTGCTCGAAAAACTCTTTAAATGATGTATTGGCATCAAGCTGGCCAATAAGATGTTTGCGCTCATCCTTGGGAATATCTTTGACTTTACGTTCATCCATAACAAAAGGCCGTAATCCACCAATCTCACCATCCTTATTGCAAGGCATATATGTTGTGCGGTTATTTGGATGCACTGGAAATCTTGGCCGCAATGGATCATCGATAGAAAATACGTCACCGTCGATTGATGCGCAGTACTTACAAGTGCGCCCATCCAAAGTGGCTACAACTTTTACATACTCATACCCAAGCGTCTTGTACGTATCGATATAAGTTGCAGTACTAATGTGACTGCGGGCTGTTCTTACTTGACGTTCAATTGATTCACGTGACGACTTAAGTAAGCCATCTTTATAATCTAAAGCCTTTCGCCCCTTGATTCGTTGCACAATCTGCTGATTGGTCTGCCCTTGAGAAATACCATCACGAATTGCACTTTCAACTTTCTTTCGTAGTGTTGCTGCAATATCTGCAAATAGATAATCAACCAAAGCACCACCTGAAAAAGGTGCTTTCTTTGCGGCCTTATATATCTTTTCAGCATTGACTACCGCAGCAGTACCAGCAACCAACTTCGCAGAATATGAAGCCTCATAAACGGCCAACTGTAATGCTGATTTATCGAACTGCTCAAACAAGTCCACATCAATTGATTTGAACCACTCATTCAGAATGGTCTTAATATCTTCAATGTTTTTACTTGATTTAGCCTTACTCGAAAAGTTTAGGCTTTTAAGTGCATTTCGCTCTGAGTCTGACAGCTCGTTTAAGATATCTACTAAGCGGTTTAACTGGCTATTGGAAAGATTATTAAACTGAGCTGTAAGTTCATTTACTGCTTGAGATGATGCGCGATAGAGATAAGCTGAATGTTGGCTCAGCGCATCAACCAAGGCTTTCTGCGCTGAAATGTTCATGTTTAATCCTTATCATCTAGTGAATCAATTCCACCATCTTCACGCTTTTCAATTTTCTTAACGATGTCTTCCCATTTATCTTCTGGGAAAGTACCGGTCTGCTCGTAGTGATACCAGACATACATTGGTAATTCACCTGCAAGACAAGCTTCGTAAATCAATTTTGAGCGTGTTGGGTCATATTTTGGTTTATTGAAGTCCTGAGCAATCGTAAAGCTCAGCTCATCCACTTTTAGATCATGTTCAGGCATCACAAATTTGGCACACCAGCGCAGTGCATTGGTAAAGGCTTCAGATACATTCGCCACAACGAGTGACAAAACTGAATGTTGAACTGAGCTGTCATTGTCTGCCTGAGTCGCTGTCTTGTTAGCGGATCCAACTTCAATTAATCGAGCGCCAAGCTCTTTCATTTGGTCCCATTTATCATTCATACGCTCATAAGCCAGTCCATTTTTTTCCGCTTGGACCATCTTTGCATCCGTAGGAATACCAGAGCGACTACCTACACTGGCTCCTGACTTCTTTACCATGGCGTACTGTTCTGGCGTAATATTCGGAAAGCACAAAGTAGGCTGACCAACAATAAATGCCGACTCTTCTACATCAGCAGTACTGGTGTAATAAGACAGCTCCATAGTTGCCAACTCATACAGTGGTGCTGTACCAATTTCATCTGAGTTATCTACTGCACCACAGAAAGTGAAAGGAATATAATCCCAAGGCTGACCATGGTAATCAGTTGGAATGTACTTCTCTCCTTCTACCCATTCGTGTTTATCGTTCTTCGTATAAATTTGAACTGTGTAAACAAAGCCGCTACCACCTTCTTCAAGCGCCAAAATTCGATACTGATCTTTAGTTTCAACCTTAAATCCATTGCGGGTTTTTACCGTCTCAAGCAGTTTCACAAAACTTAGCTTTTTCTGGTTACCAACAATGATGTAATCCCAATCAATAATTGAACTAGCCTTAAGAATATGGATCATCGGAAAAGCACCTTTAGACTTTTCCTCTGCCTTACTGCGACTTGGCGCAACATTTGGAAAATCAACATAAACACCACAGCGGTAGTTTCGGTTAATTAAACGTGTTGCACGTTGAGCACTCTGATAAATAGATCGGCCTGCACCATCAGCATTGCGCTCTAAATATTCCAATTCATCTGGTTTATTGAATACTGGTGATTTGCCATAAGCCAAGCCAATATGACTTGCCAAAGTACGGCTTGTCACACCGGGGAAGATTGCGCGCATCAAATATTCTTTATAGCGGTTTGTACCATCTGGATCATTCTTTGAATTAAACAGAGATGGCTTAGGCAGGTACTTCTCTTTTGCTGCCTTAATAACTTCCTGACCACCACAAACATCATCCAACTTATTCCAAGTCGCAATGTGCTTATCATAGTCGGCATGTGTTGCTGTAATGCTCATATTAGAATCCAAACATTGGTATATCGATGCGTGTGACAGGTTTAATAATTGGGAACCGCTTAACTAAAGGGTAACCACCAGCATCACCCACATGATCTAGTCCTGACTTTTTATCAGGCGCCCCAAAATCGTCATAAACTTGTTGCTCTAGAGTTTCGGTAAATCTAGGGCACTTATTGGTGTTTACCTTTAAGGTACGCTCACCATCACCATTTAAAATCAAGGCATTAACTGAGTTGATACGATCCTTAATTGCTGGATTGGTACCATTAACCTCAACTCTCAACCCTTTGTCTCTTAAAATTTGATGATCCGATTCACTACTATTTTTAGATGATGTTGATTGCCCAGCAGCATCTGGAATCACAGTCATTTCATGAAAAGGAAACCGCTCAATAAGCAATGTGGCCATAGTTGGTGTATCACGTACTCCTACCATCTCATCCAATGCCAAAGGTTTTCCATCACGAATTACATATACAACAGCTGCCATCTTCAGGACGTTAAAGTCCATCCCAATGATCAAATGCTCATTTGGTTGAATTTCTTCATCTGTGTGATTTAGTTTTCGATCAAAGTCAGGGTAAACGGCACCACTGGTTAGGTTGACGAATTGTCCACGTAAATATGCTGAAATTAATTGAGGTGGATACGACTCGTACAGTGATGAGATATAGTCATCAGGTAGATTCTTTTCATTATCATAAGTTGACGCCTGAATCATTCCATACAATGCACGTTTGGCGGGTGTTGAATTGGCTTCTTTTACAAACTGCTCATAAGTAAACTTAAAGCCCTCTGGAGTGGTGGCGACATCAATACCATTCATCAAACCTGCTTGTTTATAACGCATACGAGCAATGATTTTTCGCCAAGCCTGTTGCGCCTTATCCTTATTCATCACATCAAGCTCATCAATCAGAGCGTGACCAATTTTAAAACCTACAATCGTTTGTGGCTTTTCCATTGAGCGGCAAATAATCGTTGTTCTATATTGCCTGCCATAATAAATATCAACTTCTTTATTTGTTTCATAGATCTTGGCTTTTAAACCCCAATCAAACGCTACTTCATCAATGGTTGGAAAGAAGATGTCTCGAATCTGCGGATAGGTAGGCGCAAAGTAGCCAAGCGGCACTTTAGGAAATTCCCAAGATTTGTCACAAAGGCTCGAACAACCTACCCAAGTTTTTCCACTACCAAAACCAGCAACAAAGGCCCTGAATTTATTCTTCAGCTGAAGGAAGTTCGCCTGCGGAACATTCAGTGTCGGATTGATGTTCGGCATTTGATTTACTCGCATTTACAACTTGAATTGTGACTTTTACGGGAGTTGGATCATCTGCCCCCTCACCATCGCCATTTTTGATTTTGTCAATTTCAAGCTGCTTTAATTGAATATCTAAAAGTTGAGCATCATGACCGTGCATTTCATCTTTGATCTGCTTAATGATGCCTTGCTTCATGTATCTATTTTCACCCCACCCGTAATACATCTTCTGTAGCTCGGTAAGGCGTACAGCTTTATTGGCTAAAGGAATGTCATAAACATTAGACCTAAATTCAGTCCTTGTTTTTTGAAAAAGGTCTTTAAGCTTTTTACTTAAATTCCGTCCAGAGTGTTTTGTCGGGTCGTATAAAGCCACCTGCTGGCGACTAATTTCAATTTTAAATTCCTGCTTTACAGTGTCCGCTACTTGTTGAGGGGTTTCAAAGCAAGCAAGAGACTGGACTATAAAGATTTTTACAGGCTCTTTTAGTGCTGCCACAGCCACCTCTCCGTAAAGCTACGTAAAGCACGATAGATAAAAAAAATCCCCTGCTTAGGGGATCATTTTGAAATGCTTTAATGCTTCTTCAACTTTATCTCTGTGCTTTTCAGGGCAAGGTTTAACTCGCTCTTTGCCTTGTCTATTTGATCGCATAGCAACACCATGTTCTGATTTAACATGAGCAATCCAGCATGGTTGAGCTGTAATACCGTGTTTGCCTTTTATGAATTCTTGAATCTGCTTATATGTAGCCATATCACCCCCAATTTTTACCTAACTCTATTAAATTTAATGTCATTAGAAAAGTAGAAATGTGATCCTTTTTATCAAGCCAACTTCAATAAACACGTACCGCATGCATGAGCAATTTTTGCCTTAGAAATTGTTGGTCCGTTATTCACAAGCTCTGCCATTTTATGAATTCCTGAATGCCCACCATAACGCTGTACCACACCAAAAAACTCTTCAACATCATGTCCGCGTATTTGTAATACTGCATGCCCTGTTTGGCTGTCATAACATGGCCCACCATTCGGGCTAATCTTTTGCTTTAAGTGATAAAGCTCATGTTCAACCAAGGCCATGAATGATGAATCAGAACAGTCAGAGCAATACCGTGCGTCCAATGTGATTAACGCTTTTGGTAAAAACCCAAACCATTTAATCAATTGCGCTTCTTGTCTATATTTCTTCCACCCACTTGCTTGAAACTGAACAATCTCGGCTTGACCTAAAACCACACGACCTTGTTTTTCAAATGCACTTTCAGCCCACAGGAATCCAATGCCTGTGTGCCCAATCAAATGCATGTGGTCTTTGTTATATACATCGCTATTTGGATTAAGAATTGTCTCTTGCAGCCAATCATGAATATCAGTAGCTGGTTCAAATAGAAATTCTTCCGACCAGTCTTTATCAATAAGATGTTCAGGAGGGTAAGGTCTTTTCATAATCTTCAGCCATAAAAAACTCCCGAAGGAGATTTATTTTAAATATCCATCTGTATAATATTTTTCTACTTTAGCTCTCATTACAGGATCAACATCATCATCCAAATAAAAACAACTACGATATTTTTCTATTAAAACACCTATAAACTTCTGTTTATCTGGAATTGTATGCTTTAGCATTATTTGTGCAGCAGCTGTAATTAAGTTATTTGATTGACGCATCAAAACTAACAACATTTCATCTTTAAATCCCATTACATCCCTAGTAAAAGATTGCTTTCCAGTATGTACCAACGAATTTAATTGCTTAAGGTGATATTTTTTAAAATCACACAAATGATCTATTACTGGTTTAGCAGGCAAATCTGCCTTACTTAGCTTTTCCAGCATTTCACTTACCATTGGACAAGTATCACTTTCAAACTGCTCTTCAAATGTATAGCTAAAATTTAGCTTCGCTACTTGATGATTGGAAGCTATAAAAAGCAACCAGTAAGATCTAACTACTGCTTCAAATTGAGATCTAAATAGCACCATCGCTTGAATAGGTAACCCTATAGACAATAAGCTATTTACCCCAACTCCATGCTCAAATGAAATATAGATACATTGTTCAACCAACTCTAATCGAGGCCCGCAATCTATCACATCACTATCAATGATTTCCTGCTTTAATTCCCCAATCATTTGAAGTGAAGCTTCGAATAGTTTTTCTCTTTGCATTTTTATAATTCAAATATAAACCCTATTCGATCTTAAATAAGTTCAAGTTAATTATCTACCCAACACCACATCAAATCATCTGGCGTACTCAACCAACACCCATGTTTATTACAAAACGCATGTATGTCATTCAGGTACTCAGTGAACTGATCGACCGTTGCATCCGTTGTGCTAATCAATTCATTCAAGCCATCTGCCACTTGTTGATACATCGGATGATTTTGTTCTTTTAAAACTTTGACTGCGTTAAACGTGGCTCTGTACTGGCCCACATCATAACGCGCATAAATCCGAGCAAGCATGTGTTTCTTAAAATACAAATGCTCTGTGTCTTTATCTGTGCCCTGACGCTTGGACCACTGATTCATCCACATCCAATAAAGGCGATTCTGCGCCTTACTCCGGTCATCTTCTTTCTGATTGATCCGAACAACTAAAGGCTTGCCATCATTGAGCGCATTCGCATGGTGTTTGTGGATGTATGCAATAGCCCTGCCGACTTCTTCGAATGACTTGATGACAAATGTTGCGGGGTCGAGTTTTGGAGTAATCTTATTCATTTATTACTCCCATAAAAAAACCACCCGAAGGTGGTTATGTTAGTTAGGTTAGGTAACTCAACCAATCTTGCTTAACTCGCTCAATTTGTGACTGTGTTAAATTATCAAGCCCATAGATCGCATAAGTGATATCACCTTCAATCTGAGAGAAAAGTTTCATCATTCTCCCTTTATTACTCTCAACATATTCCGCTGGTAATTGATTTGAAGGAAAGAACTCTTCATCAAAAATATAATCACCGAAATCATCAAGTTTGGTAGAAAAACAAACAACTTTTTGCATGCTAAATCCTTTTAGCTATTTAAAGATGCACACCTTAAACTAATTTATTCTTACATACCAAATTTAATTTAAAACACCTCTTCCCTTTTACCCATCATCAACTCAGTCTTAACCAACCATTGCTCAAACAGCTTTTCGCTTTCTTCACGATTGCCCAACTTGAATTGATCAAACGCAGCATGGAATTTAAAACAAAGTGAAACTGTGAACTGGTCTGAACTTTTAATTGATCTACCCTTACCATGCTTTGCTGAATTGGAATGAGCAGCCTGACTATCTGGATTGCCACATCGAATACACGGCAGCTTTCTGATTTCAGCGAGTCGTTTTGGGCTACGCATATAAAGCTTCACGCAAATTCTTAATTCGATCTCTCAGCTTAATCATGATTCCATCAATTGCCAGCATCTCATTTCGCGTCAAACCAGTGCGACTCAGATTCTGATATTTCGACAGCTCAGCACTGCAAAATTCTAAGTCGTGTTTTGCCTGTACTTTGTCTGTCATAGGTACCACCAATAAGAAAAGAAAAACCCCTCAACATCTAGAATGCAAGGGGTCTTTGTATGCCGTAATACGTTCGGCAATTTTCAATCAAAAAAATGCCCACATCATTGGGGTCGACGTGGGCGAAACTTAAAATCCAAAATGTGGAGGTTTTCAATAATCGGTAAAATAGTATGTATTTTATTTGAGATCTAACTCATTTTAAAAATAAACTATTAATTACTAAGTGGTTTTAACGATTAAATTGAATTAAGTCACTTTATTTCTTTCAAACCACTACGACAAACCTTTATCTCATCACCATCAATCGTGTGATCAATTTCAACCGCACCATGGAAGCCGAATAAGCATTTTAAAAATTGGAGCATGTGGATCTCCTGAATATTGGCGCGCCCAGTAGGATTCGAACCCACGTAAGTCGGAATAGAAATCCGATGCATAATCCTTTCTGCCATAAGCGCTTGATCACCACGGTAGATCTATGCCGTGGTCCATAGCTACTCCCTACTTTGATTGCCAGTGAATAGGCACACTACTAATCAATTTTCGGTTTCGTACTGATTTTTCGGCGGGGCATCACTCCCAACTCAGATTTCACTTTCCTGCATATCCTATTCATGCTCGATGAACTGCATGGGTTGTACCCTCTTTCGCGGGGTCTAAGCGTAGCTAAATAGCTGTTTACGCAAATGCTGGCATGAACGCTCTCCAGTTAAATCACTTATGCACGTCATAAGCACCTTTATAAATTACAGGCAACAAAAAAGCCCATCAATTGATGAGCTTTTTTGGGAATATGGTGTGGCAGGCGGGTTCGAACCGCCAACTGGTTCTTCTAGATAAACCCTACAGTTCTATTTTTGCATCTTAGAGCCCTACTGCCACATTAGCCAGCTGTAACCATGGGATAAAACTTTTTTCATACTTGTACTACCTTTTAATTCATGAAGAAGCTGCAATTTAATAAAAATGTATTCTATCGTGGATAGAAGTGACGCATATTGCAGTAGGGCTCTAAGAATATAGCTTATTGTTAAAACTGTAGGCATGTCTATGAGGCCGACCGTCAAGCCTACAAAGACACACACTAAACTTTTTTGGTCTCGGATAACCGTAATACGACCAGTATAGTAAAACTATACCCTAGTCATCAGAATAATGATAGCCCTATGCTCGCAATTCTTTGTAAGTATTTTTCTTGTACTTTTTAATTGCACTCGACGCTTCATCAATTGCAGATTCAAGCGCCAAACTCATTAAATCCTCATACGGTTTCCAAGTTAAACGGTACACATTAGTTGTCATCTGCATCGAATTAATCCCCGCATAATACAATCGACCTTGCGCTGTAAAATTCCCTTCAAGCTCAGGATTCAAAGCAAAGTCAATTACCATGCGGGCAATCAAGTATGCCAAGTGATTCATAGTGATATGCTCAGGCTCGCGCTTCTTATCATCCTTAGCATTGACCAACATAATTTTAACCAAGTGATTGCGCACATACTCATAATCACTTTCACACTTCCCATCAAAGACAATAAGCGCTGTAACTGACTTTGCAAGCTGCGTCTCCATACTCGCAATCGCACCCAACCGATCTTCATAATTCAAAGGCTTCTCCCCAGTACCATGTGCCTGCGGTTCAAAGTTTGGTGACTTCGCTGTAATTCCCTTAGTCAACCATTCAAAAGGTTCAAATTTCTCTGCTACTGCATTCATCCCTAGTCCCTCAAATTTCATCTAATGTTTTAAAATCAACTTTCTTTAAATTACGTACCGCATAAGCTAGGTTTCTAATTTCAATTGTGTCGTTGTGAAGTTTGTTGTATTGCTGAGTCTTTTTAAGTAAATCTGCCTCAAGGTTTTTAATGCGTCTTTCACTTGATGCCCTCTCCTGAGCGCGAACCTTTGATTTAATCGCTTTCACTTGCTGGCGATATTGTGGAAACTGTTCAGCACCCCAGTTCTGAAAATACTTGCGCATAAAATCAAAGAAGCGACCATGCTTACCAAAAATAAAGATTGTGCAAAATATAAAATCAATCTGAATAATCTTTGGTAGTGACTCATGCCCAAACTCATGACGATGACGCACCCATAATCCTGTTAAGCCCGCAGTAATTAAAATCATCCCAATCCCTCAAACTTCTCTAATATCGATATCGTGTACTGTTTTCATCAAGTGTTTCTTATTGCGATAACTCGGTAAATTTCTCGTTCCCGGCGACTTCACATCCTCAACAATCAACTCCCCATTACTCAGGTATGTAAAATCCGCGTAATACCTCAATTCGGGTTTAGCCCTCTTCTCTCCTTCCAGTTTCACCTTAGGTGCCAGTACAAATTTGACCTGACACTTAAGCTCTGAAATTTCACCCCTTTGCATTAACGCTGTAAGCTCGATATAGCGCTTATATTCCTTGACGCTATCAAACTTCATTCCATCCTTTTCAGTGCGCTGTGCGTTGTATTTGCTGCGCCCTGACTTTGGTTTAACCTTAGGCGCATAGTTAGCGTGATATTCAGCGAGTGAGATGCTAGTCACCATCACCTCGCAGGACTTTTAGCTCATCGTTTAATCGTTCATTTTTCGCAGTTAAACGCATGATCTGAAGACAATCCCTAGCCTGAAGCCCTTTAATTCGCTTGTATTCCATTTCAGCATCTGTCAGGCGTAATGATTTCTGAGTGAGTTTGTTTGCTAATTGGCATCGACGATTGCGATGTTCATTTTTTAAATAAATCGCATCATCCCGCTCTTTCTCCAACCCCTCTTTTTCCGCTTTAAGTTGATCAATCTCCGCCTGACGAGCGTCCCAAATCATTCGACAAGCTTTTTTCAACAATATCGATTCTTCACTATGTGTTTGATCGATAGTTGCTTGAATGTTGGGAAACTTAATTTTAAAAAATTCTTCAAATTCACTCATCCCTCAATCACCCTCGTCGTTGGCGCAATATGATTGCGAATGTCTGATACGTTGTCAGTGCGGTCGTGGTCGGCGATGGCAGCACTAAGATCATCGTACGTAAACCCCTCACTTGATCTGTGCCACATCCCATTTATGACTGTGAACTTCATATCATCAGGACAACCAAGATTTTTAAGCATCCCTAATAAATTGCGTGCCTGCTCTAATCCATGGTCTTCAATAAATTGCTGTGCTTTCATCCCTTCACCCCGAATAGTTGTTTTGCTTTATCGGTTGGTAAGACGCTTTGAGGAGAGTTTCTTTTCCCATCTCCGAGCACATAACCAAGTTTTTCTAAAGAATTTACGTATCGCTGAACAGTTCGATAACTCGTATTGGTTACAACGTTATCAAGCACTTCTTGCACATAAGTAGCCCTACCTCTGAATGTGATAAACAGCAGAATATCCATCGTTGTTTCAAACATGTGTCCGTGTGATTGGCTTATGCTCATGCTGCACCACCTAAATATTCAAATGCGCTTTTTGCCACGATTGGAACTTGTCCATTTCCAATGGCTTTAAGTCTGTCCACCCGATGGGCCACCCCATTAGCCACTCGACCCAGTTGGGATTCAATGCCCCAGATGTGTCCGACACACTCATAGAAAGTCCGATCTGCTTCCCCTTTTGGATTCTCCGCTGGATCACTGGAGAACCAAGATTGCCTCGATCCCGACAATCTGATGCTTGCGGAGTTGGATAATTCTTTACCTGGCCCGCTAACCCATTTCTTGGATCCGCGCTCACTTGACCACGTTTGTTTCCGTCCAGTGCTTTTGGTGTAGCCCACATTTTCACAGTCGATTCCAAGCAAGGGTTTTTGCGATTTCTCTCCGATCGACAATCCTTTCGTGTTGAGTCTGATGCTTTTGGGGTGGGCAACAATCCAGATTCGGTCACGCTGATGGGGCGCTCCAAAGTTAGATGCTGAAAAACGTGCCCATTGTGCGTCATACCCCATTTCGGCAAGGTCACTGATGACTCGGGTAAGTCCTCTGGAAACAAGCATTGGTGAGTTTTCCACGAACACGTACTGAGGTCGTACTTCATCGATAATTCGTGCCATTTCTGCCCATAACCCCGAGCGCTCTCCATCAATGCCTGCACCTTTTCCGGCTGAGCTAATGTCTTGGCATGGAAATCCGCCAGATATAACATCAATAATTCCTCGCCATGGTTTTCCGTCAAAACTGCACACGTCAGACCAAATTGGGAAAGGCGGGAGAACTCCATCATTTTGTCGTTGCGCCAAAATTTGTGCTGCGTAGGCATCACGTTCAACTGCGCAGACTGTGTTCCATCCAAGCAAATGCGATCCGAGTATTCCGCCACCAGCGCCTGCGAAAAGAGCCAACTCATTTAAACCACCTGTATTATTTTGTTCAAGCCAATCGATCGTAAGGTTGTCATGTTGATCCTTCACACCCCACCTCCTACACGTTGATCCGCCCAATTACATTCCACAATCACCAGGCCATCATGTTGAAACCGTGACCAAAGACGATCACCCAAATCCTTTTGCAACTCCACCATCGTCATGTTGGAAATCAACATGGTTGGCTTAGCAGCGTCATAACGCGCATATAAAACTTTATGTACAAGCTGCAAACGATTTTCATGACGGTCATGCAAGCCGTATTCATCAAGAATTAACAGGTCATATTCAGTGAATCGGTGAATTGCGTTTGATTCATTGTCATCTGCTTTTTTCCAAGCATTCGCAATCTCATTACCCATATCTTCCGAAGTGATGTAACGAGCATATTTGCGTGATTCCAAGATGTTCCGAGCTACAGCGCATGCCAAATGTGTTTTACCTGTGCCTGTACGACCAACCATGATCAGATTACGGTTAACGCCTTGCTTGAAGTCCTTTGTGAATGCTGTGCAGTGTTGCTTGGCGTTCTGCTGACCAATGTTTTTTACGATGTAGTCTTTGAAACCGCTATTCGCATGACGAGATGGCAACTTAGCCCCTTCAAAATGCTTTTCACGAACCATGCGATTTACTTCGACTTCGTGATCCTTGTGAGCTTTGTTTAAAATCTCTGTAGCGCATTGCTTGCAAATTGCTGTTTGTCCAACTCGAACTTTTTGAACCTTGTGAGCTTCACAGAACTCCGTGCTCATTTGGATTTTTGTATTCAGGATTGATGCGTTCATACCAAATCCTCCAATTCAATGTTGTCACTGGCAGGTGCATACTGCTGAACTTCACCCCATGCATCGTTTACGTTTCGTGAGTTTTGTTTTTCAGGAATACGACCTGTTGATTTTTTAGCTTCACGCTCGGCCTTAGCCAATTGTTTTTCAAACTCCTGAAAAATCCACTGTGCAAACTTCCGAAGTTTTTGGTTATCAGTGAGCTGGTGATTGTTTTCATGGTGAGTATTAAAATTCCCAAGATGGAATTGAAAATCTTCCATGCTTAGGATTTCAGAAACTCGTTGAGAATATTTTGTAGTTCTCAAGGCAATCGCCAGTTGTTCAAGATCTGGTTTCCAATGATCGCTTTCTGAAAAATCTTCTTGCGCGTTTGTGTGTGTATTCTCTTGTTCCTGCTCCTGTTCCTGCTCTTGGCTTGCAAGGGGCTTCGAAGGGGCTTCGTTTATAACTACTTTTTTAACTGTATTTTGACGTTTTTCAGTCATGCAAAAAGCTTGACTGTATTTATCGTAAAAGCTTGCTAAATAAGGGTTTGAAGGTAATGAGTTGTATTCGTTTTGAACACCAATACTGCGCTTATCAGTACTCTTTAATTTGTCAGCAATTTGGAAGCGAGCCATTTCATGCACCCACACCATTTCGGAAGCGTGGTCATAACTGCAAAAACCTGCTTCGCAAGCCCATTGAAGCCCCTTCGAAGCCCCTTCCATGCCTAAGCCTGTTTCATGAGCTACATATAAAAGTGGCATGTAGTAAAGCCCCAACATATTTGCGTGAGGGCTAGTCATTAGATACATAGACACCACTAAAGACTCAGGATATTGTCTCAACTGTTTACCAGTCGATCCTGTCCAAAAGTGTGGTGATACTTTTCCATATTCGCGCATAGCTTCTAAGCTCCTTCGAAGGGGCTTGTAAGGGTTAAACCACTGATGAAATGAATATTTTTAGGACTTAGACATTTGCCCCATTGGGGCTGTTGTGCTAAATTAGTTTTCATATTCAATGACTCCTGTTATTTGAATTACTAAAAGCCTGATCTTGACCATCAGGCTTTTTCTTTGCCTAAATCCCTGCAAATCCCTTCCGATCCCTCATGAAATTGAACCTCGGTACTTAAATCCCGCAACAAAGCTGACACTCCCAAGCGCTCGAATGATTTTGCTTGTAAATTAAGTACATGCCACTCACCTGCTATTTCTTTTTCGAGTAAATAAGCAAGGTACTGGGCAAGATCTTTTCCTTTGATATTTGAGAGAACCTTTGCACGTTCATGGTTCTCAGGAGACAAGCGAACATGTGTAGATTTTTTATCAAGACTCATAATTTTTACCTACTTAGGGAGTCCGACTTTCAGAAGTATTTCTTTAGAAACCTTCCCCTTTGTCTTCGTCTCAATAATTTCTGAATAATTTGTTTGTCCGGTGTACTCGGTACGTGGTAGCGAGTCCTTCTCAATCCACTTGTACATAGCTCTTGGAGTTTTTCCGATCCAAGCGGCTACTGTGTAGACACCGCCAGCATCATCAATACACGACTTTAGGTTCATTTTAACCTCCAATATGAACTTATGGTTCAACTTTAACAAGAACTGATACTTCTTTCAAGAAGTATTAATATGAACCTATGGTTCTTAGGTAATTAAAAATGACTGATCATTTGGCTGAATTCTCAGATCGACTTAATGAAGCGCTCGAAAAGAAAGGTTTGCCCGTTCGTGGAAGGGCGACTGAGTTAGCTAATTATTTTAAAATCACACCTAAAGCCGCTGGAAAGTGGATAAATGGGGAGGCCTTACCTGACACAAAAAGAATTATTGACTTATCAAAATGGCTGGGCGTTGGTGTTGAGTGGCTCCTTACGGGGAAAGATGCGCCTGTAAAGCTGGATAACAATGTTGATTTATCCCAAAAGATTCCTCTTGAAGGTCGTCCTGTTCCTGTTATTTCATGGGTGGCTGCTGGATCTTTTGACCCAATCGAAACCGTCCTTAGAGACACAAAAGTTGATGAGCATCTCCCTCCACTCAAGGAGTGTGGCAAGAATGGATATGGCCTTATTGTTGTTGGAAATTCTATGAAGCCAGAGTTCAAGCCGGGCGACCGCATTTATGTCAATCCTGATATACAAGCCTTTGATTTAAAAACTGATGATCTGGTGATTATTGCTTGTAGCGGAGATACGGAAGCGACATTTAAAAAATTAATTATTGAGGGTGGTGATAAATATTTACAGCCACTTAATCCGAACTGGCCCGAACAAATCATTAAGTTGACAGAGGATTGTCGCTTAGTCGGCAAGGTTGTTGGTCTACATAGAAAATTTTAAGAAATAAAAGCCGCTATATGCGGCTCTTAAAATTTAAATTTATCGACACTATTCTTCTTTACTAAATCTAGTACAATTAAGTTATGTAATTTGGAGCTTTATGAATTAATGGCTATTCAATTGGTTGAGCACTCACCCATAGCACTTCAGCGCTATATGACTGACATGAGCTTGTCAGCGGATGAGCTCGCCCATTTAACAGGAATATCCAATAATAAAATTAATAAAGCCTTGGAAGAAAATAATGTTTTTAAGCTTAGTCAGCTAGAAAATATTGCAAAAGCACTGTATGTACCAACGGTTTACTTAACTACTCATGATTTTTTTTATGAGCGAAATAATCCTGAATTAATTGAATTTAGAAACCAAGTTAATATTTCTGAAGATAAATATAAAGAAAATGCATTAGTTCAAGAATTTTGTTTGGTAAGGGATAACTATATATCTGTTATTGAATCATTAGATGAGGAAGTTCAATCGTTTAATCTTCAGCTTACAGGTGAGAATCCAGAGCTAGATGCAAAACTAATCGTTGAATATTTTGGCTTTTATAGTCACAGCAAAAAAACGAAAAACTCTGATGATTATTTTAATGCCTGGAGAGATATTGTAGAACTCAAGGATGTTATTGTGATTGATCGAGGGCGAGAGAAGTTTGGTTCTGATGGCATGTGTCTATATTTTAGTGCAGCTCCAGTCATTGCTATTTTTAGCTCAGGCCAGTCTCCTTCAAGAAAATTATTCACATTAATTCATGAGATCGTGCATTTAGGCTTAGGTGAAAGTGTTTTTGATGGACACTTGTTAGAGTCTAACAGTAAATTAGAAAAATACTGCGATCGTGTGGCTGGCTATGTTGTTGCTCCCCCACAAATTGTCAATGAGTCTTTCAATAAAGCCTTAAATCTTGAAGATAATATTTTACTTATTCGCAAAAAGACGAAAGCGAGCAAAGCAGCAATTGCGATTCAGCTTAAAATATTAGGATTGATTAATCAAAATCAGCTAAATGAATACCTTGACTATATCAAACCCAAAGAAGGCGGTGGGTTTGGTTCAAAAAAAGAAAATATGGTTCTCAAGTATTTTGGGCATAGTTTTGTTGAGAAAGTAATGAGTGCAATGTGGCAAGATCAAATATCATCAAATATTGCAAAAGACATTCTGGGTTTTCACAAGAAATCTAAGCCTTCTGCGTTTAAAGAATTACAGCAAAAGGTATTCTAATAATGATGAAAATTAGTTTAGATACAAATGCTGTATTGGATTTTTGCTACAGAACATATCCTGAAGATGTCTTTCCTCAATTATGGGGAGTTTTGCACTCCTTTAAGCTTGCTAATACAGTCAAATTCTTTATATGTGACTCTATCTTAAGTGAAATAGAGCAAAAAATTTCTGATTATAATTATGATGAGGATATTTTTCAGAATTTCTTAGATAGATTTTCGGTTCGAAAAATCACATCAGATGAGCATGGAGCTTCTACTCTAGAGCTTAAAAAACAATTATTAAGGTTCCCCGCCTCCTCTGACTCCCATCATGTTAAGAAAGATAATTACGCTGACTTGGATGTTATTAGTCTTAGCCATCATCTTGGCTCGGGTGCTTGTGTTTTAACGTGTGAGCAAAAAGCGCCTGTGTTTAATTGGGATGCGAAATCCCATAAAGGAAACCTTAAAGTTCCAAATATATGTGAAAAGTTCTCGCTAGATTGTGGTAACTGGCCTCAGGTCTTATTAAAACTTGGAGTTGTAGTTTAATTTAAGTCAAATATCTCTTAATCAACCCATCCCTGTGATGGGTTTTCTTTTGTCTATTAAAACATAAAGATGAACAAAAAGTTCAAATAAATGTACTTTTGGTACTTTACATATATGTACTTTTGGTTCATTATTATCTCACAGACAACAAAAAGCCCCAGCGTTGCTGTAACAACCTGGAGCGTGGCCCACAACCTAACCTCGTGAGTGATTCAATTATGGAACAACAATTTTCACATAGCAATACACCAGAGTTTACTTCTAACAAAAGCCAAACATCTGCGCGTCTTTACCAACACCCTACAGCTGAAGAAATGAAGCCTTCAAAAGCTAAGAAACGTATTGGTGATTTCTTCGCTATCGCCCTACTTGTTTCAATCTTCTTTGGATTGGTGCTAATGGCTTTCTATAAACACGCGGAGCAAATGGATCGTCAGACTGTTGTGGTAATTAAGGGAGGCGTGTGATGAGTCTTAAAAAGTTTTCCGCAAATTTAAAATATGAATCTCAAGATGGTTGTGAATATTCATCTGAGTATTTCCAAAACCCAAAAAATCCTGAAGCAAATAAAGTGTTGCTTGATCTTCTTGAGCATATCTCATGGATGGGTGCCGTTGGTGGGCAAGCAGAAGCTACCAAAGCAACTTTTGAGCGTGGATATAAGCAAGGCCTAGAGCGCAAAGACTACCTAGACTCACTCAAGGAGTCCAATTCATGAACATCAAGGCTAACACTTTAATCCTTGCCCCTGTCTTCCCTGATTTTGAAGTGGCAGAGGACATTGTTATTCAAGATGGCAAGGTTGAATTCACGCTCCAGTATCGCTTCGACTTTATCAGTGATGCGTCTATCGAATGCAGCATGCCATTACTTGAGTGCACACAAGGTTTTGCAGTTGGTGATTCAGATCCACAAAACTACCATGAAATTGATATCCCTGCTTTTAAAGCAATTGAAAACACACTGGTAACTGTAATGAAAACTGATGCTGTGGCAACTAAAGAAGGCAATGAATTTGTCTTACTTCCTGAGCAGTTACGTGCGTTGAATGTGTTGATTGTGGATTGGTGTGAAGAGCAGTTTTTAAAAGAATCTGAACAGCAAGCTACTTATGTTGCTGAGGATATGGCAGAGGAGATTTACGGATGAATGCGAAATTAGAATTAGAAATCGCGGATCAAAACATTGTTGTATCTGCATTTCGCACACCAGGCGGTACTGCTGAATTATTCGAGCGCATTGCTCAAGAAGCGCGTTCACATGTTCCTGATGTGACCACTAAAAAAGGACGAGATCAGATTGGCTCACTCGCTCTAAAAATTAGTAAATCCAAGACATTTATTGAGAAGTGTGGCAAGGAATTGGTTGCCGAGCAAAAGGCTCAAATCAAGCTTATTGATGATGATCGTATTGCAGTTGTCAAAAAGTTTGATGAACTGCGTAATGAAATCTTGGCACCTCGTGATGCTTGGGAACAGGCTGAAAAGGATCGTCTGGCAAAGCATGAAAATCATATTGCAACTATTCGTATGGTTGCCTCATTAACTACCGCTACTGATAGCGAGTGGACAGCTTTTACCATCAAGGAAGCGATTCAAACGCTTGAAGATAAGGTAATTGATTCTTCTTTTGAGGAATACGAACAAGAAGCAAAACTTGCCAAACTTGAAACACTTGAATCTTTACGCACCGCCCTGACCATTCGTGAAAAATACGAAGCCGAACAGGCTGAATTAGAACGCCTTCGCCTTGCTGAACAGGCTCGATTACAGCGTGAACATGAAGAGCGTATTGCCCGCGAAGCTGCTGAAAAAGCTACTCGCGAAGCGGAGGAAAAAGCACGTTTTGAAGCTGAACGTGTACAGCGTGAAAAGGCTGAGGCAGAACAGCGTGAAGCTCGATTAAAAGCTGAAAAAGAGGCTGCTGAATTGCGCGCTGTGCAAGCTGCTGAGAATGAGCGTAAGCGCATTGAGGCTGAACAGTTTGCTCAGGCTGAGGCTGCACGTAAGGCAGAAGAGGCACGTTTGGCTGATGTTGAGCACAGAAAGCAAATCTGTGGCGAAGCGCTTAAAGGCTTGACTGATCTTGGTGTGAGTGTTGATCAAGGTAAAGCCATTCTGAACGCAATCAATAAAGGCTTAGTTCCTCACGTATCGATCAAATTTTAAGGAATAAGATTATGAATGCAGTAGCTCAAACAAATCCAGTATTGCCAGTAAATTCACAAACTTCAAACCTTGTGCTTGATCCAGTGGCGATGCAAAACATGGTGTCTTTTGCGGACTTTATGAGTAAAGCAACTATCACTGTGCCAAAACATTTACAGGGACAACCTGGTGATTGTCTAGCTGTAACCATGCAAGCTATGCAGTGGGATATGAATCCTTTTGCAGTGGCTCAAAAAACCCATATTGTGAACGGAAATCTCGGTTATGAAGCTCAGTTAATTAATGCGGTCATTATCTCTAAGGGACCTATTGTTGGCCGTCCTGATTACGAGTGGTATGGTGACTGGTCAAAGGTAGATGGTAATACTTGCAAAGCTCATGATATTGGCGTCCGCACTTGGGTAACTATTAAAGGCGATTCAAATCCACGCGTGCTTGATGTTTCATTTGCTCAGGTTGGTACTGTTCGTAATTCGCCATTATGGGTGAATGATCCCAAGCAGCAAATTGCATATTTAGCAACTAAAAAGTTGGCACGCCTTCACTTCCCTGATGTGATTTTGGGTGTTTATTCAGAGGATGAACTGCTAGATCACGCACCAATGATGGATGTAAACCCTACTGAAAGTAATGCTGAATATTTGAAATTTGAAGCAGACCACTTGCCGCATTTTCAAAATGAGGCTCAGTATGGATCGGATCGATTGAGCTCTGCGTATGCAAACCTGCCTAAAGGTGAACACAAACGTATTTTTTGGACCACTCATTCAGTAAATCTTAAACAAATAGCTGAACTAGCTGATCAAGCATTAGCACGACAAGGGGAAACTTATGACCATTCTCCAGCGTAGTGAAGGTTGGTTTGCAGATCGCTGCGGCAAAGTGACTGCAAGCCGCATTAAAGATATTGGCGCAAAACCAGTTAAAGGCAAGAAATACAACGCCCTAACATTAACAATTCTTTCTGAGCGCATTACTGGCGTTCAGGAGGAAACTCCAACCTCAAAAGCAATGCAATGGGGTATAGATCAGGAAGAAAATGCGATTGCCGCTTATGAAAATGAGACGGGTAATTTTGTTAAAGGCACGGGGTTAGTTGATCACCCGGTCATTAAATTAAGCGGTGCATCGCCTGATGGATTAATTAATTTAGATGGTCAAATTGAGGTTAAGTGCCCTGCTACAACAACTCATTTGAACACGTTACTCACTAAAGAAGTGCCTGCGGAATACATCCCGCAGATTACTTGGCAATTGGCGTGTACTCGTCGCAAATGGTGTGACTTTATTAGCTTTGACCCTCGCCTGCCTGAGCATCTGCAAATTGTGATTATTCGGGTATTTGCGAAAGATTTGGACATTGCAGGTGTTGAGCAAGCAGTTATTAATTTCAACATTGTCGTTGATAAAGCAATGGCTGAGCTCAACGCAGAATATGAGGTGCCAGCATGATCTTCCGCATCAAAAATAAACATGCCGACGGCTTCAAAATTTGGTTAGAGAAGCTCGGTTATGTGAAGAAAGTCCTTGCAGATGGTAGCTGCACTTTTAGTGGAAAAGGCACACGTAAGGCTTTGAGCTATGTGTTTGTAAAGAATGATTTAACGGGTAATTCTGCATGCCAAGCGTTATTTGATGAATATGAAATGCACTTGCGCAGCCCTGCTATATCAGATGAAACGAATGAAAATTTAGCGCGTGTCGTGGCTAATCAAATAATGAAGGTGGCGTAATGGAAGTAAAACAATTAGAACCGGCTGAAATTGTACGTAGTGAAATGGGTACTTGGACTCATCCTGAGTATGCAAAATATTTAGCTGAAAAATTTGAAGATGCTGAGTGGATCGATCAAAAAGATTGGGATGAGTTAAAGCGTCACTTCAACATTGATACAGTGACTTTATGGATGGAAGGTTGTGTAAACGGTGACGATTGGGAAGCCATGATGGATGATTGTGATATCACCAAGTGGGACCCAATTGCTCCAAATGGTTTCTTTTTAATTGATATTCATTTTGGTGAAGATGATGCATACGCATTGTTTGCCCGTAATAAACGTGAAGTCGAGGTGGCGTGATGGATATTCAAAAAGAAAGAGAAGCGTTTGAGCACCATCTGACTGACACTGGTCTTGTTGAGTTTGCTGGATATGGTTTTGAAGTTGATGAGTGTGATGAATATTTACATGAACCAACTCAGGTTGCATGGGACTCTTGGCTTATTGGGTTAGGTAGATCCAAAGCCCAAGCGGTGCTGGAATGGATTGACTACACAAAGCAGTCACCGCGTATTGATGGTCGCTATCAAATATTTATCAGCGGCGAGCAAATTACTGCTGACTGGCAATCACCTTTTGGATTTTCAGATCCAGTTGAAGGTGAGGCGCTTATTCAGGAGTTGATTAGTCACTGGGGAATGTTGCCTGAACCGCCGAAACCACAGGAGTCAGCCAATGACTGAAAAACAAGTTTGTGAAGTCTGTAACGAAAAAACAGGCAGTGCAGAAAAAGTTGAAAGCATGATTATCTGTGATGATTGTCACGTTTATTTTGAATGCATGGACTGTGCAAATGATAGTTTGGGTGAAGCTTGGTCTAATTTTGAGAAAGCAAATCCCGATAAAAAGTGTACCGAATGCATGGTTTGTGGTGAATGGGTTGCTCTAAAAGAAATAACTGAACATGATTCATGTCCTCGATGTGGCGGCGATCTAAATGACGTAGAGGAAACACAGGAGCCAGCCAATGACTGAAGCTAAAAAAGAACAGTGTGTAAATACTGGTAACTGGGTTGAAATGTGCGAATTTCTCAGTGAGGTGACTCGCAATCAATATGGCGACATTCAGGGTCTAACCATGAGTAGACGTGACATTGATTCATGTCGGCTTGAAATTGTAGCTGGTCGATTCAAAAAGAATCGCGTTGCTTTAAATTTTTGCCCTTTTTGTGGTGTTGATATTCGCACTGAACATAAGGAATAAGCCAATGACTGAAATTCAATTAACAAAACCTCAATTCGCCCAGCTCCAAATTGACAACTTAACGTCAAAAGACATGCCCTACTTTGAAAACTGGGATGCGCAGGAAATTGGACTGTTTAATGCGTTTGTGAATGCAGTCGATTACGACAATGAGTTTACGTTCAATATGCGTGGTTGGTCACGTCAGCGCGTAGTGAATGGCACAGGTGGCATGATCGAAGTAAATGAAATGAATGCGGATGAGCTATACCACTTGTTTAGTTGTTATTTGAGTGGGTTGCCTAGAAATGTGATGGAAAGTTTGAAGGAGGTGTCTTGATGAAATCCAATGCTGAACATGAATTGCTTCAAGCTATCTTTAATGAAATGCAAGAGCTAAAAAAAGCTATTCAAAAAAAGGATGAGCGTCGAGTAAATGTGAGAGAGTTTTCCCAACGATTAAATATCTCAATCCCCTCTCTTTATTCTCGTATTAATGATGGTGTGATCCAAAAACCAAATAAGGATGGAAAACTAAGTTACTGGCTGAATAGCTATGTAAATGAAGTTGTCACACAGCCCTCAAACTCTGATAAAGTAGCCGCTTAAATTAGCGGCTTTTTTAATTGCGCTAAATTTAAGCAAAAATTCTAATGTGAGTAACATTGTGAGTAACAATTATATTAATTAATTATTACCACAATAAAAATCAGAGGTTTACATCCAAAATGCTTCTAATGATCGACAATTATGACTCTTTTACCTACAACATCGTCCAATATTTTGGCGAGTTAAATCAGGAAGTAAAAGTTGTACGTAACGATGCCGTGACATTGGAAGATATCGAGCGATGGCAACCGAAGTATTTAGTCATTGGTCCTGGCCCTTGTTCGCCAAGTGAAGCAGGCATTTCAATTCCTGCGATTCAACACTTTGCGGGAAAAATTCCTTTACTGGGTGTGTGTTTAGGCCACCAAGCCATAGGACAAGCTTTTGGCGGCGATATTATTCGCGCTAAAAAAGTGATGCACGGTCGTTTATCTGACATGTATCACAGCGATCAAGGCATTTTCAGCAACCTCCCTTCTCCATTTGCCGCTACTCGCTATCACTCTTTGGTGATTAATCAAGCGACTTTGCCAGAATGTTTAGAAGTGACCTGCTGGACCAATGAAGAAGATGGCACGATGGAAGAAATCATGGGAGTCAAACATAAGACATTGCCTGTCGAAGGCGTGCAGTTTCACCCTGAATCGATTCTTAGTGAACATGGCCATCAAATCTTTAAAAACTTCTTAGAAATTTACGCATAATCGAGTGCAAAAAATATTATGAATATTCAACAAGCTTTAAATAACATCACGAAAAATATTGAACTCACTCAACCTCAAATGGAAGAAGTGATGCGCACCATCATGCAAGGTGAAGCAACCGATGCTCAAATTGGCGCACTGATGATGGGCTTACGCCAAAAAGGTGAAAGTATTGATGAAATCACTGCCGCAGCACGTGTAATGCGTGAGTTTGCGATCAAAATTGATGTCAGTGATCTGCCACATTTGGTGGATATCGTTGGTACAGGTGGTGATGGTCAAAACTTATTTAACGTCTCTACTGCGTCTAGTTTTGTTATTGCAGCAGCAGGTGCAACCATTGCTAAACATGGTGGTCGTGGTGTTTCATCAAAATCAGGCTCTTCTGATCTTTTAGAACAAGCAGGAATTAACCTTGACCTTAACATGCAGCAAACTGAACGCTGTATTCGTGAAATGGGCGTGGGTTTCCTCTTTGCACCTAATCATCATAAAGCCATGAAATATGCTGCTGGTCCACGTAAAGAATTGGGCTTCCGTAGTATTTTCAACCTACTTGGCCCGCTTACGAATCCGGCCGGCGTAAAACGTTTTGTGATTGGTGTTTTCTCTACAGAATTATGTCGTCCTATGGCTGAAGTTTTAAAACAACTCGGTGCAGAACATGTCTTGGTGGTGCATTCTAAAGATGGTTTAGATGAAATTAGCCTTGCATCAAGTACTTATGTTGCAGAACTCAAAGATGGCGAAGTCACTGAATGGGAAATTCAACCGGAAGCTGTAGATATCGAATCGCAAACCTTAACAGGTCTATCTGTAGATAGTGCTGCGGAAAGTCTAAAATTAATTAAAGATGCTTTAGGTAAAAACAAATCTGCGCTCGGTGATAAAGCCGCGAATATGATTGCCCTAAATGCAGGTGCCGGTATCTATGTTTCAGGCTTAACCAATAGCTATAAACAAGGTGTTGCATTAGCACATGACATTATTTATGGCGGTCAAGCACTAGAGAAAATGGGCATTTTGTCTGAATTTACGAAAACTTTAAAAGAATACGAAGCTTAAGATTAGGACTCAAATCATGGTAGATATAGCCAATACAATTTTAGGTAAAATTGTTGACCGTAAAAAAGAAGAATTTGCAGCCCGTCTTAAACAACGTAGCTATAAAGATGTCGAAGAGCTAGCTCAAACAGCTACACCTGTTCGAGGTTTTGCACAAAACCTCGGCTCTAAACGTCCGGGGGTGATTGCTGAAATTAAAAAGGCATCACCATCGAAAGGCATCATTCGTGAAAACTTTAACCCTGCTGAAATTGCGCAGCAGTATCAAGATGCTGGTGCGGCATGTTTGTCTGTTCTCACCGATGTGGATTTTTTCCAAGGTGCCGATGAAAACATTCAGATTGCACGTACGAACTGTGACTTACCTGCGCTACGTAAAGATTTTTTAATTGACCCTTATGGTGTAATTGAAGCACGCGCTTTACATGCGGACTGTATTTTATTAATCGTGGCTTGTTTGTCTGATCAACAACTCGAAGAAATGTCGAAAACTGCTTTTGAGCACAATCTCGACGTGTTGGTTGAAGTACATGACGAAGAAGAACTTGAGCGTGCAATGCGTCTTTCTGACAACTGTCTACTAGGCGTCAATAACCGTAATTTAAAAACCTTTGATGTTGACCTCAATACATCATTACGTTTGAAGAAGTTACTTGAGCCTTCTCGCCTGCTGGTCACAGAAAGCGGTATTGCAACACCTGCGGATGTTGCCATGATGCAAGAACATGACATTCATGCCTTCTTGGTCGGTGAAAGTTTTATGAAGCAGCCACGCCCTGATCAGGCGTTTAAGGAGCTGTTTGGTGTGCCTGATAAAATATAAATGAAATATGTAGGGTGAGTTCGCTCACCCTTTTTCTACTTTGCATCCATATTAAAAAAATTACACATCCTTTTTATAATTTTTATTCAATAGAGAATTAATAATAATGAAGTCGATTATTTCTTCTACTCTTCTATTCATTTCATTAATCTTGGTTTCACTACACCAGATAAGTTGGGCAAAAAAATATAACTCTTTATACTGGCTCACCGTATCATATTGACCAAAATCATATCCTCTACTTTAATATTTCCACTATGCCCGAAGGCATCATTGCTGCGCAGATTGACCTAAATCAAATTTTTCCAAATATAAATACTAACGTGCTAAAGGGCAAAAATTATGATTTCAATAATAATCAAATTGAAATCATTAGTTATCAAGGCTTACCAATAGTCATTAATTACTCAATCAATACTAAAAACAAGAATATTGAAAATTCAATCTCTTTTTCTATGTCTAAAGGACATAAAATTCTTTATCAAAACCAATCAATATTAAATCTCACCCTATTTCCATGGAAAAATTAAATCATTTTGAACAGATTTTTTATAAAGATACCCCTCATTTATTGAAAAAGAATTTAGCTGATGAGCCATATTTAATAAATATATTCATGTTCCATGCAGCAATAAATGATTTTGATGATATGAATGATTTTTTCCAAAATGCGATAAAGAACCTGACACAGAAAAATGATATTGATAATTATGAAAAAGCCAAAAGTTTGTATCTTGAATATTTAAATTTTGGTGAAAACAATGAATTTTATGATACCACCTTAATTATGGCGGCTATCGAGCACACAGATATTTCTTTCATCAAAAAAATGAAGCTGAGAAAAATAAATGAACTTGTAGTAGATGAAGTTGAACCACAAACATATTATTTCACTAGATGCTCCCCATTAGGTAAAGCTATCCGCCTAAATCAATATCAGATAATTTCTTATTTACTTGAAAAAGGCGCTTCAACCGAAATCGTGTGTATTTCTAAATTTAATGAAGAACAATCAGCATTAGCTCTTGCAGAACAATATAAAAATAAAAAAGTTATTAAATTAATTAATTCAACTTTGAAGCCCAAATAGGACTTGTAATGAATTAAGAGATCTTCTTTATATAAAGTCTTTCCAGTTCAAATCAGTGCCATTTAAGGCTATAATTGCTCTAAATTTTTGTATATTTCCCGTTTTTTCATTATGAGCAAACACGATTCTTCGCTTTCAAAAGATCAGTACAACCTACTGAAATCTTTTAAAAAGCAAATTACGAATCCACATTCCTCAACGATTGCTAAACAGCCTGAGCCAACGCCAAAGACTGTTGAACAAGAGCAGGAAGAAGACTTCGCGCTTTTCCAAAAGCAAATGCAAGGTGTTCAAAAAATGAATGCAGGAAATATTGCAAAAATGGAAAAAGTGGGTCGTAAAAAACCTGATGCGCAAACGTTGGCTAAACGTGCTGCTGCAATTGGTCCTATGGAAACAGATGATGCATTACTTTCTGATACGCAAGCGATGCTCAACCCTGTTGCCAGTCAAGCTGCTTTAAGCTATCGCATTGCAACCTTACAACATAAAGTTTTTGAAGATTTAAAAGCTGGTAATCTACGTTGGTTCGAAGCAGTCGACTTACACGGTTGCACTGTTGAAGAAGCCCGTTCTGCCGTGCTGCAAATTATTCAAATGGCGAAAGATGACAATCAAAACGTCATTAAAATTGTGCATGGCAAAGGACCAGAAGCAATTTTAAAAACTTATGTAAATAGTTGGTTACGTCAACACCGTGATGTATTGGCATTTGTGAGCGCCCCAGAAAAACAAGGCGGAACAGGTGCTGTCCTGGTTCTGCTTAAACGTGCAGAAAAGAACCCACAGTTTAAACAATAATCGGATTTAACTCCAAAAGAAGGCATTGTAATAGTTTTCTGCTACAATGCCGTCCTTGTTCAATCTCTCAGTGTAAGTGAACACGTCTTATGTCTATGCAGCAATCCTACGCAAATATCCTAACTGCCGTTGGTGAAGATCTGAATCGCCCAGGTCTTAAAGATACGCCTATGCGTGCTGCTAAAGCTTTTTCATATCTTACTTCTGGTTATAGCCAGACACTTGAAGAAGTGACCAACAATGCGGTTTTCCCATCCGATAACCGTGAAATGGTCTTAGTTAAGAATATTGAATTCTATTCATTGTGTGAGCACCATTTATTGCCTTTTTATGGCCGTGTACATATTGCTTATCTCCCAGAAGGCAATGTTTTAGGTTTATCAAAATTCGCACGTATTACAGAAATGTTTGCCCGTCGCTTACAAATTCAGGAAAACCTTACTCAGCAGATTGCTGAAGCAGTGGCTGAAGTGACTGGTGCGCGTGGTGTTGCTGTGGTGATTGATTCAGCTCACATGTGCATGATGATGCGTGGTGTAGGTAAACAAGAGTCTACAACACGTACCGTTTCTTTTGTCGGTGACTTTAAAACCAATAAAGAAGAACGTCGTGAATTTTTAAGTGCAGTTCCAGAAAGCCATTAATAGAACATTCAGCGTTAGCACTCATAAAAAAAGCCTCAAACTCTTGAGGCTTTTTTTATGAGTGTTTTAATGTCGCAAATCGTTTGCTTTGATAGCAAAGCACTATTTTCAGGATGAATCATGTCAGATGTATATATTGCCGGTCAGGGTTTAGCGCAAGCCAAACACAGCATAGACTTCCCTCGCCCAGACCGTTTGGTTCAGGGCAATCCTAAACGTGAAACTGCAAGCCTGTATGTACACCCCAATATGGACTGCGGGATTTGGCAATGTGAAGTTGGCGCATGGAATATTGTCTTTGCACCGAACAAACAAGAGTTTTTTACTATCCTTGAAGGATTAGTACGTATTCATGATCAACAAGGCGGATATATCGAGGTTTCCGCTGGCCAAGCGGGCATTATTCCCCCATCGTTTCAGGGCAAGTTTGAAGTTGTCGAAGCCGTCAAAAAATACTATGTGGTTGTAGAAGTTTAATCGCCCAAAATATTTATTTTGAAAAAATATCTTTTAAAAATATTGTTTGTAACCGTGCTGTAAGACTTGTAACTCAAAACTACAGCATAAAATTAATATCAATTACTTAATGTATTTCTGTTCATAAATTAAACATTTCATAACATGATTTCACCCCCCATATTCAAGATTAGTCCGTACATTGAAAACAAGATGAATCCTTTAGATTCATTGCTATTTTCTTTTTTTTACTAACTAAGGGTGATCACTATGGTAGCCGCAAAAAAGACAACTGAAAAAGATGAGAAAAAGACAGCGAAAACTACGGCAAAAACTGCAAAAAAGAATGAGGATAAAGTAAAAAAATCAGCTAAAGCATCGAGTAAAGATTCAAACAAAGCAACAAAGAAAACTGCTGAAAAAAAATCTAAGGACAGCACTTCTAAAAAAGAAGCTGCAACTAAAGATGAAAAAGTAAAAGCTAAAAAATCTGCGTCAACTAAAAGTTCGCCGAAATCTAAAGCTGACAAAAAAGAGGCCCCTAAAAAAGCCAGCACATCAAAAACAAGCACTAAAGTTAAAGATGAAAAGCCAAAAGCTGAGAAGAAAGCAACAAAAAAATCTTCAACAGCAAAGAAAACGGATGCTAAGGCAAGCAAGTCTAAGGGAGAAAAAACCAAGACAACCAAAGCCAAATCCACCAGCAAAAAGACAAAATAAAAAGTAGCCCCATGGGGCTACTTTTTTAGCTTAAGCTTGAAATAGAGTAAGGTTGTAATGGAGTGAATATGAATAAGAAATCCATCCCCACACCTAAGCGTGTATCACGCGTTCATTCCAATAGTTTTGATTACAGTCTAGATTTTAAAAAGATAAATTTTCGCGAACACCCTGAACTTTATAGAATTGGACGTGGCGAACAAGGTGTATTACTCGTAGAGCCTTATAAATCTGAAATTTTGCCTTATTGGCGATTTGCTAATGAAGAAAAAGCCATCGAAAGTAGTACCAAAATTTGGCAACTTTTTGAAGAGTATTTAGACGTTGAAGATTTTGTCGGTGCAGATATGGCACGTAAATTTTTGCAGATGGGTTTTACACGTGCACGTCGCTATGCCAACCATAAAGGTGGTAAAAAATATGAGGGGCCAGTCCCTAATGATAAAAAAGGATTAAGTGGTGCACATGGACGCGAAGAGCTTCCAAGACAAAAAGAGGATCCCGTCAAAGCAGCTGCTGCACGAGTATTTAAACAAAAATGGGATGAAGCTAAAGTTCATCCCAAGTATGTAGAGCAAAAAGCAAAATTTTTAGATTTTCTACAAAGCAAAATTAAGTGAATATCCATTTAGGATGAAGATGATCTTGTTTGCTGATCAGTTTTAGCAACGTAAATACGGTTACGACCAGTATTCTTGGCAGCATAGAGTGCTATATCGGCAGCATCTAGTAAACGTTGATAGTCAGGATGACCATTATACTGCACACAACCAACGCTAACGGTTAAACTAAATTGCTGACCTTGTACTGTTCGGATCACTCCATTTTCAATATATTGGCGAATATTTTCTGCAACTTTCATCGCACGGTTTACATTGGTGTCCACCAAGAGTAACAAGAACTCTTCGCCACCAATACGGAATGCATAATCGCTACCTTGGCTGTAACGCTGCAAAGCTTCGGCAATAAATTTCAGTGCAAGATCACCTGCCGCATGACCAAACTTATCATTGATCATTTTAAAGTAATCCGCGTCAAAGGCTAGCAAAGACAAAGGCGTTTTATTTTGACGTGCAAAAGTAATTTCACGTGAAATAATAGTACTAAGATAACGACGGTTTAGGAGTTGCGTCAAAGAATCATTGCCTGACTCAATATATTCAGCCACCTGAAATAATTGATCGACTAAATGCTGAATTTCACGATTTAAGTCTCGAATCTGTTGAATCAAATGTTGCAGTTGATCTTTATCCGTTATTTGTGTGGTTTGCTGCGTTAGCTCATCCACTTGATAAATTCGATCAATAATTAATTGAACCTGATCTGAACCCGAAAAAGCATATGCCGCTTTATGAATAAACCACAATCCAAATTCTGATTTTGAAAGTAAGGAATGATAAAAACTGACATTTCCCGAAAAGATTTTAAACATCAATTCATTTTCCCAATTGAGCAATGAACCACGTTGTTTATCTTTATGCACTGCAACATCTTGCATCGCTGAAAATAAGCGATAATTATGCTTGGTTTCTTGCTTTTTTTCCGTATTGATCTCATAAGATCGGCACATAATTTCTGTGCTAAATCCGATAATTTGTACAATATAACTGCACATATGGAGAATATTTTGCGTATGGTTTAGCTCTAAAATTTCAAATATTTTACGTTCTATTTCACGTACACCACGCATAATCAACCATGACGGAATGCCGACACGCGCATGCACCATTCCAACTTTTTGCTGCCTTTTAACCGAAATTTCAAAATCATTATTTAGTGCAACATTAAATGTTTCTAATAACCATTTTCTTAAGGTGTCGATGAGCCTTTTTTGAATAATATCGTCTTTAAAAAATTCAGCTGACGCTGGTTCTCTCGACATTTGTTCATAAAAAACAGTAACTAAATGCTCAACATGCTTCTGGATAAATTGCAAAGCTGCAAGATGTTCATTTTCAGTATATTGATCACAAATATCTTTCCAAGTCTGACTTAGACCTGTAATACATTCTTGATTCATTCGGTGACACAAACCACAGCGATTACAAAGCTAGCAATCATACCTTGCTTTACTTACATAAAAAAACAAATTTATTTGATATTTCACATTTTATCTATCTTAAAAATTAATAGAAAAATACATAACTCAATTTCAATTTATTCCAATCTTGATCATCTTGTTGCTGGTATTCGTATCCTAGTCTTAAAGCATTTTGTTGGTTGACGATATATTGTAATTCAGCATCGAGTTTCAGATTCCATTGATGTGTATCTTCCCAATACGGAAGCTCTACCTGAATCAAACTATTGAATCTTTCTGACCAAATATTTTGGCAACCCAGTGTCGGCCCAAGGCCCACTCGCCATCCATCATCTAGAGACTTACCGCCCTGCACCTGCATTTGAGACTGCACATAACACAAATGCGTGCGTTCTTGATTGGCCCAGCTATATCCAGATTGCGCTTTTAATTCAGCTACGCCATGTTGTTTCGTTTCGCTAAATTGACCTGCATCTACAGACACTTGCTGCCAACCAAAATTAAAACCCCAGCTTAGCGGTGTTTTAAATGGCGTAATCGGATTGTAGGAGTTGACCGATAAAAAATCAAAATGATTGAGTTTAAGTTGGTCGTCTCGATATTGGATCGAGCCATCCCAAAACATCAACTGCGTACCAATCCGAAAGCCACCTTGCGGATCGACCAAATCATGATAAGCCTGACGATGACCGAGTTCGATGTATTTTTCACCTTGAACTTCGCCTACTGTAGCTGAAAAATTTCGCGCATGATGTCCATTGACTGGGTCTAGACTTGGCTGCTTAGGTTCAGTCCGTTGTTTTGGTTGCGAAGATTGACTACGTAAGGCCAAGATTTGACGTAATTTAGGCTGCGTTTCTTCCGCACTCACCTTTCTCCCAATCAGTAATAAATACAGATGGTCATACGCCATTTCTAATATTTTCGCTTGCTCTACTTCATTAAACTGAGAGAGTGCTGTAGACATGTTCTCAGGTTTAATTTCAGCGAGTTTATGCGCTTCGCGTGCTAAACGATATCCATGTTGCTGCGCTTGTGACAAAAGCTGCGTTTCTAATGCAGGACGATAAACCGCTGCTCGAATCAGTTGTTCATCATTGATCGCTTTGATCGTCTCAACGGGAATGGAAGCAACTTTAAATTTTTCGGTTAAATTCAGTGTCGGGCGAACCAAATCCATTAAGCCCAATAATCGATATGCACAGTTATCACTGGCGAAATAATAGGGAAAACTGACATTTTGCATTTCCCAAATATGTTTAACCAAATAACTGGTTTCTTGCTCGGTCAGTGCTAGCTCATATTCCCACAAATCACGACTTTCAAAATCGCCATATTCTTTCACCTTCCGGTAGTACGGCATCAAGGAATATTCGCCAGGATACTGCCCTGTTAAGCCTTTCCATGCATAAGACCAGTTATCTTCACCTGCAACTGTCGCTGCATAGTTAATGGCATAGGACACCAAATTTAGTTCTTTTTGATCTTTCGGATCGAGACGCAATAAGGTATGTCCAAACATAGAACTTGGATTACCCATAAAGTCTGTGGCGTAGATTAATGTCGCTTTATAAGGCTTAATTTTTCCAAACCATTCATCAAACTCAGGGCAGCTCACCACAGGTAACTGCTCTGAACGGATGGATAACTCTTGCATCAGCCACTGACTACGCGCAGGGAAACGACAACGAAAGGCTTGATTAGGTTCGGCGGTTTGAAATAGTGCAGCGACATCTGCCTCTAATTCGGCTTGGGCATTTTGACGGCCATTTTCAGCTAGAAAGTAACCTGAAAAAGCAACTTCACTTTGTCCTTTATGATCTGTATATAAAAGTCGTTGCCAACTGATGTGTTCAGACAGTTTTTTTGATTGTGCAAGTTCAATATATCGCTGTAACTCTACGGTTTTAGAGGGAGTAGAATCTACAACTTGCTGAGCATATATGATGCTCGGAATCATAAAAGTACAAAATAAAGCAATTGATTTCATTCAGTTATATTCAAATCCATTTTTATATATTTTAGATAATAAAAAACCCTGCCGAGAGACAGGGTTTTAAAAGCATCGATTAAACGTATGCTTTAAGTACTTCGTCTTTCGCCATTACGCTTTGTAATGAAGCAAGTACTTGTAAAGAAGACTGGTTTTCAGCTGAATAGATTTCAGCAAAATTTGCTTTAGACACAGCAAAGAAACGTGCTTTATCTGTTGATTGGATGTTTAAAAGCTCAGCCAAAACATTCAGGCTCTCACCTTGACCAACTGCCATATCACGAGCAAGTGATTCAGCATTTTCATTGGTAAATGTTACCGCTTGAGCAGTTACTGTACCTGTACCGCTACAACCTAAAGTACCAAAGGTAATACCAAGTAACTGGTTAGTAAAAATACCGTTGGTAGTCGCAGCTAAAATTTTAGGAATTTTACCTGATTGACCCGCCCAAACTTGAGAGCCAACACCACAACCTACGTCACGGTCAGCAAAAGCAGCTGTAGAACCTAGTGCAACGACTGCCACTAAAGCTAATTTTTTTAACATAGCACTTCTCCAGGGAATTTTATTCCATTGTTTTTAATTATTAAAACATGTGTAATTTTGATTACACACCTGTAGATTAACTTGATCTTTCAGATAAGGCAAAACATTTTCATCTAAAACTTTTGGCTAAAAATAATACGTTCTTTTTCACTATTTTTTGAGCAACCAATTACCATTTTCATCACGTTTTCCAAGAATTTTGAGCACTAAAACCAAACTGAGTAATAGCAACAAATACCAAGAACCGAGTTTCCCCCAACCGACCATATGCCATGCATCGACCTGACTTGGATATAACCAAATTTGATAGAAGGTACTGATATTTTCTGCGATCCAAATCAAGAATGCCAAAATCAACAGTACTGGTAACATCGGCAACTGAATCACATGATTTTGTAATTGAAAACTGAGCTTAGTTTTCCAAAAGATCACCACACTCCAAGCAAACAAAAACATACGAATATCTGGCACAAAAAATTTGGTCATAAAATTAAGATATGACAAAACGGCTAAGCACAGCATATTGCCAAAACGCGGTAAGTTACTGAACGACACCTGATATAAACGTAACGAACGTGCAAAGAAACTCCCCACCGCCGAATACATAAAACCTGCAAATAATGGCACAGTCAGCAGTTTAAAAACCGCAGGCTGCGGATATTGCCATGAGGCAATATGTGGATGAGTCAGAAATATTTCCATCCCCATAGCCAGCAGATGAAACAGTGCTATGACTTTAGCTTCCGCCCAAGATTCGAGTTTTAAGTAAAGTAAACACACTTGAATGATCAGTGCATAAAACAATAAATAATCATAACGGAAAAAGCCAAAATATTCCTGACTTCCCATTGCTGCAGTTAATGCAAAAGCGATCAGCAGTAATATCCCAAATAAGGCAGCCGAAGCTGCCTTATAAGAGAACTCAAAACATGATTTTATAATCTTGACCACGGTTGAATCCTAAACCAATTTCCCTAAAGCCTTATAAATACTTGGCACTATATTCGTGTACCGTATCAATAAAAGCTTTTGGATTGGCTGGATCTACCCACTGGGTAATACCATGACCTAAGTTCGCCACATAACCGGTTTTTTCACCGTTGGCATATGCGTCATCTAACATAGCACGCGTCGCTTTCGCGATTGCTTCAGGCGAACCATATAATGTTGCTGGGTCTAAGTTACCTTGCAAAGCTGCACGGCCTGCGACTGTTTGACGTGCTACATTTAATGGCGTAGTCCAATCTAAACCAAAAGCATCTGCACCCGTTGCAATCATTGGCTCTAACCATTGACCACCACCTTTGGTAAACAAAATCACAGGAACTTTGCGTCCATCTTTTTCACGCTGTAAACCTGCCACGATTTTTTGCATGTAGTTCAGTGAAAATTCAATGTATTCACGGTGTGCTAATGCCCCACCCCAACTATCAAAGATTTGTACGGCTTGGGCACCTGCATCAATCTGCGCATTGAGATATTCAGTCACCGCCACAGCCAAACGGTCTAATAAGGCATGCAGCACTTCAGGTTGTGCATACATCATTTGTTTTGTAAAACGGAAATCTTTGCTTGAACCGCCTTCCACCATATAGGTTGCCAGTGTCCAAGGACTGCCTGAGAAGCCAATCAAAGGAACTTGTCCGCCCAAAGCTGAACGAATTGTAGTCACGGCATTCATGACATAATCTAGGTCTGATTTGGCATTAAATTTAGGTAAATTCAGTACATCTTGTTCGGTACGTACGGTTTTATGAAACTTCGGACCTTCACCTGCTTCAAAATACAGTCCCAAACCCAACGCATCAGGTACAGTCAAAATGTCTGAAAATAAAATGGCTGCGTCTAAGTCATAACGACGCAAAGGTTGTAATGTAACTTCACAAGCAAATTCTGTATTTTTACAAAGGGATAGGAAATCACCTGCTTTGGCACGTGTTTCACGATACTCTGGTAAATAACGGCCAGCCTGACGCATCATCCAAACCGGAGTTGCATCTACCGGTTCACGTAATAAGGCACGCAAGAAACGATCATTTTTTAAGGTCGTCATTCACTTTCCCAACTTAATTCGATATTCGCATCATCATATCAAAAAGGTTGTAAATATAATAACTTCTCAAGCATTTAAAAACCGATCATGTTGAGTGCCAAAAATGATATTTACACAAAACAACTACTGCATCTCCACTTTTTTTCTGTAATACTTAGCCAGTTTTTAATACACAGTAAATGAATAATTCTTAAGGTTGAATTACATGTTCGTTCGCACCATGCTCGCACTGAGCCTAAGTTGCATATTTGCTGGTACAGCTATTGCCGCATCTACTGCTGAACAACCATTAACGCCAAAAAAAGTGACTAATGTTGCAGTTCAGGATCCCATTGATCCGTTAGCGACTGAAGCTTCATCTGCAACTAGCCAGATTAGCGCTCAAGAACAAGAAGATCTGAACCAAGCATCGCAAACTTTAGACAGCCTGCAACAATCAGAAGATGTCAAAGCCGACATCGGTGCTGCACCTGCTACAGCGACTGCTACAACTCCAACATCAACTTCGCCTGCTGCCAAAGTTGCTTGGGGTTTAAATGACCTAAATAATGCTCAGTGGTATGACAACATTGGTAAAGGTCAATTCCCTGTTTATGCACGTGCGCATGTCATGCTCAATAATGCACATGCTTCACCGGGTGCAATTGATGGTACCAGTGGTAAAAATACCTTAAAGGCGATCGCTTCATTCCAACAAATGAATGGGTTGAAACCTACAGGGACTTTAACTAAAGAAACTTGGGATGCGCTGATTGCGAAACAAGGTTCTAAACCTGCATTCATTGAATACACGTTGACTGATGCAGACTTGAAAGGTCCTTATGCAGCATCAATTCCACATGACTATGCATTACAAGCAAAAATGAAAGGCTTGTACTACACACGTGTGACTGAAATGTTGGGTGAAAAATTCCACATGGACGAAGACTTTTTGAAAAAGTTGAATCCAAAAGCGACATTTAAAAAAGCTGGGGAAAAAATCTTAGTTGCGAATATTCGTAACGAAGTTCCTGAAGATATTCACCTGATCGTTGCACATAAAGGCGCGAAACAACTTTACTTGTTTAATAGCCGCAACCAAATGATCGGTTCATTCCCGGCAACGATTGGTAGTTCAGATACGCCATCACCTACAGGTACATACAAAGTTACAGGTGTTGCACCAAATCCTTGGTACAGCTACTCGCCTTCTAACTTTGTTCAAGGCAACAACAGAAAACCATTGTCTTTACCACCTGGTCCAAATGGTCCTGTTGGTAATATCTGGATTGGCTTGAGCAAAAAATCATTCGGTATTCACGGTACACCGAACCCATCTGCTATCTCTAAAACTGCGTCACACGGTTGTATTCGTTTGACCAACTGGGATGCAAATGACTTAGGTAAGAAAGTGAAATCTGGTGTGACTGTTAAATTCTTAGAATAATTTTAGTCATATTTAAAAAAGCCTGCTTCTTGCAGGCTTTTTTATAGTTGCGCCTTTATGCATAACAAAAGACTCAATCTTGGTTGAGCGTTGCAAAAATAGGATGAATTGTCGCTATAAAACTATATATCCCGATTTAGTTCAATCTTAAAATAGGCATATGTTCAATAATTAAGATAAGGATGAATGCCATGAATGCTTTTTTACATCCAAGTGAAAACCGTGGTCACGTAAAAATGGGCTGGCTTGAGTCTAAACACAGCTTTTCTTTTGGTAACTGGTATGACCCTAAATATATGGGCATCAGTGCGCTTCGTGTAATTAATGATGACTTAATTGCAGCCCATGAAGGTTTTGGTCAACACCCACATGACAACATGGAAATTTTGACCTGTGTGTTAAAAGGCACCATTACGCATAAAGACAGCATGGGCAACCATGGTGGCATTTCTGCGGGTGAATGGCAGCTCATGAGCGCAGGTACAGGTGTGCGTCATAGCGAAATGAACCAAGGTGATGAAGATGTGCATTTACTACAAATTTGGATCGTTCCAAATGAACGTGATGCTGAACCGACCTATCAACAAATTAAATGTGATCCACGCGATCAACCCAATCAATGGCATTTAATTGTCGGTCCAAATGACAATGCAGCTATGCATATTCGCCAGCAAGCGGAAGTTAAATCTGCATTTTTGACGAAAGGTCAATCTTTAGATATCCATGCAACGCAGCATATCAACTATATCCATGTTATTTCAGGTTCAGTGCAAATTGCTGAACATAAAGTTGAAGCTGGTGGTGCAATTGCGTTCTTAGAAGATAGCCAAATTGAAGCGCTTGAAGATGCTCAAGTGATTTGGTTTGATTTACCCGAAGTAAAATAATTAAAAGCCCTCAAATGTGAGGGCTTTTTTTATGCAGCTTGGCTAAGGCGTTCACTGCGTTTATATAACCATATCAACACTAAAGACGGAATAATAAATCCAGCAGCCACCATGATGCCATGTAGGATTGAGGCATAAGGTTCAGCAAGCATGGCCACATGTTTCATTGGAGATGTCAATGGATGGAATCACTTTAAACATCTCGAAATTAAGCATTACGAGATGTTCTTAAATGACACTCAGCAACTAATTATCTAGATAAAATTCATCAATCAATGGTGACTTTATATTGTTGTATTGCCGATACAGTCTACAGTTTCTGTCTTAAGTTTCCACGCGATAAAAATGATTTTGCATAAAGACGCCAAACATAGAAGCAAATAATTGCCGATCTTGTTCTGCTTGAAAGATGCCCCCGAAATAGTCCCGATCTGTGGTTAAAATTAAATCTAAGAATGTTGCCTGCTTGGGAACGGCACCCTTTCTTTGGCAATATGCAAAATATGCGCTGACATCTTCAAATAAATTCCACCATTCCTGTGGACTTCCAATCTGAACGCCACCTAATGAATGCTCTAGATCAAACATCGCATTAAGCAGATATTGAAAATTTTGCTGTGAACTTTGAAATTGAAATCTCGGATAATCTGTTGTTAGATTTAATTCGATCAGATGTAAATGGATTCTCCGAGCACGCTCTAATCTACATTTAACTTTTAAATATTGTTGATAACGACGTTTATCTTTTACTGTGACCGAAGTTAAGCGAGACAAATCCATATTGTCGTGTAAATCACTGAGTTTCACTTCACACGCTATTGCATTTTTAGCAGTACGTTGCGCCGCTTGAAATCGGTTCTCACCTGCTGTTTTAGTCAGTGCCTGTATTGCGTCGATAATATGGGCTTGAAAACCCATAGCACGAAGCTCATCCGTCGTTGTCTCTGTATCTTCTAAAATGTCATGTAATACAGCGACGATTTTAGCGTCGGGATGTTGCACATTTTGCATCACACGAAGTGGATGCTGAATATAAGCTTGACCCGCTTTATCGACTTGTCCGAAATGGCGTTCAGTCGCCAAAGAAATCGCGTTTTCTAAAGTTGAAATAAAGAATCTCCCCTTCGTGGTTTTTTTTATTTTTCTCCATCATATTAACCAATGAATACATCTATTTATAGCTCTAAGCACGCCCCTAACGACACAGATTGACTCGTAAAATACATATCTACCGTGAATTATCGTGAGCTAGATCTTTTGCAAATACTTCTATGCCATTCGCGCCAACATTTCCAAAGTAATTTTTTTCACCTCTTCTTTACTTTGCTGAATATGGCTGCGCATTTTCTCCAATGCCGCTGTAACATTATGTCCAAGGATCAATTGTAAAATCTGTTGATGCTCTGCATAAGTGGCTTCAATTCGATAATCTTTAGAAAAATCTAAGCGACGAATAATACGGATTTTTTCACTCACATCCCGATGCACCTTTGCCATTTCACTATTAGCGATTGCTTCAAGCAATTGGCAGTGAAATGCTTCATCTTGCATCGATAAAGTTTTTAAATCATGCAAAAACTGCTCAGGCGGAATACACCACACATTTACTAAGTCCTGTAAAGCCTGTTTGAGTTGTTCTGGTTCTATTTTGCAGAGCTGCTCAATGGCATAGCACTCCAGCAAAATCCGTAAATCATACAATTCTTCGTAGGCTTTAAAATTGAGTGGCTTCACTTCCCAACCGCTACGAAAATGTACTCTTACATAGCCATCTTGCTGTAAACGGTATAAAGCCTGACGTACGGGTGTACGGCTCACTTCATACAACTCGGCAATTTCAGATTCGGTAAAACGTGCGCCCGGTTTGAGCTGAAAATCAAAAATATCGTTTTTTATTTTTTGGAAAACCAGCTCAGACAAATTGTCTGAGCTTTTCCCAACAATGGTGGTTGTGGTCATGTTTATTCCATATAAACCAGCGGCTCACCGCTATGTACCGTTTGTCCTGCACGGCAGATAATCGCTTTCACGATACCATCATCATCGGCATAGACTGGAAGCTCCATTTTCATTGCTTCAATAATGGCTACAGTCTCACCTTTCTTCACAGACTGTCCAGCTTCGACAAAAATTTTCCAAATGTTGCCGGTCATCGACGCATTCAAGGCTGCATACTGGCTATAGTCGGTATCATCTTGCAGGATTTCCATTTCCGCAGGTGCATCAAACTCATCTTTCCAACGTTCAACTTCAGTTGTAAATGCCTGTTGCTGCTGCGCTTTAAATTCTGCAATACTGTCCTTTTCTGTTACCAAAAAGGCTTGATAGGCTGCAAAATCAAATTCAGTTTCTTCAATTTTGATTTCCGCCACACCATTGGCAAAGTCAGCACGGAATTGATCCAGTTCAGCTTCGGTTACTTCATAATATTTAATTTGATCAAAGAAGCGTAAGAACCATTGCTGATCGCCAAACTGCTTGTTCTTTTTAAACTTATTCCAAATGGGCAATGTACGACCAATCAACTGATAACCGCCCGGTGAGTCCATGCCATAGATACACATGTACATACCGCCAATACCCACTGTGCCTTCTGCAGTAAAAGTACGTGCAGGGTTATATTTCGAGCTGAGCAAACGATGACGCGGATCAATTGGCACTGCACAAGGTGCAGTTAAATACACATCCCCCAAACCTAAAATCAGATAATTGGCATCAAAAATGATGTCTTTGACTTGCTCACGGCAGTCTAAGCCATTAATGCGCTGAATGAAATCGACGTTATTTGGCAACCAAGGCGCTTTAGCACAGACACTTTCTTGATAACGTTCTACAGCCCCTAAAGTTGCCGAGTCCTCAAATGCCATCGGCAAGTGAATAATACGGGATGGAATTTTGATTTGGCTCAAATCCCCCATCTCATTTTCGAGTCCTAATAAGAACTGGATTAAATTCGCTTGGCTGAAACGCAATCCATCATATTTAATTTGCAGTGAACGTACACCTGGTGAAAGCTCTAAAATGCCATCAATGGTCGCTTCACGAATGAGCTGCATCAGTCGATAAACACGTAAGCGTAATGCAAGGTCGAGAACGTTTTCGCCATATTCAAGCAAGATGTAACTGTCACCTGCCTGACGGTAGACTGCTTTCGGCGCATGTGCATCTGCTTCACGCACAGCCAATATCCCTTCAGGCTTACACTCAAAATTCGCCAACGCTGACTTTTCAGGCGCTTGGGCAAAGCTTTGGATATCGTCAATTTGCTGAACTTCCAAGGCATTGGCTTGCTCAACGCTCATCGGATAGAAACTAATGCTGTCATCTGCCTTAAGTTGACCAATTTTCCAAAGTTCAGCTTTGGCAATCGTCACTGGGCAAACAAAGCCACCGAGGCTTGGGCCATCTTTCGCCAAAATCACAGGGAAATCACCGGTGAAGTTAATCGCCCCAATGGCATATTCACAGTCATGCACATTGGATGGATGCAAACCTGCTTCACCACCATTTTCACGTGCCCAGCTTGGGGTTGGGCCTGTTAAGCGAATGCCTAAACGGTTTGAGTTAAAGTGTACATTCCATGTTGAAGCAAAAAATTCTTCAATATATTCAGGTTTAAAGAAATCTGGTGCACCATGCGGGCCATAGAGCACACCAATTTTCCATTCTTTGCCATAGCTTGGAATACGCTCTGCAGCTAAAGCTTGCGGTGCTGCTGTTGCAATTTCCAATCCATCTAAAGGCAAGCTTGGATTGACCATTTTAATCATGTCACCTGCACGCAGCACTCGCCCTGCATGACCGCCAAAATTACCCAATGCAAAGGTTGAGCGGCTGCCTAGATATTCAGGTACATTTAGCCCGTTACGGATCGCAAGATAAGTACGGCAACCCGACTCAACTTGTCCAAGTACTAATGTTTGCCCTGCTTTGATGCTGATCGGTTGCCAAAAATCGACATTCACACCATCTAGAGTCGCGCTACATGGCGCACCTGCAAGGGCTACAATGTTGTCTGCATGAAATTTTAGACTCGGCCCTTGTAAGGTAAACTCAAAGCCTGCTGCCGATTTTGGATTACCGACAATTTGATTGGCCAACTGAAATGCATAATCATCCATCGGGCCTGATGGCGGTACGCCGATATCCCAATAGCCCACACGCCCCGGATAGTCTTGAATCGAACTTTGCGTGCCCGATTGCAGCACTTCAATTACATTTGGCACATATTTAAAATCATCCAGCAGACGTGTCCAGATTTGCATATTTTCAAAGCGTGCATCTGAAACTACGGTATGTGCATAGTCTAAGTTGGTGCTGATGCCATTCAAGCGGGTTCCCGCCAAGGCTGTTTTTAGCTTAGCAATCGCACTGTCTCGGTCTGCTGCATGCACAATAATTTTGGCAATCATCGGGTCAAAATATTGTGAAATTTCAGTGCCTGTAGATACCCACGTATCCACACGAATATCTTCAGGGAAATACACATCCGTGAGTACACCCGGACTTGGCTGGAAGTTTTTCACTGGGTCTTCCGCATAAATTCGCACTTCAATGGCAGCGCCATTGGGCTGAATATTGCTGAGTTTTTCCCAGTCCAAAGCATCACCTGCTGCCACTTTGAGCATGCATTCAATCAGATCTAATCCTGTCACCATTTCAGTGACTGGATGTTCAACCTGCAAACGGGTATTCACTTCAAGGAAATACACTTCATCACGGGCAGCATCATAGATAAACTCAACTGTGCCTGCGCTGCGGTATTTCACCAATTGACCGAGCTCTACGGCAGCACGGTGCAATTTTTGACGGGTCGCTTCTGGTAAATGCGGTGCAGGTGTTTCCTCAACGACTTTTTGGTTACGGCGCTGCAAGGAACAGTCACGCTCACCAAAAGCAACGACTTGACCTAAACCATCACCAAAAATTTGTACTTCGACATGACGTGCTTTATCGACAAAACGTTCGAGAAACACGCCCGCATCTTTAAAGAACTGCTCTCCTAGACGCTTTACACTTTCATACGCATCTTTTAATGATTGTTCATCATCACAGCGGGTTAAACCAATACCGCCACCGCCAGCGGTGCTTTTCAACATGATTGGATAACCAATCTCTGCAGCAGATGTGAGTGCTTCATCCAAATTTACCAATAAACCTGTACCCGGTGTCATGGGCACATTGGCTGCCGCAGCCAATTCACGTGCACGATGCTTCAAACCAAACTCTAAAATTTGTTCAGCCGTTGGCCCCATAAAGACGATACCATTTTCCTCACATGCACGGGCAAAATCAGCACTCTCAGATAGAAAACCATAACCTGGAAATATTGCTTCAGCGCCAGTTTGTTTGGCTGCTTGAATCAATTTTTCAATACTTAAATAAGTCTCTGCAGGTTTGATGCCCTCAAGTGAAACCGCCACATCTGCATCTAAGACATGTTGTGCATAACGGTCTGTCTCTGAATACACAGCAACTGACTGAACACCGAGTTTCTTTAATGTACGAATCGCACGAACAGCAATTTCACCACGGTTTGCAATTAAAACTGTTTTAAACATGATTATTTCCCCGAATTTTTTAATTTGATTTTGCTGTTGTTGATTGCAGTGATTGGATATAGGCGCGCCAGCCGCCAAATTCACTGATATTTTTTGCACCGTTTAGGCCATAGGGTTCGCAAATAAAGCCTTTCACCCAACGTCCATCGGCAAGCTCAACATTGCCCATACCAAGTGGTGTTGGAATTTCTGCGACAAATTCACCGAAACGTGCTTTTGGAATATCCCAAAGCTCGACAATAATTTTTTGACCAGATTCCTGACGCGCTAAACCTGGTTTCGGAGGTACTGTGCCCGGCAGTGCATAGAGGGCGTAATCGGCAGAAGTGGTTGTGGTTTCAACATGCACGGCTTGGCGTGTTGTCAGTTGGAAATTGAGTGGCATGCCTGTGAGATGTGCGCCTACGACTGCAACTCGAAAATGTTGTGCGGATGGTGCAGACATGACTGAATTTGCTTCAGGCAATGTTTTAGCTACTGCACCGAGTGGTAATTTCAAATGCTTTTGCCATTTTTCGGCAAAATCTGCTAAAGCCGTATCGTGCCAAGCCGGTGCAATGAATGTGATTCCAAAAGGCAGCCCGTCGGCACGAAAGCCTGCAGGTACAGCGATGGCACTGAGGTCTGCTAAATTGGTAAAGTTGGTATAGGTGCCAAAGTGGCTATTATTTTCAATTGGCGATTCAGCCATTTCTGCCAGTGTGTGAATTGTTGGCGAACTTGGCACCACTAAGGCATCAAATTGCGCTAAGGTTTGCTGAATGTCTCGAGCCAATTCTTGCTTTAAATATTCGGCGTTATAAGCATCCACCGCAGTGTACTGCTGGCCTTTTTGAATGATTTCTAAAACCGTTGGGTCAAAGTCTTGCACCGATGTTTCTAATAAATCTGCAACTGCAGCAGTTCGCTCTGCTACCCATGACCCTTGGTAAAGTTGGCTCGCCAATTGATTAAAAGCACTGAAATCAATTTCAGTCAGTTCTGCACCTAAGTTTTTTAATTCAATTAATGCTTGCTGAAATGCAACAGCAGATTGAGCATCGCCAAAAAAATCTAATTGTTTTGGAATGGCTAAATTTAATTGTGCGCTGAACTTTGCAGGCGCTGTAGCAGGATTCACACGTGAATAACTGTCGGTTACATCAAAACCTTCCATAACCTCTGCCACTGCAGTTGCATCAACGACAGTTAAAGCAAAAATTGAAATGCAATCTAAGCTTTTACACGCAGGCAATAAGCCTGTATTTGAAAAGCGACCTTTGGTCGGCTTTAAGCCAACAATATTATTAAATGCTGCGGGTATACGCCCTGAGCCTGCTGTATCTGTACCGAGCGCAATCGGGACTAAACCGCGCGCCACCACACTGCCTGAACCTGAACTTGAACCACCGCTTACAAAGTCAGAGTTAAAAGTATTCGGCACTGCACCAAATGGCGAACGTGTACCGACCAATCCTGTGGCAAATTGATCTAAATTAGTTTTGCCTACAATAATCGCACCCGCTTGTTTTAAGCGTTGCACCACATAGGCATCTTCAGTTTTTATGTCCGTAAATAATTTAAACGCAGCCGTCGATGCAAAACCTGCCACATCTATATTGTCTTTAACTGCAATAGGCACACCAAATAAAGGTAAGGCCGAAGCATTTTCGATTTGTTTTAAAGCGTCAATCTGCGCAGTTAATTGTTCTATCGATGCAATGGAAATCCATGCTGAATCTGCATGGTCAAATTGCTCAACCAAGGCATATAATTCTTCCAATTGAATTGTGTTATTCGCGTAGCCCGCTTTCCATTCTGCTAAAGTCCAGCCTAAAGTTTTTATTGAGTTCATTGATGTGCTCATTCTTGTATCCAAGTTTGAATACTATGTTGCACACATCATGCCAACTCTAATTATTATTTATTTTTCAATATCTTAATATATTTTATCAATCATTTGCCTATTTTATTTAGCCAGTACAAAAGGATAAATGTTCTATTAAGTTTCCAAGCTCCACTATTTTGGTGCATGACTTTTAATATCGTGTTTTCAATAGATTCTTTTGATTTAGATGCAGATATAAATACAGTGAAATTACTATTGCCACTATTTATAAGCTTTCAATTTAGATGTTTTGTGTGACTTGGAATAAATAACCAGCGAAACATTTTAAATTTAATATTTTTGGAAACAGATACATCAATGATGACGAAAGCAATAATAGTCTTAGAGATTGATAGAAGTGAATAGAAATATAAAAAAAGCAGTCGATTTGCAAAATTTAGTTGGAGAATAAAAACTAAAAAATGGTGCGCTCAGCGGGACTCGAACCCACGCCACAGGCTTCGGAGACCTGTACTCTATCCAGTTGAGCTATGAGCGCTTATTTTGGATTGCGCACATCATAACAAAAAAAACTCTAAGGTAAAGCAACTATATAGATGTTAGGTATTTTTCTGCTTAAGCTTTATACAACGTTCTATTTTTAAAATGCAGAATTCCATACGATTTACTTGGTTTATTTGCCCCGATATCGCACAATACTCACACTATTTATAGAGTGAATTATTTATGACTGATGCACTAACGTTAAAGCAGCTGTCAAAAACCTATAAAAATGGGTTTCAGGCGCTTAAAGGTATTGATTTAACAGTACCCGAAGGTGAATTTTATGCACTTTTAGGTCCCAATGGTGCAGGAAAATCTACCACGATTAGTATTATCAGTTCACTAACCCGTAAAACTTCAGGTACTGTCGAAATTTTTGGGCACAATTTAGATACCCATCCCTCGCATGCAAAGCAGTGTTTGGGCGTTGTACCTCAAGAATTTAACTTTGGTCAATTTGAAAAAACATTTGATATTTTGGTGACTCAAGCTGGTTATTACGGTATTTCTAAAAGGATAGCAGAGAAACGTGCAGAGGAATATTTAGAAAAGCTTGGCCTTTGGGAAAAACGTAGCACCCAAGCACGCATGCTATCGGGCGGTATGAAACGCCGTTTAATGATCGCTCGTGCCATGATGCATGAACCTAAACTGCTGATTTTAGATGAGCCGACTGCTGGTGTTGATATTGAACTACGCCGTTCGATGTGGGATTTCCTCACAGAAATGAACAAAAAAGGTACGTCTATTATTTTAACGACACACTATTTAGAAGAAGCTGAAATGTTGTGCCGTCGAATCGCAATTATTGATCGTGGTGTGATTAAAGAAGACACCAGCATGAAAGGTTTCCTCAGTCAGTTGAATGAAGAAACATTTATTTTCGATCTAGCCGAACCCATTGAACCGATCCATATAGAAATTATTGGTGTCCGTTTCAACTTAGTTGATCCTGTCACCTTAGAAGTCACTATGGATAAAGCCCATACCTTGAATGATTTATTCCAACTCATGGAATCTCAAGGTATTCAGGTTCGAAGTATGCGTAATAAATCTAACCGACTAGAAGAACTATTTGTCCGTATGGTCGAAAAAAATCTTGAAGGTGTAGCACAATGAATTTTAACCAACTGTGTATTGCCCTCTACACCTTAGTGTATAAAGAAATTCGCCGTTTCATGCGTATTTGGCCGCAAACCCTTCTCCCACCGGCGATCACCATGAGTTTGTACTTTGTGATTTTCGGTAATTTAGTCGGTTCACGCATTGGGCAAATGGGTGGTTTTAGCTATATGCAGTTCATCGTGCCCGGCTTAATTATGATGGCGGTCATTACCAACAGCTATGCCAATGTGTCATCCAGTTTCTTTAGTGCAAAATTTCAAAAAAGCATCGAAGAATTAATCATGAGTCCAGTGCCGTTACACATGGTGCTTTGGGGTTATGTGATCGGTGGTGTTTGCCGTGGTGTTTTAGTCGGCTTTATTGTCACTGCGATGAGCCTATTTTTTACTGAATTACACCTGACCAATATCTTCGTAACTATATATACAGTTCTCATTACTTCGCTGCTGTTTTCTCTTGGCGGATTTATTAATGCTGTTTATGCAAAATCTTTTGACGACATTTCGATTATCCCGACTTTCGTCCTGACTCCGCTGACTTATTTAGGCGGTGTTTTCTATGCCATCTCATCACTGAGTCCTTTTTGGCAAAATCTCTCTTTAATCAACCCTGTCGTGTATATGGTCAATGCATTCCGCTACGGTATTTTAGGTCATAGCGATGTGAATGTCGGCATTTCACTGACAGTTATTACTGCATGTTGCGTTGTACTTTATGGCGTGGCGTATCATTTACTTTCTCGTGGTTCAGGAATGCGTGAATAATGAGTGTAGAACAATCCCTTTTAGGCAAAGACACCAACTACCCTACAGAATATCAACCCGATATTCTGTTTCCGATTGCACGTGCCACTGCACGTGAACAATATGCCCATGTGGAAGGCATCCGCCAAGGTACAGACTGGTGGCATGTTTTTGAAATTTCTTGGTTAAATGCTTCTGGTGTGCCTCAAGTCGCTATTGGCCGTTTAACTTTGCCTGCAAGTTCAGACAACCTCATCGAATCGAAATCTTTAAAGCTCTACTTTAATAGTATGAACTTTACCAAATTTGATTCTCAGGCAGCGTTTAAAGCAACCGTTGAAAAAGACTTATCTGCTGCAGCCAATGCCGCTGTGACTATTGATCTATTTCATGTTGATGAAGTTGAAATTTCAAAACCGCAAGGCATCTGTATTGATGACTTAGAACCCACCCAGTTAGAAAATCATCCAAATGCAGCTTTACTCGCTTTAGATGAAGATGCAGCGCAAGAAGAAGTTGAAATTCAACTTTATTCACATTTATTAAGAAGTAACTGTCCAGTCACGGGTCAACCTGATTGGGGAACGGTATTTATACGGTATAAAGGTACTAAGCCTTGTTATCGTAGTATTCTGGCTTATATTATTTCTTACCGTCAGCATAATGGTTTCCACGAACAATGTGTGGAGCAAATGTTTGCCGATATTTGGCAACATTTAAAACCAAGTCAGCTGATGGTATATGCTGCCTATACACGCCGTGGTGGATTGGATATCAACCCTTGTCGTGTATCGGATTTAACATGGATGCCTCGCCCCATTCGATTGGCGCGACAATAAAAAAATTGAGGTTAGTGATGCCATTTTTTGGTTTTATTCCTTCTGAGGAACTTCTAAGCAGTATCCAAAATGGTCACGCGAAAAAAAATTCGAGTGAACCACTTTATCCTTTACGTGATAAAACAGCTTTGCTGATTAATGAAGAAATCATTGGTGCAACTATATTAGCTCCTGTTCATCTGTTTCCTGCAAGCGATAAGCGCGACACAGCAGAAAAACTGGCTGGCTATGTCAAATCAACAGTCGCTGTATTGTTAAAGCAACTACTAGGTAAATCTCCGAATGATGTGGTGAAACAATCAATTGAATTTTCAGAACGAAGTTTATTTCAAGACGCGACTGGCACTTATCGTGTAGGTCTAAGTTTAGATGCAGGACTAGTCACTAACCTTAAAAATAGTTATGCGGAAATTAAATCGGGCGCAGATATAAATAAAGCTGCTTTTGGTGAACTGTATAAACAGTTTGCTGAAGCTGCAGTGCGTCATTTTATGAATGACTTTAATAAAACTCTCGATTTAGGCATGATTAAACGTAAAGCAGCCGATATCGGTTCTTCTGCTGTGATTAAAGCTATTCATATTGCAATTGATAAGATTTTCCCAAATTTAACCAAAGAAGAGCTAAGTGCCCTTGCAGAAGCACATGATGCGATGTTTAACAAATAAATCTCGCTTTTCGTCAAAACCTAGCTTTGGCTAGGTTTTTTTATGGCTAAACGCATAAAATCGAATCCCGATACAATGACTATATAGTCATGCAAACACAGTTCTAGAATTGAACAGATTTTTATTAAAAGAAAGACAGTACATTGATATCCACAATTTTTAAAAATCTACAAAGAACAGGAAGAACCTGAATATAGATCATATTTTAATGTGAGCCGTCATTTTGGCTTAAATCTCAATGCGTCCATTTTAATATTCAATCTCTTTCTTTTTTATCATTCAGTCTATATTTCTACTATATATAGCGACGTTTTCAACAGCATTGAAGCGCTGACGAACAAAAACTATGTAATGAATAAACCACTGCTTGCATATGGGTGTTTTAGACCGGTACCTTTTTAATCCTGTCCCTTTATTTTTAGATATAACATTGCAACTTTTGTAGCTTCTAAACAGTATTTCGCAACGCGATAAAGTTTACTCGTTCTGCGTTTTTATGACGCATGAGTTTTAGAGTCATCTTTATTTCAAATGATTTGTGAATATTTGCAAGTTATGTAAATGAATATGTCACTTTTCAATATGTTAACTGCGAAAAAAACCTTTGCTTTGTCTTTTTTTGTATATCTATTTATGAAAGCATGCGCTGTCAGTGGTATCTTAGTTGCTATTGGTAACGTTTACCTTTAATGAGCTATGAAACCAGAAGGTCATCACAATTTTCAGGATCTTTTCCCCTCGAAATTTTGTTCATACTCATCGCTAAAGCAACTGGAAATTTTTTATTTATGCTAAATCGAAATTTTTATAAAAAACTATCACATATTGCCATTATGGCCGGTTCAATTTCACTGACCAGTTTTTGTCAGGCTAACGACTTCCAATCTCATCCGGCATATGCAAGCTTTAAACAAAATGCAATGCAAACCTATGGTCTGAGTGAAAATCAAATTGATTGGGCAATGCAAGGCAGTAAAAACCTACCCAACATTATTAGCATTATGAATAGACCTGGTGAATCAAAGCCTTGGTACCAATATAAAACCAATTTTTTAGCTGAAAGTACAATTCAACGCGGCGTTCGCTTCAAAAATCAATATGCCGACACTTTAAATCGTGCAGAACAACAATTTGGTGTGCCTCAATCCGTGATTTTAGGCATTTTGGGTGTTGAAACAGGCTACGGCAGCAATAAAGGTAATTTTATTACCCGTGATGCTTTGGCGACCCTTGGTTTTGGCTATGAACGCCGTGCGCAATATTTCCAAGATGAACTTGCTGCACTGATTGCTTGGTCATATAAAGATGGTGTTCCAACCAACTCTGTCGTCGGTTCATATGCAGGTGCTGTGGGTTATCCTCAATTTATGCCAAGTAACATTCCAAAATTTGGTGTGGACTACGATGGCAATGGTCATGTTGACCTGCGTAATTCAGCTGTCGATGCCATTGGTTCAATTGCAAATTATTTAGCAAATTATGGTTGGCAGCGTAATCAACCGATTGCTTTTGCTGCTCGCTATAGCGGAAACAACCCAGATGCTATTATTGCAAAGGATTTAAACCAGCCAACACCCTATGGTGTACTCAAGGCTCAAGGTGTAACCCCTATGAATCCATTGGTAAAAATCGATGATCTCGATTTAGTCAATGTCATCCAATTGCAAGATAGTTATGGACCAATTTATTACATCACTTATCCAAATTTTCAGGTCATTACAACCTATAACAAAAGCCGTATGTATGCGACTGCACTATGGCTTTTAGGCACTGAAGTTACCAGTCGATAAGACTGGTTTTTTCTTATAGAGCAAAAAAGTCAACAAATATTTTCACCAAAATGAGCATTTATTCGACATTTTACACACCTTGTTACATTATTGATTATTTTTTAACCAACTATTGTTAATTTTTTAGACATTTTCAAAGTATTTTAATTAAACACTAGACAGCCTATTGATGGCATGAATATTATCCATCTCGTTAAATATAGTTGCAAAAGTGAAATATCAGACGTGTTTACATGGATATCAGCGACTTAGTTGAACCAGTAAATATGCCATTGGGAGATAAACAATGCAGTCATCAATTATTAAATATGCCTTAGCGGTTGCCACGGCAGTTGCGCTAAGTCAGTCACAAGCTGAGATGGTTCAGTCATCATCATTCAATCATGATAATGACAACTCTCGTCTTGCAGCTCGTGTATTGAATAAAGAAGCTCAAAGCTTCAATTCAAACTTTACGAATTTAAGTAGCCTTTCAATCACTGAGCGTTCTGGCGATAAAATTCGTCGTCAAACAATCGCTGCTAAAATCGAAATTCCTGAAGATGAGCCTTCAGTGATTGAAAAGTTAAATACTGTTGCATCGAATACTGTTCGTAAGTTCACTCAAACAGGTACTGCTTCTTGGTACGGTCGTCAATTCCACGGTCGTAAAACAGCAAGCGGTGAAACGTTTGACATGAACGCACTTACAGCAGCACATCGTAGCCTGCCACTTAATTGCTTTATTCGTGTTACGAATCGCAATAATGGTAAAAGCGTCGTGGTGAAAGTAAATGACCGTGGTCCATTCCATGGTAACCGTGTTCTTGATTTATCTTATGGTGCTGCTAAGCAATTGGGTATTACCAGTGCGGGTACTGCAAATGTGAGCATTGAGCGCGTAGACGGTCCAAATTCTTAATTCTCCAATGAAGTGACTGCATTTAACAGACCACGCCTAGCGTGGTTTTTTTATTTGTAGCCTCTTAGCCTTTCAAATCATCAATAATCCTGATTTTGACCCTTCCTCCATTCTTGTTTATATTGGAGTCCTTCCCCATGATTAAGGACTATCATGAAAACAATCAACGAATGGTTTGATGAATACAGCGAAAGTCATCAAAATAAAACCAATAAAATGATTCACTGGATTTGCGTACCTACGATTTATTTTTCAATCGTTGGCATATTGGCGCATTTTAGCGCGCTACTTACTGCTGTCTTACTTGCTTTAGCATTTATCTTTTACGCACGTTTAGACATTGTCCTTGCTGTTGCAATGGCCGCGTTAACGTTAATCATGGTATGGCTAATTTGGGTGCTACCAGTTGGTTATGGCTTTTATATCGCACTCTTTGTATTCGCATGGATTGGTCAATTTTATGGCCATAAAATTGAAGGTAAAAAGCCCTCTTTTTTCAAAGATCTCCAATTCCTCCTCATTGGCCCTATTTGGTGTTTAGACACATTTGCAATCAAAGTACTTGGTAATTGGAAAACACGCCATAAATCGCAAATAAAGAGCATTTAAAGCATGATTAATTTCATAGATCTCTTTTTCACTTCTTCCACATCGGTTTTCTTCATATTCGATGCTTAAAACCCTATTGTTTATAGGTGTATTTATCTCTGGTATTTCCAATCATTTTTTCTATTTATACGACCAAAAAGCCAGTGTTTAAACACTGGCTTTTACTCAATATGGTTAATCCAATTTTATGTTGATAGCTTCATCTGAATCATGATCATTTAAATGACTAAAGTTAAAAATGACTACGTGATTTTTATTGATAGGTTTTACCTTGATGCTTTAACCAACCATCCTGATGACGTCCATTCGGATCGTGATGTGTCCAGTGCATCACCCCCCCCCTGATCTGAATATTCATATTCACCGTAAAATTGAACTGTATCGCCTTTTTGCAAGTTATCAATTCGTGGGGCTAGATCGATATTATGTGCAACTAAAAGGGTTTGACCATTATTTAAGGTCAAAATGAACTTTTGATGCCGACTACCTTCATTATCATCTCGAAGTACCGCTTTCACTCGACCTGTACCCTCAACCTGAACATTACTAAGTTTATTTTTAAATGCATGCGCAATAACATCTTCAGCACTCTGCCCTTTTTGTTGAGCATCTACAGGTTGTACTGATTCTATTTGTGGCTGTGCGTTTTGTTCCGCTGTCGTCTGAACTGGTGCAGATTTTTGTTGTTGTAAATCAATTCCGAAATAAGCGGCTGCAAGCGCAACAATAATTCCGCCGATGGTTAAATTTGTTTTGTTTGCCATAAGAGAGTTTAAATCTAAATTTTCAACTCATTATAGTCATTAATATGGATAAAAATAGAATCTGTGAACAACAATGTACACAATATAAAGTTTAAATAGCTTTGAAATCAGTAAAGCTACAGCCATAAAAAAAAGCCCTCTAAAACGAGGGCTTTTTTCTACAAATAATCAGAGATTATTTTGCAGCAGCTTGAGCAGCAGCAACTTCTTCAGCGAAAGAAAGTTCAGCTTTTTTCTCAATACCTTCACCAACTTCGAAACGTACGAAGTTAGCAACAGTAGTACCAGTTGCTTTAAGAACTTCTGCAACTTTCTTATCGTTGTCGATAACGTACATTTGGTTCTCAAGAACAACTTCGTTCAAGTATTTCTGAACTGAACCAGTTACCATTTTTTCAACGATGTTTGCTGGTTTACCAGATTCAATTGCTTTCGCTTCAGCAATTTCTTTTTCTTTAGCGATAAGTTCAGCAGAAACGCCAGCTTCGTTTACAGCAACTGGGTTGAATGCAGCGATGTGCATAGCCAAACCTTTACCAGTTTCAGCATCACCAGCGTATGCAACTACAACACCGATTTTTAAACCGTGTTTGTAAACTGCAAGGTTGTCGCCTTCAACGATTTGAGCACGACGTACTTGGATGTTTTCACCGATTTTTTGAACAAGCGCGATACGAGCTTCTTCAACAGTAGCACCATCTTCAAGTTTCAATTCAGCAATTTGAGCAGCGTCAGTTACACCAGCAGCAAGCGCAGCAGCAGCAACTTTAGCAGAGAAACCAGCAAAGTTTTCGTCTTTAGCAACGAAGTCAGTTTGACAGTTCACTTCTACAAGGATTGCTTTGTTGCCTTCTTGAGCGATAGTGATCGCGCCGTCAGCAGCAATGTTACCTGCTTTTTTAGCAGCTTTAGCTTGACCAGATTTACGAAGGTTATCGATCGCTAATTCGATGTCACCGCCCGCTTCTGTTAATGCTTTTTTACATTCCATCATTGCAAGACCAGTACGATCGCGCAATTCTTTAACCATGCTTGCTGTAACTGCAGTCATGTTAATCTCCTAAATACGGTAGAAAATGAATTCTTTTTAGAACAGAAACGGCCCAGAGCTGTCTCTTGGGCCGTCTGCATACATGACGCTTACTTTGCCACCATCACGTGTCGCAAAAATGACAAGCTTACGTCAAACGCATTAAGCCTCAGAAGCAGGAGCTTCTTCGCCTTTAGCTTGTGCATTTGCTTGTGATTGAGCATATTCTTTACCAGCAAGAATCGCATCAGCCATAGCAGAAGCGTAAAGAGTAACTGCACGGATCGCATCGTCATTACCAGGGATAACGTAGTCTACGTTGTCTGGGTTAGAGTTTGTATCAACGATACCGATAACAGGAATACCAAGGTTTTTAGCTTCTTTAATTGCAATTGCTTCGTGATCAACATCGATTACGAATAATGCGTCAGGTAAACCACCCATGTTTTTAACGCCGCCAAGAGCGCGTTCAAGTTTTTCCATCTCACGAGTACGTTCTAAAGCTTCACGTTTAGTAAGTTTAGCGAAAGTACCGTCAGTAGATTGAGTTTGAAGGTCTTTTAGACGGTTGATTGACTGGCGAAGAGTTTTCCAGTTAGTCAACATACCACCCAACCAGCGGTGATCAACATATGGTTGACCTGCACGTTGAGCTTGTTCACGAATGATTGCAGAAGCTGCACGTTTTGTACCAACGAACAAAACTTTGTTCTTTTTGCTAGCCAAGTTGTTAGCAAAGTTCAAAGCATCATTTAACGCAGGAACAGTGTGCTCAAGGTTGATGATGTGAATTTTGTTGCGCGCGCCGAAGATGTATTCGCGCATTTTTGGATTCCAAAAACGTGTTTGGTGACCGAAGTGTGCGCCTGCTTGAAGAAGGTCGCGCATGCTTACGTTGTAATCTGCCATTTTCTTTACCTTAAAGTTTGGGTTAGGCCTCCATATACCCGCATTCTCCACCTAAAAAGGCACCCAGAGAAATGTGTCGATATATGTGCGGATTTTATTGCCCCATCGCACAAAGCTCGTGAAAGATATTCACGAAAAAGCATTTGATAAAATGGGCGGCTATTTATACCATAGTCACATACAAATTTCCAAAAGTTTTTAGAGATCATGAACAGTACTTACGAAGCTCCACGTCGATTAATTAAAACGCCTGACGAAATTGAAAAAATGCGCGTCGCGGGTCGACTGGCGGCAGAAGTTTTGGATATGATCAAACCGCATATTGTTCCAGGTGTGACTACCCTAGAACTTGATACGATTTGTCATGACTATATTGTCAATAAACAAGAAGCTATTCCTGCATGTTTAGGTTATGGCGCTGCGCCGGGTCGTCCAGCATTTCAGCACGTTATCTGCACTTCAGTGAACCATGTGGTGTGTCACGGTATTCCATCTGAAAGCAAAAAATTAAAAAAAGGTGACATCTTAAACATCGATGTCACTGTGATCAAAGATGGTTACCATGGTGATACCAACATGATGTATATCGTAGGTGGTGAAACATCTATTTTAGCGAACCGTTTATGCAAAGTTGCCCAAGAAGCCATGTACCGTGGTATGGCGGTGGTAAAACCAGGCGCAACCATGGGTGATATCGGCCATGCGATTCAACAATATGTTGAATCAGAACGTTTTGGTGTTGTACGTGAATATTGTGGTCATGGTATTGGTACCGTTTTCCATGACGAACCACAAGTTTTACACTACGGCCAACCAAATACAGGCATGATCTTAGAAGAAGGCATGACATTCACGATTGAACCAATGGTGAATGGTGGCGACTGGAAAACCAAACTTCTTGGCGATAAATGGACTGTCGTGACTAAAGATCATAGCTTGTCTGCACAGTACGAACACACGCTACTTGTAACAAAAAATGGTGTAGAAGTGCTAACTGCTCGCCCTGAAGAAGATTTATCGCGTTTTGTTCAATAAGCAAAGTATTTGAAGTATAAAATTTAATTAAAAAGGTCACACATATTGTGGCCTTTTTTATGCCTTTTTTTATCCGTGACTTTAAGATTTTTCCATAAAATTTGATTAAAAATTTAAGTAACTCAATGTAAATTTTCTTAATTATAGGGTTAGGATGGAATATCACACTTTTTTGCACATTGTTGATTTTGCCACTCCCCATTACTGTGCATTTAAGCTAAGATAGTGTGCTTTTTATTTTTTAATCCCTATAAGAAGGAATACTGCCGTGGACGTACGTCTGTCTGATCGTGTAAATAGCATCAAACCGTCCCCTACACTTGCTGTTACTAACAAAGCTGCTGAATTGAAAGCTGCTGGTAAAAACGTAATTGGTTTAGGCGCAGGTGAACCGGATTTCGATACCCCACAACACATCAAAGATGCTGCAATTGCTGCTATCAACAATGGCTTCACTAAATATACAGCTGTTGACGGTACTCCAGGTCTTAAAAAAGCAATTATTGCTAAATTAAAACGCGACAATAACCTTGATTACGCTGCAAACCAAATCTTGGTTTCTTGTGGTGGTAAACAATCTTTCTTTAACTTGGCACTTGCTTTGTTAAACAAAGGTGACGAAGTAATTATCCCTGCTCCTTACTGGGTAAGCTACCCAGACATGGTGATCATTGCTGAAGGTACTCCTATAATCGTGAAATGTGGTGAAGACCAACGTTTCAAAATTACGCCTGCTCAATTAGAAGCTGCAATCACTGACAAAACTCGTTTAGTGGTTCTAAACAGCCCTTCTAACCCAACAGGTATGATCTACACTAAAGAAGAATTGCTTGCTTTAGCTGACGTACTACGTAAATACCCAGAAGTTTTAGTTGCTTCTGATGATATGTACGAACCAATCCGTTGGGACGACGAATTCTACAACATCGCAACAGTTGCACCAGACCTTTACGACCGTGTAATCGTTCTTAACGGTGTATCTAAAGCTTATGCAATGACTGGCTGGCGTATTGGCTACGCAGCGGGCCCTGCTAAACTGATCGGTGCGATGAAAAAAATCCAATCTCAATCAACTTCAAACCCAACTTCTATTTCACAAGTTGCTGCTGAAGCTGCATTGAATGGCCCTCAAGACGTTCTTGAGCCAATGATTGAAGCATTCAAACGCCGTCACGACCTAGTTGTAAAAGGCTTGAACGACATCAACGGTATTACTTGCCTTCCTGCTGACGGTGCATTCTATGCATACGCAAACATCCGTCCTTTAATTCGTGCCAAAGGTTTAAAATCTTGCACAGAATTTTCTGCATGGTTGTTGGAAGAAACTGGTGTTGCAGTAGTTCCTGGCGATGCGTTCGGTCTTGGTGGCTACATGCGTATTTCTTATGCAACTGCAGACGAAGTACTTGTAGATGCGCTTGCACGTATTAAGAAAGCTGCTGATTCAATCGAAGGCGTAGATGCTGCGATTGCTTCAATTGCTGCTGAAAAATAATCTGCTTTTAAAAAGCTAGATTTAAAAAACCCGCGAATATCGCGGGTTTTTTTATACTCATCAAAAAAATAAATTAATACGCTTCACTTCTACACGCTTTTGATCAATTTTTTTCGCGGTTCAAACTAAATAACAAAGCTCATCCAGCCCATTTGACTTCCTTCAAATCAACTTAAATATTAAAAAACCAAACGATAAAACCTAAAACTAACCTTCATATTCAAATCTTTGGTTTGCATTCTTTTTACGTTTTCAGCTATGTTATTTAAATAAGTTCCTTTTTAGAACCCAAAACAACCACAAAACTAACCTATCCAGACATATACCAATGAACATTAAAGAAATGACTGGACTAGAAATTTTAAAGGCAATGATGCAAGGCCAAATTCCTCCTGCAAGTATTAGCGAAACTATTCCTATGCAGCCTTATGAAGTATCTGAGGGCAGTATTAGCTTTAAGGCTAAAGCAGATGTACGACACTTAAATCCGCTAGGCGGCGTGCATGGTGGCTTTGCTGCTACCGTACTCGATTCGGTGACAGGTTGCGCCATTCACACGTTATTAGAGGCAGGTGTAGGTTATGGCACCATCGACTTAAATATAAAAATGTGTCGCCCAATCCCAAAGGATGTTGAACTTACAGCGATAGGAACAGTCATTAATATCAGTAAAAATTTAGGGATTTCTGAAGGGAAAATTATTGATGACAATGGCAAACTTTATGCACATGCAACTGCAACTGCAACCTGCATGATTATACGTCCTTAATATTTTTATTTTTCTGCTCGCAATTCAATGCGAGCAGATGATGATTCAAACTTAAATTGCTGAATGTAAGGCGCGAATTAATTGGCCTTCGCTTAGATCAATGCGATTACTGCCCTTTTGAAAGCAGTAATATTTTAAAGCACTATCTAACTCAACACGAAGTTCCCGTTGTTCTGAAATAGACCATACTTTAGAACGATTTGAGCCTGATAATGCATTACCTGCCAATTGGTATAAATACAAGTCTTGCTTGCGTTGCAAAGGCACACGACGACCATCATCTTGATGTTCAAAACGTAAATGACATGGCGCGTTGATCAACCATTTTTCACTAAACCACAGTTGTAATAAATCACCTAATACCAAGTCACGTCGACCCAAAGGCCAAACGTCAACGTATGCACCTTCGACAGGTGTTTGATATTGCTCTTGGTTACAGATAATGGAAAGATAGTTTTCTTGGTAAAAAGAAAAATTTGAAAAAATCTGAGAAATAGTCAGCGTATTCATTCGCTTTCTCCTGTTTAGCCATTTTAGTGCTGGCAAGTTGGGTTTAAATCCACACTGTTTAAACATATGTTTAAACGCTCTGTTGTTGCATTCAGACTATCAATTGAATTTTTTCTTTGCAAGCCTAAGATTCATTTTTTCTAAAAAATCATTCTTTTTGTTCAAATAAAAAACATCTATCACGCATTTCTCCTCATATTGGTATTTTTAGCTTGACCCTCCTCAAAATCTGCTTATAATCGCATTCAGATTCTCCAATAGCTCAGTCGGTAGAGCGACGGACTGTTAATCCGCAGGTCCCTGGTTCGAGCCCAGGTTGGAGAGCCAAATTCTAAAGCCCATTTATTTAAATGGGCTTTTTTAATGCCTATGATTTACATATAATCTATAAGTCATTGTCATTAAAATAAAAAAATGTTCATTCAAGTTGATGCTGAATCAAATAAAACTGCCTTAAGACACTACCTCACTACATTCATTTTTCTTTTAATTATTATCAGCCCATTTGCAATTTATTTGGTGAGCTGCACACCCGAAAGTGAAATTGAGCAACATTTCAAAACACCACCCAATTTATATAATAGTGAATCTAACACCCTTCTTGACAGCAAGCTACAATGGTTGATTCCACCTCAGCAGATTCAAAATCACAATACTATTCCGGAAATATCTGAATCTGTATCGAATGAGATGACAGAAGGACAATATTGGTCAAGCACACCGATTACGCTGCAAAACCAATCTGATCAGTTATATGTTCATATCGATTTTGCAGGTCAGCAACAAACTCGAAAAGATCTTGAAATTTCGGTACTGCCGTTATGTATTGTTCACGAAAAAGAAACACCATGTATGAAAGCTGGGTTAAATGCAAGTGGACAACTCTTTAACATCTCAACTCAAAAAAATACGAAATATCACACATTGGAAACCAATAAGTCTTGGATGTTTTATGGCCATGATTTCCAAGAAAATTATATTATTCCACCGCAAGCCACACTCAAATTTTTAGTTAAAGCCAACATCCCTGAACACTTAACCCTGCAATGGCTTCGCCTAAGCATCAGTACTAGCCCCATTGTTGAGAAACAGCAGAATTATATGCTCATGACGCAAAACAGTATGAAAATAAAATATGCACTTGCTCTATTGCCACTCTTCATTTTAGCTTTGATGCACATTTTTCAAGGGTTTGAAAGCCTTCGTAATTTATCTATCGGCGCACTTTCAGCACTTTTATTTGTAATCAACACCATCATTTGGGATATCCACTATATGGTGATTGGTTGTCTGATTTTATGTTTTGCAAGTGTCTGTTATTGTTTTGAGAGCCGATATTATCGATTGCTTTATTTAACGGGTTATTTACTAATTGCAGGCTATTCGCAGCAATATTATGGTGGTTTTAATAAACACTTCTTCACCCAAACCAGTTTAATTTTATTGATAGGTTTATTGATGTTTTATCTTGAATCCAAAGATAGCTAAATCATTTTGATAAAAAAGCTCCGCAAATCGTAGAGCTTTTTTCTTTCAATAATCTTAAATCACATTAAAACTCAAGGTATATTTATATCGTTTTAATGCATCGCCTTTCATTTCAAAAGGCTGTTGATAATCAATTTTCAGTAAATACTGACCACGATCTGATAAGTTAAAATTCAAGTTTCCATCTTGATCAGTTTTAAGCATTTTATAAACTTTTCCTTCACGGCTGTAATCCGTTGTTTGCTGCAAAATTTCAACCTGCAAACCCGCAACTGCTTTTTTCTGATCTAGCACTTTCAGTTGCACAGGCTCATTTTGCTTTATAGCATTCGGATGGGTTTTAAATTGCACATCAAAGCCATCATGCAAATGATTCACCACTTGTGTAGACGTTACACGGCGCGATACAAAAGTTTCAATGATTTCTTGAGTTTGAATACTTTTGATTTGCGACTTTTTAGTCAACTCAGCTGTATAAATGACATTTGCATTCGCTGTTTTTTGAAGATCACGCGCACCATTGATTAATGCTTTCCACTGCTTTTGATCATAAGCAAAACGCGCTGTACTTCCTTGCTTTTCACCGCGAATACGATACGTGCCATCCTGCTTATTTTCTAAACTATAGCTGCTGACCGTTTGCGTTTTTACCCAATCGGCATCTGTTAAATGTAGCTTATCACCTGATGGTGTATGTACATGGAAATTAAAGTTTTTAATAGCTATTTCAGAGACAAACGGATTGTCATAAAAACCAGAAAGAATGGCACTGTGATTATTAAAAGTTTGATAGTTTAGAGGCGCAACATAAGGATAATGCGCTTCAGCCTGACCAACCGCACACAAAGCGATACAGAGTAAAGTGAATTGTAATTTCATATTAAATAAGTGAGCTTAAATTGTTTGATTCATAGAGATCGTTTCATTTTAAATTCACCCAAGATAATTGTAAATAATTCTTATTATCATTTATTTTAAGTGCATAAAAAATCCCCCATTCTGGAGGATTATTTTATCAAGCTGCTTTGACTGGCACACCACTATGAAAGCGGAATAAATCATCTGGACTGCTAATCAGATTTTTTTCAACTTCACGAATATGCTCAATACGCATCTGAATATCTTCTTTCGGGTTCTTTAGCTTATTGGTCGTCGCCACATCCATGGCCAATGCTAAATAGTCCTCATAATGGCGTGATTCAGACTTTAGCAAATAGCGGTAGTAACGTCCCAACTCTTCATCCACATGTGGTGCAAGCGCATAGAAACGCTCACATGACCGTGCTTCAACAAATGCGCCAATCACCAAGATATCAATTAACGCTTCTGGCTCGTAAGTCCGTACTTCTTTGCGTAGACCACCTGCATACCGACCAGCACTGATTGCAGTCCATTCCTGACCACGTTTTGCCATCAGTTCCAGCACTTGCTCATAGTGCAGCATTTCTTCGCGTACTAGCTGTGCCAGTTTGATTTGTAAATCCGAGAAAAAACTATAACGAAACATCAAATTCATTGCTGTACTTGCTGCTTTCTTTTCACAATTGGCATGATCCTGCATCAGGATATCCAAATTATTTAAAGCTTCATCTAGCCATGCTTTTGGTGTTTCACACCCCAAGAAGCCAATGACTGGCTTCATTAGGGCATCATAATCAATATTTGACATATACTTTACTTAAAAATTAACGTGCGGCTTTAATCGCAGCTTTCATTTGTTTTACAGACTGTGCCAATCCAATAAACACTGCATCAGCAATAATCGAGTGACCAATATTCAATTCATGAATTTGAGCAATGCGCGCAATCGGAGTGACATTGTCAATATTTAAGCCATGACCAGCATTCACAATCAATCCTTTAGATGCCGCATATTCAGCACCTCGAATAATACGTTCCAGCTCTGCTTTCTGCGCTTCAGGTGTTTCAGCATCTGCATATGCACCTGTATGCAACTCAATCGTAGGCGCACCACAGGCAATCACTGCATCAATTTGAGCAAAGTCAGCATCAATAAATAATGAAACTTCGCAACCAATCGCCGCGAGTGCTTGAGTCGCGTTTTTTACATCTTCAAAATGCCCAACCACATCTAGACCACCTTCAGTCGTGACTTCTTCACGCTTTTCAGGAACAAAGCATACATGATGCGGCTGAATCTCTTTGGCAAATTCAACCATTTCATTGGTCACTGCCATTTCAAGGTTCATATGGGTTTTTAATACAGAACGCATACGACGTACATCATCATCTTTAATATGGCGACGATCTTCACGTAAATGCAGCGTAATCCCTTCCGCCCCCGCTTGCTCACAAATAATTGCGGCATTCACAGGATCTGGATAAGTTGTCCCACGTGCATTTCGTAGTGTTGCCACATGGTCAATATTTACACCAAGCAAAGCTGCCATAATTCTTTCCTAATGACGTTGAGTTTGAGAATTCTGTATCCACAATTGACGACTTTTTAATGGACGATCGCCAAGCAAGGAAGTAATCATTTGTCGGTACAACTTAGACAGTAATTGTAACTGTTCAGGATTAAATTCCCCACCTTTTTCATAATCACACATACTTAAAATATGTTGACCTGACAATGTTGCGCGTGAGGCTTTAATGACAGGTTGAAAACCTTCGTTTAAATGAAATTGATAATTTTCATGAGGCTGAATTTGCTGTTGATTTGCATCAGTTGAAAAATCCAATGCAAAACCCAACTCTTCAAGCAGCACATGCTCAAATTGTCTAAGGATTTGCCGTAAGAATAGATCAGGGTTGGCCTGGACAGACATGCATTGAAGTTTTTCCAAAGTGTGTGCATATTGAGCAAATGTCTCAGGCATCTCAACCTCTAACGGACATAGCCTCAATAAGACTTCATTTAGATAAAATCCTGAAAAAAAAGCATCACCAAAAAAGAAAATCGGTTGATTTACAATTTCGAGTTTACTAAAGTTTTTAAGTTCGGACTTACCAGATGCTTGCAAGCAAATTGGTTGATACTGGGGAGGTGGCGTTTGCCTGAGAATACCATCAATTCGACCATGCTCCTGAGTAAACAAGTGCACAATATGACTTTTTTCACGATATTTACGATGGTGAATTAAATAACCATGCAGTATCTCATTACGCATGATTTGAAATATTAATCCTTGTCTTTCTTTTTCTTGTCGTCTTCATCTTCATCCCCATCTGGAATGACTGCACCCACAACTGCAGCAGTACCTTTAACCACGCCTTTTGTGGTTTTATAAGCCACTTTGACAGGAACAGTAACGATTTTATGAATACACCCTTGTAGAAACAAAACACATGCAACTACGGCCAATACTTTCATCATTACTCTTCCCTCAAAGTTTGTTATTTAACGATTAGATATCGCTATAACCTAAGCTTTTCAATGCACGCTCATCATCAGACCAACCGCCTTTGACTTTCACCCAAAGCGTCAACATGATCTTTTGCTCGAACATTTTTTCCATATCTACACGTGCATCCATACCGATTTTCTTCAGTTTGGCACCCTTCTCACCAATAACAATGGCTTTTTGGCCAGAGCGATCGACAAAAATCGTCGCATCAATATAGGTACACGCCACTTTAGGACGACCAGTTTTTGGATTAACTGTTGCTTCTTCTGTTTTAAACGACTCAATTTGAACCGTTAAATCATAAGGAAGCTCTTCCCCCAATTGACGCATGATTTTTTCACGGATAATTTCAGAGGCAAGGAAACGCTCTGAACGATCAGTCAATTGCTCAAGTGAATACAGTGGTGGTTGAAATGGTAAATATTTCTCAATCGTGCTGCGCAAATGATCTAAATTTGCACCACGTAATGCTGATACAGGAACAATTTCTGCAAAATTCATTAATTTTGCACGCTCTTGTATCAATGGTAATGCATGGTTTTTATTCTCTAGTGTATCAATTTTATTGATCACAAGAATCACTGGCATATCGGCATTTTTTAGCTTTTCTAACACTAAATCATCATTCTGTGTCCATTTGTCTGCATCAATCACAAACAAAACTAAGTTCACATCACGAAGTGCAGAATGTGCCGCACGGTTCATCATTTTATTGATGGCACGGACTTCTTTTTTGTGCATCCCCGGGGTATCTACGAATACCGCTTGAGATTTTTCGCGTGAGTCAATACCCACAATTTTATGACGTGTGGTCTGTGGTTTACGAGAGGTAATGGAAAGTTTTTGACCCAAAATATGGTTCATCAACGTTGATTTACCCACGTTTGGACGACCAACAATCGCCACAAACCCACTTTTAAAATCGGCTGGAATTTCAGTGCCTTGTGCACTAAAAAATTGACTAATTAAATCATTACTGTCGCCTTGCGACTCGTGATCAGCATCTACGTGATCGGAATGAGTAGTCATTAAGGCTTTTTCTCCAAAATTTCTAAGATTTCTGCCGCTACTGCCTGTTCAGCAAAGCGACGGCTTGAACCTTCACCGTATTTAACAGGGAGCCCTTCAACTGTACATTCAACTTTAAAATGTTGGTTCGGAGCATCACCCTGAATATCTACAACCTCGTAAACCGGGAGAGGTTTTTTACGTGCTTGTAAATACTCTTGCAAACGTGATTTAGGATCTTTCAGTTGATCAGTTGGTTCAATATGATCTAAATATGGCACATACCATTTAAGAACAATCGGTTCCAGAATTTTTAAATCCTGACAATCGACATAGATTGCACCAATGATCGATTCAACGGTATCTGCAAGTATAGACTCGCGATGATGACCGCCAGATTTCAACTCACCTGTACTCAAGATTAATTCTTGACTGAGTTTTAAGTCATTGGCAATTTTTCCTAGGGCTTCCTGACGAACCAGTGTCGCACGCATACGCGTTAGACGCCCTTCATTTTCATGCGGGTAGGCATGGTACAGATAATTGGCAATTATCATACCCAACAATGAATCGCCCAGATATTCTAGGCGTTCATAATTGTATTTATGGCTCACCGATCGGTGGGTCAAGGCCAGTTGTAACAATTCAGGTTGTTTAAACTGATAACCGATACGACTTGCTAAACGAGCTTCATTTAGCTTGGACTGAGCTTTGATCAAAACTTTTCTCGAACTTCAACACAATATCAATATTCAATAAGAAAGGTTTTCTTATTTCATAATCTGTTTTCACTTGTAGACCATCTACATTAGTGACTTGAGCAATATCTTTAAAGTTTAAATCACGCACACCATTCATATCTAAACGCTGTGACATTTGTGACTCAAACTTACTCGGAGCAATATTTTTAGGACTGCTCTTCATCAATTCTTCAATTTCATTGTTGACGAGACGATCGTCAACATACGGTCCCCAAACCGCAATTAAAGCTTTAGCTAAAAAAGCAAAACCAATCACAGCAATTAAAATTGCAATATAAGACGTTCCCCGTTGATGTCTCATTTTATTTTCCTGATGTAAGACTAATCAATACTGCCATTACGACTAAATGAAGGCAGTTTTAAACCAGGTTCCTTATGCATCCACTTGTAAAAAGCACGTCCAGTGAGGTTTTCTTCAGGCACAAAGCCCCAAAAACGACTGTCCGCACTTTGATCGCGATTATCCCCCATCGCGAAATAGTGACCTTCAGGAACCTTAACTTCCCAATATAAACCATTTTCTGTTGAATATTTACCATTTTCAACATAGTTGATAAATGGTGCTTGGCGCGCAACATTGACGCCTTCAAGCTCACGCATGGTAAACGTATGCTTACCCATGGTTTCTTTATGATAAATCGATGTAGGTGTATCAAGTTGATCTTTTTCACGGCTAAATTCTACAGGAACTTTTGCCACTTTTTGACCATTTACACTCAGTTGACCATGATCGTAAATAATATGATCACCTGGTAAACCGACCACTCGTTTAATATAGCTAATGGTTGGTTGTGGTGGATAACGGAATACAATTACATCTCCACGCTCAGGTTCACCGACATCAAGAATTTTTTTATTAATAATAGGTAATCGTACGCCATACTGATATTTATTCACCACAATAAAATCACCTGTCTCTAAAGTTGGAACCATAGAGTCTGATGGAATATTAAATGGCTCATATAAGAATGAACGCATTACCAAAACTATCGCTAGAATCGGCCAGAAATCATAAGCCCATGCGATAACGACATTTTCATTTCCTTTACCTTTGGTCTGCCGTTGCTTCCAGACAAACTTATCCAACAGCCAAATTAAGAAAAAAATGACTGTGGCAGGAACAAGGATCAAATTAAAGTCAAAATCCATGAGCTCATAAACCTCTATTTATTATCTTTCTACTTTCAATACAGCAAGGAACGCTTCTTGTGGGATTTCGACGCTGCCCACTTGTTTCATACGTTTCTTACCTTCTTTTTGTTTCGCAAGAAGTTTCTTCTTACGCGACACGTCACCACCATAACATTTAGCCAAAACGTTTTTACGCATCGCTTTTACAGTTGAACGTGCAATGATTTGTGCACCAATCGCTGCTTGAATAGCCACATCGAACATTTGACGTGGAATTAAATCTTTCATTTTTTCCACAAGTGCAATACCACGATGGCGAGCATCTTGTCGGTGGCAAATCATGGCCAAGGCATCAACTTTTTCACCGTTGATTAACACATCCACCTTAACTAGAGATGAACTCTCAAAACGCACAAAGTTATAATCTAACGATGCAAAACCGCGTGAACATGATTTCAATTTATCAAAGAAATCCATAACTACTTCAGCCATTGGGATTTCAAACGTAATGGCCACTTGGTTCGCCATAAACTTCATATTCTTTTGAACGCCGCGACGTTCAACACATAAAGTCATCACATTACCCAAGTATTCTTGCGGTACTAAAATGTGACATTCAGCAATTGGCTCACGTAAGTCTTCAACTGTTGAACCATCAGGCATTTTAGAAGGACTGTCGATATAAATGGTTTGACCATTTTTCATCACCGCTTCATAAATTACGGTTGGTGCTGAAGAAATCAGGTCCAGATCATACTCACGTTCTAAACGCTCTTGTACGATTTCCATGTGCAGCATACCCAAGAAGCCACAACGGAAGCCAAAACCAAGTGCATCCGAACTTTCAGGTTCAAAGAATAATGCGGAGTCATTAATTTGCAGTTTGTGCAGCGCCTCACGGAACGGTTCAAATTCACTTGAATCGATTGGGAATAAACCTGCATAGACCTGTGGTTTCACTTTTTTGAAACCCGGTAAGCTTTGAACTTCTGGTGTAGTTGCCAAGGTAATCGTATCACCAACTGGAGCACCAAAAATATCTTTAATACCCGCGATCACGAAACCAACTTCACCTGCTTCGAGCATGTCAGTTTCTGTATGTTTAGGATTAAAAATACCTACTGAGGTGATGATGTGCGTTTGACCAGTTGATTTCATCAACATTTTATCGCCTTTACGCACACGACCTTCTTTAATACGAACTAAAGAAACCACGCCCAAATAGTTGTCGAACCAAGAGTCAACAATTAAGGCTTGTAATGGTGCATTACGATCGCCTTCGGGTGCAGGAATGACATTGACTAGTGTTTCAAGCACCCCTTCAATGCCTAGACCGGTTTTAGCTGAACATGTAGGTGCTTCAGTCGCTTCGATACCAATAATGTCTTCAATTTCTTGAATAACACGCTCTGGCTCTGCTTGCGGCAAATCAATTTTATTTAAAACAGGTAGGACTTCTAAACCTTGTTCAATTGCTGTATAGCAGTTAGCAACAGACTGTGCTTCGACACCTTGTGCAGCATCGACAACCAACAGTGCACCTTCACACGCAGCCAATGAACGTGAAACTTCATAAGAAAAGTCAACGTGCCCAGGTGTGTCAATGAAGTTGAGTTGGTATTCTTCACCGTTAGGATGAGTGTAATACAAAGTCACAGACGTAGCTTTAATCGTGATACCACGCTCACGTTCTAATTCCATAGAATCTAGAACCTGTGCCTGCATTTCACGATCTTGCAGGCCACCACAAGTTTGAATAAATCGGTCGGCAAGCGTCGACTTACCATGGTCGATATGCGCAATGATCGAGAAGTTACGAATGTTTTTTATATCAACAGATTTTTTAGCTTGCGCCATGGGCTACCTTGGAAAAATAAAAGCGCTATGCATGCAATTCTTTATGCATAGCAAAAGCCGAATAGAAATTGCCGAGGATTATAGCAGATGGATTTTTCAAAGTATCGAAAATAATGCATTGCTTTTATGCTAACCACTTTTCCTGCATGTAGAACTTGGCTGGTCTTAGTTTGAAATATTACTTTGAAATCAAACTCAGAGATCATAAGCACTAAAATCAAGCGGATTTAGGCTATCCGCAATAGGTTGATACGCTTGGGTAAAGGTTGGCGACATGCGTTTTGGACGGCCTGTGGCAATTTCAATGCATGCCCACTGTGTATTGCCTGTAAATAATATCGCTTTGTCTTTAGGGCGATAAAATACATACTGCCGAAACGAATACAATGCATTGATATCATTTAGCCAAGTTCGTAAAATAATCTCCTCACCTTCGAGCGCTGCTTTACGATATTGCACATGATGCTCAACAGCGACCATGGCATGCTTCAATTCAATATATTCTTTTAAGCCTAAACCCAAAGCTTCAATATGTGCTGTCGCGACATCTTGCATCCAACTGACGTACACCACGTTATTCACATGATTTAATGTGTCGATATGTTCAGCTTGAACTGTAATTTTTAAATCAAAGATATCGCTCATAGCGTCCTGCAAATTTTAAATTGTGGCCCACAGTCTACCCATTTTTATCTAAGGGTGAATTGCAAAAACGCTAAAGTTAAAAAACCACTCGCTTGGAGTGGTTTTCATTTAGTAAATCATTACTGAATACGCATGCCCACAATCGCACGCTGTCCCTGACGAATCAAAGAAACACGTGCAATGCTACCATTTTTCAACTCAGAAATAACTTTCACAAAATCTTCAGCATTGTTTACGACTTTATTATTAACTTGGGTGACAACATCCCCCGGCTGAATTCGTGCTTGTGAAGCTATACCTCCTGCACGTACATCTTGAATTAAGACACCGCCTTTTAGACTCAGTTGTTTTAATTCATCTGCGTTTAAGTTGCGAATTGACACCCCGATCACTGGACCTTTTTTCACAGATGTCATTTCAGCTTTTGCAGGCGTATCATCTGGTGCTGTGATCAAGGTTGCTGAAATATTTTGGCGTTTATCATCACGCAGCACTTCAAGCTGAATACTTTGATTTGGACCTGTACGATTAAGATAATTCAGCAGTTCACCTGTACGTGAAATTGGTGTGCCATTAAATTTCAAAATGACATCACCCACTTTAAAGCCAGCTTTTGCAGCAGGTGAATTTGGTGCAACTTGAGTAATCAAAGAGCCTTCTGGTTTTGAAAGGTTATAAGACTCTGCAAGATTACGATCGATATCTTGTAGCATGACGCCTAAATAAGCACGTGTTACCTTGCCGTTTTTCTTTAATTGGTCTGCAACATCCATTGCAACATCAATGGGAATCGAGAACGATAACCCCATATAACCGCCTGTACCACTAAAAATACGAGAATTTACCCCGACCACTTCACCAGACTGATTAAATAATGGACCACCCGAATTACCCGGGTTCAATGCCACGTCGGTTTGAATGAATGGAACCGAGGTTTCTCCCATCATATTACGCATTTTAGCACTAACGATTCCTGCTGAAGCTGAATAGTCAAAGCCAAATGGTGAACCAATGGCCAACACTGGCTCACCTACACGTAAACGGTCAACATTGCCTGTGCGTAGCTCAGGAAAATTTGAACCTTTGACCTTTAACAAAGCCACGTCAGTCCGCTCATCACTACCCACAACTGTGGCATCAATTTCACGGCGGTCATTGAGTACGATGGTGACTTTCGAGGCATCTTCTACCACATGGTGATTTGTCAATAAATAACCATCTTTACTAATAAAGAATGCGCTTCCATAACCGGTCTTTTCTTGCGGCATTTTTTGCTGCGGAATAACCACCTGATTACCGAAAAAGCGTCGTAATATTTCTGGGACTTGTTGCTGCAAAAGCTCTTCTTGACTAAGCTTTTTAACCACATTCACGCTTACGACAGCTGGGCTGACTTGTTCAACCAAATTGGAAAAATCAACAGGACCCGCTGCCTGAGTCTGCACGCTAGCAACCGTAAACACAGCTGCATAGAGTCCCTTTTGTAAATACGATTTATTCATTGTTAGCATTCACTCAATTGTGCTTATCATTTGAAATACGTTAGTTTTTATCACAATGCAAGTCTAAGCTTCGTAATAAAATGTTTGATGATTATTTATGATAAATAATCTTAAACATTCCTTAAATATTACAGATCTATGAATATTTTTCATTATTTAGTTAATTTATAGTCATTGCGTTTTTAGGCAAAAACAGTTGTGATGATCGGACATTTTTAAAATTAGCTGATGGACATGTCTAATTTAAACACGATACATCAATTTGATGTAATTATTGTGGGAAGTGGCGGTGCAGGCCTAAGTTTAGCCCTATCGCTACCAGATCATTTTAATATTGCTGTTTTAGCTAAATCGACGCTGACGGATGCCAGCACATATTATGCCCAAGGTGGTGTTGCTGCCGTCCTCGATAAAACAGATTCCATTGAACAGCATATCAATGACACCATGATTGCCGGTGCGCATTTATGTGAAATGGCGGCGGTAAAACAAACCGTTGAAGGTGGTAAATCTTCTGTCGATTTTCTACTGAATCAGGGTGTGCAATTTACTTTAGACGAACAAGAACAGTTACATCTGACACGTGAAGGTGGTCACTCTCAACGGCGGATTATCCATGCAGCAGATGCCACAGGTCGTGCTATTTCCACAACATTGGTTGAACGTGCGCAAGAAAAAGCCAATATTCATATTTTTGAAAATTTTATTGCAATCGATTTAATCACCGCACAAAAATTAAATCCTGAAACTGAAAACCGTGCTCTCGGTCTGTATGCTTTAGATGAAAAAACCGAAAAAGTACATACCTTTTTAGCACCCTTCACTGCCCTTGCCTGTGGTGGTGCCATGAAAGCATATTTATATACATCAAATCCCGACATTGCGACGGGTGATGGTATTGCCATGGCGTATCGTGCAGGCTGCCGTGTTGCCAATATGGAGTTTAACCAATTCCATCCAACCTGCTTATATCATCCTCAAGCTCGCTCTTTCTTAATTACCGAAGCGATGCGTGGCGAAGGTGCCTATTTACGTCTTCCAGATGGTGAACGCTTTATGCTGCGCTTTGATGAGCGTGCCGAATTAGCACCACGCGATATCGTAGCGCGCGCGATTGATTATGAAATCAAACGTCTAGGAATCCGTCATGTTTGGCTTGATATCACCCATAAACCTGCAGAATTTGTCAAAGAACATTTTCCAACATTGTATGCACGCTTAATGGAACTCGGTATTGATATTACCAAAGAAATGATTCCGGTGGTTCCGGCAGCACACTACACCTGTGGTGGCGTTGTGGTCGATGAAAACAGTCAGACCGATGTTCCAGGCCTATATGCCATTGGGGAAACCTCTTATACCGGCCTACATGGTGCAAACCGTATGGCGAGTAACTCCTTACTGGAATGTTTTGTCTATGGTATGAGTGCTTCAGCACATATCACAGCACAGCATCAAGGAGCTTATCAGGCGCCTCATGTCCCAGAATGGGATGACTCGCAAGTGACCAACCCTGATGAAGACGTGGTGATTTTGCAGAATTGGGATGAACTTCGCCAAACCATGTGGAATTACGTGGGCATTGTCAGAACGACCAAGCGCCTCCAACGTGCCCTACACCGCATTGAAATGCTTAAGCGTGAAATCACCGAGTATTACCAAGATTACCAAGTCAGTAAAAATCTGATTGAACTCCGTAACTTAGTATTGGTATCAGAAATGATTGTGCGCTGTGCAATGGAACGTAAAGAGTCTCGTGGTCTGCATTTTACTTTAGACTATCCTGAACAAGCAGACGAACTACGTAAAACGGTGTTAAGTCCACCCGATTTCACGGTTGATTGCCCTGTAGTTAATACTGAGTTAGTCTCTTAAAACTTTTAAATTAAAAAAAGCCGCACATGATGTCGGCTTTTTTTTGATTTTACTACCCATAAATATGTAATGCCGCTTTGAAAGTTTCTAAGTGCAGATTTACAAGATCATTCATATTTTGATAGCCCCCAGCCAATACAAACATCAGCGGAATATCTGCATGTTTAGCCAAATTGAAGACCATTTCTTCGCGTTTCTGTATCAAAGCGGTGCTAAACCATGATGAACCAAAAGGGTCAGCTTGATGACAATCCATCCCTGCTTGATAAATAATTAAATCTGCACCCCATGCTTTAGCTTGCTGTATTCCTTCATGTATAGCCAAAGTATATTGTGCGAAATTTCCACGATCTTTATGCACATGCCGTGTTAAAGAACGTTCATAAGTAGGACAACCAAAATGTAGCCCATAAATACTAAAATTAAAAAGGTTCTCTAACCGTCTAGTAAAATCAGCTGTGCCATTCCCCCCATGTTGATCGCAATCGAGTACAAAGATTTTTTTATTCGGATTCTGCTGTGCCACCAAAGCCAAACCATTGAATGTGCAAAATGATCCGCCATATTCATACACTGCATGGTGAAAACCTTGTGCAACATTCGCTGCGATACCTTTTTGTAAAGCCAAATCTGCAGCCATCAACTGCCCTGCATTGATTCTCAGCACGGCATCTCGAAGCTGAGTATTCCACGGCTTAAAACCTGAAAAGGTCGCAAGCTTAGCGGGCTGCCCTGTCATAAAAGCATCTACATAAACAGGATCATGTACTTGGCTTAAAATTTCAGCGTCGATACACTCAGGCTCATGTATTCTGATGTTCTGCCATTGTTCTAAAGCTGTTCCAACTGCTAATAATTTTTCCATACTATTGGTATGGGTATGAGCAAAATATTTTGGCGAAAAGCATACATCTAACATGATGGAAACACTCAAAGTTGCGCTATTGCCACATCTATTAATTGCTGAAGCTCAGTCGTACCTGGACTATACAGACCATTATCCACTTGCTGCTGAAAATGTGTACTGAAGGCACGCTTTCGATTTTGAGGCGACACTGACAAAGTCGTTAAGCGTAAAAACCACCACCCAGAAATGGCCTGATAAGGAATCACAAAACCTTTAAACTCACGATTTTGTCGTTTTTCAACTAATTGTTCAGCATCATAACTCACGGAAAAAAGTGAACCCGCTGGAATACGAACACCATTCATGAGTACAGGTTTCAAGCTGATACAAGAATGGTTATCCCCCATATTTAATTTTTCCATAAATAAGGGCTGACCGTATTCATCTACAAAAATATTAATTTCACCGCTACGAAATACACGTCGATGTGCAATTTTTAAAAAGAAATTTTCAGCCATTGGACAAGAGCCAACTTTTGGCTTTTTAGCCAGTGCTTGTACTTCAACGATTTGGTTTTCAGTTGACGATTTTGGCAAAATCAGATCTTCAATCAAGGTACAAATAAGCTGACTTTCTTCCAAATTTGCATGTTGCTGAATTTGACGCAAACTTTTTTGAAGATGTAATTCTTTCTGTAAAACCTCGTAAAAGTCTGTAAATTGTTTCAATTGCTGAATGTTTTGATTTAAATTTTGATTTAAATCTAGATGACGCCAACCTGACAAATCTAAATGATAAGCACGACTTTGATCTAAAATTTTGCGTAAACCATGCGTGTCATATTGATCAAAGAGTTTGAGATCTTGAAATTCATGTGATGCACGCGGCAAATTAATATATTCAGCTAATACTCGTGTGGCTTGAGTATATCCACAGCCACGTCGTTCTGTTTGATGTGAGTAATGCTCATTCAGCATTTCTGTCAATTTTTCTGACAAAGGATATGCATGCTCCTGAAAGAGCCGAACAACTTCATGTGCAGTAGCAGTCATGTATTTAACCAATCAAATCTGTGATTCAATTATAGATTTAAAATAACACTTATGAGTTAATTGATTTCTACTAAGCTATTGAAATTATGCAAATAAAAATACACTACGCAGAAAATTCACCAACCAATGCACAATTTATTTAGACAGACTGCTGTATTTTAATCCAATCTAATGGATCAACTGCATATTTTCAGTTCAATATCGCTGCAGAGGAATCGAATAGCTACCGGTAATATGAGCCACAGGCTCTTCAACACCCTCTGAATAAACCAATACCTCACCATAAATGATGCTTTTACCGACTTTAAGTAATCGACATTCTCCCCGCAAATCTTTATTCGCCTCAGGCTTCCTTAAAAAGTTAATATTCATACTTGTGGTGACTGCAAGTCCGACAATTCCAATCTCTGCAAGTATTGCCACATACAATGCAAAGTCCGCCAAAGTCATCATAGTCGGGCCTGAAACAGTATTGCCAGGCCGCAAATCTTTTTCAGTCACATGCCAAATTAAAGTGGCAGCCTTTTCACCAACTTCAACGATAGTGCAATGCTTTAAGCTTGGCGCAAATTCAGTCTTAAGGAAATTGATAATCTCCTGTTTTGTAGCATGCATAAAAAATCATCCATAACTTTTGCTATGAATGATTTTTAAATCAATTACCTAACAAATACTATGGCATTTTAGATCTGCTGTAGTTGCGATAATGCCTGTTGGAATACATGCTCAGGTGTTTGGGTTGCTTCAAGGCGTTTCATTCGTTCAGGGTGCGTTTGATGAATCTCAGCAAAACCTGATCTTACTTTCTCAAAGAAAGTTGCTTTCTCTTGCTCAAAACGATCTAAAGCACCACGCTCTCTTGCTCTTAACATTCCTGTTTCAATCGGTGCATCAAGCCAAAAAGTAATATCTGGCATACGCGCCACAAAACCGTCATTTAAAACTTTCAGTTTTTCTCGGTCCAAACCACGACCTGCACACTGATATGCAAAACTCGAATCTGTAAAACGGTCACATAAAACGATTTTACCTTCTGCCAATGCAGGTAAAATCACGCGCGCCAAATGCTGTGCGCGTGCAGCATACATAAGTAACAACTCTGTATCATCACTCATTGCTTCATCATGATTGACGGCCAAAAGTAATGCACGAATTTGTTCAGCCATAGGTGTACCACCCGGCTCACGTGTAAGTACGACATTTTTACCCAAATTTTGGAAATGATCATGTAATTTACGAATGAGTGTAGTTTTACCCACACCTTCCGTGCCTTCAAAACTAATAAACATGCTCACTCCTTAGTTTTTCGCACGAATTACAGATAAATATTCTTGTACCGCGCGGTTATGGTCTTGCAAATTACTGCTAAATTTATGGCCGCCATTTCCTGTTGCAACAAAATATATATTGTTAGATGAATCAGGATGCATTGCAGCTTCAATAGCTTTTTGACTCGGCAAAGCAATCGGTGTTGGTGGTAAACCATTAATCGTGTAAGTGTTATAGGCTGTTGGTGTACGTAAGTCCTGACGCGTAATATTACCGTTGTACTTATCGCCCATGCCATAAATAACCGTAGGGTCTGTTTGTAAACGCATGCCTTGTTGTAAACGACGGACAAACACCCCTGATACTTGCTCTAACTCACGATCAAGACTGGTTTCTTTTTCAATAATCGATGCCATGATCAAGGCTTCATATTTATCTTTATAAGGTAAATTTTGAGCTCGATTATTCCAAGCCTGATCTAATGCTTTGATTTGTCGGTTATACAAATCCTTCAAAATTTTGCGATCAGACTCGCCTTTTGCAAAGAAATACGTATTCGGTGCAAATAATCCTTCAGGGTGTGAATACGGAATGCCGAGCTCTTTTAAGATTTCTGCATACGGTAAATGACTGATGTCATGCGTTACCAATGGGTCATTTTTTAAAGCATCAATGAGTTGCTTAAATGTCGTCCCTTCAATCACTAAAATACGATTCATTTGCGCATTTTCAGAATTCGAAATCAACTCCATAACTTCTCGTACACTCATACCTTCATGAATTTCATACACACCTGCTTTTAAGGTGTCATTAATCATGAACTTTTGGTACAACTTCAAAATAATAGGAAAATGAACTTGTTTCTCTTTGGCTAGTCTGTCAATAAATCCTGAATAGGTATCCCCTGCACCAATCGCCAACATTTGCTTTTTGCCTTCCACAGGATAGGCTTTAAACAAACTCGACCACAGTAAGATCGCCACAAGTACAACGATACCAAGTAGCACAACCAAACATGCTTTAAATGGAAAACCTGCTTTGGCAGATTTTTTCTTATTTGTTTTTTTAGACACGGTGGACATATTAACGAATCTGACTTAATTGAAGTGTTCGGAAAAGTTCAATACAAGCTTGAACATCTAACTCAACTCCATTCAGAGTTGATGCAATTTTCATGGGACTTAAGGCATTACAGAAAAAAACACTCTGAAAATGCGTAATTTCATCCATATTGACGTGACGTTGAGTACATGGAATCTGAAGCTGCTGCATCCGTTTTAAAATTTCTGCACGCATGACACCATGCACGCCATTATAACGAAGTTCGGGTGTAATCCATCCTTCATTTGTACGAATAAAACAATTACTGCTCACACCTTCAACAACTGTACCTTGCACATCCGTCACCAAAGCTTCGCCCCATGGAGTTTGATCCAACTCTGCTTTGAGCATGACTTGTTCTAATCGATTTAAGGACTTTAAGCCCACCAAACTTGGCATGGTTAACCCAATTGCTTGATGTAATACACCACTTTCGACAGTTTCGTACTCAAAATCTGCAACGGCTTTGGAGTAATAAAACACCCAAACATCTGCTGGATGCTCAGGCAAACTATAACCCCGCTGACCGATACCGCGACTCAACACAATTTTTAAAGTGCCATTAACGACATCTTGTTTACGTAACAATTTTAAAGTGTCTTCAATGAGGCTTAAATCTGCATTTAGTTTTAATCGCTCATTGCTCAGTTTTAATCGTGCAATATGCAAAGCTAAAAGTTCTATTTGTCCTTGGCGAATACGTGCCGTGCTAAAACAGCCATCGCCATAGTGAAAGGCGCGATCAAGTAAATTAACTTGTTCTATTTGCTGCGCATTTTTAAAACACTGCATACGTCGTCATCCCAATTACATCACTTTATTTTAAAAAATAATCGCTCAGCATATATTTCTTTTTTGTTCATATTAAATTCTTTTTTAATTATTTTTTCTGCATTAAAACTACAGATATTCTTGCCTCATCCAACAAAACATGTATAAAAATTGAGGACAACATGAATCTATCGAAATTAAAACTTGGGGTTTTGGCTGCATTCATTTCTGCCACAGCATTTAGTGCATCTGCCAAAGATTTCTTAAATGTGTCATATGATCCAACCCGTGAATTGTATGACAACTTCAATAAAGACTTTAGTGTTTACTGGAAAAAAACCACAGGCCAAGACATTAACTTTAAACAATCTCATGGCGGCTCAGGCAAACAGGCTCGTGCAGTTATTGATGGTCTAGATGCAGATGTCGTCACTTTGGCTTTGGCTGCAGATATTGATGAAATTGCTGCACGTGGTTTAGTTGCAAAAGACTGGCAAAAGAAATTCCCACAAAACTCAACGCCATATACATCGACCATTGTGTTCTTAGTGCATAAAGGCAACCCGAAAGGCATTAAAGACTGGGGCGATTTAATTAAACCGGGTGTCGACATTATTACCCCGCACCCAAAAACATCGGGTGGTGCGCGCTGGAACTATCTAGCAGCGTGGGCTTGGGCAAAACATCAAGCAGGTGGTAATGATGCAAAAGCCCAAGAATTTGTCCGTCAAATTTATAAGCAAACCAAAGTCCTCGACTCAGGCGCACGTGGTGCAACAACTACATTCGCTGAACGTGGCATTGGTGACGTGCTATTGGCTTGGGAAAATGAAGCACATTTGGCAGTTCGTGAACAGCCGGGTAAGTTTGAGATTGTGACCCCTTCACTTTCTATCTTGGCCGAGCCACCTGTTGCGATTGTAGAAAAAAATGCTAAGAAAGATGGCAATGAAAATTTAGCCAAAGCGTATTTAAATTATCTGTACTCACCTGCAGGTCAAACTATTGCCGCACAGAACTATTATCGTCCACGTAATGCGGCAGTTTTAGCAAAATATAAAAATGTTTTTAAACCTTTAAAACTCGTCACGATTGATAAAGAGTTTGGTGGTTGGAGCAAAGTGCAGAAAAAACATTTTGAAAATGGTGGCGTCTTTGACCAAATCGTGAAGACCAATAATTCCAAATAATGCTTTAAATACTGAAAAGCATCTTCCTTTCGCATAAGGTCGATGCTTTTTTTTCATAGACATGCCTTTTATCTTTTTTATTCATATAAAATTCGTTTTTAATTATTTTTTATGCATAAAGATTGGCGCTATTCTTCACCCATATTACAGATAAAGTAAAAATTATTGAGGTTCACATGAGTATTTCGGCAAAGTTAAAATTGGGTGTTCTTGCTGCAGTCATTTCGACGGTTTCTTTTGGCGCAGCTGCGAAAGATTTTTTAAACGTATCTTACGACCCAACGCGTGAACTCTATGAAAGTGTGAATAAAGACTTCAGTAAATATTGGGAAAGCCGTACAGGTCAAAAAATTAATTTTAAACAATCTCACGGTGGTTCAGGCAAACAAGCGCGTGCAGTCATTGATGGCTTAGATGCCGATGTAGTGACTTTAGCACTTGCAGCGGATATTGATGTGATTGCAGAAAAAGCCAAACTTTTACCTGCAGATTGGCAGAAGAAACTTCCACAAAACTCAACGCCATATACCTCAACGATTGTATTCTTAGTCCGTAAAGGCAACCCCAAAGCAGTTAAAGATTGGGGCGATCTGGTTAAACCAGGCGTGGGTATTATCACCCCAAACCCGAAAACCTCAGGCGGTGCACGTTGGAACTATTTAGCTGCATGGGCTTGGGCAAAACATCAAGCGGGTGGTAATGATACAACGGCTCAAGAATTTGTCCGTAAAATTTATAAAAACACCAAAGTGCTCGATTCAGGCGCACGTGGTTCGACTACGACCTTTGCTGAACGTGGTATTGGTGATGTATTGCTGGCTTGGGAAAATGAAGCACATTTAGCGATTCGTGAACAACCGGGTAAATTTGAAATTGTGACCCCTTCACTTTCAATTTTAGCTGAGCCCCCTGTTGCTGTTTTAGAAAAAAATGCAGAGAAAAAAGGTAATCTTTATTTAGCCAAAGGTTATTTAAACTTCCTTTATTCACCACGTGGTCAGCAAATCGCAGCTCAGAACTTTTACCGTCCACGTAACGCTACAACGCTTGCACAATACGCATCAGTCTTTAAGCCACTTAAACTCGTAACCATTGATAAAGAATTTGGTGGTTGGGATAAAGTCCAAAAAGCACACTTTGAAAATGGCGGCGTGTTTGACCAAATCGTCAAAGCCAACAATGGAAAATAAGACCATTCATTGACTGAATCAGGAGAACTTGACATGACACATACAGTAATTGTCCCGGGTGTAGGCGGTAGTGAACACGCACATTGGCAATCTTGGTTACAACGTCAGCTCATGTCTAGCTCTCGTGTTCAGCAAAAAGACTGGAATCATCCTGTACTAAAAGACTGGATTAAACAATTCGTTAAAACCGTACGACCTTTACAGGGTGAAATTCAAATTGTGGCGCATAGCTTTGGTTGTTTAACCACGGTGGCAGCATTGGCCTTGTATCCAGAACTTAATAAAAAAATCAAAAATTTAGTTTTGGTTGCGCCAGCCAATCCAGCACGCTTTGGTGAAAACGGCTTTGCACGCGACAGTACAACAGATTACAAAGCATTTTTTCATCAGTTAAGTATTCGTGTGCCGACAACGATGTTGATTAGTGAAAATGATCCTTGGCTTGGCTTTGAAGATGCAAAACAACTTGCAGGTGCTTGGAAGCTCTACCCTGTGAATATGGGCGCTGTGGGTCACATTAATGTTGCATCAGGTTTTGGGCCGTTTCCTGAAATTTTCAATTACTTAATTTCAGAAAACCACATGAAACATATCAGCTTTACTGATGAAAACAAGTATTTATTTCAATTTGCTTTTTAAGTACTGAGCATTAAGCTTGTCGCAAAATCATTTATTCAATTTTGCTGACCTTTTAAGTCAGCTTTTCTCATTTTGAGGAGTCATCATGTCGCAGCGATCCCGAGTGCTGCCAGGATTTGGTCTTTCTCTAGGCTTTACCCTAGCGTATTTATCCTTAATTGTGCTCATTCCCCTTTCGGCCGTATTTATTAAATCTTTAGGTATCGGTTGGGATGGACTATGGGAGATTTTAAGCTCAGAACGTATTTTAAAATCGTTACAACTGAGTTTTAGTGCCGCCATTATTGCTGCGCTAGTTAATGTGGTTTTTGGTTTGCTCTTAGCATGGTGTTTGGTTCGTTATACCTTCCCGGGTAAACGTATTGTCGATGCATTGGTTGATTTACCTTTTGCATTGCCAACTGCCGTTGCGGGTATTGCATTGACTTCGTTATATGCACCGACTGGTTGGATCGGTCAGTACCTTGAACCTATTGGCATTAAAGTCGCATATACCCCGATCGGTATTACCTTAGCCCTCATCTTTATTGGTATTCCTTTTGTGGTTCGCACTGTACAGCCTGTACTGAGTGATCTAGAAACTGAACTTGAAGAAGCAGCTTCGGCACTGGGCGCAAACCGCTTTCAGATCGTGACCAAAGTGATCTTACCTATTCTATTTCCTGCGCTGTTAACAGGTTTTGCTCTGGCATTTGCTCGTGGTGTGGGTGAATATGGATCGGTGATTTTTATCGCAGGTAACCAACCCTTCAAGACTGAAATTGCCCCATTGATGATTATCTCTCGCCTTGAAGAATATGATTATGCAGGTGCGACCACGATTGCTGTTGTGATGCTGGTGATTTCTTTTGCCATTTTATTCTTAATTAACTTGGTTCAAGCATGGGCAAGTCGCCGTACAGGGAGAACTGCACGATGAATACGAACAGTAATGCGCTTGCGGAAAAATTACAGTCGCGTGATGCAACGCGTGAACCGACATGGGTTCGTTATACCCTGATCATCATTGCTTTAATTTTCTTCTTAAGCTGCCTGATTCTGCCATTGGTTTTGGTTTTCGTTGAAGCCTTTAAACAAGGTGTTGGCGTTTACTTCCAAGCACTGGTACATCCAGATACATTATCAGCAGTAAAACTTACGTTACTTACAGCTGTGATTGCCGTACCGTTGAACGTCGTCTTTGGTGTAGCTGCGGCATGGTCTGTTGCCAAGTTTAATTTCCGTGGTAAATCTATTTTAACCACGATTATTGATATGCCATTTTCAGTCTCTCCAGTTATTGCTGGCTTAATGTTGGTATTGATTTTTGGTACTCAAGGTTGGTTAGGCGGCTGGCTGATGGATAACGACATCAAAATTTTATATGCCGTTCCAGCCATTGTCCTTGCTACTGTGTTTATTACCGTTCCTTTTGTGGCACGTGAGTTGATTCCATTAATGGAAGCTCAAGGGACTGAGGAAGAAGAAGCAGCAATCGTATTGGGTGCTTCAGGATGGCAGACATTCTGGAAAGTGACACTTCCAAATATCAAATGGGGCTTAATCTACGGCGTGATTCTCTGTAATGCACGTGCAATGGGTGAGTTTGGTGCTGTTTCTGTGGTTTCAGGTCACATTCGCGGCGAAACCAACACCTTACCGCTACACGTAGAAATCCTTTATAACGAATATACCTTTAGTGCTGCTTTTGCTGTGTCTTCACTATTAGCGCTCTTGGCGATTGTGACCCTGATTTTAAAAACATGGGTTGAACTACGTCAGGAACGACAAGACAAGCGTAAAGAAGATTCACAAGTTTCTTAAGGAATGACCTCATGAGTATTCAAGTAAAAAATATTGAAAAACACTTTGGTGCATTCCATGCACTTAAAAATATCTCTTTAGATTTCCCTGATGGCCAGCTCGTTGCGTTGCTTGGCCCATCAGGCTGTGGTAAAACCACCCTGCTCCGTATCATTGCAGGACTTGAATCTGCTGATGGCGGTCAAGTCATTCTAGAAGGTGAAGATGCCACTAAAGTTCATGTCCGTGAACGTGAAGTTGGTTTTGTATTCCAACATTATGCACTATTCCGTCATATGACCGTATTTGACAACATTGCTTTTGGTTTACGCGTACGCCCACGTGCAACGCGTCCAAATGAAGCTGAAATCAAAAAACGGGTTACTCGTTTACTTGATCTTGTTCAACTTGGTTTCTTGGCTGACCGTTACCCAGCTCAGCTTTCAGGTGGTCAACGCCAACGTATTGCCTTAGCACGTGCATTAGCGGTTGAGCCGCGTGTGTTATTACTGGATGAACCTTTTGGTGCATTGGATGCCAAAGTTCGTAAAGAATTACGCCGCTGGTTACGTACCTTGCATGACGAACTCCACATTACCTCTATTTTCGTGACCCATGACCAAGAAGAAGCGCTTGAAGTGGCCGATCAAATCATTGTGATGAATAAAGGTAACGTAGAACAGATTGGCTCGCCACGTGAAGTTTATGAAAAACCTGCAACACCGTTTGTATTTGACTTTTTAGGTCAAGCCAACCGTTTTGAAGGTCAAAATAGCAATGGCCTAATACAAATTGGTGAAGACCGAATTTTGTTGCCACAAAATGCCAATGCACCGCAAGGCAATGTCATTGCCTTTGCTCGTCCGGATGAACTGCGTATTCATGCACAGCCGCAAGAAAATGCCATCCAAGCGACTTTTGTACGTGAGCTTTGGATTGCAGGTAAAGTCATTGCTGAACTGCATGACCGCCAAGGCAATCTGATCGAAATTTCATTAACGGCTGATGAAGCGAAAGCGCATCAATTCCGCCCAAATCAAACGGTATGGTTAAGTGCAACAAACTTGCATTTATTTGAAAACCAAGTTGCATAAAACAAAAAGTTGGGGCCGTCACAAGCCCCACTTGCTTTTAAGGTAAAATAAAATTATGAATTTCCAACAATTAAGAATTATTCGAGAAACCGTACGTCAGAATTTTAATTTAACAGAAGCATCTGCTGCACTTTACACTTCGCAGTCAGGCGTGAGTAAACACATCAAAGATCTAGAAGATGAACTTGGTGTACAGCTGTTCATCCGTAAAGGTAAACGTTTACTCGGTTTAACCGAACCAGGCCAGTCATTATTGGGTATCGTTGAACGCATGCTTGTAGATGCAGACAATATTAAACGTCTAGCAGATGACTTCAACAAAGTAGATGAAGGGACATTGACGATTGCGACCACACATACGCAAGCACGTTATGTCTTGCCGCCGATTGTGAACCAATTTAAAAAAGAATTTCCAAAAGTTCATCTAATTTTGCAACAAGCAAGCCCTATTGAAATTACAGAAATGCTCCTTCAAGGTGAAGCGGATATCGGGATCGCAACCGAATCATTAACCAATGAAGATAACCTGGCAAGCGTGCCTTACTACAACTGGCAACACAGCATCATTACGCCTAAAGAGCACCCACTGACCCAAAAATCAAATATCACCATTGAAGATTTATCGAACTATCCAATTATTACCTATCACGGTGGTTTTACAGGTCGTTCAAAAATTGATAAAGCCTTTGAAGATTCAGGCTTTGATGTTGATATCGTGATGTCCGCACTTGATGCAGACGTTATTAAAACCTATGTTGAACTTAATATGGGAGTGGGTATTGTCAACGATGTGGCATATGACCCAGAACGAGATTACCGTTTAAAACAAATTCCTACCGATATTTTTGGTGTTAATACCACTTGGATTGCTGTTCGCAAAGGACATTTACTACGCGGTTATGGCTATGAGTTTATTTCTTTATGTTCACCAGATGCTGACATCAAAGCGTTGAAAAAAGTCGCTTACCCAGAAGACTGATAGGCCAATTAACGAATTAAAGAGGACACCTGCTGTCCTCTTTTTTTGGTAAACACATATTTTATCTAGGTTTTCTTGGCTTTATTTTTAATTGTGATTAAAATACATCCAAAACAATAAAAATTAAAACCTCATTACTTCCGACCCATAAGCCAGGACTTTATGAAAAATCAATTCGTCGCAGTGGCAGTCGGTATCGTCTGCCCCATACAAATCATGTATGCAGCAGGGATAGAAAACTCGGATCAATCGATCTCGGCCTTTCTTGAACCCGGAAATTATACTGAAGCCAGTTTCGCTTATGTTGATGCTCAAATTGACGGGAAAGTACAGAACCAAGCTTCAATTAGTGAACTAGGCGTAACTGATTTTTCTACAGGGAATCTCGCCCATCAACAATTTTCTGGGAAATTGGCACTCAAAATTCAAGCACATGAAAATATTTCTGCGGGAGTAATTTATGAGCAACCTTTTCATACTGATATCAGTTATCAATATAGTCCTCGCTTACCAGATAGCTCAAATATCGATATTGAAAGCGCCGATATTAACTTTAGAACGCATAACCTAACTGGACTGGTAGGCTATCAACCCAATAATAATTGGAATATTTATAGCGGTTTAAGCCTACAAACATTTAAAGGTGATTTAAAAATTTCTGGACAACAATATGCTGCTCTCAATGGCTACCATGCCGATTTTAAACAAGATGAAGCGCTTGGTTGGCTGCTCGGATTCAGTTATCAAATCCCTGAATATGCTATTAAAACTAGCCTAACCTATCGTTCAAAAATCAAACATGAAAATAAGACCTCTGAATCAACTTTATATTCAAATGGTCCTTTTCAATTAGTACTTGACACCCATACCTCAATTCAAACGCCACAAAGCGTCAATTTTGATTTTCAAACAGCCATTAGCCCACACAATGTTGTATATGGCACAGTTCGGTGGATTAATTGGAAAGATTTCAACATTCAGCCACCGCAGTTTAATGCCGTGCTTCAATATGCAGCACTCGATCCACAATACCGTGATTTAGCTGATATCCAATTGGTGGAATATCAGAAAGATCAATGGTCAGGAAAGTTAGGGATTGCACATCAATTGAATCCGAGTTGGCTCGCTGCTGCAGAGTTTATTTGGGACAACGGGACAAGAAATGCGGCGTCTACCTTAAACCCAAGTGATGGCTATCGAGGTTTAGGTTTAGGTATGATGCATAAATTTAACCCGAACAATTTTCTAGCGACTGGCCTGTATTATATGACACTCTCAAAACCATCGAATACTGAAACATCTCATATTTCAGGTCTTGCAAGTGTCTCAGACAATGATGCCATGATCTATGGTCTGAAATTTGGTCACAGATTTTAAACGCTTTCTAAAAACAAAAAAACGAGCCGAAGCTCGTTTTTTTTTGTTTCAGTAAGAACTTACCAATGGTAGCTCACACCTACTTTACCTACTGGAAGCCATTCGTATTTGTCATCTTGTTCGATGCTACGTTCATGGTCAGCAAGTAATTCGCGGTCAGCAGGAGTACCACCAACAGCCGTTAATTTTGCAGTTGGGTTACCAGTGTAATAAGCACCTACTTCACCGAATACGCCCCAGTTTTTATTCAATTTTGGTGCAAAACCAAGACCTAGGTATGGTGCGATATCGTTATCGTAAGATACTTTACCGTTTAGACGTTCAAAAGAAGTTTCTTTACCATCAATTTCGATTTCACCGCTTTTCGCTGTAGATTTCAAGCCATATTCAGTGTCGATATAACCTACACCCGCAGCAACATAAAGACCTTGAGCCCATGGATTAGCACTTGCACCCCAAGGACGTACTTCTGCATTTAAGTAACCAACTTTGTTATCCATATCCATGTCGTATTTTACGCCATCTACAGATAAGTCATCTGACCATGAAATATCACCACCGTTATAACCTAAAGCAAGGCCGACGTATGGGTTCGCAGTCCAAAGTAACGCACCACCATAACCAGTCGTACCCACTTCTAGACGAGCGCCAGTTGGGATAAGTTGGTTTTGATCAAATGCATAGCCATCATGAACTACAGAGGTATCTGCCATTGCAGTACCTGCAGCAGTAAGTAGAGCAGCTACTGTTAATAAACGTAATGATTTCATGTGTTTCTCCTCAAAATAAACTGTTATTCAGATTTTACAGACTTGTTATATGGCACATGTTAAAAGGAAACACAGCTCAACATTTATGCAAATTTACTGATTTTTTGTTAACTTTTGATACATTTAGATTTTAATATTGATTAATAAAGATTTTTTGTTTCATTTTTTTAAATATAATAATGATGTTAAGGAACAATTCTGTATATTTTGCGTATTTTTTATACAAACCTTATGAAAATGCTAAATTCATCACTCTTAATTTCTTGGTTTTAGTACTTGCTTAATAATTAATTCCGATCCTAGGCCGATTTACCATCTATTTTTAACTCGATTTAGTGTAAAATCTTGGAAAATTTTTTTCTGGATGGAAGAACATGTCTCAGCTTTCAACAATCATTGAACAAGCGTTTGAAGACCGTGCTAATTTCACTGCAGCTGACTGTCCTGCTGAAGTACGTACAGCAGTAGAAGAAGTGATCGCTGGCCTAGATAACGGTACATTACGTGTTGCTGAAAAAATTGATGGTGAATGGATTGTTCATCAATGGGTGAAAAAAGCCGTTTTGCTTTCATTCAAATTGAACGACAACAAACCAATGGAAGCTTGTGACTTACGCTTCTATGACAAAGTTGACACTAAGTTCTCTGACTGGACTGAAGAACAATTTAAAGCTGCTGGTGTACGTGTAGTACCACCTGCTGTAGCACGTAAAGGTTCTTTCCAAGCAAAAAATGTTGTATTGATGCCTTCATATGTCAATATTGGTGCATATGTTGACGAAGGTACAATGGTTGATACATGGGCAACTGTTGGTTCATGTGCTCAAATTGGTAAAAATGTTCACTTATCTGGTGGCGTTGGTATTGGTGGCGTTCTTGAACCACTTCAAGCGAATCCAACAATTATTGAAGATAACTGCTTCATCGGTGCACGTTCTGAAATCGTTGAAGGCGTAATCGTAGAAGAAGGTTCTGTGATTTCAATGGGTGTATTCATTGGTCAATCGACTAAGATTTATGACCGTGAAACTGGCGAAATCCATTACGGCCGTGTTCCTGCTGGCTCTGTTGTGGTTTCTGGCAGCCTGCCTTCTAAATGCGGTAAATACAGCCTATATGCTGCAGTAATCGTGAAAAAAGTTGACGCGAAAACTCGTGCGAAAACAAGCTTGAACGAATTATTACGCGAAGACTAAGTTTTATTTCAGCGGAGCATTCGTGTTCCGTGGAGCTTCTATCGCTCCTCGTCTCTACGGTTAGCAATAATCGTAGAGATTTTTTGTTTTTTTATATCTGGTTAATTTTGCTATGAATACCCTTCGATCTTCCGCTATTCCTGTTTCTGATCCGTCTGCGGGTTTACGTATTACGGAGATTTTTTATTCATTGCAAGGTGAAGCCAATACCGCAGGTTTGCCTACGGTCTTTATCCGCTTAACGGGCTGTCCGTTACGTTGCACTTATTGTGATACAACCTATTCGTTTGAAGGCGGTGAACGCCAATCATTAGAAGAAATTATTCAAACTACTTTAGATTTTAAAACCCCTTATATTTGCGTGACGGGTGGTGAGCCGCTTGCTCAACCGAACGCCCTTCCCCTCATGACTCGTCTGGCCGATTTAGGCTGCGAAGTCTCTTTAGAAACCAGCGGTGCTTTAGATGTGTCTAAAGTTGACCCACGTGTTTCAAAGGTTATGGATTTAAAAACCCCGACATCGGGTGAAGTTGCACGAAACTTGCTTAGCAACTTCGACCATTTAACAGCGCATGATCAGATCAAATTTGTGATTTGTAATCGTGAAGACTATGAATGGTCAAAACAGCAAGTTGAGCGCTATAAGCTAAACGAAAAGGTCAGCACTATTTGGTTCTCTCCGGCCTTTGCCGTTGAGAAAGGCGCTGTTCGCTTACCTCAGCTTGCACGTGATTTAGCACAATGGATTTTAGAAGACCATCTCCCTGTTCGCTTCCAATTGCAATTACATAAGTTGCTTTGGAACGATGAAACTGGTCGTTAAGTTTTAAAGAATTATTTGGAGTAATGCATATGCGCCCTCGTGCCATAGTTTTATTGTCTGGCGGCTTAGACTCAACCACTTGTTTAGCTTGGGCTCAAGCGCGTTATGAATGTATCGCCTTGAGTTTTATGTATGGTCAACGTTCTACGACAGAACTGGATGCTGCTCGTGAGTTAACTAAGCAGGCTGGTGTAGAACATCGTGTCATTAATATCGATTTAGGTAACTTAGGTGGCTCTGCGTTAACTGACCATAGCATTGAAGTTCCTGATCATGAACAAGCCGGTATTCCTGTAACTTATGTACCAGCGCGTAACACTATTTTCTTGTCATATGCTTTAGCTGCGGCGGAAGTTTTTGGTGCAGAAGCGATTGTCATTGGTATTAATGCAGTTGATTACTCAGGCTATCCAGACTGTCGTCCAGAGTTTATCGAAGCATTTGCCAACATGGCTCGCCTTGCAACAAAGGTTGGCGTTGAAGGAAAACCACTTAAATTTGAAACACCTCTGTTACATTTATCCAAAGCAAATATCATTCGCTTAGGTATAGAACATGGCGTAGACTACAGTCAAACGGTGTCTTGCTATCAAGCAGATGACCAAGGTCGTGCTTGCGGTAAATGCGATAGCTGCCGTCTTCGTAAACAAGGTTTCGTTGACGCAGGTGTTGAAGATCCGACACGTTACATACCGAAATAACAAGGTAGGGTTTATGAAAAATTTAAAATCAAACATTATTCTTTCTGCTGCTTTCTCTGCAGCTGCATTGTTTGCTTCAGTTGCACACGCTGACAACGACAAGCTTCAACAAGCATATAAGAGCACTAACGTAAAATCTTCGTTAATTAATGTTTGTAAAGAAGAAACTGGCAAAGGTAAAAAACTAACTGCCGCTGAAGTTAGCAAATACTGTACTTGTGCTGTTGAAGCAGATGGTCGTTTAACCAATGCTCAAAAATGGGAAATCCAAAGCACAATCAACCAGAAGAAAAGCCCTGCAACACTCGCTTTTGTTCAAAAACAAAATAAAGACCTTCAAGCATGTTTCGGTCCTCAGTTAACAGGTAAATTAAAAAATTTAACTGAAGAAGCAATGAAATCTGCTCAAGCGAAAAAATAATTTTTCGTCTTAAAAAAGCCTGCAATTGCAGGCTTTTTTATTGCTTTAAGTTCAAAGTAAATTCTGTATGATGGTCATATTTCACATACTTTGTTTAAGCCCGTTTAGGGATAAGACATGAAAAAGGAAATCTTCATGACTGAAATTAGCTTACCAAATCAAACCTTTCCAACAACGACTGGTGAAGTCAACCTTGCAGAACTAAATAATGACTGGCTGATCGTCTACTTCTATCCTAAAGATTCAACACCGGGTTGTACGACGCAAGCCATTGGGTTTTCATGCTTAAAAGATCAGTTTGATGCGCTTAATACCCCAATCTACGGCATTTCTCGTGACTCGGTTAAAGCCCATCAAAACTTCACTGAAAAGCAAAATCTAAGCATTGATTTAATCAGTGATAAAGAAGAAGTGCTATGTCAGCATTTTGACGTGATTAAAGAAAAAAATATGTATGGCAAAAAGGTTATGGGCATCGAACGTTCAACCTTTATTTTCCATCATGGCAAGCTGGTAAAAGAATATCGCAAAGTCAAAGCTGCAGGCCATGCAGAACAAGTCTTAGAAGATTTAAAAGCACTACAAGCAGCATAAAAGTAATGATTTGAGCCTGCTCCTATAGGAATGGGCTCAAACTTAATAAGAGCTTCTAACTAGAGCAATAATGAAATTGCAATTCCCCACATCACAACGCCAATAATAAAATCTAAAACTTTCCATGCCTTTGCACTTTGGAAGAGCGGTAATAAATAGCGCGCACCAAATCCGAGGACAAAGAAAAATACCCATGAAGCTGTAATTGCCCCAATCGCAAAATATACGGCTGTCGATTCAAACTTCGTGGAAATAGATCCAATCAGCACAACCGTATCGAGATACACATGTGGATTTAACCACGTTAAAGCCAAGCAAATCAGCACCAACTTCAATAGTTTGGTTTCATTCTTCTCACTGGGCGCTAAACTGCTCGAAGTTTTGAAGGCTTGCAGAAAATGCTGTGCTCCATAAACTGCTAAAAAAGTTGCGCCCAAATATTTCGCAACACTCACAATTTCCGGATAACTCTCAACCAATTGGGAGAATCCGAGTACACCCAATAAGATGAGTATCGAATCAGAAGCTGCGCAAATAGCACAAAGCCAAAAGACATACTGCTTTTTTAACCCCTGCTTGAGAATAAACGCATTTTGCGCACCAATCGCGATAATTAGGCTAAATCCAATTGCGAGCCCTTGCATATAACTGTGCAACATTTTTTAACTACACTTTCAAAGCATTAAATGAATGTTGCTATTATCCAAGCTTATTGTTAAAAATAAGTATTTATAAATAAATATCATTATAACTAAGTTTTTCTTAGTTTATAAAATTTCTAATGCTCATAGGTGACTCATGTTACAAAGCAAACATAGCGAAGCTTTTCTTGCAGTTGCTGAAACAGGAAGCTTTGAACAAGCGGCACTGCGTTTAAACATTACGGCATCTGCGGTCACGCTCAGGCTGCAAACCTTAGAAAAGAAATTAGGTCATGTACTCATTGTGCGTGAACGGCCCTGCCGCCCAACACTCGCAGGCCAATCTTTATTGCATTATCTACAACACAGCAAATTACTAGAACATAATTTTCTGCAAAATCTAACAGGACAAACGGCGAATGCTTTCTATCAAGTCAATATTGCAACCAATGCAGACTCACTTGCGACATGGTTGCTTCCGCTACTCAAAGATCTCTTAATTGAAGAAAAAATCGTGATTCATTTTCAGGTCGATGATCAGTCACAAACACATCATTTATTAGAAGCAGGACTAGTCAATGCCTGTGTCACAACAGAATCGGAAGCCATGAAGGGCTGCATTGCAGAATATCTGGGTGAAATGCATTATCGATTTGTAGCAACCCCTGATTTTATCCAAAGATGGTTCGGTCAAGGCGTGACACGAAATGCCTTAAGGGCTGCGCCTGCACTGATTTTTAATGAGAAAGATGACCTACATACGCAATCGATTCAGAAGAATTTCGGGCTCAATCCTTCACAATATCCGCATCATTTCATTCCCTCTTCAACTGCATTTTTTGATGCCATTACGATGGGCTTGGGCTATGGATGGTTACCCGACTATCAAAGCAAAGACTTATTAGCAGCGGGAAAATTGATAGAGCTTTCAACAGAACTCAGTATTGATTTAGCCTTGTATTGGCATCATTGGAACCAACAATCAATTCAATTACAGAAAATAACTGCTGTTATGCTACAACACGCCAAAGATCATATGTGTTGAAGCCAGCAAAATAGGGTTATTCAATCCGCCATTGGCCTTTGAGCTGTATCAATACTTGCTCACCAACACCACCAAGTGCTTTACGCATACCAAAATCACTACGTTTAATGGTTGCTAAAGATTGAACATCCAACACTTTTGGATTTTGTGGACTAGGGGCAAGTGTGGTATCAAAGATCACAGGTTTAGTGATGCCACGAATGGTGAGATCCCCTCGAATCATATACTTGGCATAAGCGACTGGTTCGATTTGTTTACTGACAAACTTCACTTGCTTAAATTCAGCAGCATCAAAATATTCGCTCCCCAAGATTAATCCTTTCAAGCTTGGGTTACTAAAACTGATGCTATCCACATCTAACACTAAATGCGCTGAACCTTTATGCGGAACTTCAGGATCAAACTTAAGATTCGACTGAACCTTATTAAAGCGTCCTTCAACAATAGATAAGCCCACAGATTTAATGCCAAATGTGACCTGACTATTAGGCGTTAGCGTCCATTCAGCAGCATGTAGGGGAAATACGCAGCATAAAGCGAAGGCTCCCATATATTTTGCTAAAGTTCCGTGACGCAAATTCATGTTTTTCTCCTGAATAAAACACAGCTTAAAATCACTGCAATGTTTATTTTTTTACTCCATTGTGGTGGTAGAAATTTAGCGTTTTTTTATAGCAGATTTGTTTTATCCTGAGTCATAAATTTGTGTTGAAGTTGTTTATAAATGTCTGTCTGTTGAAATTTTTGCAAAAAATCAATGGTACCTTGAGGAAAGGCATCTCGTTCAATTTCACCACGAAAATACGCTTCACGTACTGGTGTCGCAGAAATCGCCCCTTCTAGACTATCCAGCTCAACCATTTTCCACTCGGGGAAGAATTTTAAATAATAAGAAGAATCATCTTTAAAATGCCCGATCAAACCGACTTTTGCATTCGTTTCAACTACATCATCTACCAAAGATTTGACTAACTTTTGCCATTTTTCATCGTTATATACATCAATCACATGCACAAACTTGATTCGCTTCTGATCTTGCTCTGAAAAATTCGACAAGATCATCTGCTCACGTTCTACGGCCAAAAATGGATTTTTGATATTACGTTCATTTTGCGCCGAACCCAGTGCTAAAAGCACATATTGACTTTGTTGCAAGGCAATTTTAATGGTTTGCAAATGCGCTAAATGGAACGGCTGAAAACGCCCAATGAAAACCAAATAATCAAATGTATATTTCATATCAAATCAAACTTTTTATGAACTGAGCAGTTGTGCCACAGGCTGAAATATGCGACATAATGTCGAGCATAAAATCAAAACGAAACTTTTACGCAAGGATAGTACGATGACACTGAGCTGTATTCAACAACCCCATGAACATTTGAATGCGAATTTGGACAATGGCGTACTGACCTTAGCCATTAACCGACCTCAGGCGAAGAACGCGCTGTATACAGAATTATATCTGTGGATTGCAAAAGCATTAGATGAAGCTGATCAAGATACTTCAGTGCGTGTAGTAGTACTCCGTGGTCAAGATGCAGACTTCAGTGCGGGCAATGACATGCAAGATTTTATGAAATCTGCTGCTCAAAAAGGACAAGCTCCAGCTTCAGAAGGCGCACCTTTTATTTTGTTAAAATCTGCTGCTCAATTTTCTAAGCCGCTGATTGCTGCGGTTCGCGGTGTTGCCATTGGGATTGGTGTTACGATTCTGCTTCATTGCGATCTTGTCTACAGCGACAATACTGCCCTATTCCAAATTCCGTTTGTGAGCCTTGGTCTATCGCCTGAAGGTGCATCGAGCAAGCTATTGGTTCAACAAGCCGGCTACCATAAAGCGGCGGAATTACTGTTAACTGCTCAGAAGTTTGATAGTGCGACAGCGCTTTCAGCAAATTTGGTCAATAGCATTGAAGAAGATGCTTATGCGACAGCTGCGAAAAAAGCAGCACAGTTATCTGCACTTCCACTAGCATCTTTGGTTCAATCAAAAGCATTAATGAAACATAATGTAGATGAAATCGTGGCATGGATTGACCATGAAGCTGAAATTTTCATGGATCGAGTAGGCTCTCCAGAAATGATGGAAGCTGTTGCCGCCTTTATGCAAAAACGCAAACCTGACTTCTCTCAGTTCAATTAATGTTTTAATGGAACTAAAAAACCACTCATATTTGGGTGGTTTTTTTCATCTCAGCCCCAATCTATTTTCTAAATTAAAAAACTGGATGTTTCCACATGACTGCAGTATCACAAACTGAAACTAAACCTGAAAAGAAACGCTACTACGAGCCTGCGCCTGAAGGCATCGATATCGAGAATTTTAAAAAAGTTGTACAAAGCCGTCGTTCTGTACGTAAGTTTACCGACAAGGCCATTCCAAACGACGTTTTAGATGAATGCTTAGACCTCGCCTTGCTTGCACCGAATTCATCGAATTTACAACCGTGGACATTCTATGTCGTTCAGAACCCTGCAAAGAAAAAACAATTGGTGAAAGCTTGCTTAGGGCAACTAGCTGCAAAAACTGCTGCTGAATTGATTGTCTGTGTCGCGCGTACCGACCGTGTAGATGAAATGGCAAAACGTAATATTTCCGAATTCCCATTTCCTGAAGCACCTGCAGCTGTGCAGAAATATTACAAGTTTATTCCTTATAACTATAAAACAGGTTACTTCAACGCCTTAGGTAACTTTAAGAAAGTAGCTTTCAAAGTAGCACGTACACTGGATAAACAATTGCCTGTAACAGCTTTTAATGAAGCAGATGCAAAACTTTGGGCGAGCAAAACTACAGCATTGGCTTGTGAAAACTTAGTTTTGGCTTTACGCGCCTATGGTTTTGACAGTTGTATGATGGAAGGTTTTGATGAACCTTTGGTGAAGAAGATTTTAGGATTAAATGCTCAGCAATACCCAGTGATGGTGATTGGTGCAGGTGAACGTGCTAAAGATGGTGTGTTCTTCCCGCAGTATCGTTTTGACCGTGATTTATTTATTCAGAAGGTTTAACTTGCTTTCAATTGAATACTCACAACCTCAATTAGCTACGTGACTTTAGTGTATAACGCGTAGGTATTACGTTACTTTGAAGGATCAAAGTAACCAAAATCCCTTGTTAGACAGAAGATTCATCCTTGAATCTCTGTCTAACGGGTTACATCCATGTCACCCTTCGTGTATCTACTTTTTTCTATAACTTAAAAATTTAAAAGCATCATTAAAATTGAATATCCACCATTTGAATAAACTCAAATGCTGGCTCTTCATAAGGATGACTTACTTTTAAAGCCCTTGCGACCTCACTCGCTTTATCTTCAGGCACTATGGTTTCCACACGCCATTCAGGGATAGATTCAAGCTGATCCAACTCACCTATAAAAGGATTTGCGCCTTTTACAGGTTTAAATTGCCCCTTCCCTAAAACTTGCCACGCGCAGTGTTCATAGTTGCCTATACCGCCTGCTCCTGCTTCAAATACGGCCAGTTTAGTCGACTCTAAGTGAGACTCAGGTACATAATAAATCAGTTTTAACATTGGTTATTCCAGACGCTATTGTGCAGTTACATTATTTAAAGCACTGTAAATCATTTTCAATGCAACATTATTCGATGCATTCGGATAGGTTGCATATAAACCTAGTTTCGGTAATTCCACATCTGTTTGAATGACTTTAACCGAATCATTTAAAAACTTGAGTAAATATTCGGGCACAAAACTCAGGCCCATGCCCATATTAATCAAATTTAAATGCTGCATGACATTGGTCACCCACAGCATATGATCATGTTGTTGCTGATCAAAAGGAATCAAGGCATTTAAGGTATCGTAAAACACAGGAGAAGCATTTTGCTCACACATAATAATGGTGTGATTTTTTAATTCTTGAAGTTTTAAGATTCGATCTGATGGATGCAGATGCGCTGCACCGACTAGATAGATCTGCTCACTTAAAACCTGAATATTGGTAAAGTCGTCATGACTTAAGTGATATCGCGTAAAACTAATATCCAATTCAGTATTTTTAAGTTTTTGAATCTGCTCTGTACACGTCAAGCTATGTAAATGAATTTTTAAATCAGGGATATGTTGTTTTAATTGCGCCAAAATACTCGGCATAATTTTCAATTCTGCGACATTTAAAAAGCCAATATGTATTTGGTTATTTTTAGCTTGCGCCACGTGGCGAGCTGCAGCTACAGCTTGTTTGGCATTTTGAATTGCTTGCTCGGCATATTTGAGAAAAGCCTGCCCTTCATCGGTCAGTAAGACTTTTCGGGCAGAACGTTCAAATAATTGCACCCAACCTCTTGCTCTAAGTATTTAATTTGCTGACTGAGTGATGGTTGTGCTGTAAATAGTTTTTCCGCTGCCTTGGTAAAGCTCTGTTCTTTCGCCACCGTCACAAAATAACGTAAATGTCGTAATTCCATTCGCTTCACTCCACACACTCACTACATCACCTGTGTCATGCAGTCATAATACCAATAGATCTATAGTTTATATGAATATCCATTCTACTCGGAAAATCATTTGCCTAGACTGCGGACTATTCCAAGTTTGCACTTCACATACACATGGAGTTTTGTATGACACAGCAATTCGATACCGATGTTCTGATTATTGGCACAGGGCCTGCAGGTTCTACTTTAGGTTTGGCCTTGGCAAATTACGGCATACAGGTTCAGCTTTTTACCCAATTTAATTGGTTAGCTAATAGTCCGCGTGCCCATATTACCAACCAACGTGCGATGGAAGTGTTACGTGACTTAGGTATCGAAGAATAAGTTCTCGACATTGCCACACCTTGGGAACAAATGGGTGAAAGCCTCATTACCACCAGTCTTGTCGGTGAAGAAATTGCCCGCATGAGTGCTTGGGGAACCGGTGATGAACGTCATGGCGATTATATTAAAGGCAGTCCTTGTCCATTGGTCGATCTCATTCAGCCGAAAATGGAAGCTTTGTTGGTAAAAAATGCGGCTGAACGTGGTGCAATTTATAATTTTAATACTGAATATTTGTCCCATGTGCAAGATGAGCATGGTGTAACAGCAACCTTTTTAAATCGTATTACAAATACTGAATTCAGCTTACGTGCCAAATATTTGGTCGGTATGGATGGGGCAAAATCCAGAGTCCTTGAACAGCTTGATTTACCCCTTGAAGGGGTGATGTCTCGTGCAGGTACAGTCTATGTAACCTTTAAAGCTGATCTTTCCAAATACGTGCAACACCGCCCTGCTATTTTGCAATGGATTGTTAACCCTGAAGCCAGCTTTGGTGATCTGGGCATGGGCTTACTCCGTGCCATTACACCTTGGAATGAATGGATTATGGGTTGGGGCTTTGATATTTCCAAGGGCGAACCACAAGTCACCGAAGAACAAGTTCGTGCGCGTCTAAATGCCTTTGTCGGTGCTGAAGTTGAAAATGTCGAGATTCAAAAACTGTCTTATTGGTATGTGAACCAAACATGGGCAACTGAATACTCGAAAGGTCGTGTATTCTGCGGCGGTGATGCGGTACATCGTCATCCACCATCAAGTGGCTTAGGTTCAAATACCTGTATGCAAGATGCTTTTAACCTCGGTTGGAAATTGGCATATGCCATTAAAGGTTGGGCTGCTCCTACTCTACTTGATTCTTATACATTAGAGCGTGCGCCTGTTGGCAAGCAAATCGTGGCGCGTGCCAATCAATCTCGCTTTGACTATAAGCATCTCAAAGAGGTATTTGGTTTTGACCAAGGCATCACAACTCAAGCTCAAATGATGCAACGTATTTTTGCGGAAGATGAACAAGCTGCAGAAATTCGTCAAAAGCTATATCAAGCCTTAGAAATTAAAAACTTGGAGTTTAATGCCCAAGGTATAGAGTTGAATCAGCGCTATGCATCCAATGCCATGATTGCTGAATCTGAGCCTGAGATCTTTGCCAAAGATCAACAGCTTTACTTGCAAGCAACCACGCGTCCGGGGGCTAAAGTTCCACATACTTGGATTATTGATGCCAAAGGCGATAAGCAATCAACGTTAGATATTACAGGGCATGGTCGTTTCACCCTACTGACAGGTCTTTCAGGCAAAGGTTGGAAATCTGCTGCTGAATCGTTGAATCTACCTTATTTAGATGTGATTCAAATTGGTTCTCGTGAATACCGTGACGTTTATGGTACATGGAATGCTAAATCTGAAATTCACGAGTCAGGTGCTGTGTTGGTTCGTCCAGATGGTTATGTGGCATGGCGTTATCAAGACAGCACTAATGATGCGTTTGATTATGAAAATACGTTGAAGGCGGTGTTAAAGCAGGTTCAGTTAGTGATTTAAATAGAATCATAAAATGACGAGCATCTAATTTAAATTGGATATTTGATCACGGAACCTGAGACATAGATGTCGCCCATTAAATTGTGGAGTTAGATGTTTCATCATTCTAAAAAATATAGATGACTTAGATCCTGCAAAATGAACGCCATCAATAGATGGCGTTTTACTATTACATGTTCAAATGAAATCGTGTCTAATCTGTTCCTACATAGTATTCAGAATTACCTTTACCACCTGAACCCGCTTCAAAAAGGCAATTTTTGTGGATTTAAGGTGAGATACTGGGAACATAATAAATTTGTTTGAGTATAAACTTAAATAAATAAAAGGTTTTTTTTCATACTAAGTTATAATAAATCCATTAAAAATAAACAAAAAATTCACTATGACTGAAACTTTTGAACAACTATGGAATAAATATTTTCCAAATAAAGTACCTATTCCATACGTATTAAAATTTTATTTTTCGGAATATTGGTTTCGTATGCATAGCTTGCCCGAGTCTAAACGTTATGCCGATTCAAAAGAAGAAGAGCTACTTTTATTAGATCGTCAAAATCAGATCATCACAGATTGTTTAGGCTTAGATACCTCGGTTTACCTTGTGACAGGTAATTATGTTACGCCACATTATTCTCAGCCAGATCCAGATCGTTTTCACCCTGAATATGATAGAAGAAAAATCATTTCCTACAATTTAATAGAATCACCTTCTATGAATCTACATCAGATAGATCCTGAATACTTTGATGATGGTGATGAAAATGATATCTGTTTTATACCCTTATACACTCAAATAATATGGGAGCCTAAAAAACATGATGATTTATTATTAAAAATTGCAAATGAAGAAATTCATGCATTTCTCATTTTATTTGAAAAAAAAATTATTGTTGCACCTTATGATGGTGGGATTGATTTTATTATTTGGGATGAGAAGTTTAAAAAGCAATTGAAAGAAAAATATAGTGCTTGGTTACCATCTAACGCGGAAGGCTTATAAAAACCGCCTCACGGCGGTTTCAATTGTTCAAATATTACATCTGTAAAGCATAACCCAAAACTAAAAACACCAACTGCAAACACACGACTGCACCAAAAAGCTTCCAGCCCTTTTTACGCAGCGCAGACTTATCAACTGCCGAATATTCCGCTGTTTTAATCATGTCATCACCTCATCATGAGTGTTGATACTGAACTCGTTTAGTTATCCATCTTTCTTTTATCTTGCTGTCTTTAATCTTGCATAGTTATTGTGCATAAAATACACACTAGCATGTTTCCACAAATATAAAAGCAAAATCTAAACCAAGTTCAGTGGGAGAAATAAAAATTTAAAACCAACAAAAAACCACCCGCAGGTGGTTAAAAATCGAAAGCGATTATATGTGTAAAAACAAGCATTCACAATAATTAATATATCTTTTGGTAAATTTTAACCATAAAAAAGCCACCCGAAGGCGGCTCTTTTCTATGATTTATCTATCTAAGATTAACCAATAAATTTACGTGCATTACGGAACATACGTAACCAAGCACCGTCTTGATCCCAATCTTCTGGTTTCCAAGAATGCTGAATCGCGCGGAAGTTACGTTCAGGGTGCGGCATCATAATTGTTGCACGACCGTCTTTAGACGTTACACCTGAAATCGCTTCTGGTGAACCGTTCGGGTTCATTGGATAATGCTGCGTTGGGTTGCCTTGGCTATCAACATAACGCAAAATCACTTGGTCATTTGCATTTAAAGAAGCCAAGTTTTCTGCCGAAGTCACAACACGGCCTTCACCATGCGCAACTGCGATTGGAAGAATCGAACCTTCCATACCTTCTAACAATACAGAGTTAGATTTTTCAACGCGTACGTTTACAGCACGAGCTTCAAACATCTCTGAAGTATTGCGGTGGAAACGAGGCCAAGCTTCTGCACCTGGAATTAATGGTGCAAGCTGAGACAGCATTTGACAGCCGTTACAAATACCTAGGGAGAATGTTTCGTCACGGTTAAAGAATTTCTCAAATTGGTCACGAAGTTTAGGATTGAACAATACAGATTTAGCCCAACCGCCGCCTGCGCCCAATACGTCACCGTAAGAGAAACCGCCACACGCGACTAAACCTTCAAAGTCATCAAGACTGATACGGCCAGCAAGCAAGTCGCTCATGTGTACGTCTACAGTGTTGAAGCCGACTTTATCGAATGCAGCAGCCATTTCTACATGACCGTTTACACCCTGTTCACGCAGAATCACCATGTTTGGACGGCGTTCATTGATGTACGGCGCTTCGATTGGCTCGTTCAGATCAAATGTTGGTTTTGCAATTAAACCTGCATGTGATTTATCAGCGATTAACGCATATTCTTGATCCGCAGTTTCTACGTTGTCACGCAAACGTTGGATTTGATGTGACACTTCTGTCCATGCTTGCTGTAATTCAGCACGGTCTAAGCTCAAACCATTTACAGTTAAAGTATCTGTATCGTTTACAGTACCTACAACTGCAATTGCATCTTTAAGGCTAGACGCTGCAACTTCAGCTTCTAATGCAGCCCAATCAGCTTTGCTGATTTGAAGCACTGCACCAATTTCTTCTGCAAACAAGCTTGCAGTAGATTGATCTTCAAGTGCTACACCTAGGCGTGAAGCAAACATCATTTCTGCAACAGTTGCCAGCAGACCGCCATCACCGATGTCATGGTAAGCCTTGATTAGACCACGGTTGTTCCAGTCTTGAACCAATGCAAAGAATGCTTTGAAGTCATCGAAGCTGTCTACGTCAGGTGTTACAGAACCAATTGCTTTATAAACCTGCGCAAGGATCGAACCGCCAAGACGGAATTGACCTTTAGACAAATCAATACGTACCAGTACAGACTCGATATTTTTCAATTCAGGTGTCAATGTTTTGCGAACATCAGTCACAGGTGCAAATGCAGTGATCACGCCTGACATTGGAGAAGTTACAGATTTATCGATGCCTTCGTCATTCCACGTTGTACGCATAGACAATGAGTCTTTACCTACTGGAATTGCAATACCTAGTGCAGGACACATTTCCATACCGATGGCTTTAACACCTTCGAATAATGCTTGGTCTTCACCTTGTTGACCTGCAGCAGCCATCCAGTTTGCAGACAATTTAATGTCGCTGATCTGGTCGATTTTTGCAGACATGATATTTGAAATGGATTCTGCTACTGATAAACGTGCAGACGCAGCAGGATTTAACAATGCAACTGGCGGACGTTCACCCATTGCCATTGCTTCACCTGTATAACCTACAAGGCTCGTCGTTGTTACCGCAGCATCCGCTACAGGCACTTGCCACTTACCGACGAACTGATCACGTGCAACCATACCTGTAATCGAACGGTCACCAATGGTGATTAAGAACGATTTAGATGCAACAGTTGGATTCTTAAGAACGCGGTAAATCGCATCTTTCAAATCTGTTACTGTTTCAGCAGTGAAGTCATCGCCTTTACGTTCAATCGTTTCGTATGAACGGCTCATGCGCGGTGTGCCGCCAAGCATCACTTGCATTGGCATATCCACAGCTTTGTTGCCGAATAATGGATCTTCAACAGTCAAATGACGCGCTTCAGTCGCTTCACCTAGTACGGCGAATGGACAGCGTTCACGTGCACATAGTGATTCAAAGAGTTCTAAAGATGATGGACGGATTGCCAATACATAGCGTTCTTGCGCTTCATTCGACCAGATTTCCATCGGAGACATGCCTTTTTCAAGCGATGGAATTTTACGCAGATCAAGTACCGCACCTAACTCGTGATCGTTCACAAGTTCAGGCATTGCATTTGAGATACCGCCCGCGCCTACGTCATGTACAGACACGATTGGGTTATGATCTTCCATGCGCCAGCAAGCATCAATCACTTCTTGGCAACGGCGTTCCATTTCTGGGTTTTCACGCTGTACAGATGCGAAGTCTAGGTTTTCACCCAACTTACCGCTGTCTACAGAAGACGCTGCACCGCCGCCTAAACCAATCAGCATTGCAGGACCACCTAGTACGATCAGTAAATCGCCTGGTTGAATCGCATCTTTTTCTACATGGTCAGGACGGATGTTACCGTAACCACCGGCAATCATAATTGGCTTATGGAAGCCTTTTACATCACCATTGACATTTTGTTCAAATGTACGGAAGTAACCATTTAACGCAGGACGACCAAATTCATTGTTAAACGCTGCACCACCCAATGGGCCTTCAATCATAATTTGAAGTGGAGATGCCATACGAGATGGTTTGCCGTAGTTTTCTTCCCATGGCTGTTCAAAGCCCGGAATGTTCAAGTTAGATACGGTAAAACCTGTTAAACCTGCTTTTGGCTTACCACCACGACCTGTTGCGCCTTCGTCACGGATTTCACCGCCCGAACCTGTTGCTGCACCAGCAAATGGTGCAATCGCTGTCGGATGGTTATGTGTTTCCACTTTCATCAAGATGTGAGCGGCTTGACTCTTGTATTTATAAACGTGGTGACCTGTTTCAGCATCTAGTTTTGGATAAAAACGCTGTGTGTCAAAACCAACAATTACAGAAGCGTTGTCTTTATATGCCGACAATACATCTGTAGGTGATTCTTTATAGGTGTTTTTAATCATTTGGAACAATGACAATGGTTGAACTTCACCATCAATTGTCCATTCTGAACCAAAGATTTTATGACGGCAGTGTTCAGAGTTTGCTTGAGCAAACATCATCAATTCGATGTCATGCGGGTTGCGACCCATTTTTGTGAATGCATCGGTTAAATAATCGATTTCTTCATCAGAAAGCGCAAAACCAAATTCAGAGTTAGCTTTCACCAACGCTTCTTTACCTTGACCCAAAATATCAATTGAGTTTAAAGGCTTTGGTTCAGTTTCAGAGAAAAGTGCCGCAGCATCTTCAATAGCATTGAAAACACTTTCGGTCATGCGGTCATGTAATGCTAGTTTTACTTCATCAGAAACAGCATTTACGCCCTTCAAAGTAAACAAAACACCGCGTTCAAGGCGATGAACCGGTGTATTACAGTTGGCAAAAATGTCTGTTGCCTTAGACGACCACGGAGAGATGGTTCCAACACGTGGCGTCACTAAAATTTGGACTTCGTCACTTGCTGCTTGGTGCAATTCAAAAGATTGACCATCGTTGAGAAGCTGTAAAGCGGATTGCTGTTGTTGCTCGTTGAGCGCTTGGTCAAAAAGGTAAACCCATTGACTTTCAATTGATTGAACAGAACTAATTGACGTTAAACGTGATAATAGTTGAGTTTTCTTAAATGAAGAATGTGCAGGTGCACCGGCAACGATAAACATGCTGATTTTGGCTCCACGGGATGATCGAAAAGACCATGCCACAATGTGACTTGAGAGAGCGCATATTCTACTGTGTATTAGTTAAATCAGCTAGATGTGAAAGTGAAATTGTAGTGCTTATATCGGGAAGTTTAGGCAATAATGCTTTTATTTTTAAATAATAAAATTGAATTTAGTCGCACAGATTAACACAAAATTATCTGATTTTTTCATTTCATCCTAAGAATAATATTCAAACTATAAAAATGTTTTATTTTTCAATAACAACTCACTTTTTAATCAAGCGTTCAAACCATATTTGAAAATTAATTTCAGGTCTAAATGTGTGAGATTTAAACCTGAAATTCATAAAAGACTAAAATCAATTCACATTTGAAATTGAAACATTTTATTTATTCAAATCTGACAATAGATGTTGAATTACATTAAGGGCTAAGTTCAGTGAGTTTACATCTACACCATCAATCGTATCGCAAGCCTTGTGGTAGCACGGTGCAAATTCGAGTTCATCACCTTTCATTTGCTCATTAAATAAAATTAGTGAAGTAACGGGAACTTTCCCTAAAAATGGCAAAGTATCGCTTGCTGTTAAAGTCGTTACATCATCTTTAATCTGCATATTATTGGTTTTAAAATATTGACGCATACTTTGTTCTAATGCAGCATCCTGCGGGTGCTTAGGTAATTGACTCATGCTGTCTAAGATTGGCTGATAATCACTTTGTGCAAGTCCATTGGCTTTAAACTGTGCCGCCATTTCTCCAATTGATGAATGGTCACCATCGGCAATCATGATATTCGGATTCTTTGTTCCCACCATATCAACATTGATATAGGCTTGAATGCCTTGAAGCTGTTTCTCACTGAGTGATTTCACAAAAGCTTGTGAACCTGCAATACCAACCTCTTCCGAATCCCAAAAGGCAAGATATAGTGTGTGTTTAGGTTTTACCTTTTGCTTCGCATAGTCTTGTAATAATGCTAACAATACTGCAACGCCTGAAGCATTATCATTAATCCCCGGCCCCATTTTCACCGAATCATAGTGCGCGCCGACAATCACAGCAGTATCTTTGGATTGCCCTTCAATCTCAATCACAATATTTTGCCCAACGGTCTTTTCTCGATTTTCAAATGGCAACATTTGCGCGTGCAAGCCTGCTTTCTTGGCTTGTTCAAGAATATATTGTGCAGAAGCCAATCCACCTGCTGTACCTACTGCACGATTGCCACCATTTTGTTCTGCAATTTCTTCAAATGTTTGTAAATGATGCATCATGCTATTTTCTGATGCAGCAACATTTTGGTTTGGCTGCACTTTCGTTATATTTTTTTCTGTATTGAAACTTGTACAACCTGACAAAAAAAATGTCACGCCCAAACTTAGTGCAGTCAACGTAGGAAGAAATTGTTTTCTATACATTTAAATTATTCTCATTGAAAATTAAAAAATGGGATAAAAGGTAAAATTTGCTCATCTATACTAACAGCCCTTTTTTAAATTTCTGTTTTGTTTTGCATTTCATTAAGGCAAATCACTCATACATCTTTTAAGACAAGTTGTGTCGCCCCACACTAGTGCTTTTCTGCTAAGTTTGGCATTATTCAATTCAAGTAATAATTGAATAATGATAAATGACTCAAATGCGTTGGCTTGAACTTCTTTCTACAGTTCGTATTGGTAGCAATAAACACAGTTCTGAACAGGCACGTAGCCCCTTCCACAAAGACTATGACCGCATTATATTTTCGCAGAGTTTTCGACAGCTTAATCGCAAGACCCAAGTCCATCCATTAACCCAACATGATGGCATTCATACTCGCCTGACGCACTCTTTAGAAGTGTCTTGTATTGGACGTTCATTGGGGATGTTGGCTGCGGAAAAAATTAAAGATGAATTGCCAATGTGGATTTCGCCTGCCGATGTTGGCGCGATTATTCAAGCCGCTTGTTTAGCACATGATATTGGCAACCCGCCTTTTGGGCATGCTGGTGAATATGCCATTCGCGAATGGTTTGATGATGCATCACATACAGACTTTTTACAGGACTTAAGCCCTGAAGAAGAAGCCGATGTTCGTCAGTTTGAAGGTAATGCACAAGGCTTACGTTTACTGACTAAAATTGACTATCACCCGAATGATGGTGGTATGCGCCTAACTTACGCAACCTTAGGGGCTTACTTAAAGTACCCATGGCTATCCAAAACCATTGCATCACAAGGAAATACGCCTGCCAGTCAGCGTGCCAAGTTTGGCTGTTACCAAGCCGAAAAAGACATCTTGCAGCAAATTGCAGAACAACTCGGCTTAATTCAACTCGGTGAATATCATTATTGCCGTCATCCTCTGACTTATTTATTAGAAGCAGCGGATGATATGTGCTATGCCCTGATTGATTTGGAAGATGGCATTATTCTCAATATGTTGAGTTATAATGAAGTTGAGCCAATTTTCCTTGACCTGATTGGTGATTATGGTATTCCTGCCGAACTTGCAATGACGGATACCACATGGCAGCAGAAAATTGCCGCTTTGCGTGGCCGTGTGATGAAGCGTTTGGTTGAAGAAGTGACGACAGCTTTTGCACGTCATCATAATGAAATTTTGTCTGGCCAACTTAAAGGCAGTTTATTGCAATATTGCAGTGAAGATATTGAAATCGGGATTAACCGTGCCAAAGAACTGGCTCGTGATAAAATCTTTGAACATCCGCATAAGGCAGGTTTGGAAATTATTGCACACCAAAGTTTGCAAAATATTTTGGATGCCTTTATTCCACTGACCACGCCCAATAAAACTTTGAGCTTTAAAGAGCAACGATTGATGTCTATCTTACATCGTTCAGGAGCACATTTTGGTATGTCGCATTATGACAATATTATGCAAGTACTCGATATCATCTCTAAGTTTTCAGATCATCAGGCTTATAACCTTGCACAAGAACTTCAAGGCAATAAAGTTGGTTTCTTTTAAAGGTGAAAAAATGTGAAGGCTAGTAATTCGCTGGCCTTCACGTTAATCTCACAACAAATTGAAATTGAGCAAATAGCTCAGACTAAACTGAAATAAAGTGAATAAATGACATGATCGGATGTTTAATTGGCGAAGTGCTGGCATTGGAAGCACCAACAGTATTACTCAATGTAAATGGTGTGGGCTATGAGATTGACACCCCACTTTCTACATTTTGCCAACTACAAAAAGGTCAAAAAATTACCCTGTGGACACATCTGGCTGTTCGTGAAGATGCACAACTGCTGTATGGCTTTAGCAATGCTCAAGAAAAACTGATTTTTCGCACACTATTAAAAGTCAACGGCGTAGGCCCTAAAATGGCACTGGGCATTTTATCAACATTAAGTGTTGAAATGCTGATTCACACGGTTGAACATGAAGATGTAAACACTTTAGTCAAAGTTCCGGGTGTAGGCAAAAAGACCGCTGAACGCCTCATGATTGAGTTACGTGATCGCTTTAAAGCCATGGCTTCAGGTACGGTACCAACGAATTCAACTGTTGAACAAATTCAATTTACGGGCAACTCTGCCGTAGCCGAAGCTGAGGCGGCCTTACAATCATTAGGTTACAAACCAATTGAAGCACAAAAATTAGTGAATGCTGCCAAAGGTGACTTTACTGATGCCAGCGACATTATCCGTGCTGCATTAAAGTCGATGAATAAATAATTTTTAGTTTCTAATGAGCACTACATCCTTTGCCTTTTAGAGCTATAGACAGTATGTGAATCACGCAGGCGACAAGGATGTCGCCGTTAAACTGTGCTACAAGGACGTAGCATCAGTCTAACAAATGGGTTTTGTCACTTTTGCCCAGTCAAAAGTGTGAATCGCCTATACAATGGCATTTAAAGTTCAATCGCTTTTTGAGGCTGTGATTCTTCCACAACGATATAGAGATTAGTTAAATAATTATGCAAGACCGTCTTATCAGTGGTTCAGAAAAACCCGAAGACCACTTCGACCGTGCCATTCGCCCAACATCCCTTGATGACTACATCGGGCAGCCTGTCGTCCGTGAACAAATGGAAATCTTTATCGGTGCTGCGCGTGGCCGTGAAGAAGCACTCGATCACACCCTGATCTTTGGCCCACCGGGCCTAGGTAAAACTACACTGGCCAATATCATTGCCCGTGAGATGGGTGGTAACCTAAAATCCACTTCTGGCCCTGTTCTTGAACGTGCAGGTGACTTAGCTGCAATGCTGACCAACCTTGAAGAAGGTGATGTATTATTTATTGATGAGATCCATCGACTTTCACCGGTCATCGAGGAAATTCTCTATCCAGCGATGGAGGATTACCAACTGGATATCATGATTGGTGAAGGCCCTGCTGCCCGTTCGATCAAACTGGATTTACCACCTTTTACCCTTGTGGCAGCGACGACTCGTGCAGGCCTACTGACCTCTCCTTTACGTGACCGTTTCGGTATCGTACAACGTTTAGAGTTTTATTCTGTCAAAGACTTAACGCATATTGTGACTCGTTCAGCCAACTTAATGGATGTACCGATTACTGAAGATGGCGCACTGGAAGTTGCACGTCGTGCACGTGGTACGCCACGTATTGCCAACCGTTTATTACGCCGTGTTCGAGATTATGCCCAAGTCAAAGGTACAGGCGAAGTGACCCAAGAGATGGCTCAACGTGCTTTGGACATGCTAAATGTCGATAAAGATGGTTTAGATACGCTAGACCGCCGTTATTTATCAATGCTACTAGAGCGTTTTGATGGTGGCCCTGCAGGTGTTGAAGCTTTGGCTGCAGCTATGGCTGAAGATTCAGGCACATTAGAAGATGTGATTGAACCGTATTTAATTCAACAAGGTTATGTCATGCGTACTGCACGTGGGCGTATTGCCACCAATATGGCGTATTTACAGTTTGGGATGACACCACCAGAGCCGAAATAATTATTTAAAAAAAGCAGCTATGGCTGCTTTTATAATTTAGAAATTATTTTCTTCAAATCTTTATCTATTCCCAGACTGATATCTAACATTACTCTGTAGTAATCAGCTCTTTGTACGTATTCTTTACGTACAGCATTTCTCAATGAGGGAAATTCTTTGTCGGTAAAAAACTTGTGCTGTTCTAAATTACTTATAGCTTCTTGAAGGCCGTTTGATGAAACACAAATGTTATTACTATCAACGAAAGATAAAATCTGATGATAACAACACCATCCTAATCGCATAAATATTTCTGCTAAAATTTTTATACGCTTTGTTAATAAATCATCACTATTTAAATTAAACAACAATATATGAGATTTAGCTAAAGTAGTTTTTAAGTCAGAGTTAAAATTATGTACTTCCATCCTTCCATACAGTTCTTTAGCAATGGCATCATATTGGTCATTTACGTTGCAATTTTCAATAAACTCCCAATATGAGAGTAGAATATTATGTCTAGCCACAATAAAATTTTCACTTTTTTCAACAATCATTTTTCTTTTATTTTCTTGTTTATTAAATATGAGTTCATTATTCTGCAATTTTAATTGTTGATTGAATAATCTTGAATTTAGATCAAATGCTGATTGTTCAGCAGTTCTAATTTGCTCAACTACTGTAATAAAGGACATTTCCGTTAATTGAAAACTTTTCCGCCCATACCAATAGGCCAACCAAGTAGCAAAACCACCTAGAATTAGTGCAACTATCACTGACAAAGCAAAGGATGAAATCGCAGTCTTATCTGTAGAAGCATTTAGCTCCATATGCGTTTTAGCAGGGTGTTGAATGACTAACGTTTGTACATTTTGGTGCTGCGGTACTGTCCAAGGTAGTTGAATCACAATATCCTGCTTAAATTTTTCTTGTTCCACATCACCCCCTAAAATTTCAAATAAATTATAATATTATCTTACACTTTATTCTGAATATCACTTCGTTCTAAAGGAATAGAAAACTAAATTTCAAATCACTTATCAACTAACTTTAAATCTAATTAAGCAAGCCTAATTTGGAAAAATTTCAGTAAAGTTGAAATTAACTACTTTGATTTGAAACCTTGTGCCATTGGACTGATGACTCACGGTGCTAAACTGCCCGTCATTGAAGCACTTGACGAATCATTGAATTATCGCCATTTTTAAATGCTCTAATTCTTTGCTGAAGTGCAGACCAATATTTTTCAGATTTTATAAAGACGGAACACTCTCATGGCGAATAAATTCGAATTCAACATTCGTGTATATATTGAAGATACAGATGCAGGTGGCATTGTTTACCACGCAAATCATATTCGCTTTATGGAACGTACCCGCACAGAATGGCTACGCGCTTCAGGTGTAGACCATTATTGGCATCAAAAAGATTACAACTTTGTCGTTCATAAAATTAATGTGAAATATTCACGCCCTATATTAATGGATGACCTGATTACTGTTACAGCAAGTGTAGTTTCGTGTAAGGCTACGTCATTTGTGTTGCAACAAAATATTTATCGTGGTGATATTATGCTGGCATCAGGTGAGGTAGAATTGGCATGTATCAGTGCAGAGATGAAACCCCGTCGCCTTCCTGATGAAATACGTGAACTGATTCTGAAAGAATTGGAACAAGATTAAAAAAATTATTTGGCACATGTAGTAACTATGGCAACTCAACTAGAATCAACACTCAAAGTTTCAGACCTCATCTTACAAGCAAGTCCTGTCGTACAACTGGTAATGCTCCTGCTGCTCTTAGCTTCGTTATTCAGTTGGTATCTGATTGCCAAGTTACACATGAGTTATAAAAAAGCGCAGGCCGATGATGAACATTTCCAAAAAATCTTTTGGTCTGGCGCCGAACTCAACACTTTATACAACAATGCTCAGCTCAACTCGAAACGTGTTGGCCTTGAAGATGTCTTCTATCAAGGTTTAGGCGAGTTTTTCAAACTTAAAAAACGTAATGCCAGCGCAGAACAATCCATTGAAGGTACAGAACGTATTCTTCGCGTAGGTTTAAGCCGTGACCAAGGACATTTAGAAAATGGTTTAGGCGCGCTTGCGAGTATTGGCTCGGTTGCACCCTATGTTGGTTTATTCGGTACTGTTTGGGGCATTATGAATGCCTTTATTGGTTTAGCAGATGTTGACCAAGTCACCCTTGCTACGGTTGCTCCTGGTATTGCAGAGGCATTGATTGCAACGGCAATTGGTCTTTTTGCAGCGATTCCTGCTGTACTTGCATTTAACCATTTTACAGCCAAAGGTGAAGCCGTTTATAACGATCGTGCGCTTTTTGCCGAAGAAATGGTTGCGTTATTACAACGCCAGTCTGTAGGTTCAACTCAGGACAATGACTAATGGCTATTCAACGTTCTGGACGCTTTGAGCGCATCAAAAAACCATTAAAAAGTGACATGAACGTCGTACCTTATATTGATGTCATGTTAGTTCTTTTGGTGATTTTCATGGTCACGGCACCTATGATCACCACAGGTGTCAAAGTCGATTTACCACAGGCAAATGGCACGCCTATGCAAGCGGAAGATCGCCCTGCGATTGTTACACTTGAGGCGGATGGAACGATCAAACTCGAAGATAAAAATCATCAGAATGATGTACTCACACTTGATGAACTAAAATCTGTTTTAACTGCTTCACAAAATGAAGCGAACGAACAGAAAAAGCAAATGAGTGTCCTGATTAACGGCAGTGAATCTCGTCCTTATGGTGAAGTCATGAAACTCATGTCTGCCCTTCAAGATGCAGGTTTAACACAAGTAGGTTTACTGACTGAGCCATTAAAATAATTTATGAAAGATTTCAACAAGCCGCCTTTTAAACAAAAAGCCGTTGCGATTGGTTTCACACTAGGTGTTCATATCGTCGCTGTGGTTGGCTTACTTTATCTTGGCATGAGTAAACCACCTGAGCCCCCTAAAAAAATAACCACTATTTTGGTAAAACCGGAAGATTTAAAACCTGTAACACGTGAAGTCACTGAGTTTGATGAAACCGCGCATGAAAATGTAGCTGAACAAATCACGCAGACAGCAGAACCTAGCGTTGAACCAGCACCCGAGATTCCAACGGCTGCACCACCTAATCCAGCAGAACCACCTAAGGCAGATCCACAGGTTGCTGCTCAACAGGCACTCGCTGCGGCAAAAGCACAGCAGCTTGCTGAACAAAAAGCTGCGGACAATGCAAAGCGTGCTCAAGAACAAGCTAAAGCGGCTGAAGCTGCAAAACTAAAAGCACAACAAGAAGCCAAAGCGGATGCGGCTAAGGCAAAAGCAGATGCTACGGCGAAAGCCAATGCTGAAGCAGCAAAACGTAAAGCAGATGCTGATGCCAAAGCCAAGGCTGAAAAAATCCGTGCCGATGCTTTAAGAAAAGCAGAAGCTGACAAAGCCAAAGCTGCAGCAACGGCAAAAGCCAATGCAGATGCAAAAGCCAAGGCCAATGCGGATGCTGCAAAACGTAAAGCAGATGCAGACGCGAAAGCTAAAGCCAATGCGGAAGCTGCAAAACGTAAAGCAGATGCTGATGCGAAAGCCAAGGCCAATGCAGAAGCTGCAAAACGTAAAGCAGATGCCGATGCAAAAGCTAAGGCCAATGCAGAAGCTGCAAAACGTAAAGCAGACGCCGATGCAAAAGCTAAAGCCAATGCGGAAGCTGCAAAACGTAAAGCAGATGCTGATGCCAAAGCTAAGGCCAATGCGGAAGCTGCAAAACGTAAAGCAGATGCTGATGCAAAAGCCAAGGCAGATGCAAAGGCTAAAGCCGATGCCGAAGCACGCGAACGTGCAGCCGAAGAAGCCAAAGCTTCATCAGCTAAAAAAGCAGCTGAAGAAGCCGCACAGAAAAAGGCTCAAGCGAAGAAGATTGCATCTACTGCAAAGAAAGATTTTGAAAATAAAATCCGTCGTGCATGGGACACACCTTCTGACTCTGCGGGTAAATCGGCAACTGCTCGTGTGACATTATCAGAAAGTGGTTCAGTCCGATCAGTTATTGTGAACTCTAGTGACCCTGATATGAAAGCCAGTATTGAAGCTGCAGTTCGTGCTGCTGCACCATACCCAATGCCGAGTGACCCAGATGCTAGACGTGAAGCACAAAGCTTTACCTCTACATTTAGATCTTCAAATTAAGTTTGATAAATCCCTGCATTGATTGCGGGGATTTTTTTATATTTCTTCTGAATATGGCAAACTTTGGAAAATTTATTGATTAGATGGGTTCATTCACTGATTTTTTGAATGAAACAAATTCTATTTGGTCGACACTTTTCATAAAATGACATATATATAAGTTTTACTAGCTCAGCCTAATTAAGACCTACTTATTTCTTCTAAACATTTGATTCAAAAATTAAATTTCAACTATATAGAATTATCATTTCCAATTCAAAATGTGATGTTGTCTGCACCAATTTTAAGATAAACTTCAGTGAACTCGAATAAAATCTCTGCATTTTTCACAGTGTTATAACAGTTCAGTCATATTTTCATGCTTTTAATAATCCAAAATCATGCCATTATGTGACACAACCTAATACAGACAATAACTCACATTTTTAGAGTAGTTAGCGAATGATGGAAATGACGCGTAAACATCTTCTTTGCTTAGCAATTATGACCGCTTTGAGTCCAGTTTTAATCACTCAAACACATGCACAGCTTCATCTTGAAATCACCAAGGCGCCTGAAGAGGCACCTAAAATTGCGATCGTGCCTTTTAGTAATGACTCAAATATTTATCCAGTGGTTGAAAATGACTTGAACCGCTCAGGTAAATTTACCAGTGCTTCTAAAAACTTACCTGCAACTGCAACAATAAATTCACCTAATGCAGAAGCATGGAAAGCTGCGGGCGTACCCTATGTCGTGACAGGTACATCAAAAACAACGGCAGATGGCTCTTATGAAATTCACTACCAACTGTATGATGTTGAAAAAAAACAATACCTGTTAAATGAACTACTCACTGTACCTGCTTCACGTTACCGTCAAGCAGCGCATATGATCAGTGATGCGATCTATCAAGCTTTAACTGGCATTCCAGGTGACTTCAGCGGCCGTATTGCCTATGTATTGCGTAATGCAGCAACACCAGATCAGCGCTATACCCTACAAATTGCAGATACAGATGGTGAACAACCCCGTACGATTTTGACTTCACGTGATCCAATCCTGTCCCCTGCGTGGACGCCTGATGCGAAAAAGCTAGCCTATGTTTCTTTTGAAACCAAGCGCCCTGCAATTTACATCCAAGACTTAGCAAGTGGTAACCGTGAAAAAGTAGCAAGTTTCCGTGGTCTAAATGGTGCACCAAGCTTCTCACCTGATGGTAAATCGATGTTGTTTACCGCTTCAATGCATGGCAATCCTGAAATCTATCAAATGGATTTACAGACTCGCCAATTAAAACGCATGACCAATGACACAGCGATTGATACAGAAGCACGTTATGCCCCTGACGGTAAATCATTTATTTTTACCTCTGACCGTGGTGGCTCTCCACAAATTTATACCTACAACTTAAGTGCTGAAAGTGTAAAACGTTTAACTTTCCGTGGCGCTTTCAATGCGCGTGGTACGCTAAGTGCGGACGGTAAAAAATTAGCTTTGGTGCATCGTCCTAGCGGTAGTAACTATAAAGTTGCGGTTCAAGACATTGGTTCTGGTGTAACCAATATTTTAACACCAACAAGTTTAGATGAATCCCCAAGCTTCTCTCCAAATGGTCAAATGGTGGTGTATGCAACACGTGAAGCAAACCGTGGTTTGCTCTCGATCATGTCTTTAGATGGTCGTTTCCGCATGAACTTACCAAGTGAACAAGGTGAAGTTCGTGAACCAGCTTGGGCACCGAAATAAACACTGCATGATTTATTCAACAATAACTTTTTAATGAAACATCATAAATAACCGTCATGGAGATCAATATGAACGCGATGAAACTGATTGCATTACCTGTTTTAGCTACAGCATTAGTAATGACTGGTTGTGCCAGCCGTAAACCTGCAGCAGACGTACAAGCAGGACAAAACCCAAATAGCTCAACCACTGTAAACACTTCTGGTTTAAGTGAAGATGCAGCACTCAATGCACAAAACCTAGCGGGTGCATCATCTAAAGGTGTAACTGAAGCGAATAAAGCATTTTTAGCGAAGCGCGTAGTACACTTTGACTACGACAGTACAGAGCTTAGCAATGAGGACTTACAAACCCTTCAAGCTCATGCACAGTTCCTTGTTGCTAATGCAAACTCACGCGTGGCTTTAACAGGTCATACCGATGAACGTGGTACTCGTGAATACAACATGGCGCTTGGTGAGCGTCGTGCCAAAGCTGTTGAAAGCTTCCTGATTACAACAGGCGTAAGTCCAAATCAGCTTGAAGCAGTTAGTTATGGTAAAGAAATGCCAATCAATGCGGGTCATGATGAAAATGCATGGAAAGAAAACCGCCGCGTAGAAATTAACTACGAAGCTGTTCCTCCGCTACTTAAATAAGACTTGAATAAGTCTGAGCTAAAAAAAGCACTCATTAATGAGTGCTTTTTTGATTTAACCTGTATCATTTAATTTATATCGTTTCATTTGCACCGTTCTATTCAACGTTCTTTGCTTTAACTCAATTTAGCCCTTTAACTCAGGATAAATTCGATTAGCAGCTTTAGAACATAAAAAATAATCAATTAAAAATGCAAATGAACGACTTTTAAAACGATATCCTTAGCTTTACCAACTAGAAAATTAGCTTAACAATCCAAATCATTACGCTTCTGCTTCTGGATGTTCAGCATTTTCTTTTTCTGTTTGCATCGACTCAATGAGATCATGTTTATTGAACTTTTTATACTCTGCTTTTGCTTCGTAACTGCTCCATGCAGCTTTAACAGTATCCGCAGAAATATCGTCTAAATTCAATCCCTCAGTTGCAGTCGGAGTCGCATCAAATTTTTGTGTGGTCATTGTTGTGCTCCCTGTCTTTCGATTTATACATTAGATTCAACATAGCATGTTATTCAGGACTTGCAAGGGTAAAATCACGACAAATAGTCTAGTTTAATTTTTCTTTTCCTTCGTTCTCATCTAAAATGTTGCACAATCACATTTTTATCATTTTTGATAAATTAATATTTGGAGTTTTCCGGTTATGTCAAATCTCACCCTTTCCCAATTTCTACAACAACAAAGTGGTAATCTTACTCCTGCATTAGCACAAGTTATTGAAACAATTGGTAATACATGCAAAGACATCGACCTTCTTTTACAAAAAGGTGCTTTGGCTGGTGTATTGGGTAGCGCGCAACACGAAAACGTTCAAGGTGAAGAACAAAAGAAACTTGATGTCATTTCAAATGATTACCTCATCGATGCATTGAAAGTTCATCCACATGTTGGTGGCTTGGCTTCTGAAGAATTAGATGAATTCACACCAGCTCAAGAAAATGGCGATTATCTTGTCTTGTTCGACCCATTAGATGGTTCAAGCAACATCGATATCAACATGTGTGTTGGCACAATTTTCTCAATTCTTCCTGCAAAAAATGCGGTAACGCAAGCTGAAGATTTCATGCAAGCGGGTGTTAACCAAGCGGCTGCAGGTTATGTACTGTATGGCCCATCAACAATGATGGCTCTAACTGTCGGTGCTGGCGTCGTCTTCTTTACTTTTGATCCAGAAAGCAAAGAATTCTTATTAACTAAAGATGCGATTGCGGTTGCAGCAGATACTAAAGAATATGCAATTAATGCATCAAACCAGCGTCACTGGGAAGAGCCTGTAAAACGTTATATCGACGAACTTCTTGCAGGTAAAACTGGCCCGCGTGAAAAAGACTTCAATATGCGTTGGGTTGCATGCATGGTGGGTGATATTCATCGTATTCTTTGCCGTAGCGGTATCTTCATGTATCCATACGACTTCAAAGATCCGAAAAAAGCAGGCCGTCTACGTTTAATGTACGAAGCAAACCCAATGAGTATGTTGATGGAACAAGCTGGCGGTGCTTCTACAACAGGCCGTGTCCGCATTCTAGACATCCAACCAACAGAACTTCATCAACGTGTTCCTGTGATTATTGGTTCTAAAAACGAAGTTGACCTAGTTACGTCATACCATAATTAATTTCTTATAACGAAAGTCAGTATTTTTGCTGACTTTCGTGGATATCTCCCTCATGGCTCTGATTTATCTCGAATCAAAAGACAACCCAAAAATTAAGCACCTTCGTGGCTTAATCGAACAAAATGCCTACCGTAAAAAACAAGGTCAAACTGTTTTGGAAGGCACACACTTGGTGTTGTCATGGTTAGACTCAAAACGTCCAATCAAATCGATTTTCACCACTGAACAAGCAATTAACCATGCTGATTTCGACCGCATTGCGGAACAATATCAAGGTGCGGTGTTTATTCTAAGTGAATCTTTATATAAAGATATCAGTACACTCGGAACATCGATTGCTTGCTTAGCGATTGTGGATTTACCAAGTTCAAGTGAAGCGCTTAACTTCAGTGAAGACACCTTAATTTTAGACAACATTCAAGACCCAGGAAATGTAGGCACCCTACTCCGTTCTGCTGCCGCTGCAGGTATTGAGCAAGTCGTTTGTACCAAAGGCTCTGCATCGCTCTGGTCACCGCGTGTATTACGCGCAGGTATGGGCGCACATTTTTCATTAAATACCTTTGAAAATATTGCCCTTGAAGATATTTTGACGAAATTCAAAATTCCAGTGTATGCAACAAGCTCACATCAGTCTGAAAACCTATATAGCAAAAATTTACGCAAACAATGTGTGTGGATTTTAGGCAATGAAGGTCAAGGTGTTTCTGAGTATGCATTACAACATGCCGAAGCCGTTGCGATTCCTCAACCGGGTGGTCAAGAATCACTAAACGTAGCCATTGCTGGCTCGATCTGTTTTTTTGAAATGGTACGTCAGCGTCAGTAAAATCGTTATTTTATTGTATTTAGCGCTTAAGCCTGAAAAAAATAGACTACACTAGAAAAAATAATAATTCTTTTTGTCAACCTAACCGTTATTTCCATCGTTATTTGTATATGAATATGGAAATAATGGTGGGTATCCGATGACAGGATTTTCCATCTCTATGGATTTAGCACCCAAAAAGTCCGAGACGCAAGACAGCAGTGTTTTAAAAAGCACGGCTGAGTCTCGCCTGAAACACTTCATGAATGAAGTGACGGGGCGTGCTTTAGTAATGATGGAAAGTGCAACGCACGGTCAACATGGCATTGCCATGGACTTGGTGCAAGAAGCCTTTATTTCCTTACATAAAGCTTATGCTGAAAAGTCCACAGAGGAATGGTATCCCCTGTTTTACACCATTTTAAATAACAAGCTGCAAGACTGGCGTCGAAAAGAAGCACGTCGTTCGCAGCCGTTTTCCTTATTTAGAAAAGTCAGCCTAGATGACGACGATGTCGAGATACAGGATGTGGTAGATGAATCTACACCAAACCCCTTCGACTTTCTGGATCAGGCTGTCACTGCAGAGGAAATACAAGATGCTATCGCAGAACTTCCAGTCCGCCAGCAACAAGCATTTATGTTGCGAGCTTGGGAAGGCTTTGATACGCATACAACTGCAGAAATTATGAATTGTTCCGAAGGCAGTGTGAAAACACATTACCACCGTGCCATTCAAGGTTTACGTACCGCTTTGGCACATTTGAATCCACATATGGGAGGATCATCCGAATGAAACAAGATGATTTCTTAAAGCAAGTAACTTCCAAACTTGATGGACTCGCACAGCACCATAAAGACAAAGCAACTGTCATGAATAACGTGCTTGAAGATATTCATCAGCGCGAAACTTCTCGTTATGGTTTCTGGAAAATGTCTGGCTTTGCACTTGCAGCAGCAATTGCAGGTTTCGTCATTTTACCGAATGCGACTGTACTGGATGACAAACCACAAAATCAGGTGATTTCAACCCCTAAGCTCTCCCCTCAAATGGTAGAAGATCTTGAAATGTTGATGGTTCTGGGTGAGGACAAAGTTCCACATGGCAGCTAAAAAATTAGCAATTGCATTCTGTGCTTTTAGTTTTTTGCAAACCAGTTTTGCTGGCTTTGATCGCTTTTGGATATTTTCAAAAGATGCAGATACTCAAGTCAATGAAACTTGGGATTCGCTATCTGAAGCAGAACAACAGGCTTTAATTAAAAAGTATCAGGCACTCAAAGAGATTCCTGCAGATCAACGTGTCAGCTTGCAACAGCGCATGGATTGGTTCACCCAACTTCCAGACAGTGAAAAGCAGCGTATGCGCGAAACATGGCAAAAAATGAGTACTTTAGAACGTAAAGAACTCGCGACACGTATGCAAAAAGCTAGTCCTGATGAACGACCTGCTATTCGCGATGAGTATATCAATAAATACTTACAGCCTATCGCTGTCGCTCACTAATCTAAAACAGCAGCATGTTGCGAAAATCAAATCAATTACATTAGTTAAGCCATAAAAAAGCCTCTTATCGAGGCTTTTTTATTGTATTACTTGCTCAACCGACATTGATGATACATACCTAAACCAATCAGTGTCAACAGCCCAAATAATCCCATCGAACCACCGCCGCTAGAAGAAGAGTTGGTGTTTTTCGCGGTATTCTTAAGAGTCAGAATTGCATTGCTTGATGCAATGCCGTCACTATCGATAACGCTATATTCAACAGGATAGTCAAACTGACTAAAGCCATTTTTTACTGAGAAGGTAATCTTGCCACCGTAGCAAGTTTCCTTTAAATAACTTGCTGGGCAACTGCCACTATACTCAGCTTCAAAGTTTAAACCTGCTGGGATTTTCGTAAAGCGAATGGGAATAATTTGGCCTTCTTCATTTTTATGCCATACCGATTTACCTGCTGGCATAGATGCAACTGGACCATCACCATCATCATTAGCATTTTCTAATAAATTATTGACGGTAACAGACAAATTATTTGACGGACTAATTGTGTATTGAGCAGCTTTGGCCACTGGGGTCATATTTTTAAATGCCACACGGATCACACCAGAGGATTCCGCCTGACTCCCTGTCTTTTGTTTTAAGGTATATTTACAAAAACCGTATTCGGTAGGCGCTGTTGTTGCCCCACTGGTGCGATATATAACGATTTGTTTTATTCCCGCATCCCAATCACAGTGTAGGTCATGTGGTGGATTACCAACAATACTTGCTTCGCCTGTACTAGACACCGTAATTTCACTGCCAATGCCGATTGGTGAAGTCGTTACAGTGTAGTTGTCAGCATTTAAGGCGATTTGTCGTGTTTCAGCACTTCCATTCACAGACTCTTCTTGAGGTAATGATGCGGGGAATGGATCAAAATAAACTGCACGATACTTAAGGTTATTTTTTAATGCACTTAATACCGCTTCGTACTTTGTTAAATCATCCTGATTGGCAACTTTATATTCTGCATAATTTGGATCTTCGATATCCTTTTTCAAACTATCAATTGTATTTTGATACTTATCTTGCAGAGCTGTTAAAGACTCATTGGTAATATCTGCCATATCTGCTGCGGTTAAATTCATTAACTCAACCGAACCAATATCACATGTGTTTCTTTGCGTAGGTGATAACTGTAAAGTACCATCTGTGATCCGCAAAATGCCCCGTTGATCCGCATCACTACAGCCGTCTAAGCCCAGATTGATGAAGTCAAAACCACTGCCGATTGCTTTCGGGTAATACAAAGGTAAATACAAATTATAAGCAGATTTTGTTTGTAGGGCGCTTAATAAAGTCCCCATAGCATAACTACTTACATCATGGTTTTGCAGAAAGCTTTCCGTACTATTCAGCACACTTTCGGGTAAATCACACTGTGCGGCTGCCAGTTCAAATGCATTATTACTTGCAACAAATTTTTGACCATTATCAGGTACTGCATTATTCAGATAACGACAAGATTTTCCACCAGTATTGTAGGCCAATACATTGAAATACCAAGCCTTTGTACCATTTTTATCATAATAATAGGTACTAGCCGCATTGTTCTCGACTATTGTATTACTGGTTAAAACGAAGCTAGAGAAAGCACTTAAACGTTCCGTTCCCTGAGAAATGGCACGGATAATACTACCCGTACTTGGATTTGCTTGGTTTTTTGCAATCGTATTTGCTGTCAGTTCAACCTTGGCATTTCCACAGAAGTCCATCACACTATTGCTCGTCGATGAACCATTTTGAATAATACTGCTTTGCTGGAACACAATTTCAGGCTGGGTATCCCCCAAGTTGCCGATACAGTCCATAGCGACAACACTACCTTTAGGTGCGACGTTACCCTGAACTAAACTGCTCACCAATAATGTTTTTTTCGACATATTATGCGCAACGGAGTAGATCGCACCGCCAGCAACTTTGGCCTGAGAGTTTTCTATTGCACCATTATTTAAGGTAAATGCTCCCCCTAAATACAAGGCACCACCACGGTCTTCTGCCATCCCGCCAGTAAGGCGCACATTATTGACGATAAAGTTGGCTTCTGAGCGTGAAGTATTAAAAATACGCGATTTGCCTTGGGCATTAATCGTCGTTCTAATATCTTCATAGGCAGGAAATTTCTGCGTCAGTAAATTTTTTGAATCATAGTTAAAGCGACTTTTCCCCTCAATCACGATCTGATTGAGCGGAACTAACTCACCTTTGGTCAGAAGATATTCACCTGCTTCAAGTTGAATATAATCGGTCTGCCCATTATTTGGATTGCCGACATTACATCCACCAAAAGATTTGTTTTTACGTGCAGTTTCAATCGCTTCACGTAAAGAACATTGATTGAGATTTTCACCATTTTCATCCTCAAAGGTCGTAACTTTGATGATATTACTTGTCGCTGCCATAGATGACATAGCCGCCAGGACCATGACCGCCAGCAATCCTTTTTTATAATTTTTCATGTGCTGTCCTTAATTCTATCCAGACTATTTTTTAAAGCGACGAAATCCAACTAAGCCAAGCAGCGCAAAAATACTCGCCCAGCCTAGAGCACCACCCGATGTTTTAACAGTTTTACTTTCCATTTCATTGTTTGGTTCTTGGAAAATACGCACTTCTGCAGCTAAATAATTTTTTGCCGAAGTATTAAAACGGGTTGAAGACGTCACCACACGCAATTCAAAAATATCTGCGCCATGCCAATTTCCATTTGGCGTGTATTCAAAATCACCATTCAAATTCAGTGTAAATTTACCTTTAGATTCGGTGCTTTGTACAATTATTGGACAACCATCTTGCCATGGTTCACCCGTTGGATTTGCCATACCCATCACTTTTGTACATTCTTCTTTTGGAATTAAATCACTGTCACCTAAAGCGTCTAAGATATTAAACTTCGCCACTTCACCTGTACGTATGTCTTTACCTAAGCGAGGCATGCTCACAGGAACCACAATTTCGATGGCACCACGATCACACCAGACATCATCCAAATTACGATTTTTTCCACGCTGATCAGAAGACTCACAATACACATGATGCTCATTGCCATCGGCTGTTGTCTTCCCCTTATTTAATATCAGGCTTGAGAAAATCGTTTCGTAATCTAATAAAATACGAGGACGTAAATAACCAATAAATGCGTTATTTGCTGTGGTAAATGGACAGAAAAGTGCATTACGATCTTCTGTTAAGGTTTTACAGCTACCTTCATCTTCACCCGCGATTAAACTTGTCCCAGACCACACATCATTTAAATTTGCAGCAGGTCCAACAGGACAACTCGCAGCCACTAAGTTGTTATAAAAAACAGATTGGTCTGTTCCTGAGTTCACGACTTTACAATCTTGAGCGGTACCACTGAGCGCATTACCAATCACCACACTATTGGCTAAATAAGCATGCTCAGAGGTACTATTTAGTTCGATACCGCCACTGTTCTTCAGTACTGTAATATTATTGAGTGCTAAACCATCACGTAAGTTGACAGCAAAACCTTTGTTTTTGAAAAAGGTACTATTGGCAATGATATTTTGAGGGTTACTGAACACCAACTTGCTGATGTCTGCGAGCCCATTTTGATTGTAAACAATCGCTCGACCAGAAGTGCTTTCATTATTTTTGAACAAAGATGTATAGATTTCATAAGCCGGTGCTTCTGAGTAAATTGCACCACCATCTACCGCTTTGTTGTTTTGAAAAATCGTGGTTCGTATATATAGACGGCTTGCTACAGCTGCGCCATCTTCTGAGAATCCAACATTGTAGATTGCACCACCAAGTCGTGCATAGCCATCTTCAAACTTTACATTTTCAAGTGTGAGTTTTTCATTATTAAAAATGATGCCGCCTTTATCAGCACATTGATCTTGCTTACATCCTTTAAATGAAATTTCTTTAAAATTGATCGCAAGTAGTTCTTTTTCGCCATCATTAATATTAAAAATTTGATCCTTACCCGTCATTTCAATGACGGCATTATTGAGACCGAGTACAACATCTTCATTGACGTTACTGTCATACGCCGTTTTCAGATTCAGTTCTGCTTTAATATCAATTTTTTTAGTGAGTTTATAAACTTCATTTTTTTTCAGAGAAATTGAGGCATAGGCGTCTTTACCCCCGCAACCATTATATCCGGCTTCTGGCATACCATTATTGATATATTCTATGGCTTCACGAAGTGAACATTCCTTGTCATCCTTTACAACATCTTCAGTGGTTGTAACGGTAATTTCTGCGCTAAATGCATGACCTGCCATGAGAAGCATGCCAATGCCTATGCTCTGTTTGAGCATATCCATCTCCTTAAATATTTTTTATCTTTTTATTCTTAAGTTGCACAATCCTTGCAACATTAAAATATTTTTATGTACTTTGTCACAGCTTGAGTAATTACTCAAGAATTTTTATTGCTTACCGATATTCATCAATTAGGGCAAAAATCTGTCTTAAATTGGCATGACTCAATTTGACTTTTTCACCTTTTAACATCTGAATCAGTTGTTCTAAAGAACGAAGTAAAATGGATGCCTGATGCGGCCCATGTGCCAACAAATAATCCACAATTTGTTGATCCATATGGATGCCACGTCGCGCTAAAACAGAGTTCACGAGCGCTTGACGGTCTGCGTATAAGCTACCATTCGGCACTTTCACACTAACAGCCTGAGTTAATCTAGACTGTAGGTCTGGCAGTTCAAGTTTGAGTTCAATTGGTGCCAGTCGAGATGAAAAGACCAATTGACCACCTTCTTCGTTATTATAGTTAATCAGGTGAAAAACAGCTTTTTGCCAATGTGGAACTCCGCTAATCGCTTCAATATCGTCTAAAGCCACCAAATCATAGCGATCTAGCGAAGTAATCGCTTCAGTGGGAGCATCTAGCAATTCAAGCAATGAAACTTGAATTGCTGATTTGCCAATTTCTAAATAGGAGTCACATATTGCAGACAGTAAATGGCTTTTTCCTGTGCCAGCTCCACCATAGATATAGAAACGATTCATTAAACCCGCATGTAACTGACGAACACCATCGATTACATGCCCCCAACTCGGCCCAGAAAAATCACTAATTCGGGCATCGAGTTGTGGTTCTATATCTAGCTGCAATTGACGCATATCTATATTTTGGCCTTATCAATCTTTATGTTCTGATCTTTCAATGTTACTCGAAATTTCAGGATCTTGCAGCGAATTTGCAGACTGATTTTTGAGCTCAATATCGACAGCAACTTGATTGGTTTCTACGTTTAAAGTGCCACTTGCAGCATCATTTACGACAAGTACATCATTTCGGTATAAATTACTTTTCTCGTAATTTTCGCGTGCATGACGTAATAAGACCACAATAATCGCTGCAACGGGTAGTGCAATGAGCATTCCGAGGAGTCCTGCCAATTGCGCGCCTGCAAGGACTGCAAATACCACTGCCACAGGAGACAAACCAATTTTGTCGCCTAATAAGAAAGGCTGTAAAATATAACCTTCTATTGCTTGCCCTACCATGAATACCACCAGTACTAAGGCCAAATGCACCCAATCCAAACCGAATTGGAACAAGCAAGCCACAATTGCCGAAATAATACCTACCGCAAAACCCAAATACGGAATAATACTGGCTAGACCCGCAATCATCCCAATGATGATACCAACCTCAATACCGACTAATTGGAGTCCAACCGCATAAACAACGCCCAATAAGAACATTACCAAGAATTGGCCTTTTACAAATGCACCTAAAACTTCATGACATTCACCCACGATTGTGAGCGTGCTTTTTTCATATTTACGTGGAATAAGTCGACGCATGTTTTCTAACATACGCTCCCAATCTAATAAGAAATAGAAAGCTATGATTGGAATTAAGACAATCGTGCCACCAATCTGTATGAAATTCAGACCCGATTGTGCCACTTTTAACAACATGGCTTGGATACTGTCTGCACTATAGTTGGTTTGAATATACTCCATGATCGCTGCTGACATTTGCTCTGTATCAATTTCCATCGGTACAAGATTAAATGTCTCTGATAACCACGGCAGGAATGTATAGTTGACCCAATGAATATTGCTTGGAATATTGTTTTTCGCATACATCAACTGTTCCCATACCAGTGGTACGAGGAACCACATTGCAAAGAATATAGCGACACCAATTCCAATAAAGACCAAACTGATAGATAACCAGCGCGGCAAGCCAATATTATGTAATTTATCGACTAAAGGGCTAAATAAATATGCAATTAGAAATGCGCCGATAAAAGGAACAACTACAGGCTTTAATAAGTATAAAACCCATATGATCAATGCTATCCCAGCAAGAATAAATATTCGGCGCAAGGTGCGATCACCCATATAAAGTCACCTTTTTTCAATGTAATCGTTATAGAAAGGAAAATATTTTAATAAAGATAACATTTTAGTGCGAAATAGCATAAGAGTTTTGCATATTCAGGTTATAATCCCCGCGCGAATGCGGAGACTTCATTATGAGCAACTCAACTTCTACCCCAAACACTGGTTTAAGCTACAAAGATGCAGGTGTCGACATTGAAGCGGGCGACGCGTTAGTCGATCGTATCAAATCTGTCGCGAAACGTACTGCACGTCCTGAAGTAATGGGCGGCCTAGGCGGCTTCGGCGCTCTTTGTAAAATTCCTAAAGGTTATGAAGAACCTGTTCTCGTATCTGGCACAGATGGTGTTGGTACAAAATTGCGTTTAGCATTGAATTTGAACCGTCATGACACAATTGGTCAAGACTTGGTTGCAATGTGCGTAAACGATCTTCTTGTATGTGGTGCTGAACCACTGTTCTTCCTTGACTACTATGCAACTGGCCACCTCAACGTCGACGTTGCAGCAAATGTTGTGACTGGTATCGGTGCGGGTTGTGAACTTGCAGGTTGTGCATTGGTTGGCGGTGAAACTGCTGAAATGCCAGGTATGTATGAAGGCGAAGACTATGACCTTGCAGGTTTCTGCGTAGGTGTAGTTGAGCAAAGTAAAATTATTGATGGCTCTAAAGTTAAAGCGGGTGACGTTTTAGTTGGTGTTGCATCTTCTGGCGCACACTCAAACGGTTACTCACTTCTTCGTAAAATTTTAGATGTGAAAAACGTTGACCTTACTCAAATCGTTGATGGTCGTCCACTTGCAGATACAGCAATGGAACCAACACGTATTTATGTAAAACCAATTCTTCAGTTATTGAAAGAAGTGGATGTACACGCTATGGCGCACATCACAGGCGGCGGTTTACCGGGTAACTTACCTCGCGTACTGCCAAATGGTGCTCAAGCGGTAGTCAATGAAGCATCTTGGGAATGGCCAGAATTATTCAAACTACTTCAAAAAGAAGGTGGTGTTGAACAATTTGAAATGTACCGCACATTTAACTGTGGCGTAGGTATGGTTCTCGTGGTTGATGCAGCCGATGCTGACAAAACTGTTGAATTACTCAATAGCCTTGGCGAAAAAGCATTCACAATGGGTCACATTGCAGATAATGCTGAATCTGTTGAAGGCGCTGACGAAAAAATCCGTGTAGTTTTCGCATAAGCAACGTTCATGATTAAAATTGCTGTACTTGTTTCAGGCAGCGGATCTAACCTGCAAGCCCTGATCGATGCCAATCTATCAGGTCAAATCGTTGGGGTGATTTCCAATAAACCTGACGCTTTTGCACTGCAACGTGCAAGAAAAGCAAAGATTGCAACTGCAGTCATTGAACATAAGCAATATCCAAGTCGTGAAGCTTTTGATGATGTGATGCATCAACAACTGCTCGACTGGGATGTTGATTTGGTCATTTTAGCAGGCTTTATGCGCATTTTAAGCGCAAAATTTGTCAAAGCATGGGAAGGAAAAATGATTAACATCCACCCTTCTCTGCTGCCAAATTATAAAGGAATGCATACTCATCAACGTGTTTTAAACACCGGTGATGTCTTCCATGGCTGTACAGTTCACTATGTGACTGCAGAGCTGGATGCTGGTCAAGCGCTTGCTCAAGGCGTACTTAAAGTCAATGTGCATGATCATGCTGAAAGTCTGGCAGATCGGGTTCACGTGCTTGAGCATGTGATTTACCCTCAAGTGGCAGAATGGATTTGTAATGGCACCATTCAACACACTGAAAACGGTATTTTATATCGTGGCGAGCCTTTGCAACAACCTGTTCAATTCTGTAAGTTCTAAGCAACTGTATAATTTAACAATCAACGCATCTTAGGGTGCGTTTTGTTTTTCAGTGCCAAATAAAACTCTATTTATTACTAAAATCTAAAATCTAAAATCTAAAATCTAAAATCTAAAATCTAAAATCTAAAATCTAAAATCTAAAATCCATTTTTGCAGAATGTTCAACTTTATGATCAATATGTAGTTTTTAGTTAAATTAAAGCTTTTAGCATCATTAAAAATAATAAGCTTATATTGCAATTAGAAAACCTTATAAATCTAGAAATATTACATCCTTCAAACAAAAGTGGAGAAAATCACATGTTAAAATCCATCACACTGGCGACTTGTGCATGTATAACACTGGGTATGATTGGTTGTGCTACGACATCAAATCCGGCTACTGATCGTAATTTAGATAAATTACAAAACAAAAATTGGGTTGCGAGTGAAATTCAAGGCGTTAAGCTCGAAGCTGACCCTAACAATTCGAACGTACCCACCATCACTTTCGACGATACTCGTGTAAGTGGTTCAGATGGTTGTAATCGATTCATGGGCGGTTACGCTGTCCAAAACACAAAAATCCAATTTTCAAACCTTGCTACAACACAAAGAGCGTGTTTGACTGCGACAAATATTCCTCAACATTTTTCACAGGCATTGAGCCAAGTTACTCATTATGATGCCTCTAAAGATCATTTGAAATTTTTAGATGCCAACAACAAAGTTGTTTTACAATTTGAAAATGCGAAATAAATCTCAAAAGTAGAATGTTTCATTCATAAAAAAAGCACTCTATAGAGTGCTTTTTTTTGTGTTGTAGTTTTTAAGGTTCAATAATGACGCTTAGACAATTTAAGTAAATCTTTGATCAATTCCACAGTTTCCACAGGATGTTCCAATGGGAACATATGACTCCCCGCAGCAACTTTAAATGGAATCCCAAATTTTTTCTCAACCTTTTGTGGAAAGTGCCGAGCTAAAAATGGTCCCTGCTCTGCAATTAACTGCTGTACAGGTACTTGCGGTTGAGCATGAGGTAACCACCACAGTGAAGGATTGGTTCGAAAAATATGAACTTCATCATCACGTGAAATCGTCAACTCCACTCCACCACGCAGTTTATCGTCCATCAAGGCATGATCAATATAAGCTTGATAACAGTCTGGATCGAAATCTTTATAAAAACCTTTCGGCCTTAAAAGCTCTGCTGCTTGTTCACGGCTGTCCCAATGATCACGACGATGCTTCGACAATCCTGCTGGGGACATTTTATCGAGGACTTTAAGTTTGAGGAGTTTTGCGATGTGCAAAGCAAAAGACTCTTTCCCCATGATCATAGGCGGATCAATCATTAACACTTGTTCAAACAATTCTGGGCGTTGTAAAGCAGCCTGAAATGTTAAAACCGAACCTAATGAGTGACCTAATCCAATCACCTTACGACCATTGGCCTGACGTACAATACTGTCAATGACTTGCTGTGTTAAGCTTTTCCAATGGTTATCGATTGGGTAACGCTTATCTGGCCCAAGTAACGGCACATAGATCACATCATATTCATCACTCAGTAAATCAAACAATTTTTGATAAACCCGTGATGGCACGCCATTGGCGTGCGCAAAATGAATTAACGGTTTCATTGTAATTTCGTGCTGTTTTCAGATTGAACCTGTTGTGACAATGCGCTTGCCAAACCTTGACCAAACGAACTTCCCATACGACCTAGTACAGAATCAAACGGACTATTTTCAATGGTATAGTTCACTGCTTTTTCAGTTTTCAATTCACGTTTCAGGCTATTTAAACTACCTGTACGGTCAGCAATACCTAGCTTCACAGCCTGATCACCCGTCCAAAATAAACCTGAGAAAATAGCTGGATCATTTGATTTTAATTTCTTACCGCGACCTTCCTTCACTGCATTAATAAAATGCGCATGAACATTATCGAGTACACCTTGAACATGTGCTTTTTGTGCTGCATCTACAGGTTGAGTCATGGATAAAATGGCTTTGTTCTCACCCGAAGTCATGGTGCGATCTTCTACACCGAATTTTTGCATCAAACCACTAACACCATAATTCGGCATGATCACGCCAATTGAACCCACTAAACTTGAAGGATTGACAATAATTTCATCTGCCGCAGACGCAATATAGTACGCACCTGAAGCGCCTGTATCACCAATAATGGCATACAGTTTTTTATCGGTATGGGCTTTTTTCAAGTACTGAATTTCTTGCCAAATTTCATCAGACTGAACAGGTGAACCACCTGGTGAATTAATATTTAAAACAATCGCTTTGCTTTGTTTGTTTTCATAGGCTTTTTTCAAAGCTTTGATGGTATTTGCGCTGTTTACACTTTGCTTGTCCGCTGCAATGGTCCCAATGATATCAACCACAGCAATATGTGAACCCGCTGTCGCTGCTGGATCAGATGACGACATGCTGCAACTTTTTGCCATCGCAATGATAATAAATAACAAATAAGCAAAGGTTAAAAATTTAAAAAATATACCCCATCTACGTGCTCTACGTTGTTCTTCAACGGAAGAAAGCACGGCTTTTTCTAATATTTTCCATTCATTTCCAGTTGGCTGCTGAATATTGTTTGAAGAACTTTGCTGTTTTTCTTCAGGTTTTGGTGGCCATTCGGACATAAAAAAACCCATTTGATTGTTAATTTGTAGTCATTATATACACGCTAATCGCTATAACTGTCTAATCAATTCATTTTCCCCTATAATTATTTTAAATTTTCTTTCATTTCTTTCAGACTTAAATAAGATGACCGACCAAAATTCACAGGACACCACATATCACCTGTTAAAATTTATCAGCCGTCAACCTATTCAAATTTCAAGATTAATTGCAAAAGGTTTGGCTGGGTTAGTCAATGTTTTAAAAATCTCTAAAACCTACTCTACGATTCAACGCAATCTAAAAATTGCATTGCCTGAATTATCAGAGTCGGCTCGCATTCAACTCACTAAACAAGCGATTCGAAACGAACTTTGTTCTTATTTTGAATTTTTTAACATTTGGGGTGCAAGTACAGAAAAAAATATTCAACGAATTCATCACGTACATGGCGCTGAATATTTACATGAAGCGCTCGCCCTACAAAAAGGCGTTGTACTCGTAGTACCACATTTTGGTACTTGGGAAATCATGAATGCATGGGTTGCGCAGTACACTCAAATGACCATCATGTACAAGCCGGTAAAAAGCGAATCTGCCAACAATTTTGTCCGTGCTGCTCGAAGCCGTGAGCAAGCAATATTGGTTCCTACGGATGAATCAGGTGTACGTCAGATTTTCAAAGCATTAAAACAAGGTGGGACGACTGTGATCTTACCAGATCATACCCCCAATGCCGGCGGCGAAATGATTCCATACTTTGGTATTCCGCTAAAAACCAGCAACTTAAGTGCAAAATTAATTCAAAAGACCAAAGCACGTGCGCTCTTACTGTATGCCATTCGTAACGATAATCATGGTTTTGATATGTATATCGAACCTATGGATGAGAATATCTATCAAGGCAATGCAGATGATGGCTCTATAGTTATCTTTAAAGCAGTGGAAGATTTAATTCATCGTTATCCAGAGCATTATCACTGGAGCTATAAACGGTTTAAAGCCAATCCAAAATTGAGAAATCTATACAATATTAGTGATGAAGAAGCCGCTCAACGCATTAGTGATATTCGTGAGGAATATCAAAGACACCAAACAATAAAAAATGTGACAGAATGACATTTTCAAGCAATATACTTGAAGTAGTTTTTCTATTCGGATTCTTTTGATAGCCTGCGATACAGATCGAGCCATTTATACTTTGTTCGCTCTTCAATTAGTTCAATTTGCTGTTTATTTTGCTTGAAATGGATACTTCCACTTTGTGCAGTTTGCAAGAGTGGAATGTCTAATTGTTTGAGGCGTGTTTGGGTCATGTTTGCAGGATGTCCATAACGATTAAAGCGCCCTGCAGAAGCAATCGCCAACTTGGGCTTAAAATGGTTTAAAAACGCATAGGATGAACTGTGCCGACTACCATGGTGTCCGAGCACCAAGACATCGACTTTTAGGTCTGGATAATCACTTAATATTTGATATTCAGTCTCCCAACCCGCATCCCCCATCAATAGAAAATGTCGTGGGCCATTGACGTCTTTGACCGTGACATATAGAACACAAGAACGTTCATTGGCATTCCATTTGGCATCTGTCAGATCTTCAGGCTTTGGCGAGAGTATTTCAAAATAGACTTGCTGATCCCAATTCCACTGCTGACCACGCTGACATAAGCGCTGTGGAGCTTGGTTTATGGTTTGTACCCGCTCATTACTTGAAAGCTGCCCAATATCAAGTTGTTGCTCCAATGAGAAAAAGCCACCACTATGGTCTTGATCTAAATGAGTTAATAACACCCGATCTAGTCGATGGACACCATTCACACTCAAAAATGGCCGGATGATATTTTGCCCGACACTAAATTGACTTTCATCATAGTTTCCACCGAAGTCTACCATCATATGATGATCTACAGAACGGATATAGATCGCCTGCCCTTGCCCCACATCTAAAATTGAAAGTTGAAAATTTGCTGAATTTTTCCATGGAATAAACAGAGCAAAAAAGGCAATGACCGACCAATATTTTGGCAAGATACCTTCAGGTAAAAATAAGATCACAATAGCCAATATCAACAGTAGGATCTGAGTTGACGTCAATGCGACATCTTGCATTTTTGGTGCAAAGAGTCGATCTAAGCCATAGAGAAACACATGCAATATTTCCAAACACAGATCATTGAATAAAAAAACCAAATGCGCCAAAGGTGTAGAAATATAAGAAAGTGCCCCTCCGATGATATCTAAAGGAACCACCACAGCCCCTAACCACGGGATGGCGAATAAATTACTTAATGGGCTAATCCAAGTCACTTGCTTGAAAAAAATCACCATCAATGGAAATAAGGCGACAAAGATTTTCCATTGTGATTCCACCATCAACCACATTGAATGCTTTAACTTTTGCCAAAAACTGGCGTCCGTTTGAGCCAGTAAATGCTTCCTTAAGGTTTGATAAATCCGCAGTAAAATAAAGCAGGCGCCATAAGACAACCAAAATGCCGCGGATAAAATACTAAAGGGATCCACGAGCAATAAAATAGCTGCACTAAAAACCAGCAGTTGAAAAGGCTGAATGGTTTGCCGTAACAAAAGTATGCTACTGGCGACTAGGCAGATCGTCAGCGTTCTCAGTGCCGGTATTTCAAAACCGGTAAATGCACAATATAGAAGGACACAAAAGATAAAGGGCACGACCAAAACATACTGTTTGGGCCATTTGAGATAAATTTTGGGACAATATTTTCGAATAGCTAACTGCATCGCCCAACAGAGCATGCTGGCAAAAACCAGTACATGCGGCCCAGATATCGCCAATAAATGACTCATGCCAAAACGTTGAAATAATTCACTGGTGCCTTCAGTGAGTAAACTTTTATCACCTGTAAGCAGTGCTAACAGCAAACCATGATTCCGTAGCGGTTGTTGGTATATAAACGCTCTTAAATATAAACGTTGTTGTTCGACTTTTATTTTGAACTGGTGTAGCACACCTTGATGTCGTTGATACTGCTGCCCATAGCCCATCGCAGTCATATGTTGAGGTGGTATAAGTTCGACCGACTTCACCTTTAAACTGGCATGTATATTTTGCTGTATGCTCCACCTTTCTTGGTCAAATGCACCTTCGGTCACATAGCTTTGGGTAGGTCTTAACTCACCATACATACGATAGTATTGTCCAGGGACCAACTGAATCGTCTGTTCATTATTTTGCAAAATTGAATTGGGTAAATACGCCATAAAATATTGAATCTGCTGATTCATATTTAGCACTTCAATTTTTTGCTGAATTGCTTGGTCTTTGAGTTGGCTGATCTGTGGAATATACGCAATAAATTCGCCTTGTCTGCTCTGATGTTCAACCAATGCCAAACGCTGATCGAGTTGAGTATTGGCAAAACTAAAGCCGAGAATTGCGCCCATGCATAAATTTGTACTGAGCTGTAAGATTTTCAAAAAAATACTTTTTAGTTTTGGTGAAATACAAAGCTGTAAACCTAGCCAAATAAGAACAATAAAAAGCAACTGAGCTGTCGAAATATGTGGATTCCAAAACATGAACCCCATAAAAGAAATACCTAAAATCCAACCAATACAAAAACTTTGTAACATGAGTCGTCATTATTTTTATTATGTGCTGGCAATAATAAAGCCCACCGGGGTGAGCTTCAATCAAACAATCTTAATCCACTAATTTTTTTTACAAAATCAATTTAGCGCTTAGTCATCTACCCATAAACCATCTTGCATATGCAAAATCGCATCAGCAGATTGAGCTAAATATTCATCATGGGTCACAATTAGCATTGCCATGTTAAATTCTTTACGCAACTCAGATAGCAACTCAAAAATCTTCACCGCGGTTTTGCGGTCTAAGTTCCCTGTTGGCTCATCAGCCATCATCAACTTAGGTCTTGCTACCAATGCACGAGCCAAAGCCACACGTTGACGTTCACCGCCTGAAAGCTCACCAGGTTTGTGCGTCATGCGGTGGGAAAGTCCAACGCGTTCCAACAGGTATTCAGCTTGCTGCTTGACTTCTTTGAAATTACTCGACTTACGTAACATTAATGGCATTGCCACATTTTCAAACGCGGTAAATTCAGGCAACAAGTGATGGAATTGGTACACAAAACCCAAATGTTCATTACGAATATAACCACGCTCTGCTTCACCTAAAGTGTCAAAGCGTTGACCATTAATCAACACTTGACCCGATGTTGGACGATCTAAGCCACCCAATACATGCAACAACGTACTTTTACCAGAGCCACTTGAACCAACAATTGAAACAAACTCACCTGCTTTGACTTGTAATGAAAGTCCGCGAATTACATCGACTGTAGACTTACCATCCGTAAAAGATTTGGTAATGTTTTGGGCATCTAAAACTAAATTACTCATAGCGTAGAGCCTCTGCAGGTTGAACTTTAGCTGCACGTAAAGCCGGATAAATAGTCGCGATAAAGCTAAGACCCAATGATAAGGACACAATCACCACAACATCTTGCCATCTTAAATAAGACGGTAAATAGTTGATGAAGTAAGCATCAAACATATTTAAACCCAGTGTTGTATTCAACCAACCAACTAAATTACTAATACTAGATGCAGCGATAATCCCTAAAATTGCCCCAGACACCGTACCAATGACCCCAATCACTGTACCTTGCACCATAAAGATCCGCGTGATTGTAGCCGGTGAAGCGCCTAGAGTACGCAAAATGGCAATATCGGATTTTTTATCAGTGACCACCATCACCAAAGAAGACACGATATTAAATGCCGCAACCAATACGATCAGGAACAGCAATAAACTTACCATTGCCTTTTCCATTTGAATCGCACTAAATAGGTTGCCGTGTGTATAAGTCCAGTCAGAAGCATAGAAGTTTGCTGGTAGATCACGCACAATTTCTTGAGAGACTTGTGGTGCTGCAAAAATATCATCCAACTTCATACGGATGCCTTGAGCACCATCTGGCAGTCTTAATAAAGTTGACGCATCGTTCAGGGCCACATAGCCCATCATCGAATCAACCTCTGCACCAATACTGAAAATACCCACAATTTTAAATCGTTTAAAACGCGGAACGACCCCAGCCGGCGAAGGTGTTGCTTCGGGAAGCACCAAGGTCACACTGTCATTCAAGCCTAAACCTAAGGCATCTGTCATTTGCTTGCCGAGGACAATACCAAACTCACCTTTTTTCAGATTATCGATACTGCCTTCCACCATATGGTCTTGGATAATTGATACCTTTTTTTCATACTGCGGTTCAATCCCACTGACCATAATGCCAGACACTTGACCCTGTGCCGTCAACATTCCCTGTAATTGGGTGAATGGTGCGACACCTTGAACATGCTCATGCTGCTCAATTTTTTTTGCAAGTTCAGGCCAATTTGTTAAAATTTGTGTTGAAGAAACAGTGGCTTGAGGTATCATTCCTAAGACACGAGTTTTCAGCTCACGATCGAAACCATTCATCACAGATAAAACTGTAATAAGGACTGCCACACCAAGCGTGAGGCCGATCATGGATACCAGAGCAATAAAAGAAATAAAGTGGTTACTGCGCCGAGCGCGAGTGTATCTCAACCCTATATACAGCGAGATTGGTTTAAACATAACCATCTAGTCCGAGGTAATATATTATGGAAAATTTACAGCATCAAAGTGTTCAAACTGAACGCCGTGTAATGTCGCGTATCGATGCTGCTTTGCGCATCAACTATCAGATTATCTCTGATGATGTTGCACTGAATGATCCTTACGATCCTAATTTTGTATTGCCGCGCTATTTTCTACTACTTGCTGAATTAGATCAATTTGATCATGCACTCAACTACGAATTAGAACAATTAGCTGAGAAAGATCAACAAATTGCTCGAATCTTATCCTTATTTAACCAAAAGTTAAACCTTATTACGGGTTCTTTATACGACGCAATTGTACAAAGCATGTTACCAGTGCCTGAGCATGTGAATTTTTCCGAGACCGGTCTGAGCTTTTTTAGCGAACGCGCGATTAAAGAAGGTACTTATATCCATGTGACCTTAAGCCACCCTGAAAATTTCTTCCATATTGCGGCAACTGCGCAAGTGGTTTATAGCCGTGAAGAAGAAAGCAACTTATACCGTACGGGTGCCTATTTTATCACACTGCTCCCTCAAGACCGCGTCAAACTTGCAGAGTGTATCGCACTGACCCAAAACAAAGAGTGATTTTTAATCAATGTTTTAATTTGTGGGCGAGCTCTCTGTTCGCCCGAAAATCTTTATAAAAATAAACAAACAAGCCTGATAATAGAATCACAGCACCAAGTAAAACCATCAATGATAATTTTTCATCATTCAGTAAAGCACCAAAGAGCATAGCAAGCATGGGTGTGAGTACCGTTGTTAAAGACAAAGTTGTCGCCTTGATGTTTTGTACCAGTTTAAAATAACAAAACATGGCAATCAATGAAGCCATAATCACTGCATAAAATAAGCCGATGAGCGCTTTAGTTGAAGGCATCTGTGTAGGTGCATACTGCCAAATAAAAGGTAGCATTGCAGCAGAAAATAGTGCTGAGATAAGAATCGAACCTGTGGCTTGAGACATGGGCTGCAATGGCGCATTGAGTTTTTTCACCCAAAAAATCGACATACAGTAGACGAATACGCTCATTAACATTAAGACGATGCCAACAGGCTGTACGTGCTGATCACTGCCGCCTAAGCAAATAATGGCTAAACCACAGACGGCAATCAACATCCCAATCCATTGCAAGCGATGCAGATAGGTATGAAAGAAGAAACGACCAATCAGACCCGTCATAATTGGCGCTAAACCAAACATCAGGGCAATAATGCCTGAGCTGAGATAGGCCGTTGCCATATAGGTAAAAATTTGAGAACCAATAAAACTAAATGCCCCCGCCAAATAACTGTGCAGGGAGGTTTTATCCATCGGCAGTTTATGTTTAAAAATAAACAATAATGCGACAGCCAAGGGTAATGCGATAAAAAAGCGTAATGTCAGTGCCCAAAACGCATTGATATCACTGACACTCCAAACGATGGCAAGTGGCGTGGTCGACCAAATGAACACCAACAACGCATAGGTCGTCGCTAGATTTGTTTTAGATGGCATGGTTTTTACTTCTGCGCCGTTTTACGTTTTTGCTTTTGAATGGTTTGATCTAAGCTACTAGAAAATTCGCGCTTATCACGTTCTGAAATCGGGGCTGGACCACCGGTTTGCACACCTGCGCCCCGTAAAGTATCCATAAAGTCGCGTAAGTGTAGACGTGCTTTGACATTTGCTGTGGTATAAATCTCACCGCGTGGATGTATCGCTATACCGCCCCGCTCAATCACTTCAGCAGCAAGTGGAATATCTTGTGTCATCACGATGTCGTGCTCTTTCATGCGGTGAATAATTTCTTTATCCGCTGCATCTGCCCCACTCATGACTTGAATCGAGTTAATCCGCACCGAAGGCGTTATCCCAACATTTTGATTGGCGACAAAAGTGACTTCTAACTGGTAACGATCAGAAGCCCGAATAATCACATCACGTAAAATGCGTGGTAACGCATCTGCATCCACCCATAATTTAAATGGCAGCACTGAATTTCCATTCACTTTTAAACATGACTCATAGTAACAAATCTACATGACATTTTGGGGATCTGCATCCGCTGAATGGATCTACATTTCTCTAATCATGAGAATCGAAAAGCTGCAAAATGACTCCAACTTGGGCTTATTTTCCAATGCTTTTACATTTAAATCCTACTGAAAACATTTTTTATGCATGATTTCATGATAAATATGATGTCGGTGACTTGAAAATTTCAAATAACCCTCGATTTATTAATTATGAAACCAACCCAATATCAATTGTGCATATGAAAAAACAAAATAGCCCTGAAATTATCACTATTGAAGATCAAACCTTTGGCAGTCATGTCGAACATTGGAATTTACTTACCAGTAACCCAGCGACAGATGTGCCGGTATGGTTAGGACAGGCACTCGATGCGCCAATCATGCCAATGGGCTTATGTGCACAAGAAAGTGATATGGATGCTTCTTCATGGCTCATTCAAGGGCCTGCCAAAGCCAGTATTCAATTGTGTCAGGTCATTGCTGTTGAAAATAATAAACCTAAAGCGGTAAAAACGGCTTTTCCAAGCTTTGATAGTCCATATAAAACCAAAGCAACTATTGAGCGAATTATTACCTGTAAATCCAATACGCAAGCTGTGCTTTGCCTCGACTTAGGCGCAAATACCAGTGTGTATGCTTTTGATAGTTTATATAGCGTCAATCACGACCAATATGAAAAAGATGCAACCTACAGTGTGCAACTAAATGCTTGGGCCTATGAACTCGAAGCTGTCGCAGAACATGAACAATTGGTCGTCGATGATCCCGCGTCGATTAAACATCATCGTGCTTTAAACGATATCTTGGCAGCAAATAATGGTATTGCCCCTGCAGACTTACACGAACAGATTAAAGCGTGGCAACCAAAGTCTGAAGATGACAAAGCACCAGTCACCGTCGATTTTTCTAAAATGGTTGCATACCTATATGGTGAAAACCTCGGACAAGAAGACGAAGCATGGTTCCAAGGGCATATTGTTGGCAAAACTGCCATGCAATTTAAAGAGCAAGACTATACGCTGTATGATGTGACCTTAATCCACGAAGAAAACCAAGAAGCGGTGATTGTTCGTGTTGCAACAAGAAATCCGGCGCATAAAGATTTCAATGTTGGGCAATATATTCGTGGCAACCTGTGGATACAAGCCAATATTTACGCAAAATCAGCCTAATTTAAATTGAAAAAACCAATTTCACATAAAAAAAGCCGCCTCAGTGCGGTTTTTTTTATTTCTCGCTAATCATGTGTATTCGCTGAATATTTAAATGATTGAATATTTCTTATCCATAAACCAGTCAATATATTCTATTTTTAAATTCAAATTAAAATAACTTATCCACAATATTAAATTCAAAATAATGCTGCTAAATAAATCCATCTACAAAGGATAAAATATAAAAATCTAATATAAATAAATAAGATAGGAAATTTATGAAACTAAATTTATCAATTCAGTTGCTTATTTTTAAATAAACTAAATAGTTTAGTAAGTTTACGGCAGATAGTACTTTATTTAATCAAATAATTATGTTAAAAATGCGTTTAAGAAATAGTAATTAACGATAAATAGATCGGAAAGAATATCTATGAAAGTCGTGCAAGAAGAAAACTTATCGCAAGTTGACCATCACATGGAATCTCGATATCAAATCGAGCCAATGTCCTGCTTATTTTTTATGTTAGGTATGCTGATTTGTGCATACGTTTTACATACTTTTATTTTTTAATCTATTCAATAAAAAAACCGGCATTTGCCGGTTTTTTTTATGCCTTTACAATTATGCGTTGCGTTTCGCAAAGTCATCCATAAAGTTAACAAGTGCTTGAACGCCTTCAAGTGGAACAGCATTATAAATACTTGCACGCATACCACCCACTGAACGGTGACCGGCTAAATTCAGCAAGTGGTTTTCTTCAGCTTCTTTCAAGAATTGTTTTTCCAATTCTGGGTTCGCCAAAGTAAATGGTACGTTCATGATTGAACGGAATTCTTTTGCAATTGGGTTCGCATAGAAATCGCTTGAATCGATATAACCATAAAGCAATTCAGCTTTTGCCATATTCGCTTTATAAATTGCGTCTACACCACCCTGCTCAAGTAACCACTCAAAAACAAGGCCAGATAAGTACCATGCATAGGTTGATGGTGTATTCACCATTGAACCATTTTTTGCTTGAGCTGAATATTTCAAGATACTTGGAATATCTGCTTTCGCCTGATCCAATAAATCATCACGAATAATCACCAAAGTTAAACCAGCAGGACCAATATTTTTCTGAGCGCCTGCATAGATTAAACCGAACTTAGATACGTCTAATGGTGCAGATAAAATGCTTGATGAAAAATCGGCAACCAATGGTTTGTCTGTTTCAGGAATGTTGGCAAACTGAAGACCACCAATGGTTTCATTATCTGCATAATGCACATAAGCCGCATCATCAGATAAGTTCCAGGTGCTTTGATCAGTAATCGCAAGTTTACCGTCAATGGTGGTACCCGCTTCAACAACATTAATGTCGCCATAACGCTGTGCTTCTTTCAACGCTTTTTCAGACCAAATACCAGTGTGGATATAGTCTGCTTTGCTGTTTTTACCCAATAGGTTTAATGGGATCGCAGAGAATTGAAGTGATGCGCCACCTTGAAGGAATAACACTTTATAGTTGTCTGGAATATTCATCAGCTTACGAAGATCAGCTTCTGCTTTCTCTGCCACAGCGACATAGTCTTTACTACGGTGGCTCATTTCCATGATCGAAAGGCCTTTGCCTTGCCAGTCAAGCATTTCAGCTTGAGCTTTTTCTAAAACGGCAGTGGGTAATGCAGCAGGACCAGCACAGAAGTTGTACGCGCGCATGAGTTTTCCTTTCAAAGTGAAACACAATAAAATGATGGCATTTAACCATATCTGACGCGTGCTTGCAGTAGTTAAAGCTGAAAATATTCCAATGCTGTCTGACATTTGAAGTCAAATTTTCAATAAAGATCAAAATTAATTCTTATTAATTCAAATTATTAGATTTACTGATATTTTTTATCCCTTGAATTGATGCTAATTTAAGGTCTTGATGTGAGAAAAATGATGTGCGCTACAAAGATAAAATTTATTTACATATGTATATGAAACAATACAACAACTTAGTGAATTTACCCAACTTCATCACAATGACTATAATGAACCCATCCTAGCTGTGAGTGTATTTTTATGCCTTTACCTCGAACAGATTATTCTATAAAAATTAAACATACATTTCGTTCAGGTTTACTGCTTGGCCTTGGTTGTTTCAGTGGCTTTTTTAGCCCCACGGTACTTGCGCAAAGTATCAGTTATAGCCAAGCAGAACAAAGTCTACTCACTAGTTCGTATAGTACTCAGGCCAACCAAGCGCTACAACAATCTGCCGAACTTCAAGCTCAGGCCATTAAAGGCCTTGGTTTACCTCGTGTGGATTTAAACGTCCGTGCCTATGCCTTTCATAATGAACTCGATATTCCTCTCGGTGCCCTAAAAAATAACTTAGAACAAACGCTGAGTAATGGCATTAATAATAAAATTGATGAAAGCTTACCGAGTGATTTGGCAGACCCATTAAAAGACAGTCTGCAACAGCCAATCCGTGATGGTGTCGGATTAATTCCAGATTCGTCACAGGTGGTCTTAGATGATCAAGTGATCCGCCCTACCGTTTCCGTAATGATGCCGCTGTATACCGGTGGGTTAACGTCTAGCGCCAAGGAAATTGCCAATATCCAAGCCAAACGCAGCGCGATTAGCAGTGAACAACAACAAGATGTACAACGTTTTGAATTAATCCAAGCCTACTTCAATGCTCAATTACAAAAAAAATTAGTTGAAAGTAGCCGCTTCAATTTAAATGCGATGCAACAACACTATGCCAATGCACTCAAAATGGAACAACAGGGTTTCATTAGCAAAGGCCAGCGTATGCAATTTGAAGTAGCGAAGAATAATGCGCTCAGAATTTTTCAAAATACTGAAGCGAATCTTCGCTCTAGCTTATTTAAGTTAAACAACTTAATGCAAAGCAGCCAAATTACTGATCTTACAACGCCATTATTTATCAATCAGCAACACAATCAAAATATAACCGCCTTACTAAAAAGTTATCAGGATCAGTCTAGTTTGGTGCGTAAAATGCAATTGGACAGTCAATTGGCCGGTGCCAATGTGAAAGCCCAAAGCGCAGCAAAAAAACCCAACGTCTTTGCATTTGGCGAATATAGTCTCGACGATAAACAAAACTGGATCGTTGGTGTTGCCGCTCGCTACAACTTATTTTCAGGTATTGATAAAAACAAATCCGTACAAGCTGCTGAACTTCAACGCTATGCATCTGAGTTAATGACTGAGCGTACCAAACAAGAAATTGAAAGCCTGATTTATAGCTCATTTAATGAAGTCACCAGCGCTCAACAAAGTCACCTGTTGTTGCAGCAAAACCTAAAAGCTGCTCAAGAAAATTTAAGAATTCAACAGCTTTCATTTAAAGAAGATATGGGAACAGCCACACAAGTGATTGATGCACAAAATGCACTGAGCGGGCTACAAAGTGAAATGGCACTCAATGCTTATAAATACGTGATGTCACTTGCAACATTGCTACAAAGTCACGGGAGCATTGACCAGTTCCAAAGCTATATCAATCAAACACACACCGATTACATCCGTTAAACTTAGACTGGGGAAATGCACATGAATCAGGATTCAACTGATCAACCAAAAGACACCTCAACTGAGGATAAATCATCTGTTACATCAACAAATGATACGGTTGTACCAAAGCCTGTTATGGAAAACAGTAGTACGCAAGACGAAATCGCGATGGATAAAAAGCCGACAGAATCTGTTAATTCAACGTCTCTAGAGCAAGACCACTCTTTCTCCCCAACAAAAGACCAACATAAGAAATCTATACTGATAAAAATTGCCGTTGGCATTATATTGATACTACTTTTGGCATTGATTGCATTTGGCTTATGGAAAAGTTATCAGCCCAAGCAGGTTGAATTACAAGGTCGAGTGGAGGCTGAAACCATTTACATTAGTACCAAAGTACCCAGCCGTATCGAAGAAATATATGTGCATGACGGTGAAAAAGTACAAGCAGGTCAAGCACTGGTTCGTTTAACCAGCCCCGAAGTCGATGCAAAGAAACAACAGGCTTTAGCTGCACTCCAATCTGCGCAAGCACTGCAATCCACAGCTGAACGTGGCTCTCAACAAGAAAATATTGATAGTTTATATGCCAATTGGCAAAGTCTAAAAGCACAGCAACAATTAGCGCAAACCACCTACCAACGTGGTCAAAACCTCTATAAAGAAGGTGTCATTTCACGACAACGCCGTGATGAAATGCAAGCTGCCGCAGTGTCTGCTGCACAAATGACAGAAGCGTCTTATCAACAATATGCGCGTGCAAAACGTGGCAGTACACCGCAACAACAAAGCTCGGCAGATGCCCAAGTCAAGATTGCGCAAGCCGCGTTGGCTGAAGCCAATGCACTTGAGGCTGAAACCAAATTGTTTGCACCCTCCAATGGCACCATTTCAAAAACCTATGGCAAAGTTTCAGAATTAGTTGCGATGGGTGTGCCCGTTGTAAGCCTGATTCAAGATGATAGCTTATGGATTAGCTTAAATGTCCGTGAAGACCAGTATGCTCAAGTGTATCAACTCAAGACCATGCATGGATTTATACCCGCACTGAACAAATCTGCCGATTTTAAAATTGATCACATCGAAGCCGAAGGTGAATTTGCAACGATTAAAACCACGCGGCAAACAGGCGGCTATGACATTCGTAGTTTTAAAGTCCAACTGAAACCCGCTCAGCCGATTGCTGACTTAAAAGTGGGTATGAGCGTTTTGTTTAAAATTGAAGAGCGTAAATAATGTTTAGGGGCATTCTGCGTGAGTTTCGCTATTTGATGCAGCATAAATGGGACTTGTGTATGGTCACACTTGCCCCTGCCCTAGTGATTTTGCTCTTTACTAATATGTTTGCTCAAGGCAAACCAGATCATTTACCCATCGCGATCATAGACCAAGATCAAAGCAGTTTAAGCCGTAACATTACTCATTTTGCGCAGCTCAACCATACTTTAAAAGTAGCCACCATTACACCTAGTATGGACGATGCTGAAAAGCTGATAAATCAAACCCACATTTGGGGCTATATTCATATTCCTGCTGGCGCAGAGCAACGACTGGTTCAAGCAAAAGATGCAGAAATCAGCATTGCCTATAACCAAAGCTATTTTAGTGTTGGCAATAGTATTTCATCAGCCATGTTACTGAGTACACTGCAAGCCATGGCTGATTTTAGTGGTCATCAGTATTTAGAAAATACTATCCCCTACCTCGATGCACCGACACCCAATGTCAAAATTTCACCCTTATATAATCCTGGTTTAAATTACGAGTTCTATTTAGAGCCCTACATGATTCCTGCGATTCTACATTTACTACTGTGTTGCTGTGTCGCATTTTCGGTTGGTCAAGAAATCAAATATGGCACTGTAAATCAATGGGTGAAACCGACTTCTGTCTTTCAAGCTTTAATCGCTAAAAATCTCAGTTATGTTTTCATTTTTACCGCTTGGACATGGGCGTGGATGTTTTGGCTAATCGTGTTTCGAGGTTGGTTTGTTCAGGGTTCATTATTGCTCATTTTGCTCGGGCAATTGTTTTTTTATACAGCCTATGCCTTTATCAGCTCTACCGTAGTTTTAGCAACGCGTGATCTCACCAAGTCTTTTGGTTTTATTGCGGTATATGGTGGCTCATCACTGAGTTTTGCAGGGGTAACATTGCCGCTGAATAACGCACCGATGTTTACAAAGTTTTGGGCCAATATTATTCCCTATACGCCTTATGCCAAATTACAAACAGAACAATGGGTCATTGGTAGCCCAATCTCCATTTCAATCACACCGCTTGTCACCCTGATCATTTACTGTCTGTTCTATTTGGTTCTTGCCAGCTTCTTTCTACGTAAAGTACTAAAGGAGCAAGTCATATGAATGTAATCGTGTCATTTCTATCAAATTTGCTCAGACACTATATTCAAACCTTTAAAGATATTGTGAAGCACAGTTCGATTTTTACCACTTTAGTGCTTTCTGTTTTTCTTTACAGTTTTTTTTATCCTATTGCCTATCAAGCGGAACACGCAGAATCGCTCCCTATCATTGTGGTGGATGAGGAACAAAGCATACTCACCAATACGATTATTGGTGCTGTAGCCAATAGTCCCAATGTAGAAATTCGAGCTGTGACTGGTAATTTTGCTGAGGCTGAAAATATGCTCAGTAGTCAGCAAGCTGACGGGATTTTACTGTTGCCGAGTAATCTTTCAAATAGCATTCGCCGTGGTGAAACCGGTGGAATTGGTTTATATCTCAGTGCTGCAAACTTTCTAAAAACACAAAAAATTGGCTTAGGTTTAGCCAGTTCGATGGAAAATGCCCTCGTCGAATATGCAGAAAAATTCCAGAACATATCCGATTTTAGCCCAGCTTTATCTATCCATAAGATTCCATTATTTAATCCACTTTCAGGCTATGGCAGCTATATTTTCCCAGCAGTTGCACCCTTAATTATTCATCAGACGATTTTATTGGGTCTGTGCATGCTGATTGCGACCTATCGACAAAACACCACATGGCGTCCAAGCTATACACAATTAGCTGGCATTTTCTTGTGTATTTTGACCATTGGAACTTTGGGGTGCTTCTATTTATTTGGTTTTACCTTTTGGCTGAATGACTATCCACGGGGTGGAAATTTGTGGGGCATGTTCATTGCTGTACCCATCTTCCTCAGTTGTATTATTGCGATGACGCTCTATCTCGCCACCTTTCTTGACCTGCCAGAACGTGCAGGACATGTCATCGTTTTTAGTTCTATTCCGCTATTTCTACTTTCGGGAACGGCATGGCCACATGCAGCTATGCCTGAATGGATGCAAATACTCGCTCAAGCATTACCTTCGACCCAAGGCATTCAAATGTTCCTTCAACTCAATCAGATGGGTGTGACAACAGCAATCGTCATTCCTAAACTGCTTTACCTTTCAGCTATTGGACTGATTTTTTTATGTCTTGCTGTCTGGCGTTTAAATTTTGCCAAAAGATAAAACTGTTTGTGCTGTAAGACATGTCTGGTCTCAAGCGAAATGCGTTCAAACCTATTCATCATAGACTCGAACGCTTTGCTTCTTAGCATGTCTCAAATTTTAATGCTTTCTGCCACCTATTAACTGTATGCTGTTGGCGTCACAGTCGATGCTTCATCCACTTGAGTATTAAAATCATCTGCATCTGAGGTGATCTCAGTAACCAAATCATCTGATTCTTTTTCTGCAGAGTTTTCAAGCCAGAATCCTTTCACTTTATCGTCCCCATCATGACCTGCAAAGACCACACTCATATACAGTTCTTTTTGCGGATAATCATATTTATACACAATTGTTGTGGTCTTACCTTCTCCCAGCCGAGTATTTGCCATTCGCTGAATCACTTCCGCTTCAGCGCTAGGTTGACCTACAGGAATCAACTTTTTCATACGTGAAAACAGCTCTGGATCTGCTAGCATCGCATCACGAACATTTTCTTCAACCAATACCAAAAAGCTGTCTTGATGGGGTTGGTGTAGTGCTGCGAATAATTTTTCTGACTTGATACGCTGTGAGCTTGTCTCACTTGGTAGGCTTGATTCGAATTTTGCAATCAAGAAATCGCCGATTTTTTCACAAGCCGTTATAGGTAAGATTAAAGCAATGATGACGACTAATTTTTTCAACACCGTACAAGCCCTCTGGTTATTATTAAAATATATAAAGTTAAAATTTTTTTCGGATAATCTGTGTGATTTATAGAATTTTCACTGATTTATCTGCCTCACAAGTATAAAGCAAACTTCTATACAAAAATGAAAAATACAGGCTCACAATTAGTTTTTCGATCTTTCTAGGCAAATCAGAGATTTTGTGAAGTGTTCATTAATAACTCAATTTTATTCGTTCTATAAATTAAACTTAATAATCAAATCGCTTATACAACTAAAAATGATAATTTATCGATCAAACAATTTGGTTTTGATCAAAATCGTTGGCTGTATTCTCATATAAACTGCAAAATATTATCGTATTTATCTCCCAAATTATTCAGAACTTTTTGTCATGGCGGATTCAGTCTGTCTGCAACATTTGTTCGTGGATGACTGTGGGCTTTTTTCTCCCAAATCTGACATAAGAGCTGATGTATGAAAAAGATTAAGGTGAGCCTTGCCTGGCAAATCGTGATTGCTCTCATTCTAGGTATACTTGTTGGTGCTTTCCTACACTATTCTCCTGAATATCGTGATGCTTTAGTTAATAACTTTTTGACTCCTTTGGGCTCAATTTTTATTAACCTCATTAAGATGATCGTTATTCCGCTTGTTGTGTCGATGCTTATTTTAGGTATTGCCAATACAAGTCACGGTAGTAACTTAGGTAAACTTGGTTTCAAAACAATTATTTATTTTGAAATCATTACCACCGTTGCTATTTTAGTCGGTTTAGTTGCAGCCAACGTATTCCAACCTGGTGCCGGCATTGATATGTCTGCATTGACGCAAGTCGATATTTCAAAGTATCAAGAAACAACACATGAAGTCAGTGAACATTCTCATGGTTTGATTCAAACAATACTTTCACTTATTCCATCTAACTTTTTTGCAGCTTTGACGAGTGGTCAAATGCTCCCAATCATCTTTTTCTCTGTGATGTTTGGTGTAGGTTTAGGTGCGCTTGATCAGGAAGTAAAACAACCTTTAATTAAAGTGTTGACCGCTGTTTCTGAAACGATGTTTAAAGTTACGCACATGATCATGATGTTTGCACCTATTGGTGTATTCGGCTTGATTGCTGCAACTGTTGCGAATTTCGGCTTCAGCTCTCTTGTGCCACTGCTTAAACTCGCAGTTTTAGTTTATGGTGCAATTTTCTTCTTTATTTTCATTGTATTAGGTGCAGTTGCTAAATTCTGTGGCTTCAGTGTTTGGGCCATTATCAAGATCTTAAAAGATGAATTGATTCTCGCGTATTCAACTGCAAGTTCTGAAACCGTCCTCCCCCGTATTATGGAAAAAATGGAAGCTTATGGTGCTCCGAAACCGATTACCAGTTTCGTGATTCCAATTGGCTATTCATTTAACCTCGATGGTTCGACCCTATATCAAAGTATTGCGGCTATCTTTATTGCTCAGCTTTACGGGATCGATCTGACAATCACTCAACAAGTGATTCTAGTACTGACCTTGATGATTACCTCTAAAGGGATTGCAGGTGTACCAGGCGTTTCTTTCGTGGTCTTGCTAGCGACTCTCGGCAGTGTCGGTATTCCACTTGAAGGTCTAGCATTCATTGCTGGTATTGACCGTATTTTAGATATGGCACGTACTGTACTAAATGTGATTGGTAACGCGCTTGCGGTACTGGTGATCAGTAAATGGGAAGGCCAATTTGATACTGAAAAACAAAAAAATTATGCCGCTAATCTAAAAGATGCCGCTTAATTTTATGTCATAAAAAAGGACGCTTCGGCGTCCTTTTTTACAGCTTTGTTTTATTTTTCCAAACTTTATTTATTTTTTTCGCCAAAAACTGAAATATTAAAATCTCGAATTTTGTTACTTCCTGCGGGTTTATCAAAACTTACATCATACTGTACAAGGTTTTTATTGGTATAACCGTACTCATAAGTGACCGTATATAAAGACGGTTTTTCAGTCGATTTTTCAATGTGCTTAGCCACTATATTTTTGCGTGAGTAATCTTGTTTCGGAATACCTCGTGCAAATTTACGCAGCTCTTTTTCATTCTGTTCAAACTTCGCTTTGAGTTCTGGTTCAAAGTAGGTATACAACTTTTCAAAATTGCCTTCACGTAATTGATCATAGGCAGCTTGAGCAACTTCAGTCTGTTCAGCACTTGGGTCTGGGATTGCATTTAAGGCTTTTTGACCAATTTGGTCACAGCCGCCAAGCCCAATAAGTGAAGCCATTGCAAAATATTTTAATTTCATATTGTACTCATCAATCTAAAATTATCTGTCTATAAAAAAGGACGCCGTAGCGCCCTCTTTTCTCAATCTTCAATTAGTCTTCTTCAGGCTCATTGAGATCTGATTCATTGTCATTTTGATCAATAATCGTTGAGTCATCTACAAGTTGCTCAGTTTCGATTGCTTCCACTTCTTCAAAAGTTTCGTCTTCTTCAACTGCTTCGATCGCCACAACACCGACTAAAATTTCGCTTTCACCTAAACGGATCAAACGAACACCTTGAGCATTACGACCTGTTTGTGCCACTTCAGACGCACGTGTACGAACCAACGTACCGCCATCTGAAATTAACATTAGCTCTTTAGACGCATCAATCGCTACCGCACCAACAAGTTCACCGTTACGTTCAGATGTTTTAATTGCAATAACACCTTTACCGCCACGTTTCTTGGTTGGGAAGTCATCTACTGGTGTACGTTTACCATAACCATTAGCTGAAGCACAAAGTACTTCACCAGTTTCCGGAACAACTACCAATGACACTATACGGCTAATGAGAGCTGAATCAGAGGTATCGTCATCATCAGACTCTACATCCGCATCCTCAGCGTCTTCAGCTTGAGCTGCCGCACCAATGGTCACGCGCATACCACGAACACCTTTGGCAGAACGACCCATTGAACGCACGTCAGTTTCCGCAAAACGAATGGCTTTACCTTCGTTTGAGAACAACATGATTTGTTGTTCGCCGTCGGTAATGGCAACACCGATTAAGGTGTCATCACCATTGAGTTCAATCGCGCGTAGACCGTTTGAACGAACATTCGAGAATTGTTCTAACTCAACACGTTTAATCGTACCGTATTCTGTTGCCATAAATACGTAGAAGTTTTTACGAACGGCTTCTGCTTGCTGTGCAAAGTCATTGATGATTTCGTCATCAAGATCAGTGGTAGAAAGCTCTAAGCCCAACTGTTTCAATTGAACACGTAATGCATCAGACAAGTCATCTGCACCGTCTTCAGTCTCAGCAAGTGCAGCTTCTAAACCAGCAAAATGACTATTAATCACTTCATTGGTTTGTAGCTGTGCACTATTGGCTTTTACAAATGCTTTAAAGTCAGCCAAGCGTTCTTTAAATTTCTTCGGCGCATCAACCACAGGTAAAATAGCGGTGATGGTCTCGTTTTCATCTAATGGCAATAAGTTCACCATCGGACGACCTTTCGCACCACGAGATGCTTGAGGTACTTCATACACTTTCAAACGATAAACTTTACCCACATTGGTAAAGCAAAGCACTGTTGCGTGGTTTGAAGTCACGATCAAATGCTGGATGTAATCGTCTTCTTTCATTGAAGTTGCAGACTTACCACGTCCACCACGACGCTGTGCAGCGTAGTCTGACAATGGTTGAGTTTTTGCATAGCCTGATTTAGAAACAGTTAGTACCATTTGCTCTTCAGGGATTAAATCTTCACGAGAGAAGTCGATACGTGATTCCACGATATCGGTACGACGTGCATCGCCATATTGTTGAAGGATTAAAGCCAATTCTTCTTTAATTACATTCATCAATAAGTTGAAATCGTTCAAAATTGCAGTGTATTCAGCAATTTGACCAAGAATTTCTGTATATTCAGCTTGTAACTTGTCTTGTTCTAGACCAGTTAAGCGATGTAAACGAAGTTCTAAGATCGCACCTACTTGGGTTGGAGACAGACGATAAATATCACCTGTTAAACCAAATGGACGTGCTGGATCTTCGCCTTCAATTTCATCTGGTCGGACAGATACCGCACCCGCTTTTTCAAGCAATGCAACAACACCACCGCCTGCCCACTCGCCCGCTTGTAAACGTTCACGTGCTTCGCTAGGGTTTGCAGATGTTTTGATGGTTTCAATGATCGCATCGATATTTGCCAGAGCAACCGTCAAACCTTCTAAGATATGTCCACGTTCACGTGCTTTACGCAATTCGAACATAGTACGGCGTGTAACCACTTCCTGACGGTGACGGATAAACGCTGCAATAATATCTTTCAAGTTCATTAACTTAGGCTGACCATTATCGAGGCAGACCATGTTAATGCTGAATGAATTTTCTAATTGGGTATTTTGGAATAAGTTATTTACAATCACTTCAGCGTTTTCACCACGCTTCAAGTCAATTGCAATACGCATCCCTTCTTTATCTGATTCATCACGAAGTTCAGAAATACCTTCAAGTTTTTTCTCTTTGACCAACTCAGCAATACGTTCAATGGTTTTTGCTTTGTTAACTTGATAAGGAATTTCAGTGAAGACAATCGTGCTACGGCCCGATTTTTGGTCTTCTTCAATGTGATATTTACCACGGATGTGCAAACGGCCTTTACCAGTACGGTACGCATCGACAATGCCTGATTTACCGTAAATGATGCCGCCTGTAGGGAAGTCTGGACCAGAAATGTGTTCCATTAACCCTTCAATGCTGATATGCGGATCGTTGGCATAAGCAAGACATGCATTAATGACTTCTGTCATATTATGCGGAGCCATGTTCGTTGCCATACCTACTGCAATACCAGCTACACCGTTAATCAACAAGTTAGGCACACGTGTTGGCATTACTTGTGGAATACGTTCAGAACCGTCGTAGTTGTCTTCCCACTCTACGGTATCTTTCTCAAGATCCGCTAAAAGTTCGTGGGTTAATTTACGCATACGAACTTCGGTATAACGCATTGCTGCTGCACTGTCACCATCGACAGAACCGAAGTTACCCTGACCATCGACCAATTGATAGCGTAAACTGAAATCTTGAGCCATACGAACAATGGTTTCGTATACAGCTGAGTCACCATGTGGGTGATATTTACCGATGACGTCACCGACTACACGGGCAGACTTTTTGTAAGCTTTGTTGTAGTCATTGCCCAATTCGTGCATTGCAAAAAGCACACGACGGTGAACAGGTTTGAGACCATCTCGGACATCTGGCAACGCACGTGACACAATCACGCTCATTGCATAATCGAGATATGAGCTCTTCAGTTCATCCTCAATGGCAATCGGTCTAATTTCCGATACGCTCATGCATACTCCTTGTTATACAAGCAGAATTCTGCCCGCATTTATATATCGTAAATCTGTAAAAATTAGTTCAAAAAACACTGAACCAATATCAAAAATCAAGTCGGACAGTATAGCATAAAAACCCTGATTTTTGTGCCAATCATCTTGCACTAGAACCATGATTTTTTGTATTTATTTTAAGCATTTTGATTTTATTTGCTGTGAAAAAAACCTCTACGAATAGAGGTTGTTTAATGTTCAAAATATTTCTTTTCGAAGCTTCAAATTTAGACCCATAAATGTGATAAAAATCACTCTTTATGATATTGCATGACCTCTAATTCTTGAGGCACATGATCATGCTGCAACCATGGGTATGCTGTTAGAAACAAACCAAAAATAAGCGGAAATTCATAAACTTCTTCGATGAAATCTTTATAAGCCAAATCGTACAAAAATAAAAAACTAAGATTTCGACTATGCTCAACTGCATCAGAAATAAATAAGCCCAATATCACCAAGCCGAATGGCCAAATTGGCAAAGCCAAGGTTTTTAGTTTATGTACAATTTCTTGACGCAAATAAGGCGAAAACAGCATAAAGACGACTGGTGCAATCATGAATACCGAAATTAAACGAAAATACGGTTTAGGCACATCAGGAAAATAGTCACGCCCCCAACTAATACTGCGACCAAATAGCAACAACCACCATGCAACAGCCCACAACCAAAATTGTTTCTTTCCATCTTGCATTTCAAGTGGTCGAATATAGAAAAAAGTATAAATCGCAAAAAACAGCAATAACAATGCTTGGACCGATTCAACTGCTGTAACAGTCATTCCATCAAATAAAGGAAAAGAGATACTTTGTAAAACAGGAAAAAAGTAAACAGCAGATCATCAGCACCAATACACTGACTGGTAACTGAAAATCAAATTTCAAAGGGAGACTCCGCCTAAAAGGCAAGTTCAATAAAAAAGCAATGTTAACACAAAATATACAATCCTTTAAGCTTGCTTTAAGTTTAAGATTCAAACTTGAAAGATAAATTTTTATTATTTTATTTTAAATCTTTGTATTTTTTATAATTTATTAATTTCCATCCTATTACCAAGCGATTGCTCCTGCTTACTTACCATTTAAGTTTCAACATACGTTTAGCTTACGCTACAGTAGTGCCTAATACTGACAACAAGAAATAATATCGTAAGAATTTTGAAGTACGAAATTAAGAATCCACCACTCTCATAAATATGAAAAATAAAAGTGCAATGCATATTTATGTACATTCACGTATGGTTAATCGATTAAGCATGATCAAGAAGATCTACCAGACTATTCATTCCGCAATAAAAAACGCTCCTAAGCCATAAGCTTAGGAGCGTTTTGAACTGCGTTCAGAAATTAGATTTTAGATACTAATTCTGGAACTACAGTGTTCAAGTCACCCACTAACCAGTAATCAGCTACTGAGTTAATTGGTGCTTCTTCATCCTTGTTGATCGCAACGATCACTTTAGATTCTTTCATACCTGCCAAGTGCTGAATCGCACCAGAGATACCTACAGCGATGTACAAGTCAGGAGCAACGATTTTACCTGTTTGACCCACTTGCATATCGTTTGGTACGAAACCAGCATCAACTGCTGCACGAGATGCGCCTTGGGCAGCACCAAGTTTGTCCGCTAATGGATCAAGAACAGTGTGATAGTTTTCACCTGAACCAACACCACGACCGCCTGAAACAACAATACGCGCAGCTGTTAATTCTGGACGTTCAGATTTCACGATTTCTTCAGAAACGAACTTAGAAATACCAGCATCACCAGTAGATGCAACAGCTTCAACTGCAGCAGAGCCGCCTTCGCTTGCAACAGCATCAAATGCAGTACCACGAACAGTCGCAACTACAACAGACTCGCCAGACTCTACAGTTGCAATCGCGTTGCCTGCATAGATTGGACGTTTGAAAGTTTTAGGACCTTCAACAGCAATGATGTCAGTGATCATGCTTACGTCAAGTAGCGCAGCAGCACGTGGAAGTACGTTTTTGCCCGTTGTCGTAGAAGCAGCAAGGATGTGAGTGTAACCCGCACCGATAGAAGCAACTAATTTAGCAACGTTTTCAGCCAATTGATTAGCATAAGCAACGTCGTCAGCAAGTAATACTTTGCTTACACCCGCAACTTTAGCTGCTTGGTCTGCAACTGCTTGAGCGCCTGAACCAGCTACTAATACAGTGATATCACCACCGATTTTTTGCGCTGCAGCAACAACGTTAAGAGTTGCACCATTTAGTGCTTTGTTGTCGTGCTCAGCGATAACTAAAATACTCATGATTTTTATCCTTCTGTATTAGATCACTTTCGCTTCGTTTTTCAATTTATCTACAAGCTCGTCTACAGACTTCACTTGTACGCCCGCTTTACGTTCTGCAGGAGCTTCAACTTTAACAGTTTTAAGCTTAGTCGCAGGTGAAACGCCATAATCAGCAGGTGACTTAGTATCAAGCGGCTTTTTACGCGCTTTCATGATGTTTGGAAGAGCAGCATAACGTGGCTCATTCAAACGCAAGTCAGTGGTGATAATTGCAGGAAGTGCAAGTTCAACAGTTTGTAAACCACCGTCAATTTCACGAGTCACTTGTACTTTGTCGCCTTCAACTTTAACTTCTGAAGCGAAAGTACCTTGGCCAGCACCTAAAAGCGCGCCAAGCATCTGACCAACTTGGTTAGAGTCGTCATCAATTGCTTGTTTACCAAGAAGGATCAATTGAGGTTGTTCAGCGTCTACAACACCTTTTAGGATTTTTGCAACTTCAAGTGCACCTAACTGGCTGTCGTCAGCTTCAACAAGGATACCGCGGTCTGCACCAAGCGCCATAGAAGAACGGATTTGTTCTTGAGCTTCTTTAGGACCAATAGAAACAACAACGATTTCTGAAACAGTTCCTTTTTCTTTTAAACGAACCGCTTCTTCCACTGCGATTTCACAGAATGGGTTAATTGACATTTTAACGTTCGTTAAGTCAACACCACTGTTGTCCGGCTTAACGCGAACTTTAACGTTGGCATCAACCACACGTTTTACAGCAACAAGAGCCTTCATGTAATCCTCGGCTGTTTTAGCAAATGTAAATGTTGAGAAAAGTTATATTAACTCTTCACTTTAAATTTTTTAGGTGCCCTATCTTGCAATGTGTACGGCATTTCGGTCAAGTCACAATTATCGAAAGACCTGTAAAAAAGCGTAATTTCCTTGAACTTATCGTTCACATTTTTTAAAGAATGGTTCAGTTATCCAAAAAAACGCATTATTCAGTTATTTTTTAAGCATTGATTTTTATTATTTTTTTACTTGATTTAGCTCATCAAAAGATCTGATTTAATATCAATTTTCGATCAATCTTTCTGAAATAGAGCTTTCCCTCTACACATTCGGCAACATATCTAAACTTGTCATTTAAGATAGAAGCATAATGAATTTAGCGCTAATTTCACTTTTCCGAAGCTAATTGGTGGGTTTTTCTCCTGTTCTTATTCTTAATATGTGTCGATATTCACCACATATAAAAAAACCTCCGCCTTCACGAAGGTTTTAGTTAAGGCAATTATTTCTATTTACATTTGCTGTTTTTAATTGGCAATTAACCATGTCGCAGCAAGAACCAATAAACCGCCTGATGTACCATCGATCCACTTTTGTTTGCGTTCATCAATTTCAGTTTTTTGTGTAATACGTGCAAAGACCACACTCAAACTACAATACACCACAAAAATCAGCCCAATAAAAATGAAGGACAAAATCAAACCTTGACTCACGGTATTCGCTGATTTATCGATAAATTGCGGCAAAATTGCAAAATATATCAACATTCCTTTCGGGTTCAGTAAAGCCGTAAAAAAGCCTTTTTTTATCGGGTTGGACGCTGACTTTTTCTCAATACTTAATTTTTTACTGCTAAATACTGAACGCAGCAAATGCGTTGCCAAATATAAAAGATAAGCAATCCCCAACCAGCGGATTGTTTCAAACAGTAGTGGAAATGACACGATAATCGCAGCAATACCCAATGCCACCAAAATCGAGTGAACCAAATAACCTGAGCACACCCCCACTGTTGCCATCATGCCTGCTTTTGCATCCTTACCCATCACTTGTGACAGGATAAAAAGCATATCGGGTCCTGGTGTGAAAATAAGGGGAATTACCGTTAAGGCAAACAAAGCAAATACAGACATTTCAATTTTCCCTTTCTATGTCCTGAAAGTGAAATTAGTATGTTTGAATCGCTTTAAAATAGGATATCAAATATTCTATAATAGATATTATTTTTAGAATTATATTCTATTTTATGAAGACATCTTCTAAGTCAATTCTAGTTAAACTAGATCGTATTGATAAAAATATCATTCGCGCACTTCAAAATAATGGCCGCATGCAAAATAATGACTTAGCCAAGGAAATTGGACTCTCGCCTTCTTCTTGTTTACGTCGGGTCAAATTACTCGAAGAAGCAGGTGTGATTCAGAATTACACCACCGTGGTCGATCCACAAAAGATTGGCTTTCAATTGATTTTATTCTCTCGTATTTGGTTGACTGGGCAAGATGCTGAAACCATCGATACTTTTATCGAAGCGATGAAAGAACTTCCTCAAGTCATGGAGTGCTACATTATTTTGGGTGAGTGCGATGCAATGCTCAAAGTAGTGGTGCCTGACCTAGAAAGTTACCGCAAATTTCAGTCTACTCACTTAACCAAGAAAAATGGCATCACCAGTGTAAAGACTGATTTACCAAGCCAAATCATCAAACAAAGCTTCCAGTTACCGCTAGAAGATTTATAAACAGAAATTGGTCTGCCAAGGAACAACTCAAGCATCAGAAACGACGAGGCTGAAACTACAAGCTTGGCAATGTAGTGACGGATTACCTTCACAGCCTCGAATCCAAATACCTAGCAATGCGGTATTTACTTATATTATAAGCAAAGAAAAATAATAATTTGCGGCATATTTGCAGCAATTAAATGGGAAATATCTAGGAGGTCTTTGAGCTCAATTGCTCAAGTAGGAAAACCATTGATTGGATTGACAGGCTCTCGCTATCAAAATTAAACGAATTGAATTACTAAGCAGCAAAACGGATTGGCATTTAGAAATTTTTGTTTAAGCAATTAAGCTTTGCAAAGAATATTAACACTCTAACGCTCTGCTCACAAGCATCTCAACATGTCATGGAGCGAGTGATATAAGGGCTAAACATCCAAAACCAATGAAGATAGCCCTTGAGTTGTTTATTTGACCAATGGTTTAGGCTGGCTGATTTTCCAAAAAGTCACGATGGATGTGGCTTAGGTCAATAAGTTCATACTTTGCCAAATCAAAAATACGCCAAATGGTGAGGGCATCTTCTTTACTGTCAAATTTAGCAGTTGCTTTATTGGTAAGCTGCCATTGTTTATCCGAAATCCAAATAAAGTATTGGCCCGTCACCGCATTAAACGCCTGAACTTTACCATCGGCATTAATCCCTTGTAGCTGCGCACCTTCAGGCAATACAGCTTCTACTTCAGGCAAACTGATTTCAACAAAGTGTTTGATCTGGCGTAAGCCGTATCCTGCAAAAATTTCTTTTTGCTGACCATTTAACTGGTCATATTTTTCTTGAATATCTGAAATCATGGTATGGCCTATATATTTTTAACGGTACAGCAATTTAGTAAATGGCGAATTTCACTTCAGCACTTACGTTAATTCAATAATGGACAATTTTTATACCCGATAATTTGAATTTTTATAATGCGACAATAGTTCAAAATGTCGGTCAATTTTACCAATATTTTTTCACATCCTTATTTAATTTTCATGAAGTAGACCACTTTAGGATACAAAATGTGAAATCTAGCCTGTAAATTTAAGCAAAATTTAGACCACTGAGTACCAAAGTCGTTTTTGCAATTGTTACGAATCTTTATGCTGTGCCCTTGGATGGGCCTGATCATAAACTTGTGCCAATCGATCAAAATCCACATGGGTATAAATTTGTGTAGTGGTTAAATTACTATGCCCCAACATTTCTTGTACAGCACGCAAGTCACCGCTATTGGACAACATATGGCTAGCGAAGCAATGTCGTAATAAATGCGGATGTAAATCGACATTTACACCTGCACGTCGAGCTTGAAATTTAACTCGATTTTCTATTTGTCTTACCCCTAGTGGATTGCCTTTTTGAGTGATAAAAACTTGGGCTTCTGGGACAAAATCACCATGCCATGCAGGATATAATTGCAACCAATGCATCACAGCCTCTTTGGCTTTAGAACCGAAAGGTACAATGCGCGTTTTATTCCCTTTACCCGTAATACGTAACAGTTGGCGATTAAAATCAATATCTCGAATGGTTAAGCCCTGCACTTCTGCCAAACGTAAACCACTTGAATAGAGCAACTCCAAAATCGCTTTATCACGTATCCAAAGTTGCCGTTGAGTTTCACTTTCCGGCTCGGGCTGTTCCATGATTTGTTTAATGGTTTCAATATCGACCAATCCTGGTAAAGGACGTGATTGGCGTTTGAGCTGAAAATCATCTGCAGGATTAAAATTGAGATAATCCCCTTGTTCTGCCCATTTCATAAATTGGCGTATTGAAGATAACATGCGCTGCAAACTACTTGGACTGAGCTGAAACTGTTCCACTTTATGAGCAACAAATTCACGCAGATCTGACTTTTCGACATCATGCAGTGGCAAGTTGCGTATTGTACAAAATTGGAGAAAATCACTGACATCACGCTCATACGCTTGCAATGTATGTTTAGACTGATTTTGAATTTCACGTTCCTTCAACCACATAGTCAGTAGTTGACTCTGATCCATCGTCATCTGTCTTCTCCCATTTCAACATGTGCTTTAGCGTTGCAGTACGTTCACTAAAGCGATTTTACATATCTATTTTATGAAAAGAGTCTAGCAAAGAACCCTTTAGGCTTACCATCAACACGTTGGTAAAAAGCTTGCGTTTCATTAAGCAAATACCCTTCTACACCATCCACACTGTGTGGATTGACATGGATTAAATCCACTGGGCATTGCTCTTTTAAACTATCCTGTGTGATACGACCAATTTTACTGTGCAAATCTTGAATTTGTTGTTCAGATAACCCTGCTTCTAAATCTAGTCCGATCAACAAAGTTGGTGAATCATCTCGAGCTTCATTCAGCATTTGCGCCAAATAGGCAGCTTTTACCACACGCTCTGTGCCAAAAAAAATGATTAATTGATCAATCATAAACTGCGGATATTCTGCCAGCTGACCAATTAAAACTTCCGTATCTTCCGTAACTTCATAGTTTTCTGAGGGCTGAATATACTGCCCGTTCAGCAAATGTTGAATTTCTTCTGGTACAAAGTCCTTCGTCGCATCAGGTGATTGTGGATTCAATACAAGCCTTGCCCCAATGGTCATTTCAAATAATGCCTTGGTTGGTAGCCGGATATACGAATCCTCTTCAGATATTGCCAACCGCATTTTTTCCAAGGACGTAAAAAATGGAATGACGCAATCATATGTTTCATCTTCCCATGATTTCAATTGAACACTGTCGCCTTCATCCAAGATCAAATCTTCGGCAATGCGTGAATCACGTTCACCTGTTGTTCCCACACAATACACATTGGCTGCCAATAACTGCGCTAAAAATTCAGGGCGATAGGCCGGTTCATGTAAGGCTTTATGAAAAAGTTGCTCTAAGATTTCTTCTTGTATTTCTTCGTTTATTTGTTCGTTTATTTGTTCGTTTATTTGTTCGTTTATTTGTTCCATGTTGACTACAATCCCATTGAATTATAATTTTTTATTCACTTTTTATTTTATGAAAAAAAGCCCTGAATGAATCAGGGCTTTGATTTTAACCTTGGAAGTAGCTTAAATCTAAGCGTCCTTCGTAAACTGTTGCAGTTGGTCCAGTCATCCAGACTACACCACCTTCTTGCCACTCAATTTGCAACTTACCACCTGCCAACTCTATTTCGACCGAATTGGCTAATAAGCCACGACGCATACCTGATACTGCCGCTGCACAAGCACCTGTACCACAGGCCATGGTTTCACCGACACCACGTTCAAATACACGTAGGCGTGCATGTTTCTCATCCACAATTTGCATGAAGCCAGCATTTACACGCTGTGGAAAACGCTCATGCGATTCGACTTGTGGACCAATTTTAGCGACGTCTGCAGTAATGACATCAGGAACGATCGTCACTGCATGCGGATTACCCATACTCACCACATCAATGGTGAGTTGTTCATTATTCGCTAATGCAATGTCGTATAAGTTTTCAGGCTCTTCAGCAATAAATGGTATTTCATCCGGCAAAAAGCGTGGATAACCCATATTAACGCGCACCCAACCATTCGCACCTAATTCAGGCTCTACGATACCTGACTTGGTTTGTACTTTGATTTTGGTTTTGCTGGTCAACTTACGTTCATGCACAAAGCGTGCAAAACAACGTACGCCATTACCACATTGTTCAACTTCCGAACCATCTGCATTAAAAATACGATATTTAAAATCGACATTGGGTAAATCAGGTGGCTCTACAATCAAAAGCTGATCAAAACCAATACCAAAATGACGGTCGGCCAATCGCTGAATCGTCATTGTATCTAAATAAGCCCGTTGGCTAATTAGATCGACCACCATAAAATCATTGCCAAGGCCATGCATTTTGGTAAATTCTAATAACATCTCGAATTTCTCCTTAAGGCAATAAACGTTCACGTTCCCATAATGATTCAATGGTTTCACGCTCACGAATCAAATGAGACTGATCACCATCAACCATCACTTCAGCAGCACGTCCGCGGCTGTTGTAGTTTGAGCTCATGACAAAACCATAAGCACCCGCACCCAATACTGCAAGCACGTCATTTTCTTGAATCGCCAACTGACGTTGCTTACCAAGGAAATCACCGGTTTCGCAAATCGCGCCAACAACATCCCAGTCTTTCTTATCTGTATCAGTACGAGGCGTTACTTCCTGAATATCCATCCATGCTTCATATAAAGCAGGACGGATTAAGTCGTTCATTGCGGCATCAATAATGGCAAAATTACGATGATTGGTCGGTTTGAGCAAATCAACTTTAGTTAACAACACACCTGCATTTGCAGAAATACTACGCCCCGGCTCCATATATACCTTAAGCCCTAATTTTTCTAATGCAGGACGCATTGCCTGAGCATATTCTTCAACGGTTGGCGGAACTTCGTCTTTGTACGTTACGCCTAAGCCACCACCGATATCGATGTGTTTTAGCTGAATACCCATCTCTTTCAGTTGATTGATCATCACAATGACACGATCAAGTGCATCAACAAAAGGCTGAGTTTCAGTCAACTGTGAACCGATATGACAATCAATCCCGACAATCTCAAGATTTGGCAATGACGCCGCATACGCATAGGTGTCAAAAACGCTGTCTGAAGGAATACCGAATTTATTTTCTTTTAAACCCGTAGAGATATAAGGATGGGTTTTGGCATCCACATCTGGATTTACACGCAATGAAATCGGTGCTTTCTTACCCATTGCCGCAGCAACTTTTTGGATTCGATCTAGCTCTGCATGAGATTCTACGTTAAAACATGCAATACCCACGTCCAACGCTTTTTGGATATCGGCTTCAGTTTTACCCAAACCAGAGAATACAATTTTAGAAGCTTCACCACCGGCTTTTAATACACGTGCGAGTTCACCACCCGTCACGATATCAAAACCAGCGCCCTGCTTGGCAAGTACGTTTAACACCGCAAGATTAGAGTTTGACTTTACCGCAAAACAAATTTGATGGTCGATAAAGCTAAATGCACGATCCATATCTGAATAATGCTTTTCAAAAGTAGCTTTTGAATAAACATAAAGCGGTGTGCCATATTGCTGTGCAAGCTGTTGTAAAGAACATTGCTCTGCATGCAATACCCCATTCGTACGGGTGAAACTCATGAAAGTATCCTTTCTATAAAAGCATTAAGGTGTAGGGTTAGAATTTGAAGATTCCGATTCAGTTGCAACAGGAGCCGCTTGTTTTTCCTGCTTTTGCTGTACAGGCGTATCTGGATAAATCAGATATTTTGCGCGCTTATCTGCATTTGCATCTGAAGGTAAATGCAATGCACCAGACTGACCACAAGCGGTCAGCAGCACAGCACTTGCTAATACAATAATTTTATAATTCATAAAACGATACATAAACGTACCTAATGAAAAGATTTTTCCGAGTATAACGTGATCAACCCGCGGATAAAAGAAAAGCCCTGTAATTCCAAGTGAGCTTTTTGCCATTCTGCACTAAATTTAAGCAAAATTTAATGGTGCTGTTTTCAAACCACATTTGTGTATTTTTCTATACCGATCAGGCTATTGATTTCACTGAAATAGCTTATCAATTTGAATGCTGTTTTATACTTCTATTAGCACTAATGAATACTGTGTATTAGTGTAAATTAAATCCATATTCAAATAAAAAAGCTGCCCCCTCAGGAGCAACTTTTTATGTTTTTACATCCGTTCAAAAATGTAAATTAATGGTGCTTTTTCTTATAAAAACCGAAATAACCAATAATCAAAATGATGAACCAAATTGGGCTCACCATGAGCGCTTTCATGGTATCTGCTTCTAATGACAAAACATAAATCATGCCGATGAAGAAGATAATCACAAGCCAGCAAGTATATAAGCCACCTGGTAATTTAAAGGTTGACTTCGCATGTAACTCAGGACGAGTTTTATAGTAAACAATATAGCTCCAGATAATCATGAGCCATACGCAGATAAATAAAATCGTAGAAAGTGTAGTTGCTAATGTAAAGGCTTCAACAGTGTTCGGTACGAAATACTGTAATGCCGCACCCAACAGTAAACAAACTGCCGAGAAATACAACGCATTTGCCGGAACTGCACGTGAGTTTAGACGGCCAAACGCTTTTGGGCCTTGCTCTTCACGAGATAAACCAAACAACATACGTGAAGTCGAGAACACACCACTATTCATCGATGACATAACTGATGACAACACAACCAAGTTCATAATAATCGCAGCAGCAGCAATACCAGCTTGGCTAAACAAGTTCACGAATGGTGAAATGCTTGGGTCAATGGCATTCCATGGCGTAACGGACATCACAATCACAAGTGCAAGCACATAGAAAATAATGATACGAATCGGAATCGAGTTCACAGCTTTAGGCAAGTTGTGTTCTGGATCTTTGGTTTCTGCTGCCGTAGTACCAACGAGTTCTACGCCGACAAAGGCAAAAATGGCGATCTGGAAACCTGCCAAGAAGCCAGTTACTCCTGTTGGGAATAGACCACCATGTGACCATAAATGTGTGAATGATGCGATTTCACCTGTCGATGAGGTAAAACCTGTAAAGATCATCCAAAGACCGACACCAATGAGCACTACGATTGCAATAATCTTAATCAGTGCAAACCAAAACTCTAATTCACCAAAAAGTTTAACCGTAACAAGGTTTAAACCCATGATAAAAACAATGGCGGCAACACTGATCATCACCCCTTCTTCGGGCGAGAACGGGTTACCTCCATTAAAGAATTGCAGGTAATAAATGATGGCCGATAAATCAGCAATCCCTATAGTGATCCAGCACAGCCAATAGGTCCAACCCACAAAATAGCCTGCCCACGGGCCGATTAAGTCGGTTGCAAAATCGATAAAAGATTTATATTCAAGATTTGATAGTAATAACTCGCCTAATGCACGCATGACGAGGAAAACCATAAAACCAATAATCATATAGATAATAAGGATGGACGGACCAGCTAAACTGATGGTCTTTCCTGACCCCATAAATAAACCTGTACCAATCGCACCACCAATCGCAATCAATTGCAGGTGTCGGTTGGACAAGCTTCGTTTCAAATCGCCGCTATCAGCGTGCGATCCATGAATTTCATTTGACATTATTTAATTCAACTTCGCGTTCCAATTGCGACAAATTAACGTAAAAATTTCAGAAAATACAAAATTATTTCTCATCATCTATATTTTCGGATTAAGTGACAAAGTTAATTTATTTTTCTTATATATAAAAATCTTAGCGCCAGTTCACATTTTAAAGCGACCAATAAAACAACAATTTACTTGTAATAACTTAAATTTTATGCAAAAAATATTTTACCAACGATAAAAAAATTATGCCAAAAATCATGGAAGTTTCTAACAATGGCATATCAATTGCTACAGATATCAAAAATGTAGCATTCACTCACTCAGGGCCGATAAGAAGAAGATACTATGCAAGAAATTCAAAATATCATGGAAACACTCAGTGGATGGGTCTGGGGCCCGTACATGTTGGTCCTCATTGTCGGAACAGGTGTATTCCTCACCTTCCGACTACTTTTCTGGCAATTTCGCATGTTGCCTTTCGCATTCAAACAAGTCTTTGGCAAGCATCCTAAAGCCAATCAACATGATGGCGATATTTCTCATTTCGCCTCACTTATGACCGCACTTTCTGCCACCATTGGTACAGGTAATATTGCCGGTGTAGCCACCGCTTGTGTGCTCGGTGGTCCGGGCGCAGTGTTTTGGATGTGGATAACCGCGCTCTTTGGTATGGCAACCAAATATGGTGAAGGTGTACTCGCTGTAAAGTTTCGTCATAAAAATGAAAATGGCGAAATGAACGGTGGTCCGATGTATTACATCGAACGTGGACTTGGGCCTAAGTGGAAATGGTTGGCAGTGGTATTTGCCCTATTTGGTACTTTGGCATCCTTTGGTATTGGTAGCTCAGTACAGTCCAACACTGTCGCGCTTGCTGTGCAAAACAGCTTAGGGATCAGCACACTCACCACTGCCATCGTCATCACCATATTCTCTGCCCTCGTTATTTTAGGCGGCATCAAATCCATTTCAAAAGCCTCTTCATTTATTGTTCCAATCATGGCGGTAGGTTATGTATTGGGTGGCTTAATCATTATTTTCACCAACCTTGAATTGGTGATCCCTGCACTAAAAATGATCTTTAGCTATGCATTTACGGGCGAAGCTGCTGCGGGTGGTGCGATTGGTGCTGCGATTCGTTATGGTGTGGCACGTGGTGTATTCTCTAATGAAGCAGGTATGGGCTCAGCACCTATTGCCGCTGCGGCTGCAAAAACTGACCACCCAGCACGTCAAGGTCTTGTCTCTATGACAGGTACGTTCTTAGACACCATCATTGTTTGCTCAATTACAGGTATCGTACTGGTGATGGGCTTCATCATGGCGGGACAAAGCTTTGGTGATCAAACGGGTGCCGTATTAACGATCAGTGTTTTTGACAAACTACTTCCGGGCTTCGGTGGTTGGGTCGTGACTTTCGGTATTATTTTCTTCGCTTATTCAACCATTCTGGGTTGGAGCTATTATGGTGAAAAATGCTGTACATACCTCTTAGGTGAAAAATCAGTAATGATTTATCGCTTAATTTACATCGCATCAGTATTTGTCGGCTGTGTCGTAACACTTGATCTCGTTTGGCTATTTGCCGATACCTTTAACGGTTTGATGGCTGCACCAAACTGTATTGCACTGTTATTGCTCTCAGGCATCATTGTAAAAGAATCGAAAGATTTTATTGAACGTCGTAAATCAGGTGAATTGTACTAATCCCCTGCTAAACAAAAAGCCACGTGAATTCACGTGGCTTTTTTTATTCGGACTGAAAATCGATATTTACTTATTGGATCGTGCCAATTTGACCATCATCAAATTTGTCGTTTTTCGTGTTGCTTTCATTGGCTGCTTCATCTTTTGGATCTGATTCAGTATCTTCAATAAAGCCTTCACCAAATTGGTCACCAAACTCATTTTCAGCATATTCAGAATCTACAGCACTGGCTTCCATCAAATCGGCTTCGATTTCTAGGGCAATTTCCAAAGATAAAGAAAAGAACAATACCCCCTGAATTTTCATGTTCCCTTGTTCATCTTCAAGGTATTCACTGAGGGTTTTATATGCAGGGCTGCTTTCATCAAAAGGCACGTCAAGGTATAAATCACCTGTATAACTATCGATTAAAGACTCACCTTCTAGCCCCATACAAGGGAAATAGTCTATATTTTGCAGGTCAAACCAGTGCATAACATCATTACGCACCGTATTTTTTTCAGGATGTTGATGATCATATTCTTCAAAATGCACAAATAACACATCACGATTTTTTTCACGTGCGATGGCATCGATATGTCGTAATAGTTCAGTCATGTGGTGACCCATTTCAAAAAATATAATGCGCTATTATAAAGTGCTTACTATGTAAAAGTGCAGCTATTGAAAATAAAACGACATCAATTGACCTTCCTCAGTCATTTCATGCGATAAAAACTTGGTTTTTCGATGTATTCACCGCTATGCTGTGACTCAATTTGAGTTTGTGCACAGTAAATATTATGGCGAAAGCAAAAAGTGTCTATCGATGTGAACAATGTGGTGCTGATCATCCCAAATGGGCCGGTCAATGTACCGAATGTGGTGAATGGAATTCATTAGTCGAAGTAAGTATTGCTCCCGCCGTTACACACCGTGCACAGCCGAAAATGGGCGGTGGCTATGCAGGTCAAGCTGCTGCTGTGACCACCTTAAATCAAGTTTCAGTTTCGCATGAAACTCGAATGGCAACAGGTATTGGTGAATTTGACCGTGTGCTCGGCGGTGGACTGGTCTCAGGTTCAGTAGTGCTGATTGGTGGTGACCCCGGCATTGGTAAATCCACTATTTTGCTACAAACTGCAACCTATATGGCGGCGAGTAAAAGTTCTGCCTTATATGTCACTGGTGAGGAATCTTTGTCTCAGGTTGCTCTACGTGCCCAGCGCCTAGATTTGCCGACCGATCAACTCAAAGTCATGGCAGAAACCTGTGTCGAGCGTATTTGTGAAGTTTTGGCACATGAGCGCCCTGCCGTTGCCATTTTAGATTCGATTCAAACCCTATACACCGAGACACTCCAGTCTGCGCCGGGCGGTGTTTCCCAAATTCGTGAATCGGCTGCACTCCTGACCCGCTTTGCCAAAAATAGTGGTACAGCATTGTTTATTGTCGGTCACGTAACAAAAGAAGGCTCTTTGGCAGGCCCTCGTGTGCTAGAGCACATGGTCGATTGTGTTTTGTATTTTGAAGGTCAGTCTGACTCGCGCTTCCGTATGATTCGTGCGGTGAAAAACCGTTTTGGTGCGGTCAACGAGCTTGGTGTATTTGGCATGACCGATAAAGGTCTGCGCGAGGTATCAAACCCATCCGCTATTTTCCTGAGTCGTTATGATGAAGCCATTCCGGGCTCTATCGTCATGATTAGCCGTGAAGGCACACGTCCACTTTTAGTTGAAGTTCAGGCTTTGGTAGATGATGCGCACGGACAACCTCGACGCGTGGCCTTAGGTTTAGAACAAAACCGTTTAAACATGCTTTTAGCCGTTATGCACCGTCATGGTGGCGTACAAACCGCAGGACAAGATGTCTATGTCAATGTCGTCGGTGGTTTAAAAATCACAGAAACAGGTTCTGACCTTGCGGTACTTTTAGCCTGCGCCTCTAGCTTAAGAGCTAAAGCCCTGCCACAGCATTTGGCAGTATTTGGTGAAGTCGGCCTTTCAGGCGAAATCCGCCCTGTACCCAATGGACAAGAACGACTCAAAGAAGCCATTAAGCATGGTTTTAAAACCATTATTTTACCGCGTGGGAATGCACCGCAAAAACCGATTTCAGGTGTAGAAATTATTTCTGTCGCACGTTTACATGAGGCGTTGAGTCAGGCAATTACGCTGACCGATGAGTCTTAGTCACGTTGAATCGTTTATTTTGAATGAATTTTCAATTTTTTACCGATATTCTATTGAAATTCAGTACAAATGGCGGCATAACTAGATGGCTATTTTAAATTTATATAGATATAGGAAAATTTGATGGAAGTTCGACAGCGTGGTTTGATGACTGCTCTTTTAACAGCAGCCCTTTTGGTAGCGCCGATTGCAGAAGCGAAACGTGCCGGTGGTGGTAAAAGCCATGGTATGAGCCGTCAAGCTGCTCCAACTCAGTCTTATCAGCAACCTCGTCAATCTGCTCCTGTTCAACAGCCTGCAACTGCTGGCGCTCCAGCAAAATCTGGCTCGAATGTGGGCGGAATGGTTGCTGCTGGTGTGGCTGGTGCTGCTATTGGTGCAGTCGCTGCAAATGCGATGGCCGATGACAATAACGGTCAAGCAGCTTCTGAAGCGCAAGCTCAACAACAGGAAGAGAAAGGTGGTATTCCAGGATGGATCTGGATTTTACTTGCCGCTGCTGTTGCCTTCTTCATTTTCCGTAAGATGGGCGCAAAAAAAAAACTAGCCGCTAACAATCCGTATGCGCCAAACAGTGGTGCAAACAATGCACCGTTTGGCCAGCAAAATGCTGCACCTCGTGCAGGCAATGACAATACGAATATTTTTGGTAATTCTGTAGGCGGTAATTCAGCAGCTTCAAATGCTCCATTTGGTGCAGCTGCTGCAACGAACGCGCCTTTTGGTGCCGCTTATACTAATAGCGGTAATCAATTGCCTGATGGTACAGAACCAGCAACATTCTTACGTGTTGCACGTCAGCGTTTTAACCACATTCAATCGATGAATACGGCAAGCAACATTTCTGAAATTCAGCGTTACTTAACGCCTGATCTTTACCAGTCTATGTATAACGACATTATGGCGAATAAAGATGAAGACGTTGCTGAGTTTTCTAACTTAAATGCTATGGTGGTCGATTCTGCTAACGAAAATGGTCAATACGTTGTAAGTGTGCGTTTTACAGGTACGGTAAGTGAAGACTTAAATAGTTTGCCACAGCCATTTGCTGAAGTATGGCATTTTGTTAAACCTGCGGGTTCTGATCAAGACTGGTTAGTTGCAGGCATTCAACAAGAGCAATAATGTAGACACATAAGCATTCTTGCATTGTAAAATAGCGACTTCGGTCGCTATTTTTTTGCCTTTATTTCCCCTCATTTTAAATCAATTTCTACTCAGCATGCTGAAATATCAATAATTTTGTGAATACATTATTCTAATTATTAATAATAATTGTTATCATTTAGATTAACTTTAATACAATTTCCAAGCGCTTAAGTATTTTATGAATAGCTCACCACCTGAGGCACTTGTGACACCCCTCACATCTGCGCTGCCTAAAACGCGTAAAGATACTCCTTCTCTATTGACCTATCGCTTGATGATTTTCTATCGCTTTGCCCTCGCTTTAGTGGGCGGATATGTTGTCGCGATGCTATCTGCCATCGTAATCGCAGATGTATTTAGCGAAGACCGTGGAAGTGCAGCCATGAGTGCAACTTTAATTGCATTTATCCTGTGGAGCTGTGCATTCATTTGGGTCTTTATGGTGAATAAAACCCTCAAAGCAACTTTAGGCATTGTGATCCCTGCGGTGTGTTTGTATGCCATTTACATGATGATGGGAAGCTAAAATGCGTGTTGATGCAAAAGTAGAGGGACCTCGCCAGTCCATGTCTTGGCTGCATACATGGGCTAGCCTAATCTTAGGTTGGTTGCTGTATGCTATTTTCCTGACCGGGACCCTAAGCTTCTTTAAAAATGAAATCAATGTTTGGATGACACCTGAGCTGCATCAATCTGTTCCAGCCAGTTCACAAGTCCAACAAACTCAAGTCGCACTGAATTATTTACAGCAAAATCATCCGAATGCAGGTGCTTGGAATATTTTGCTGCCGAATACACGTCAAAATGCTACCTTAATTACCGTTCGTGAACAAGGTGAAGACCCTCGTGCACGCCGTGGTGGTAAACAAATTTACATTGATAGTGCTACAGGTGAAGTGCTTGAGCCGCGCGATACACGTGGTGGTAATTTTCTTTATCGTTTCCATTTCGAACTATATGGCATGCCACGTATGTGGACGCGATGGTTTGTCGGGATAGCGACACTGTTTATGTTAGTTGCCATCATTAGTGGTGTAATTACTCATAAAAAAATCTTTAAAGATTTCTTTACCTTCCGTTCAGGCAAAGGACAACGTTCTTGGCTCGATGCACATAATGCAACCGCAGTATTTGCGCTTCCCTTCCACATCATGATTACCTTTAGTGGCCTGTTGCTGCTGTTATTTACGATCATGCCTTGGGGGATTGAGCGTATTTATGAAAACCGGGGACAATTTTTACAAGAACAAAATCGTGCTTTGGTTCAAGAAAATAAACCTGAAGGACGTGAATCTGCTCAAGGACGTGAAGAACGTGGCGAACGCCCACAGCAAACCCGTGCCAATTCTGCACAAAACCAAGGCGAAAATCGTGCTGAGAGCCGTGGTGAAGGTCGAGGAGATCGTCGCTCTAAACGTGAAGAGCAACCTGTCGTTGCTGCGCCGTTGACCAACTTAGCGCCGATCGTGACTGCGGTTCAGAATGAATGGAAAACTAATCCGATTAGTACCGTTAGCATCATTGCACCGAATACAGACCAAGCTAAAATTGAACTACGCGCCTTACATGGTGAAAGTGTCGCGTATCGAAATGTCTATGCAAGTAAACAATTTGATGGCGTAACTGGCAAAGACTTAACTGACGAAAGTGCCAAGTTAAAGCAACCTCCTGTACCGATGGGTATTTATAATGTAGTCACTACGCTGCATGAAGCACGCGGTGTAGATTTAGCACTACGTTGGCTGCTGTTTATTTCAGGGATTGTAGGCACCCTGATGGTCGCTACAGGTCTCATTATGTGGTGTGTAAAACGTGCGCCGCAACAGCAAAAACAAGGCTTTAAATCATTTGGCTACCGCACGGTTGAAGTGACCAATATTGCAGCGATTATTGGTTTACCCATTGCCTGTGCAGCATTTTTCTATGCCAACCGTTTTATTCCCGCACAGCTTGAAAACCGTTCGGAATTAGAAATTCGTAGTTTCTTTATTGTTTGGCTACTGACGCTCGTTTATGCGATTTTCCGTACGCACCGTCAAGCGTGGCTAGAACTTTTAGCTTTTGCCACAGCAATTTTTGCCTTACTGCCGATTGTAAACTTCATGACTGGTGGTCAACCGCTTTGGAATACCATGGCAAATGGTCAATGGATGATTGCATCCTTTGATCTTGCAATGTGGCTCTTGGCTATCTTGTTTGCCTATTCATTTTACAAAGTGAAAAAGCATAAAGGGCTGCCTGTTAAAAAAGCACGCGGCACAAAGGAGGTTGAAGGATGATGTTCTTTCTCCTGATTTGGGCACTGAGTAGCTTAGGTTTTTTTGCCTTGGCAAGCAGCATGTCTAAACATCAAAAGCAGTTCTACAGCAAAGAACTAAGTGTGGGCCAAACACGGATAGCCACGCTAGTCGGCTGGGCGCTATTGATCATCGCCTTACTACTTTGCCTCTCACTTGGCACGCCGAGCAATAACATCAGTTATTGGTTTGGCGCGCTGACCATTGCGGCTTTATTTGTCGGGCTATGTATTAGTTATATCGCTGAGTATTTTTGGAAAATTATTGGTGCATTAGTTGTCATATTTGTATTGTCTGCAGTGTTATTGAAATTTTAATTCTTTAGACAACGATCTCTAAACATTGAACGCCAATCTTCGGATTGGCTTTTTTCATGCCAACCGATTAGGCTATGCCTATTCTGCTCTTTTGGATTACACATGTCTGAACTTTCAATCTCTCCTGCTTTATATAACCGCGCTATGGCAGGCAATAAAGATGCTCAATTTGAACTGGCTGAAATTTATATGCAAAGTGAAAATGATGAGCATGTTGAACTTGCTGAAGAATGGGCACTCAAAGCAGCTCAGTTAGGTCATGTAGAAGCAATGTATTGGCTAGGTGAAGGCTATGCAGTCTATGCCAAAGACATGCTCGAAGAAGATCCTGAAGAATCTAAAACCTATTTTGAGCATGCGCACCGCTGGTTAGAACAAGCGTCAAAACATGACCATCCTGCTGCAATTTTAGAATTGGCCAATTTTTACCGTCGCGGCGATGTGGTGGAAAAAGATGTCGCTAAATCCATTGAACTGGTTGAACAATCTGCAAAATTAGGTGAAGTTCAGGCCATGCGTGACTTAGCCTTTATTTATGCCAATGGCTTAGGCATCGACGCTGATGAAGAAAAAGCAGATTTTTGGAATGAAAAAGCCGATGTGGCTGAGCAGTAATCCAATTTTTTTCTAAAAAATAAAGCCCATCTCATGATGGGCTTTTTGCTTTTAACAAAATGGCTCAGCTCGCCACATAGTCATTTACATCTACAGTAATCACTTGTCGGCAAATGCCTTCTGCTCCACGCTGCTGTTCAAATACATCTGCTGGCATGGCATCAAAGCTGTCAAAGAAACTAATTTCAGTTTCGTCAATGTCATACACCAAAGAATGGTTCCCCACGCCCTCTAGAGTATCGTAATACACAATCACAAACTGATTTTGTTCAAAAGCCTGCTGAATTTGTGCATAGCCAATTGCAGGCAATATAGGCAGTTCCAATTGGTCTGCTTCTGCATAACTGCGTTTTTCACTGTCCTGCAGCTCAGGATCATGCTCTGTGTAAAACTTTACTTGAAAACCAAACTTTTTCAGTCCTACAGCTAAACCAATGGTTGTTGTGCCATGGTCAGCGTCATAAGCGCAAACTTCGATGAGTTGCTGAATATCTGCATCTATACCTAAGTGCTGCAGCAACATCCACACTGCATAAATGCCACCATTGGCTTCTAAATTTGCCAACTCATCAGGTATTTCCATCGACATATATCAAAACTCAAAATTTCTTATGGACGATGATAAACAAATCGCAGCAGTTTTGCCTGCAAGTTTTAATCCAGACCTAATTTCACATGCACAAAAATAATGTCCAAATCTTGTTTAGGTACAAAATTCTTTTCAACCATTTGAAACTGCGTAGCGCTGATTTTCTTCACTTTTCCTGCCCAGCAAAAAGAAACCAGCTCTCCTGCATCACGCTCAATAGTCAGCTTAAAATCTTGAATAGGCTTTGCCCAATTGGCGCCTGTTTTTAAGATATAGCCCAGCGCTTGAAATGGTGCATGCTGTGATTTGGCCTTTCTGAGTCCTGCCTTAAACTTTTGATCCATACAATAACTTTGATTATATTCATCAGGATATAAAGCCACAGACCCGCCCACCAGCGGTGCATATTGATGCTGTACACGTGTGAGCGCATTGGCTTTAAAGGTTTGCTTCCAGCTGTAAATCACCTGAGATGACCATGAAATGACTTCACTCGGATCTTTGGGCAAAACTTTTTGCAAAGCTGCATTTTTACAGTTTCTGAGTTTTTCCTCGAAAGTTTCATATTCATCATCTTGCCTGCTCCACGGATTCAGCATGTCTTTTTCCGTAAACCCGCATTGCTTAAAACTCTCCGTCATATCAATCGGGGCTGTTTTTTCATCTTTTTGAATAAAAGTGCGCACATGCATTTCAGGCTGAATCGTTTTTCCATTCACCTGAACTTTAAAACTTTTTAGCAATTTTTCAGTATTGGCAAAATCAGATTCAAAGAAGTTTTCAACTTTTGGCAGCGGAAATAAGACCGTTTCAGTCACATCTTTATTGCTTAAATTTTTGAACTGGTAATCGACCTTGATGATTTTTTTACTAATAAACAGGTCTTCACTGAACATTTGAATGTCTTTATTTTTCAGGTATTGCACACCGCCTGTTGCCACATAGCCTGTTGAATCGTTGGCATATGTTAGTGCTGAAAAACACAAGCATATGAATGCAGTTAATTTTTTCATTATTAGCTTCCAATTTTTTATATTTAAAATTGCACTAGAATATCATCGACCATTTTTCAGGAATATACTCAGAAATTAGCCCTATCCCGATAATTATAAAGGCAATGATGCCAATCAAAATAATAAAACTCACTGCTTTTATGACTACTCTAAGGGTTAAATTTAAGCCTTTCGTATAATTTTCAATAAAGCCTGAAAATTTAAATAAGGATAAAACCCCAATCAAAATTAAAGGCAGAAAAAAAATATCTTGTGGTGAAAAGTCGCCTCGCCTTGCTGAGACAGCTTGTGAAGATACGAGTAAAACTAGGAAAATATTAAATTTTAATATATTCATGATATGTACGTTATTATCTTTTTATTATCAGATTATTCATCTACATATTAACCAATTTTTGATTGGAACTCACTCTATTTCCAAGTACAATACTGCCCTAGTCGAGGGATGCTGCGACTTTCTTATAGGCACTAAATATAAGATCGCTAGGCTCGACGATTCGGTTGGACACTCGATCCAATCAACAACGGCATCCGCGAACTGAATGATCAATTGTTTTTATTAAGGAGATCGTGATGAACGCGGTTAATGCTTCATTTACAGATTATAAAGTTGCCGATATTTCACTAGCTGACTACGGCCGTAAAGAAATCAAACTTGCAGAAGCAGAAATGCCAGCCCTAATGGGTCTTCGCAAACGCTATGCAGCGGCTAAACCGCTTGCTGGTGCGAAAATCCTTGGCTGTATCCACATGACCATTCAAACTGCAGTTTTAATTGAAACTCTAGTTGAATTAGGTGCAGAAGTTCGCTGGACTTCTTGCAACATCTTCTCTACTCAAGACCACGCTGCTGCTGCAATCGCTGCTGCAGGTATTCCTGTATTTGCTTGGAAAGGCGAAACTGAAGAAGAATACATGTGGTGTCTTGAACAGCAAATTAATGTGAATGGTACGCCTTGGGATGCCAACATGATTCTAGACGATGGCGGTGACTTAACTGCACTTGTTCACGAAAAATACCCAGAAGTGATTGCTAAAATCCACGGTATTACAGAAGAAACCACTACAGGTGTTCAACGTCTTTACGAAATGCACCGCGACGGTACTTTAAAAGTTCCAGCGATTAACGTAAATGACTCTGTAACCAAGTCTAAAAATGACAATAAATACGGCTGCCGCCACTCATTAAACGATGCAATCAAACGTGGTACAGATATGCTTTTATCTGGCCGCCGTGCACTTGTAATCGGTTATGGTGACGTAGGTAAAGGTTCCGCTCAATCACTTCGTCAAGAAGGCATGATTGTACGTGTCACTGAAGTTGACCCTATCTGTGCAATGCAAGCATGCATGGACGGTTTCGAAGTTGTTGCTCCGTATAAAAATGGCATTCAAACGGGTAAGAAAGAAGACATCAATCTTGATCTTCTTCAAAATACTGACTTGATCGTAACAACAACTGGTAACTACCACGTATGTGACGCTGCAATGCTTGATTCATTAAAAGCTGGCGCTGTAGTTTGTAACATCGGTCATTTCGATACTGAAATCGACACAAATTACTTACGTGGTTATAAGTGGGTTGAAGTTAAACCACAAGTTCACCAAGTGTATCGTTCAGAAAATGAAAATGATTACCTTATTCTTCTTTCAGAAGGCCGCTTAGTGAACCTTGGTAATGCAACAGGTCACCCTTCACGTATTATGGATGGTTCTTTTGCTAACCAAGTATTGGGTCAAATGCACCTATTCGCTGAAAAATTTGCTGATCTTCCTGAAGATCAAAAACAAGCTGCGATCCGCGTAGAACTTATTCCTAAGAAATTAGACGAAGAAGTTGCTGCTGCAATGGTTGCAGGTTTCGGTGGCGTATTAACGACTTTGACTCAAGAACAAGCGGATTACCTCGGTGTTCAAGTTGAAGGCCCGTTCAAAGCTGAGGCTTATAAATACTAAGTTTTATAAATACCTCTCCCTAACCCTCTCCTAAAAGGAGAGGGAACTCTTCATTGTGAAAGCAAATTTGATGTTAACTCCAAATCACTATTACTTTCATAATGGAAGTCCCTTCTCCCTCTGGGAGAAGGTTAGGATGAGGGGATTTTTTTAAATAAAAGTATTTATAAAAAAGGATTTGAACATGTCAAAACAGATTCCTATTTCCTTTGAGTTCTTCCCGACCAAAACTGATGCGGGCGCGGAAAAACTTAAAGTTGTACACCAAGAACTTCAATTATTAAATCCTGAATTTTTCTCTGTAACATATGGTGCAGGCGGTTCTACCCGTGAACGCACTTTGTCTACATTGAATGATTTCAACGGTAAAGGCACACCGGTTGCCCCTCACCTGTCTTGTATTGGTGATAGCAAAGCACGTATTGCTGAATTGCTGGATTTATATAAATCACAAGGTATTGACCGTATTGTTGCGCTGCGCGGCGACTTGCCGTCTGGTCAAGTGGGCTTGGGCGAATTGCCTTATGCAACGGACTTGGTACGTTTCATTCGTGAGCACACTGGTGATCATTTCAAAATTGAAGTTGCAGCATACCCAGAAATGCACCCGCAAGCAGACAGCTTTGATCTCGACATCAAACGTTTCTGCGACAAAGCCAATGCTGGCGCAAACGCAGCTTTGACACAGTTCTTCTTTAACCCAGATGCATACTTCTACTTTGTAGAGCGCATTCAAAAAGAAGGCGTGAACATTCCTGTCGCTCCAGGCATCATGCCTATTACCAATGCAAGTAATTTAATTCGCTTTGCTGATGGTACAGGTGCAGAAATTCCACGTTGGATTCGCAAACAGCTTGCGACTTATGGCGACGATACAGCGTCAATCAAAGCCTTTGGTCATGAAGTGATTGTAAAACTTTGCGAACGCCTGATTGCTGGTGGTGCGCCAAGCCTGCACTTCTACACCATGAACACCACTGACCCTACACGTCAACTTGTGAAAGACCTCGGTTTTGCATAAGACATTTCGACCTTTTTGAGAGTAAAACTTTAATGCCACGTTTTTATATTGAAGCTGATTTAACTGTTGATACAACTGTTGAATTAACGGAAACAGTGTTTCATCACTGGGTAAAAGTTTTACGTGCTCAAGTGGGCGAAACAGCCACTTTGTTCAATGGGCAAGGTGGCGAATACCATGTTGAATTGGTTGAAATCGCTAAAAAGTCGGCTGCCGTCCAAGTTTTGCAATTCAATCCAAGCAATCGCACACCACATTTTACGGCACTATTGGGTCAAGTGATGAGCAAAGGCGACCGCATGGATTATGCGATTCAAAAAGCGGTGGAACTCGGTGTTTCTGAAATTCAACTACTCACTTCAGAACGTTGTGAGATGCGTTTGAAGTACGATCGTGATCAAAAGAAACTTGACCATTGGCAAGGCATCGCTATTGCTGCTTGCGAACAGTGTGGACTCAACATTGTTCCTAAAGTACTTGCGCCACTTTCCCTTGATAAATGGTTGGAAAGTGACCTACCGACAACAAAATTGGTACTCGCACCCAATAAAGATGAAATTGATGTATTAGCTGATGCTGACCCGCAATTTGCCTTACTGATTGGCCCTGAAGGTGGCTTGAGCGAAGCCGAGATCAGCGCAGCAAATGAGAAAGGTTTCGTGAACTGGTGTATCGGTGAACGTGTCCTTCGCACAGAAACTGCACCTGTAGTTGCACTTTCAATTTTAAATTATAAATTTATTTAATTTTTACTCGCTAGTTCATCTGAAATCATCAATGATGGCATCCTTGATATTGCTTTTTATTTGTAACGCAATTACCCTAGAGTCAATAAAAACAAATGATTTGTTACCAAGAATAAACAAATACTCTCAGGAACAATACAAATACAACGATCTAGATTTAGTTAAGGCAGGGTTTTTATATTCATGACGTATAAACAAGATGAATATATCAAGCAGTACAATCATACTGCTCAAATTGCGAACACGATTCGCCATAGCCGCTATTTTTTAGTCAGTATCCTGATTATTTGCTTATATATTTTTTCGATATATCAAATTTTTTATAAATCGCCATCTTTGTATTTTAATATTTGGTTTATTTTTACCGAAGTTTTTGTCAGTTTATGCTGGCTGATCAGCACCGTTTATTTTAAACCTGAACAATATTCACTGATGATTGCGCATCGTTGGCTACAGTTTCAGTGTTTTTCAGTTGGCACGTTGATTGCGAGCGGTATCTTTTTAATTTTTTACTATTTACCTGCGACCAATCAAAGCTTTGAACCGATTCAGGCCTTAACGCTCTCCGCCCTACTCTTGATCGTGACACAAACCTTTGGTTTGACCTATTTAACGCAAAAACTCAATTATTTTTGTTTGGCCTTCATCCCGTCTATTGTGCCGTATCTGATTGCACAGTTCTTTTTCTTAGATGGTTCAAATCACTTATTTAGCCTGAGTATTAATTTTGGGCTCATTGTGATTCTAATGTGTGCCATGACGTCATATCGAATTCATCGTCGTGTGTCGACCTTACATGCCAAAAATAACCTACTGGTCGATAGTGCCAAGCAACAAGTCAAATGGACTGATGAACTGTGTCAGCAGCTCCAAGATGAAGTCAACAAATCACGAGACATCGAATTACAGCTACAACTGGGTAACCAAATCCTTGAACAGAAAGTTAAAGAGCGGACCTTCGACATTGAGCAAATGAACAAGGATTTAGAAAACCAACAAGCCAATTTAGTCCTTGCGCATGAAATCGCCGGTTTACGTCCTTGGGATTGGAATATCAAAGACCGTAAAATCGTTGTCACCAACTATAAGCAAGAAAAAACCCTTAGACATTCGAAAGAGCATCAGCAACAGTTACAACATGTGATCCATCCTGATGATATCCCACATTTTAAATCAGCGATGATTCAACATCTACGTGGATTTAAAGACCGTTATGAGGCCACCTATCGGATTCAAAACAGTCAAGGAAAATGGAGTTGGGTACATGATATTGGACGGGTCATTCAACGCGATCCAAATAATCGTAAGCCATTGCGCATGGTCGGTATTCGACGTGACATTCATCAGGAACGGACATCTCAGGAACGTTTAAAACTTGCAGCCAGTGTACTCGAACAAGCTGCTGAAGGGATTTTCATTTTAAATGAAGAGCTGTGCTATATCGAAGTCAATCCGTTTTACGAACAATTAACCGGCTTTAACTACGACCAAATTATTGGTAAACATCTTTTTGATATCACTGCAAATTACAAATCAATTCAACGCAGTATGCACTACTCGATCATTAAACAAGTGCTGAAAATTGGTGAGTATGATGGTGAATTGCACGAAAAATTTCTTTCAGGTAAAGAACTGACGCTATGGATGCATATTAATGCGATTACCGATGATCAAAATCGCGTCACCCATTATATCGGGATTGTCTCAGACCTGACCGAACGTAAATTGCAAGAACAACGTTTATCTTATTTAGAAAATTATGACACTTTAACGGATTTACCGAACCGTTTTTATTACAACTATCAACTGCATCAGTATTTAGTTTCACAGCAAGATTCGATTAAACAGTTGGCCGTCATACGTTTAAACATCGACCGTTTCCGTCCATTAAATGAATATCTCAGCAATAATGGTGGTGACGAACTGTTACGCCAAGTCGCACAGCGTTTGCGTCTGACCAATGCCGAAGCTCTGTTTGTTGCACATTTAAATGGCGATGATTTTGCGATTGTGTATGAAATTTCACACATCCGCCCTTCTGTGCAAGAGCATTGTGAACGCATCAATAAAGCCTTTAGCATTCCATTTAATATTTTTGGCCAAGATCATGTCATCACTTTATCGATGGGCGTCGCGTTCTACCCTGAGCATGGCCGTCAGCTAGATTATCTAAATAACTGTGCGGAACAAGCGCTGAGTGAAGCCAAAAATTTGGGAGGCAATACTACACGTTATTATTCCAATGAAAATACTGCATTATTAGAACAAGGTATCTTTTTGGAACGCGACTTGCGTAAAGCCATTCAAAATAATGAGCTGGTGGTGTATTACCAACCGAAGATTAATTTCCGTGATAAAAATATTTACGGTTTTGAAGCCTTGGTGCGTTGGAATCATCCTGAAAAAGGCTTAATACCACCGGGCTTATTTATTTCTTTAGCAGAACAAACCAGTTTAATTTCCGATATCGGGCGTTTTGTCCTGCAAAAAACCGCGCAGCAAATTCGCTTTTGGAATAATTTGGGTTATCAAAATATTTGTGTATCCGTCAATATTGTTGCACAGCAACTGCGCCGTGGACAATTATTAAATGATCTCGATGAAGCGATAGATGCCAATCAGATTGATGGTGCCAGTCTGGAACTGGAAATTACAGAATCTTCTTTGGTCGAAAATCTAGATTCAGTACGTGAACTGTTAAATGAAATAAAAAAACGTAAGATCAATATTTCACTTGATGACTTTGGTACGGGCTATTCTTCTCTATCCTATCTAGCTGATTTTCCAATTGATATCTTGAAAATAGACCGCAGTTTTATCTCTAAAATTGGTGAAAATAAACAATTGGCCATCGTTAGTGCCATGATTGCCATGGGTAAAGCGATGGGCATGACGGTAGTCGCTGAAGGGATTGAAACTGAACAGCAGTTACAGTATCTACAAGACTTAGAATGTGACATTGCTCAAGGCTATTTTTTCTCTAAGCCATTGCCACAAGAAGAGGCAACCGTGTTCCTTGAAAATAATATCTCTTCGCCTGCTTATACTTACTTAATATAAGTCACTATGCCTGAGCTATAAGATTGTCTGAAAAAGACGCGACTTCGACTGTCCCAACTGTGCAACTAATGTTATATTCAAGCGGATAAAGCAAGCATTGCAGCTTTATATTGGATAAACAAAACACAATCGAGATACAGATGGACGATCAATCTTTAAAACAGCAGGCTTTGTATTATCACGAATTTCCAACTCCGGGGAAAATCAGCGTTACACCAAGCAAACAATTGGTCAACCAACACGATTTAGCCCTCGCATACTCGCCAGGTGTCGCTGCACCTTGTTTAGAAATTGAACGCGACCCATCTACTGCTGCACTTTACACAGCGCGCGGTAATCTTGTTGCTGTAGTCAGTAACGGTACAGCCGTACTGGGCTTAGGTAACATTGGTCCTTTAGCGTCAAAACCTGTTATGGAAGGTAAAGGCGTTCTATTCAAAAAATTCGCTGGTGTTGATGTTTTTGACATTGAAATTGCTGAAAACGATCCAGACAAAATCGTAGATATCGTTGCAGCATTAGAACCAACTTTTGGTGGTATCAACCTTGAAGACATCAAGGCCCCAGAGTGTTTCTACATCGAGCAAAAACTTCGTGAACGCATGAATATTCCTGTGTTCCATGATGACCAACACGGTACATCGATCATTGTGGGTTCTGCATTACTGAATGCACTTCAACTCAATGGCAAAAAAATTGAAGAAATCAAAATTGTCGCTTCTGGCGCAGGTGCTGCTGCCCTTTCATGTTTGAACTTACTTTGCGCACTTGGCGTAAAAAAAGAAAACATCGTTGTGGCAGATTCACGCGGTTTATTGACGACTAAACGTGAAGGCTTGGATGAGTCGAAAAAGGCATACGTTCAAGACATCGAAGGCTCTCAGCTTGCTGATGTAATGGAAGGTGCGGACATGTTCCTTGGTCTTTCTGCAGCAGGTATTTTAACCAAAGAAATGGTTAAAGTCATGGCGAAAGATCCGATCATCTTTGCCCTTGCTAACCCTGACCCTGAAATTCTTCCTGAACATGCACATGAAGCACGTCCAGACGTGATTATGGCAACTGGTCGTTCAGACTATCCAAACCAAGTGAACAATGCGCTTTGCTTCCCTTATATCTTCCGTGGTGCACTAGATGTGGGCGCAACCACAATTAATGAAGAGATGAAGATTGCTTGTGTACATGCGATTGCTCGCATGGCGCATGTTGAAGCAGACGCTGCATCGTATGGTGAAAAATCTGCTTCATTTGGTCGTGATTACCTCATTCCACGCCCATTAGATCAACGTTTGATTCTTGAGATTGCACCTGCAATTGCACAAGCAGCGATGGATTCAGGTGTTGCAACTCGTCCAATTCAAGACTTCTCTGCGTATCGTCAACGTTTGTCTGAGTTTGTTTATAACTCTGCATTCATGATGAAACCAATTTTTGCGCAAGCAAAAACTGATCCAAAACGCATTGCCTATGCTGAAGGTGAAGATTTACGTGTACTTCGCGCAGTACAAATTGCTGTTGATGAAGGTTTGGCAAAACCAATTCTTGTCGGTCGTCCAGCAGTCATTGAAGCAAACATCAAAAAATTAGGTCTACGTCTTGAAGATGGCGTGAACATCACTATCGTCGATCAAGAGAAAAATCCTGATTACGATAAGTTTGCAGATGATTACTACAGCATCATGCAGCGTAAAGGCGTAACACCTGAATACGCACAGCGTGAAGCACGTCGTCGCTCTACCCTGATCGCTGCAATGCTGGTTCGTCATGGTGTGGCTGACGGTATGCTGTGTGGTACTTATTCTAGCTATGACATTCACTTAGACTTCGTCAGCAATGTGATTGGGCTAAAAGAAGGCCGTAATAACTTCTTCACGCTGAATGCATTGATGCTTGAAGATCGTAACTTGTTTATTGCCGATACTTACATTAACCGTAATCCAACAGCTGAACAGCTTGCTGAAATGACTATTTTAGCGGCTGAAGAAGTACGCCGTTTTGGTATTACGCCGCGTGTAGCATTGCTTTCTCACTCAAGTTTCGGTTCTGACCAAAATGATCCTAGCGCACAAAAAATGCGTAAGGTTTATGATATTTTGTCAGAAATTGCACCTGAACTTGAAGTTGAAGGTGAAATGCATGGTGATGCTGCATTGGATGAAAATATTCGTCATTTCGCATACCCGAACTCACGTTTTAAAGGTTCTGCGAACTTGCTGATTATGCCGAATCTGGATGCAGCGAACATTTCGTTCAACTTGTTGAAATCAACTTCAGGTAGTAACGTGACAATTGGCCCAATTCTTTTGGGTGCTGCAAAACCTGTTCATATTTTAACGCCAACAGCGACAACTCGCCGTTTAGTGAATATGACTGCATTGACTGTTGCAGAGATTCAAGAAAACGAAAAACTAGCACTCTAATTTAGTTGACCTGAACACACTTTGTGACTTGAGAAAACCTCTGTTCTGTAGCATGATTGCTCTAAGAATAGAGGTTTTTTCATGCAAGTTTATTTAGTAGGCGGTGCAGTTCGAGATCACTTGCTCGGGCACCCCTATCACGAAAAAGATTATGTCGTTGTCGGTGCAACGCCGGAACAATTACTTGCTCAAGGTTATCAACCTGTGGGTAAAGATTTCCCTGTTTTTCTTCATCCAGAGACCAAAGACGAATATGCCTTAGCCCGTACAGAACGTAAGTCTGGACATGGGTATCATGGCTTTGAATTTTATACCGACGTCAATGTCACACTCGAGCAAGATCTCATTCGACGCGACCTCACGATCAATGCGATAGCGATGGATGATGCAGGTAATGTCTATGACCCCTATGGCGGTCAACGTGATCTAGAACAGCGTGTCCTTCGCCACGTGTCTGATGCCTTCGTCGAAGATCCATTAAGGGTTTTGCGTATTGCACGTTTTGCGGCACGTTATAAAGCTTTAGGTTTTAAAGTGGCTGATGAAACACTTACGCTGATGCAAGAGCTTGCTCAATCTGGTGAGCTTGAAGCCCTTACACCTGAACGTGTATGGAAGGAAACGTCTCGTGCATTAATGGAAGACCACGCAGATGAATATTTTGAGGTATTAAGAGCCTGTGGCGCTTTAAAAGTCTTGTTCCCTGAAATTGATGCGTTATACGGTATTCCACAGCGCCCTGAATATCATCCCGAAATAGACTGTGGTATTCATACCATGATGTCGTTGCAGCAAGCCTGTCGTGCGAATTATTCTTTGGATGTTCGTTTTGCTGTACTGGTACACGACTTGGGCAAAGCACTCACTCCAGTAGATGAGTTACCGCGCCATATCATGCATGAAGAGCGTGGTGTAAAACCAGTTACCGATGTCTGTGACCGTATGCGTGTTCCCACCAATACCAAACAATTGGCCATCTCAGTGTGTAAAGAGCATTTAAAATGCCATCAAGCCTTGAGCTTAAAGCCGGGGACATTGTGGCGTCTGTTACAACGTATGGATGTGCTACGCCGTCCTGAACGTGTAGAAGCCTTTGTACAAGCCTGTGAATGTGATTCACGTGGTCGCTTAGGTTTAGAGGATCGCGCCTATCCACAAGCTCAATACGTTTTAGATGCCATGCAAGTGGTACGTAATATTAAAGCTGCCGACCTTCCGCCTGATGTATCTGGGCCTGATATTGGTGAAATGTTGATTGAACGACGTATTCAAGCCATTGCCGCACTTAAAACCAGTCAATATGCAGTCGAAGCTTAATTTGAGCACCTTCGGGTGCTTTTTTATTTGCTGATTTTATAATTTGAAAAATTTAACTTGTGTATTAGAACACCTTATCCTTTCAAATATAGATAAGCTTTTAAAAATTTTAGCATTCACCTCTATGCACTTTTATCTATTTTTTATAGGATAACTATCGATCTGGCAAATATGCATACCCAAATTTGTCCACTATAACTATAAGAAGATCTCCAAGCCATTCATCAACTCATAATACAATTGGGTTATGAAATACCACTAGAGCGACTCCAACAGCATTGGCAGTTGATTCATTTGAATAAGTACTATTAAACCTTAGTGATAGCGGCTAATGACCGCGTCATTGATTATGCAGATTTTATCCAACAATACAGTTAGGAGTTTGAGGAATGAATAATTCGGATTTAGGCTTTTGTCATTGATGTGAGTTATCGCGATCAAGGTTTAAGGCGATGGTTCATGCAAGCCATTGAGCAAAGCGCACGGCGATAAGATCTAAAACGTATTTTACTCAATAGTGGGAATCGTTCAGAACGATATGCCGCACATGCCTATTATCAAAATTTAGGGTTTAAAGCCTATATGGTTTGGATTTTACTAAATATTTAAATTGATCGGCCAATTTTACCATCAGCCGATCCGGACATTTTTTAAGAAATATCGGCTGGGAAACTAATGACTTTTTCAAGTTTTAACTGATTCGTTGCCACCATTAGCAATCGATCAATGCCTAAGGCTATACCTGCACACTCACTCATATGCGGTAATGCAGCAAGCAAATATTCATCAATCGGCATCACATGCAACCCAAGTTTAGCGCGCTCTGCATTATCTGCCTCAAAACGACTGCGTAAAACATCTGCATCAATCAGTTCATCATAAGCATTCGCTAACTCTAAACCTTCGATATACAGCTCAAATCGTGCTGCAACCAACTCCCCATCTTCGTCCACACGGGTTTTCGCCAAAGAAGCCATTTCAGGTGGAAAATCTGTAAGGAACACTGGCGTATCAAAACCGAGGCTCGGCTCAACATAATGCGAAAACAATAAATCGATATAGCCTAAACGGTCTTCACCCAAATCTAAGCTTAGCCCCACACGACGACAGCAATCTTTTAGATCTTGTAAAGAAGCTTGTAACGGGTTCAAATCCAAACGATCCATAAAGGCATGCTTATAGCTCAAAATAGTCGGACGAATTTCACCAAAGCGTTGTTTCAAGGTTTCATTCAATAAATCCGTCACTTCAAACATCAAGTCTTTTAAGCTAAAACCCGGACGGTACCATTCCAACATGGTGAATTCACTATTGTGTTTACGTCCATGTTCATCATCACGGAAAACTTTACAGATTTGGTAGATAGGCCCACTGCCACTTGCCAACAGACGCTTCATGGCAAATTCAGGTGAAGTTTGCAAATAATGCGTTTGCTTTTGACCATTCACATGACGCTGAGCTTGTACCGATGCTAAATGCACATCGGTGACACCCGATTGTGAAAGCACAGGTGTTTCCACTTCAAGCACATCACGTGCAGCAAAAAACTGGCGAATTTGAGCATACATCGTGGCACGTGCACGAAGTGCAATGAGTTCACAACTCGGTTGAAAGTTCATTTGGCTCATGCTGCTGGGCCTCCATGTGCAGCCCATTCACGGCGTAAAGGATAGGTTTTACGTAAATAATCAAAGGCTTTTTGATCCACCTTGCCGTCTTTTAGGCAAGCACGTAAGTTGGCATCATCACGAGCGATATCATAAATATCTTTTAAATAACGCTGTAATACCGTCTTAAAGTCAGCGCCAGTAAAATACTGCTCACAGACGGGCAACTGACTTTCAAAAGCTTTATTTATCGGTTGATTAAAAGTTTGACAGAATGCTTCATAGATCATCTGTGTGCCACGTGCTTTACCTTCCAAGCTATAGCCTGCAATATGGGGTGTCACCACGTAAATTAAATCCAACAACGCTGCTGAAATCTCTGGCTCATGTTCAAAAACATCTAAGACCACTTTACGCTGAGTTTGTTGAATATCGGCAATTAAGGCAGCTTCTTCGACCACTGGCCCACGCGCGGAATTAATCAAAATCGCTGAAGGCTTCATAGCAGCAAGCGCAGTAGCATTGATTAAATGATAGGTTGGATGTTCACCCTCTTTGGTCAGTGGCACATGGGTACTAATCGCATCTGCATTTTTTAACAGTTCTGCAAATTCAACTTGTTTCACCTGATCAGATTGCACAAATGGATCATAGCCAATGACATTCCAACCGAATAATTCTGCCATGACGGCTAAACGTGAACCGACATTACCTAAGCCAACGATGCCCAAGGTAAATTGTTCATTTGCATTCAACAATTCAGGTTTAACGTAGAGCAATGCAGTAATCACATATTCAGCAACCGCTTGTGCATTACAACCTGCGGCATTTGACCAAGCAATGCCCTGCTTTTCTAGAGCGGTAATATCTAAATGATCTGTTCCAATCGTAGCACTACCGACAAATTTGAGTGCGGTCTGTTGAATTAATTCTGCATTTACCTGAGTCACTGATCGTACCAATAATGCATCGGCTTCTTTGACATCCTCATGGGTCAATGTTCGACCTGCCGCTTGCTTTATTTCACCAAATTCAGCAAAAAAATACTCAGTAAATGCCAGATTTTCATCTGCAACGATTTTCATAGTTCATCTCATAATTCCACTACGAACATGATAACGCGTTGCTCATGCCATGACTATTCTTCTACACATAAAGCATAGCGCCATTTTTTTATAAGCTAAATGATAGAAAATTATATTAACGACAATAATCTGAGTGCTGATCTTCAATTAAAGACAAGGCCGCCTGCCAAGCCGCTTGAATAATGGGCTCGGCCATCGGATTTTCAAACTGCTGCAACGTATATTCACAAACCTTCGGACTCGGATAATGCAATGTAGCACTCGACAACGCTTTTACTTGAATTTGACAAGCCCGTTCTAAAAAGTAAATTTCATGAAATGCCCGTGCCACACTATCTCCAGTCGCAAGCAAGCCGTGATTGCGTAAAATCATGCAACGATAATGCCCCATATCTTGTACCAGTCTTTCACGCTCTTCAGTTGAAAAGGCAATACCCTCATATTCATGATAAGCAATGTTCTGATAGAACTTTAACGCATGTTGTGAGATTGGCAATAATCCATGTTCCTGTGCAGAAACTGCCACGCCATCTGCAGTATGCGTATGAATAACGCAATTAATATTTGCACACGCATGATGTAAGGCCGAATGAATTACAAAGCCGGCGACATTCACCATCTTCCCTGCATCATAAGTTTCAATAATTTTTCCTTCATGATCAATTTTGACCAAATCAGAAGCTGTCATTTTGTCAAAGGTCACACCATAACGATTAATCAAAAAATGCTCAGGTTCATGACCTAAACGCAGGCTGATATGAGTATCAATTAAGTCGGTCATTTTATAATAAGCCACTAAGCGATACAGTGCCGCCAATTGACAACGCGCTTGCCATTCCAGTTCATGAATAAGCTCTGGTTTTTGCATGGATGAATTCCTTTTCTAAATCGATTGATCTTGTTTTCTGTTTATTGTGAATAATTAATAGCATGTCATATTCATGCTGTATATCAACTTCGCCTGTAGAAAAAAACTATTCAAAAATTTAGGCAATAAAAAAACCCCAATGTAAAACATTGGGGTTTTTGAATATGGCGGAAGCGGTGTCCGTATAACACCTGTATCATGCTGTCCAACCCAATCAAACATAAATTTAACTTTCAATAACTTATGTAAATATCATTCCAACCACGTCTTGCCAAACCCAATTATTTCCAATATTCTATGTGGGTTTTTATGTGGGACAAGAACAAGTCTATGCCTAAGAAAGCCAAAGAACTCTCTGCGCTCAGTGTAGCAAAAATCAAAGGAAATGGCAGGCATGCTGTAGGCGGTGTCAATGGTTTGCACCTGCGTATTGTGAATGACTCTCGTGCTTGGGTTCTACGTGTTGTTGTTGGTCAGCGCCTTGATGAAAATGGTAAACAGCAACTTCATCGCCGTGATATTGGACTGGGCTCTTACCCAGAAGTGTCACTAGCCGAAGCAAGGGCTAAAGCTCATGAAATGAAAGCCCAAATCCGAAATGGGAATGACCCTATCAAACAAAAACAAGATCAACTTCAAGCTTTACGTATTCAAAAACTTCGTAATCGTACTTTTCGTGAATGTGCTCAGATTGTGATTGCCAATAAATCTCGTGAATTAAAGAATCAGAAGCATATTGCTCAATGGTCTACCACATTAGAAACTTATATCTATCCTACTCTTGGTGATATTAGTATTGGCACAATTACTAAAGTTGACGTTGCTGAAGTTCTTAGACCTATCTGGATTGAGAAGAACGAAACAGCTAAACGTATTCGTGGTCGTATTGAGACTATTTTTGATTATGCAAAGGCTATGGAGTATTTTGAAGGTGACAACCCTGCTGAATGGAAAGGTAATCTTGAACCTATATTAGGTAACTTAAAGCAGGAATCACGGCCTCATCCATCTTTGCCTTATGATCAGATTGCTACATTCGTTCAGCACCTCCGTCAAAAAGATGGGATTTCCCCTAAAGCTTTAGAATTTGCAATTTTAACAGCATGTCGCTCTGGGGAAATTTTTGGAGCAACTTGGCAAGAAATTGATTTGAAAAATAAAGTCTGGACTATTCCTAAAGAGCGCATGAAAGCTGAAAAAGAGCATCGTGTTCCACTTTCAGAACCAGCAATTGAATTATTAAAGTCAATTCAGACTGATACTAGACCTCAAAGCTATATTTTCCCTGCACCTCGTACTGGTAGCATGCTTTCAGACATGTCCTTAACTGCTTTGATTAAGCGTATGCATGAACAGAAACTTAAGGAAAATGGCTTAGGCTATATTGACCCAAAACAAAATCGAGTAATTACCACACATGGTTTTAGGTCGACATTTCGTGATTGGTCTGCTGATATGACCGATTATCCCCGAGAAGTTTGTGAGCATGTACTTGCACATAAACTACCTGATGAAGTTGAAGCCGCTTATTTACGAGGAGCTTATCTTGAAAAACGTAAAAGTCTAATGGCTGATTGGGCTGAGTATTGTATGCATAACTTTATATAGTTCACTTACTATCATTTATAAGAAGGGAATACAATTAGGATAATTTAACCTCTCAATCGAATTCATCTTTTATCAATTTCGGCAATATATAAACAGCTTTCAACATATTTTCTAAAACACCCATCGCAAGTGAGAGTTGTGTTGGTGTATGAGGCTTAACTTCATGGGCTGAACTATTACCGAGGGTTCTTACTTTATGTAAAATATCAGCATCAACTGGCGTTATAACTCTTTGTTTAACTAAGTCATTAATTTTATTATACAAATCTCTACCTGAAGCATTTTTCTCTTTACAAACAGTCTCAACAATAGCTCTAAGACCAATACCGGCTAAAATAGGTGAATCATTAATCAAGGCAGCAGCAGTTTCACGATAGATACGTGATAAGTCTGAAGGTAAGTACAGAATATCATCCCCTAGATCTTTTCTCCCTTCAATTCTAGAGGGATATAGTTTTTCTGCCTGCACCATCTCCCATTCCTCCTCACCAACTTGTATATAATCCTCAGAAGTGCATGATACCTCTCGATAAGACAAAACCTTGCAACCTTTACATCTGATGATTTGATAATTATGCCACCAGTCCATTGGATACCTAGGCTCAGCTCCAGATTGATCAACAGAGACAATAATTTCATGGGCTGTACGACCAGAGCACTTAATACACGGAACTTGGACTTCGTAACCAGTAGATTGATTAATTACTTCTTTAACTATAAATTTCTAACTTAAACTAAAACTGTTCACAATCTAGTACAAAAAAATAATCAATATAAATTATATAGCTATAATAATTTTGATGTATTTATACTATACCCTACTTCTTTAAGTTCCTTTGCCAAAAGAAATTTCCATGCACCAGCTGAATCAAGATTTGTCCAAACAACACCAATATAGTCAGAAGGTATCTCCAAATTATCTGTTTTAAGTGCACAGACTCGCTCACGGCCAATTTTTCCCATGAAATATCCTAATTCCAATATCACATTCTGACGTGCACGTGGTAATAGATCTTCTGCGGAATGAGCTTTTCCAAGATCATCTGGTGTAAGAAGAACAACAGCAAATCCAACGTCAGAGTGTGCCTCAATCTTTTCTATAATTGTCTTTCCTCTGTTGGCTTGCTCATGCAAAATAATTGCTTCTAATCCTAGTTGCTCAATCAAACGCGCAACTTTATTTAACGTATTTTCATCATGTCCATGTACGATGAACACTTTATTATTCGATACTTGCATTTTTACTTCAAAGTTAGGTTGAACTGATGAATTAATATATTGCTTATAATCTCTTATAAAAGGAATGATTAAGTTACGAACCAGTGTGTGGATATGATCAATAATTTTTCTTCCTGAACTATAATACATATAGCTAAAATTCCAAGCAAAATTCTCTTCATTTCCAAATTTCTGTATTAACAAATACTGTAAACCTAAAACTTCTATATCATTATCTGGCCACTCCAACTTAGCAGAACCAATCATGCTACCTTGTGTTTTTTCACTATTTTCAAGAAACTTTTCTAAATCAATATTTTCTATCAACTCAGTATTTTTTGCCTCTAAAGACTCATCTTTTAATAATCTAGCTAACTTTTTAAGTTCATTTTCATATGTTTGAAGATGAGCAGCTTGAAGATCTAGAAGGGTATTATCAATTTTTTTAAAGATATTATTCATCTGCGTCATTATCACCTTTCATTCTTGCTTCAGAAGCTTTATCAAGTATAGCTTGTCTATAAGTAGATTTTAATTCCGCTGAAATGTCTTTAATCATTGAATTATTTGGATAACTTCTGCTACGCTCATCTACCCAACTTTCCATTTTCACTATAGCATGTTCGATACTTTCGGCATCAAATGGATTAAAATTTAATGTACCTAACTCTCCATCTAGTTCAGATGTAAACCGGCCTAACTCTTCTAAACTCTTAGATAGACTACCTAGACCTTTCATAAAAATGCTCCTTCCTAATAATCTTTAATTAGTTCAAATTTTAGTTAATAAGTAATAGCTTATTGTATATATGATAAAGAAATAAACATCTATAAAAAAGTCAGCCAAGACACAAATTGTCGCAAGCTATTTTTTTACTTTATTTGAGAAAGCATCATTATTTATTTTTGTAAGCAACAATCTCCATTCGACTAACTTTTATGCAAATCAGATCAGTTTGCGTCATATTTTTAGCCTCCACAAAGCATTTTGCCGTGAAGAGTTTTGGGCGATTGGCATGTATATTCAGTGTTGCGTTATTTGGTCGCATGAATTAATGCTGAGTTCATAGTAATTTCCTGTCATCATTGAATTTTAGGCATAAAAAAAGCTGTGTCGAAAGACGCAGCTTTAAATAAAAAGTATTAAGTCATTTTTAAGGTTTAACGTCTAACTATGCTGAGAATTATGCAATTGCTCGTCATGGTTATCCAACAGGTGTCATGGTGCATTCCGATCAAGGTAGTCAGTACTGTAGTCATGACTTTAGATCGCTATTATTGACGAATAACTGCATTCAAAACATGTCTAGGAAACTGTTGGGATAATGCGGCGAAAGCTTCTTTCATATACTAAAAGCTCATGTAGTTCACAGTAGTGTGTTTACTACCCGAAAAGAGGCCAATTCTGTCTTGTTTGAATATTGAGATTTACTACAATTGAATCAGAAGGCATTCAGCAAATGGCTGGTTAAGTCCTGAAGCCTTTGAACAAAAATATTTTAAGAATTTAGAGGAATCGGCTGTCCACTACACTGTCTAGGATCATACCTCAAAATGAGAGCTATCGAAGAATTGTCGCCTCATAAATGGAATCGTACTTGAGTCCAAATGGGTTCAATAGATACTCACGATATAAATCATGCTTTAGTCAAATTTGCTAAACTTAAAATAACAAATAACTCTTAGCAGATTGATTTTTTATTATCGTGTTGTTATTAAGTTTTTTTTTCAACTGTACTAACTACCCCAGAACTTTGTAGCTGTTCAATTATTACACTAATATTTGTGATCGATTGTTGTCTCATTCCGAACTTTCCCTCACGCTGACGGCTAAAAGTAAAAATGACTCTTTCTTTGGCTCTTGAGAGAGCTACAAAAAAAGAACATTTATCTTCATCAGGCTGCTTTTGGAAGGACCAAAAAGCCCCGTCTTCCAAACCAATAAATATAACACTTTGATATTCCAAACCTTTACTTTTATGAATTGTCATAACAGGGATTGTATCTTTACCTACAAGCATGTCTAAGGCTAGAAGGAACGAGGAAGTACTATTATAGTTTTCAATTAATACATCTTGTAGATTATTAATTACAGATTCTAAAGTCGCTTTATTTTTATAATTTGGATAATAGGAACTCAATCGATCTTTATCAGCAAAACTAACTACTTTCGATACCATTAATTTAATAGCATCATCATCTAAATCAGAAATAACATACTCTACTCTCATATCTTTAATAAATCTTGACAGCCTTCCCTCTAAAACTAACAACTGTTGCTCATCTAATTCAGTATGAATGTTACTTAAAAAACTAAAAGACTCACCTCTAGCATTATGATTTCTTTTATCAAAAATAATATACAGCATATTCACAATAAATATGGAAAGATCGTCAGTCAAAATATCTTGAAATTTATTTTCATCTCTTGTTCTCAAGCCATTCTGATTAAAATATTCTATTAAATTTCCAGCATACTGAGATAATTGTTGCTTTACCAAAATACAAATCTCTCTTGGATTTATCCCATCAACAGTGACCCATTTTAAAACTTCATTAAAAAGCTCATGCATTTCGTCAGTAGGATTATCGAATACCCATATTGAACAGTCTCCTTGATCTGGCTTCCATTTAGATGATGGTATAGCAGAGTCGGTTTTACCTAAAAGGTTTTCAGTAAGATAGTTCAATAAAGTGACTAAACGTGGGGCACAACGAAAATTCATTACTAGTGGAATACGCACAGCATTGGTATCCATTATAAAATCATCAAATATCGAATGCTGTGCCCCTGCCCATAACATGATTCTTTGTTTATCATCTCCAACTGCGGTAAAATGACTTTTACTTCCAATAAAACAACTTTTAAATAAATCATATTGTGCTTCAGTAGTATCTTGAAACTCATCTAAAAAAACATAATGATAAGTTTTTTGTAAATAATATTTTATTTTAGGATTTGAGTTTATAATGTATTCGGCAAGTCTCATAATCATTTTAAATGATAGTTTTGCTTGAGAAGCACTCAACATTTTATTCCAGACATTCTTTCTAATTTGATCTGCGTTTGAGGTTAAAGAATGAGGAAGTTGTGCAAAATGTAGCTCTAAAATTTTGTTATTATCAACTGTATTAAAATAATTAATATCTTCAGACTTATAGTAGTCAAGAATAAAGTCATCTCCAAGAAAAATATCATATTCTCCATTTATTTTGTAGTCATTTGGTAAGGCTTGCTTAAACCTATCTAAGATTTGCTTAGCAAATGAGTCAAAAGTCAAGGAGTCAAATCTTCTGGATAACTCATCCCCACAACGCAAACGTACTCTTTCTTTCAAATTATAAGCTGCATCTCTTTTGAAGCTTATAGCCAATATTTTATAAGGAAATCGGCAAGTATTTGTTTGCAAGAGAAAACTTGCCTTTTGAGCTAACAATTCAGTTTTACCAGCTCCAGGACCTGCAACGACCAAGTTATTATGTGTACTAGTGGCAATACGTAGCGCATTTGGCTCGAGAATCATGCCGTCCGCTGGTTGCCAATTTTGTGTCTGAATTTTATTCATTTTATGATTCAATATTTAATATTAAAGAAATTTCCTTAAAAATTTTCTTAAAAATTTCAGGAATTTTATCATTTAATTGTTCATCACTCATTGATGACAAAACCTCAATATGAGTTGCTGGTTTTCCCCTTCCTAAAAAGTGATAGTTATACCAAATCATAAGTTCTTTATCTTCATTAGTGTAGGTAATAGCCGTTGCATTTTCAGATTTTAAAGTGGCTTGTAGTGAAATTTTTACTTTTTCAGCGAATGCAGTAGGTTCTTTAATTTTGTCAGGAACTCTTGGGCCACCATTCTTTGGTATGGCATTTTTATAAAATTCGGGATAATGGGTAAGCATTAAGAAGTCTAGATCGAGAGGATTAGAATAGAATACTTTGTAATTTTCAAGGAATCTCACCCAACTATTAAGATTGCCAAGCTCAGCTGGGCAAGTTAAAGGCCATGTATGCATTTCTTTTAAATCAGCATCAGATAAAATTCTCCCGCCATCCAACATTAACAACCGTTCCTTCGCATAGCCAATTTCTATGAGTTGTTGTAAAGCATACTTCACTCGTCCCCACCCCCCGCCTTCTCTTTCTACATCTAAATCAAGAAGCGTAATATAAGGGATATTTAAAGCTCGTAGTAATTTCCAAATGTGATTTACAAATCTATGACCCAAAGGAGCAAATGTTATTATATTGTCATCAAAATCAACTTTCATCACTTCCATAAGTCTATTAAAAATAACTTCTTCACTATCCCCTTCCCCTATAACTACTAATCTTGCGAAATATATTTCTGGATAATTATGAATAGCTTCTTTAACATACTTATAGGCTTCATCTGCTTTTTCTGGAAGAAATATCTGATTGACCTCAGTTTCATAATCTTCTGTAATTCGGAAATGAATAATGCTTTCAGGTTCTAGTCGCTTAACTATTGATGGTGTATGTGAGGACAATAATACTTGGGAGTTATCTTTATTAGCGATAGTTGTTAATATTTTTACAACTCGCCCCAATAACTGAGGGGCAATATGATTTTCGGGTTCTTCAATCGCGAGTATTGTAAGAAGAGGGCGTGTGACACCTATAGCTTCAACTGTTTCTTCTGCTAATTTTTCCTCGACATCTAGAAGTGCACATACTAAAGTTAAATAAAATAAAGAGCGATAGCCATCCCCTAACTCATCTATTCCAAATGATTTATGAGTTCCCGTAGGGCTAAAAGATATTTCTAATTTTTTTAGTATAGAATCAAAATCACTTCCACCAAACCCTAGAAGCGTATCCTTATAGCGTTCATCTTTATGAAATTTTATCCAAAAATCAGTTATAGATTTTTGAACTGTACCGAATTCTTTTAACCCTTGAAAAGCATGATTAATATCATTTATTTTTTTATCAAAATCTTCTTTAAACTCATCACCCCACTTTATTTTCCTTAGCACCCTATAAAGAATACTACCAGAGGCATATTTTAGTTGTTCTGCTGGTCTTCTAATTGCTGGAACATATAAAACTTGAATTAGACTTCTAAAATGATTTGGAAATATTTGTTTGCTACCATCATCTTCAGCTTCATTCTCTGCAACTTTTATAAAGTAAGTTTTTACCTCTACCTCTCCTTGAGGAAGGATTTCCGACTTCTTCCAAGTTGCTTCTAATCTTATACGTATGTATGGCTCCTCACCCTGATCATCCACAACCATGTTAGAAAAAAAATGAGGTACCGCCTCTTGTTCATCATCTGAAAAGTTTATTTTTACTTCAATAGAAAGTTCTCTTTCTTCGATTTCATCTGGGTTTTCATTTTTTCCAACATGAAAATCTTGACGATTTATTTCTCTTTCTGCATTAGACGATCCAAACAATCTTCGCAATGCTTCTAAAGCAGTTGTCTTACCTGCACTATTTAATCCTATAAAAGCGGCAAGATTATTATTAAGAGGAATATTCACACCTTCATTAATGCCAAAGGATTTGAATCCTTTTATTCTGAGATTTGAAATTTTCATAATATAGACAACGTTTAACTCTTTAAATTAACTAACTTACAGTTTTGACTGTAAAACCCGAATAACAAAATATTTTTTATCAAACATTTAATAGAGATGCCTAACGTTCAACATGTTGATTTTTTTAAAACCACAATTCGATAACGCAGATGTAATCATACTGGATTAATCACCTCTACAGTACTTTTTACAATCAATTCAAGCAAAAATCTACTTCAAAAATAACAATAACTTAGGCATACATCCATATTTCTAGAAAAAGTAACACCACTACACTTTTGTTCCATATCAAAAAAGTTTGTCAAAAGTGTGTGCAATTAAAAGTTTTATACGTAACATGCAGGCTTTCTTTATATACACAATGTGATCATCCTACATTAAGAATCAACGCTATAACAATCCTCAGATAGCTTATATAAGAGTTAAAGGATTATCTGGAATATATTAAAACCAATTATATTAATCCGTCACCTTTTTAAAGTCGGCCTTAAAATATTCCTGAGTATAGCCATTAGGTGAAAGCTTAAGTAAAGTGGGCATGTACAGGGTTTTATATGGTTCAGTATAATCCTTACTGAGAATTCTTGTTTTTCTTCTTCTTGCTTTTTTCTCATCTTCCAAGATATCCAAATATATTAAATTTTTTATAAGCCTCTTCCAATTGATTCCTTACCATATCCTCTTCATTTTTTATCGTTGGTGATGTCTCTTAGCATCAATTGATAAATATATAAATGATAGCTAAATTCAATACCCTTATTATTGTAACTAATTATTTTTTAATAGCATTATGTGATTAAAAAATAACTCCCCAGCTTAAATTCATATTTGCTAACCATTATGTCCCTTTTCTACTTTGTATAAAAAAGATTTGAGAGTTTGTTATAGCTCCTTTCTATTGCTACTATTCAAGGACAATCCTATATTTTTCAGATTAAATGTCCGAACCTCTGTTGTCCCTCAGCGACTACCTTTCTACAGTACAGGAAGTCATTCGCCTGTCTTTTGATGAGCCAGTTTGGGTAAAAGCTGAGGTACGCAACCTGAGTATCAAGGGTGGACACTACTATCTTGAATTAGCTGAAAAGGAAGAGGATACAGACAAGGTCATTGCAAACTGCAAAGCAACAATTTGGAAATTCACCGCCGTAAAAATTGTGCTCAAGTTTGAGCGTGAAAGTGGCATTGAGCTTTCAAAAGACTTAAATGTTCTCATTAAAATCAAAGCCCGTTTTGATCCTCAGTACGGGTTTTCCGTCAACATAGAAGACATCGACTCTAGTTTTACACTAGGTGATATTGCCAAACGTTACCAACAGATTCTTGCTCGCCTAAGCTCTGAGGGTTTGGTCAATCTGAATAAGTCACTTCCCGCTCCTTTTGATATTGAAAATGTTCTAGTGATTGCACCAGAAAATGCAGCTGGTCTGGGTGACTTCAGGAAAGATGCTGATGCGCTCAATAAAGCTAATGTCTGCCACTTTGTTTATCACTCAGCTACTTTTCAGGGTAATACCGCTGCCAACAGCATTATGGAATGTTTAAGTTCAGGGCTTCGCCAGTGGGCTAAAGATTATGCTATCCCACCTGACCTCATTGTGATTATTCGTGGTGGTGGTGCAGTGAATGATCTAGCCTATTTAAACGACTATGATCTCGCTGCCCTGCTGTGCAAGCGCAAGGTTCCAATATGGGTGGGTATTGGTCATGAAAAAGATCGAACCATTCTAGATGAAATCGCCCATCGTTCTTTCGATACACCAAGCAAGGTGATTGCTGGCATCCGTAATGTGATTTCAGAACGGTCTCAGGATGTGATGAGCTACCTGCAAACCATCAAGTTGCTATCCCAACATCAGATAACCGCGTATCAAGGCCAAAATGACCATTTGATGACTGCCATAAAGACCCATACCCAGAATCAGATCAATACAGCCAATAAAAATCTTGATTTGGTTAAGTCAACAACACAATATTTTGCACAGTAGCAAATTAAAATTGCATCCACACAGGTTGAAACCTTAATGCGTGAAACGTTGTTGCAGAATCCTAAGAATGTGCTTGCCAAAGGCTATGCTATTGTACGGAGTCAAAATAAAGCGATCCGCTCTGTACAACAAGTTGGTTCAACTGTTTCAATTGAGATGCAGGATGGTTATATTCATGCCAATGTAAGTGAGGTGACAAATCATGAGTAAAAATGAGTTAAGCTTTAAAGAGGGCTATGAATTGCTGAAGAAGAATGCCTCCTTACTCGAATCTCAGGAAGAACCCGACATCGACAATCTGATGAAGATTGTGGAAGAGTCAATGACCGCTTACAAAGCATGTAAGTCACGCGTGGAAGCTGTACAGCAAGCATTGAATGAAACATTCAAGGAGTAGGTGTGAAAGGAAGAAAACAACTAAGTAAAATTTCTATAAACTTTATAACCAATTACAAATCCTGAATTATTAAAAAATCATTTTCATTTTAGGGCAATATGAATATACGACCAAGTTTACTCAGTTACATCTTTGCAGACGCTACCAAGTGGCGAATGAATTATACTTTCCCTGAGCTAGTACTTGAGTTAAATACCAAAACCATAAAGCTTAATCTTGAGCAGGTACTGGAAACACATGTCCAGAAAGGCTGGATATGGTCTTCATTGACACTCAAGACTGTTGATCAAAATTTTCAGTTCAAAGGTATATTCAACGCACAGGCTGAAGAATTTCAAATCAAACTTCATGATGATGCAGAATTCCTGAGAAATAAAAGAAATGCTGAAAAAATTAAGGAAGCTTTAAAACCATACTTACTGGAATATCAAAATTTTATCCAACAAAATATTTACCTATCCTATCGTCTATGCAACCTGTTTAGATCAAACTTATCACAAAGATCCAAAGCCTCAGTAGAACAATTTGGCAATCTCATTCAACGGGATAGCACTTTTGCCTTTGAACCCAATTTACAAACCCTTTTTGAACAACTTCGACAGTTTATAGAATTATCGATTCAGGCAAACTACGCTATTAATACCAAAAATAAACGCTTCGTTGAAAGTGAGTTAAAAGCTTTTAAGCAATTTTTCGATCAGGTAGAGAGTACGCCACTAACTAATGAACAACGTGTTTCCTCCATCATCTTTGAAGACCGCAACTTATTGGTTGCTGCGGCGGGTTCGGGGAAAACATCAACGATTGTTGGAAAAGTGGGATATGCCTTATTAACTGGACTCTATAAACCAGAAGAGATTTTGGTTCTTGCATTCAATAAAAATGCAGGCGAAGAACTAAGTGAACGTATTAGCTTTAGGCTAAAGGATATTCTCTCCAATTTTGATACTAGTATTGAAGCACTTAATTTCCATAAATTTGGTGTTAAGGTCATTGGAAAAGCAACAGGTAAAAGCCCATCTGTATCCAACGATGCAGGAAAGCCTCAAGCCCTCCTGAATCGGATTATTCAACAATTAATCGAAACAGACCCAGACTTTCAGGAAAAGTATCTTTTATTTAAAACTGCTTATTTAAGAGCCCCTTTGTCACCTTTTGCTTTTAAGACTAGAAATGATTGGGAGAAGGCACAGAAGCGATCATTTGACAGATTCAAGGATGGCTTCGAAACCTATCAGGGAGAGATTGTTAAATCACATGGTGAAAAAGCAATAGCCAACTGGTTATATAGCCAAGGAGTTCCTTATCAGTACGAAAAAAACTACGAGCATGAAACAGCTGATGAAGCCCACCGCCAATATAAGCCTGATTTTTACCTTCCTGAAATAAATCTATATCTAGAACATTATGCTGTAGACCAGTACGGCAAAACACCTGCACATTTTGGACAAAAATATCTGGATGACATGAAATGGAAGTCAGAAACTCATCAAAAGTATAAAACTGATTTAATCAGTACAACCTTTCATGAATTTATTACAGGTTCTATTTTTAAGAAGTTGGAACAGGAGCTTAAATCAAGGGGACAGGTATTTAAGCCACGCAGTCTCGCTGAGATTAACGCCAAGGCACAGTCTATTTATGAATATGATGCAAATGATCTATATGCAAGTTTTTTAAGTCATTACAAGTCTAATCAAGCTAATATTACCAGCCTATTAGTTAAACCATCCCTCAGCCTACGTGAAAGTCTTTTTTTACAGTTATTTTCTAAGGTTTACCAAGAATATGACCAGTTCTTAAAAATTAATAAAGAATACGACTTTGATGACCTGCTGATTGAGTCTGCTCAGTTAATTAATGAAAAGAAATACAAAAGCCCTTTCAAGCTTATTATCGTGGATGAGTTTCAGGATACATCACAGGCTAGAGCTAGACTCATTCTGTCCTTATTGAACCATGTGCCAGAAGCAAAACTGTTTTGTGTTGGGGATGATTGGCAGGCTATATACCGCTTTGCTGGTTCAGACATCAGTATTTTCACACAGTTTGAAAGGGTCTTTGGTTATACCAAACAAACACAGCTTACCCAGACCTTCCGCTCCAATCAGGGTATCGCTAATGTTGCCAGTGGCTTTATCCAAAAAAATAAATCTCAGCTTCAAAAAGTCGTCAACGCCGTTGATAAGACCAGCAGTAAAGTGGTTGAAATAAACTTTTTAACAAAGACTCAGGAAATTAATGAATACCTGCTTAAAACTATTATGGAAATCAATAATGCCAATGCAGGCTCAGATAAGAAAAAATCCATTTATATTTTGGGTCGCTATAAACACCATAAACCTAATTTAGACAGTATTTTGCCATTTCTTAGAAATTGCAGCGTTGAGTTCAAAACCATCCACTCTTCAAAAGGTTTACAGGCAGACTATGTCATCCTTCTAGGCTTAAATAGTGGCAGTAGTGCATTCCCTGCTGAAAAAGAAGATGATCCTCTTCTAAACTTAGTCCTACCACAACCTGAGATACATGACTTTGCTGAAGAACGTCGTCTATTCTATGTTGCACTAACGCGTGCAAAGGAAAAAGTATATTTAATTGGCGAGCGTAGTTCAGTTTTTCTTGAAGAAATTACCAGTGATCAGATTTTTAAAGAATTTATCCATATACCTCAAAACGAGCATAAACTGATCAATAGAAATATCCCACCAGAATGGTTGTGTCCAAAATGTGGACAAGGTCGTTTATGGAAAAAAACAGGTAAATTTGGTGATTTTTTAGCGTGCAATCGCTACCCAAATTGTGGATACACGAGGAGTTTAAAGCGTCGTTGAATTCTGATGAATCTGTTGAACAATCATTAAATAATCGTTTTCTAATGTTGGCTGATCAAATTCATCTACATAATTTTCAAAGTCTGTTGAAGGAGCATATGCATTCAACACATAGAAAAATTTATTATGCCAAGAGCCATGTTCATCAATGATTATTGGCTTTTCAGCCTCATTAAATTGCCCTACTGTAATATCCACGACAACACCATTCACTTTAAGCCATAAATGTAGTTGGTAGACATCTGAGATAGACTGGCCTTTTATCATTAAAACATCTGCAATATTGTAACATTTTTTCTCTATCAGGAAACGAGCCAACATCATCGAAGAATATTCGCAACATGCAATAGGAAACAAAGACAATAATTCAAACTGAAAATTATCTTTGTCAATTCGAGAGAAGCCGCGCAGAAACTCTAAGACATCTTTTTCGATTTTAATAACTTGCATAAATTAATTTCTACTGAGAGATCTACTTGCTCAAATTCCACTGGGTGAGCAGATTGATTTTGTTTATACAGATGGAACTTATGATACTAAATTCTGCCGACAAGTAATCTCGGATCGGTAAGCATATGCGGTGATTCCGCCAAGAAAGAATGCCCAAGCCTTGGAAAGACAGACAAATGAAGTTTTTGAGAAGAATAGGTTATTAAAAATAATCAAAGACATCGAAAGGGTTATTTGGAAAAAGTGGGCTGGTTATCATCCCAGAAGCTTGGTAGAAACTAAGATGTATTTTATCAAATTATTAAGAGTTAAACTGACTACAAGGAATTTTCTAAGTCAAGTCAAAGAAATTCATGCACGTGTAACAGTACTAAATAGATTCAATGAATTAAGTCAATCTCACACCTGAGTTATCACTTAAATCTAAATAGTTGAGGACAGTTCTAGTTTCAAAATATTTGTGCAACAAAGCCCAAATAGTCTAAAAAATCTCAAAAAATATTTTTTGTTCAAAAAAAGGATATATATATGCTTTAAATTCTAGTAAGGTTTCACACTTATAATTTGTTATTGTTCCAGAATGAATTTTCATCTTTGGCAAACTTTAGTTCGCTTACTACATGCGTATGCTGGTATTTTTATTGCCCCATTTATTTTTATAGCTGCTCTAACTGGTTTTTTTTATGCAGCTACACCGCAAATTGAAAAAAATATGTATAAAGATGTTCTATACATCGAGCAAAATAATTCAAAAGAACAACCTCTTAGCCTGCAAATTGAAAAAGCTAAGCAATTTTTATCCCCTACTTCACAAATAACTGAAGTACGTCCATCACCAGCAGTAAATCAGACGACACGGATTATTTTTTCAGATCCTGAATTAGGGTTGCAAAATGAAGCCATCTTCATTGACCCATATACACTTGAAGTAAAAGGTCAGTTAACTGTATATGGCACAAGTGGTTTACTTCCGTTTAGGACTAAGCTTGATCACTTACATCGAGATTTATTGTTAGGAAACTGGGGACGATTTTATAGCGAACTCGCAGCAAGTTGGTTAGCTGTCTTGATATTTACTGGCTTTTACCAATGGTATATACGCCAAAAAGAATATAAGAATAAACAAATCAAGCATAATAAATATATCCAAAAACACAGCACTATTGGCTTAGTCTTTTTCCCATTACTACTTTTTGTAGCAGTGACTGGCTTAACATGGTCTGAATATGCGGGTGAAAATATTCGAGTATTTCGCCAAGCGCTAAGTTGGCAGACACCTGTTCTATCAACATCTATCAAAGCCGAACCTACATCCAAAATGGTTATGCACCATGAAGATCATTCAATGGTACATAATCATGCTTCCGTACAAGTCACTTCTGGTGATTTCGACATAGCATTAGATCTCGCTAGAAAGCATGGAATAGATGCTTCTCAGGTACAAATAAAACCACCTTTAAAAGAAGATCAAGTATGGAGTATTTCTGAGATTCAACGCAGTTGGCCTACTCAAGCAGATAGCATTGCAATCGACGTTTCAAACCACAACGTAATTGATCAGCTTTATTTTGATGACTTTCCTTTAATTGCTAAATTGACACGCTGGGGTGTCGATGCTCACATCGGAATTTTATTTGGTTGGATAAACCAGTTGATACTCCTCATTTACTCACTAGCACTATGTATAATGATTCTTTATGCATATTTAGCTTGGTACAAAAGAACAAGCCTCAAACAGACGACAATACAGTTTTCAAATTTGTTCTTAAGTACGTGGAAAAGTGCAAAAACACTTCAACGACTTACTCTAGGAACTATATTGATTATTCTTGGGCTACTACTGCCTTTATTTGGTTTAAGTCTAGTTGTAGCATTAGTCGCTATCTTTATTTGTGGCATTAAAAAGAAAAAAGCTTAACTAACCGTTTAAGCTCCTACCTTTTATATAAAAGTGGGAGCTATTCATTAAGTTTTCTTCGTTAATTCAAAATCTAAATAAGCCTCGTAAGGTAAACCAGTCTTGGTATCCAGAACTTCTACAGAGTCCTGCTGCCATAAAATTGTATTTCGCTCAGATACACCATTGAGCTGAATTTTAAGTTTTCCGTTATCAACGAATATGAATTTTCCTTCGTGTATTTCAGGTTTATTGTGTCCACTATTACTGGTCCTAACCAATTTGAATGTCTGGTTTTCCTTAACATCCAAATTGACAATCATACCTTCGCACCCTTCACAAAAAGAAGTACAAGCCGCACAAGGTAAAATGCCTTTATATTGACCCACCCATTTCTGTAATTCAGGATCAATTACTTTAATCGCTTTGGTCGAAGCTTCTCTCGATTTAGGGTCAGGTTCAGATTGACTACATCCGAGGCACAAACTAGCAAAAACAAAAGAACATAATAATGTATTTTTCATAAGTTATATCTCTTAGCAACTATGAAGGAGCCGTCACGCCCTATGACCACCACCCCTCCTGACTCCACAGACTAGAATTTCCAATTTAGACTGAGTGTTGCTTTGAGCGTTTCACCCACCTGCACCCAATAGTTTGTATAGCTTGCGACGTAGTAATCTTGATCAAAGAGATTATCAATATTCAGTTGCGCACGCAGGTCTGGTCGTAGCTGTACATAGCCCCCAATATTAACGACAGTAAAATCAGGAAGACTGGTTCCATTATCAATATAATTTGCACTGCGTTTACCGTAGTAATTAATGTTGCCAACCAAGCCCGCATCATGCCCTGCAAGGTCAAATTGATAGTCAGTACTTAAGTTTGCCGTATGTTTTGGAATATTTTTTAGCCTTGCGCCCTTATCCTCAACTTCACTTTCTACAATTTCAGCATCTGTAAAAGTATAGTTAGCATTAACACGTAGCTTGTCCGTGAATTGATGTTGTAGTTCTAACTCAACACCACGGCTTTGTACTCTTCCGCTATCTACATAGCTATCAGTAATGCCTTCAGTGAGTAGATGTTGTTTTTCCATATCAAAATACGTTAGGCCGAACCAACTTTGCGGTAAAAACTTATATTTACCACCCACTTCCCAACTTTCTGTTTTCTCTGGTTCATACAGTTCATTGTCCTTATTCAACCCTGTATTCAGTTCAAATGCCTTCCCCCAGTTACTGTAGAAAGACAACTTCTCAGTAGGCTGATAATTTATCCCTGCACGTGGCGTAAATGGTGTGAAAGCTTGCTTTGATGTCTTTCCAATTCGATGATCATCAATTTGTTGTTCTAAACGATTAAAACGACCACCTATCAATACATTCCATTGATCATTCAAGAAAATTTGATCTTGAACGTTAAACCCAAACATATCTTGAGTTTCTTTTGTATCTTTAGTGATTCGGGTTAATGGCAAAATATTTTGACCGTACACGGGATTATAAATATCAATCTGACTCGAAGCCCCAACAGCACTCCGTCGTTGCAGTTGATCAATCGTATAATGACCTGCTTCGACATTTGTCACCAGTTCATGTCTGATTACCCCAGTATCAAACTTACCTCTTAAGATAGATTGAAAGTTTGTAGTATCTGTCTCAAATTGACGGGAGCGACGGAAGCGATTTGCTGTTCTTCCATCTGATGCAATGGACGAAATTTCGGTTGAAGTACCTGCACGTTCGCCATGACTATATGTGATTGCCGTTGTATTGTTCCAATCCTCATTAAATTCATGGTTTAAACGCAGTTGATACATTTGATCTTTAATCTCAATATCACCATCGCTTGGCTCACCTAAAAAGGTTTTCTTATTGATTGGAAGTTTTCCATTGACCATCGGTACACCACGATCAAAAACACCTTTAGACTCTGAGAACTCAGTATCAAGATTCAACTGGGTTTGCTCTGAAATTTTCCATGCTAATTGTGGTGCAATGTAATAATGCTGATTATCAACATGATCACGGAAGCTTTGATTATTTTCATAGGCAAGCCCTAGGCGATAAGCCAAATCCTGATTAATCGCGCCCGTGGTATCTAAGGCTGCTCGATATTCTTCAAGTGTACTTCCGCTCAAACTTAAATTACTTTTCTTCTCCCATTCAGGTTGCTTAGTGGTGATATTCATAATCCCCCCTATCGCACCTTGCCCATACATCGCCGCCATTGGGCCTTTCAAGAAATCAATCGCTTGAATGTTTACCATATCTCGTGTGGTATGGATACCACTCACAGAACTCAAACCATTACGCATGTAAATCGTACCCATATTCGGATCGGTACTAAATCCGCGAAATGAGTAATTGTCCCAAAAACCTCCACCATAACTATCTTGATAAACCACACCATTTACAAACGACAGCGCATCACTGATACGTTGAACATTATGGTTTTGGATATCTTGTGCTGATACATGTGATTTAGTAAAAGGTACTTCTAACAAGTCATGATTAAACTGCGTAATCGCTTGTGAAGAACTATGTCTTTCATCCTGCTTTTCTGCGGTCATCGTAATACTCGGCAGTTGAGCTACAATTTGATTTGACGTAGATTCATTTTCGGCCGACACTGCCTGGGTTGAAAGTTGAACAAGTAAAATACTCCACGTCAGTGGATGAAATAAAAATTTAGACATAAGTGACTCTGAATGTGTATATGCTGATATAGGGTTATGCAATCTGGTGCTTAAAATTTAAATGTGACGCCAAGTTCGACACTTCTTGGTGCACCAATATAAATTTGCTTCACGGAGTAGCCTGAATACTCACCATAAAATTCATCGGTCAGGTTTCTGTCCAAAGAAATAGAATTATTCCCTTTTAAATAAGGGCTCAATTTGAATTCAGGCATTTCAATTCCTTTTAAGCATAAGTTTCCATTGGAACATTTCATCAATGTTTCATTTACATAAGAGGTTGGAACCTAAGCAAATAAAGGAGGTGCACGCCCCTGAGGAGTTAAAAAAAGCCGCTGGAGTACAAAATAGACATGTTTAAATGCTTTCTGAAAAGACATTAAACGAATTTGAATTCGATCTAAAATTGGATTTAGATTAATCTCTAAATTTGCAACCAAATGACCATATGCAGTACAGAACATACATTGATGATCCAACTGATGATGATGTGCGGTTTTTAACTTAACAGTTTCGACATCGTGATGGTGTGATGCATGCTGATGATGTAATTCTTGATTTTGTATCTGAGCTTTTAAATCGGAAATAGTTACGCATACCAGTGAGAATTGAAATTTCTCTGGTAGTAAAGGTTGCATAAAAACGATTATTTGCAACAACATCGCAACTATCGCAAGGACAAATGCAGCTCTCAATTCAATACATAAATTGTAAAATAATAATTAACAATACCATTATTACTTTAAGATATCTAATGAGTAAAACTGATGAAATAATTCAATTTTAAAAAATCGAAAATCTTAAAACACAAAGATTTTGATAATAATCGAATGCGTAATAAATATCCCTACAATGTAGGGAAAATATTATCACCTACTTTACTTTATAAATTTTAATCATTATTTTTTAAAAGCAAAATTAATCATGCACGATTTTAATCTGAATTAATTCAGATTAAAATCAACTACTTAATTACAAAAAAACTATTTTTAAAATACTTTAAGCAGACAAAATTAAATAAAAATCAAAGTCTTCCAATTTAATACAATGTACTTTTAATAAATATATATTCTGCTACAATCCATTTTCCTTACTTGGATAATTGAGACCATCTAAGTGATCATGGTTTTAGGAAGATTGCTAGCATTCTCTGCAATCTTGTTACAGATTGCTGTTTTTCTACAGCCTTTACTTCCAGAGAAATATCAAATTTCTCCTGTCTGTGAAACTATTGTCCATGCACTTCAATTAGATACTTCTCACCATGAGCATAGCTCAGATCATTCTACGCATAATCACTCTTATCAAGAGTTGGATTTAGCTAATCATGATACTGAAAAGCTTAATCATGCACATCTCAAACAAAAAACTTTATCTAGCCATCATCACGATGCAAATCATCAATGTCAGTACTGTGTAGTTTACGCACATGTCGTTCCACTACCAGACATGGGTGTTAAAGAAGTAGTCGTGAGAATTCAAGTTCGGTTATTAGCTTTTAAAGAAGCTTTCTTTCATATCTTCTTTCTTTTAAAACAATTATTTCTGATCCCTCAAGGTCGAGCACCTCCTGTCTCTTTTGCTGTCTAAATTTATTGGCAATTCCTTATTGTTTTAAAATTTAATTAGTTGAAGAGACTAATCACTATGTTTTTACTATTAAAAAATGCACGTATCTGTGTAGGCACACTCATATCAGAGCATATGCAATCTAGAGCACGCTTCGGATGTGGAGAGTTGCTATGACCTTAGGTTTTACGGCACTTGAGTTAGCACGTATTCAGTTTGCATTCACGGTGTCATTTCATATTATTTTCCCTGCGATTTCTATTGGACTGGCAAGTTTTCTTGCTGTTTTGGAATGGCGATGGCTTAGAACAAACGATTCTATTTATCATGATTTATTCAAATTCTGGGTGAAAGTATTTGCATTATCATTCGGCATGGGTGTCGTTTCTGGTGTCGTAATGAGCTATCAGTTTGGTACAAACTGGAGTGAGTTTTCTCGATTTGCAGGAGGAGTAACAGGCCCATTACTGAGCTACGAAGTTCTAAGTGCTTTCTTCTTAGAGGCTGGATTTTTAGGCATCATGCTTTTTGGATGGGGTCGAGTCGGCAAAAAAGCCCACTTTTTTGCCACATTGATGGTCGCCATCGGTACATGTATTTCAATGTTCTGGATTTTGTCTTCAAACAGTTGGATGCAGACACCTCAAGGCTTCACCATTGAAAATGGAATTGTAGTACCTCAAGATTGGTTTGCTATTGTTTTTAACCCGTCCTTTATCTATCGCTTATTCCATATGGCACTTGCAGCCTTTTTAGTGGCAGCTCTTCTTGTTGCTGCTACTGCTGCTTGGCATTTACTCAAAGGCCGTAGAGATGCATTAGTCAAAACATCATTTTCTATGGCACTTTGGTTAATCCTCATTTTAGCTCCCCTCCAAGTTTTTATAGGTGATGCCCATGGTTTAAATACCCTAAAACATCAACCAGCCAAACTTGCTGCTATGGAAGGCCATTGGGAAACGAACCATGATCATGGGATGCCCTTATATTTATTTGGTATTCCTGATATGCAAGAAGAACGCACGAAATATGCGATTGCAATTCCACATTTAGGAAGCCTAATTCTGACCCACTCCATGAATGGGACAGTGAAAGGATTAAAAGACTTTGCGCCTGAAGATCGCCCAAATTCAACAATAGTATTTTGGAGTTTCCGTATCATGGTTGGGCTAGGTATGCTTATGCTCTTCCTTGCAGTCACTGCCCTATGGCTCAGAAAAAAAGGCAGCCTCTATGAGAGTAAGTGGTTTCATCGCTTTGCAATCCTGATGGGCCCTTCAGGCTTCATCGCCTTACTCGCAGGCTGGTTCACCACAGAAGTAGGACGTCAGCCATGGATTATCTATGGCGTTATGAGGACAAAAGATGCCCTTTCTCCTGTTTCGGCGGAACAGGTTGGATTAACTCTGATTATTTTTGTGATCGTGTATTTCATTGTCTTTGGTGTGGGCATTTATTACATGCTCAAACTCATGCATAAAGGACCTAAGTTTTTACATAACGCACCAGAAGAAATTGGAGGCGTTGGCCATTTCAAAACACCAATGCGACCTCTGAGTGCCATTGATGAAAAAATTGATGATCAGGATCAAGGAGCTTCTTCATGATTGATTTATCTTTAATCTGGATTGTCATTATTGCAGTTGGTGTTTTTATTTACGTTGTACTTGATGGCTTTGATTTAGGTATAGGGATTTTATTCCCCTTTATTAAAAATCAGCAGGAACGTGATGTCATGATGAACACCGTTGCCCCCGTTTGGGATGGTAATGAGACATGGATGGTTTTAGGTGGTGCTGGTCTTTTTGCGGCTTTCCCTATCGTCTATTCAGCGGTTCTGTCAGCCTTATATTTACCTATCATCTTGATGGTAATAGCTTTGATTTTTAGAGGCGTGGCTTTTGAGTTTCGTTTCAAAGCCAATCGAACAAAGTACATTTGGGATAATGCATTTATTTGGGGCTCTATTGTTGCCAGTTTCTTACAAGGGGTAATCTTAGGCGCTTATATTCAGGGTATTGATATTGTTGATAATCGCTACGCTGGTGGTGGCTTTGACTGGTTAACACCTTTTTCATTATTTACAGGTTTGGGTGTTGTAGTCGTTTACGCAGCATTGGGATGTGGTTGGCTCATCATGAAGACTGATGACGAACTACAAAAGCATATGTATAAATTAATGCCCAAGCTTTTGATTGGCTTATTGGTTATTTTCATTGCTGTCAGTATCTATACGCCAATCGCACATCCACAAATTGCTGAGCGTTGGTTTAATCCCACTCAATTGATTTATTTTAGCCCAGTACCTTTACTTGTTCTAGTTTGTACCGTTTTAGCAGTGCGATCATGTATTAAGCAAAATCAAGCTATGCCCTTTTTATATACCTTAGGACTCGTATTTCTGGCTTATACAGGATTTTGTATCAGTATTTTTCCATACATTATCCCGCCCTCAATTACCATTTGGGATGCTGCTGCACCTGCCAATAGCCAGCTTTTCGCACTGATTGGGGCACTGATCTTGATTCCAATCATACTGCTCTATACCGCCCTATCATATTGGGTATTTAGAGATAAAGTTCGTGTTGGAGATGAAGGTTATCATTAAAGGAATTGCTAATGAAATTATCTAAATTTCAATGGTTCATCTTGTTATGGCTAGTCGGTTTCTTAAGTTTATTGGTGATTGCTATGAGCTTTAGATTCTTACTTCAACTTGCTTATTAGGTCCTTGGAAAGAAGAGGATATTATGCATCTACTTCAACAGCACCATGTGAATTTCAATCATGATTTCCCTTATATCGTTAATTTAACATTAGCTCAGGAAATCATTAGGGCACGTAAAAAAATGAATATCTCTCAACAACAGTTAGCATCTAAACTTGGCATATCCCCAAGAACGCTGGAAAGTTGGGAACGCGGAGTTCGCCATCCATCAAGTTCAGCACAGGCTTTAATCAAACTGTTTATTAAGTCACCTCAGTTTGTATTGGAAAATCTTTCCTGAAGAGCCTGAGCCATATTTTGAGTGATTTAAAAATCGTTAAGAACCGATACGAACCTGCAAAAAGATAACCGTATCGGTTTGGAGAAATTTTCATGTTTATTGTGATTACATCTCAGAACCGGCGTCATATTACGCCCCATGCGGGAAAATGTCGGAAATTCTGGAAATATGAATTAAAAGATGGAGAAGTGACTGACAAACAACTTATCGAAGTTGAAAAGGAGCAATCCTTTTCCCAGTCTGGAGAAGTGCTCGAAAAACTGCTGCCTATGGATATATTCGTAACTACGGGAATGGGCGATCGATTACGAGAAAAACTCAGAAATATTGGTGTTCATGTCATGGTAACGGCAGAAATTGAACCAGAACAATTTATCTGCAGTTTAATTTCAGCCAAATAAAATTCTGGATGGAAGCTGTAATTTATCATGAACAAAATAAGAAAACCCTGCAGATGCAGGGTTTTCTTATTTAATTTATTATTGTGAAGTATAAGAACCATCAACAGTATATTGACTGCCGGTCACAAATGAAGCTTCATCAGATAATAGAAAAGCCACTACTTGAGCAACTTCTTCTGGTTTACCCAATCGGCCAACTGGATGAAGTTTCACTAATTCTGATTCCTCAAATTCTCCAATTAATGGGGTTTGGATATAACCAGGATGAACGGAATTAATGCGTATACCTTGATCAGCGTACTCCAATGATGCAGTCTTTGTCAGACCAGTCACACCATGCTTCGCCGCAACATATGCTGAGATGTTCTTTGTCCCGACTAAACCTAAGATTGATGCGGTGTTAACAATCGCTCCACCACCTGACTTAAGTATTACTGGAATCTGATAATGCAGCCCATAGAAAACAGCATTCAAATTAATATCTATGACTCTACGCCAGGCCTCTATACTCAACTCAGCAATCGGATTGACGTCACCTAAGATACCCGCATTATTAAAGGCTAAATGCAGAGCCCCAAAGTTTTCCACGGCAAACTCAACAGCTTGCTTCATTTCCTCAGGATGAGATGTATCTGTTTTATTCGCAACAGCATGGCCGCCAGCAGCTATAATTTCAGCTGCAACTTTCTCAGCCGCATCAAGATTAATATCTGAAACAACAACTTTTGCCCCTTGTTGAGCAAGAAGCAGCGCTGTACTTAGCCCAATACCCGAACCTGCACCTGTAACTAAAGCCACTTTATTATTAAAACGTGTTGACATCATAAACCTCTCTTTTTTATAAAATGAGCATGTGAGCCATGCCCGTGCTTGAACCGTTTTACGCTCTATTTCTTCACTTGGATTGCAAATTGAATTACATGGCATTTTCCGTTATGTAACTTGCCTTCATGACGTTCCTGCTCACCCACATAAAAATGATAAAGATGATCATTTTTAAATACTGATAGAAACGACATTGGATCGTACAAATAGTTAATATCTTTCGGGCCACCAGTTTGATAATCAATCTGCTCTTTAGAATAAAGCTCTCCAATAAACCAGCCATTGTTTGTCAATGCTTGACGTATCCCTGTGAGAACATTGAATTGAGTATTTTCGTCAAAATGCCCATACACACACATCACATTTTGATAACACTCTCTTGGCCATTCGACATCATTGAGATCAATATTTCTAAGTGTGAAGTCAAAACCAGCTTGTTGGTTTTTTGCAGATAAGTGTTGCAAAGCAACTTTTGAGTAATCCCATATTTCTGCCGAAAATGAATCATTTTGCTGTTTCGCTTTATCAGCCAAATAAAGGATATTCCGTCCTTCACCCTCTGCTATAGCAAGAGTTTTTCCCACAATTGGGACCTGATCTGCTATCTGTTGAATAAAATGATTCGGCGAAACGCCATACAGATCCTGTGTTTGCGAATAAAGACTATCCCAATGCTGGTTCATATCGTTTTCCAATGATTGAAGAAATTAAGCAGAGAATTCTTTAAATGCTTCCAATGCATTCGCTGCATACATCAATGAAGGACCGCCCCCCATATATACTGCAACACCAAGCACTTCCTCTAATTCTTGCAATGTCATTCCCATTTTGACTAGGGTTCTGACATGAAAACCAATACATCCATCACATCGTGCAGCAACACCAATCGCTAAAGCAATCAGTTCTTTTGTTTTAGGATCAATAACACCATCTCGCATTGCAACTTGTGACAATTGATTAAAACTTTTCATTAAATCAGGAGAATCCTGTGCTAATGTTTTTAAACTGCCTGAAATATTTTGAGTTAATTCTTTGTACTTCATGATTTTCTCACTTGAATATCTATAAACTTAGATTAGACTTAAAATAGGAATCTAGTTATTTCTCTACTGGATAACCCTGATCTAGCCATGCTTGAAATCCCCCCTGAACAGATTTCACCTGAGTAAAACCCATATTCTGTAAAGTATCTGTAGCCAGAGCTGATCGTCCACCCGTCCCACAAATCAAATAAATCGGCTGATCCTTCAAATGCTCAAGCGCCTGAATAGTATCGCAGTGATGACTGGCTAAGGGATGCTGATGGATTCGCATTTCTAAAACCCCACGTGGATAGTTCACAGCGCGATCAATAGATGCTGTTTGGAACTCTTCAGGCTCTCGTACATCGATGAGAATTGTTTTATGGTTTTTCATGGCTTCAAGTAAGTCCTCTACTGTCACTTCTTGAATTCGGCTTTTTGCCATTGAAATTAATTGCTCTGCTGTTTTCATTACTTTTCACCTCTTCCGATCTATAGAAATCTGGTCTCTGATTAAATATTCATGTCTTTAAAATACAGTTTTTAAATTTGGCTCTAATCTCTTGCTTGTATTAAGTTATGATGACTGTAGAAATTAAATAAAATGCTACGCTTATGACAGTTATGGCAAAAACCTTTTGGATTTGACTATTCTTAACTAGAGGCATCAAACTTCGACCAAGCAACATGCCAGCCATGCAAGCTAAAACGAAAGTCAGCGTGACCGAAACGGGGTATTGAAAACCATCTAAAATATGAGCTGAAATACTGACACCACCAATCAGAAAAATAATCATCAAGGAGGTCGCAACAATACTTCGCATATCAAGATCAGTTACTTTACTCAGTGCTGGAACAATCACGAATCCCCCACCTACCCCAAGCAAACCGGTCAATAAACCTGCCACGACACCAATGGTGCCGAGAGACAATGCAGTTTTCATGTTCCAAATCAGACGACCAGTTGTTTGGTTAACTTTACACAGCACACCTGTGTGGTCATTCACTTTTTTAACAAAAATCCGGTAAGCAACAACGAGCATGACTAAACTGAATGCCAAGGTAAGCCATACAGGAGAAATTATTCCTCCTAGATGCACACCATAACGTGCTGAAGGAATGCTAATCAGTGCAATCCAAAACGCAGCCCGATAACGTACAATCTTCTTAAATAAGCCTTCAAATGTTCCAACCAAGGCAGATAAAGTGACCGCAAGCAATCCAACAGGTGCAGCTTGTGCGACCGTCCATCCTTGGCTTGCCATCAGTGCGGGTACAGCCAGAATGCCACCACCGGCACCTGTTAACCCTAGCAAACCACCGATGACTAAGCCTTCAAGTATTAGCATCCACATCGCTACTGTGCCCCCTCTTACAAAACCAATTAAACAAAACTTGTTGTTTAATCTTAAAATTTGCCTATTTGAAGTAATTCAGTGGAAGTTTTAAATAAGAAACACCATTCTCTTCTCGTTCAGGGAATTGTCCTGCTTTCATGTTGATCTGTATCGAAGGCAGAATCAGTTTAGGCATACTTAAACCTGCATCACGCTTATTTCGCATTTCGACAAAATCATCTTTGGTCGTGCCATCGTGAATATGGATGTTCTGATTTTTTTGAGTCTGAATATCCGTTTCACACATATAGGTATCGCGCTTTTCAGGCAAATAATCATGGCAAAGAAATACACGTGTTTTCTCAGGCAATTGATACAAACTTTGTACTGAATCAAAAAGAATTGATGCGCTTCCCCTTGGGAAATCACAGCGTGCCGTACCATAATCCGGCATAAACAAGGTATCGCCCACAAACACGGCATCACCGATGACATAACTCAAGCAGGCTGGTGTATGTCCAGGAGTGGGAATGTTATATGCTTCGATTGAACCAATTAGAAATTGCTCATGATCATCAAACAAATAATCAAATAATTGCTGGGTATTCCATTGTTTGATATCCAAATGATAGATCGCAGCAAAGGTCTCTTGTACCGCAGCAATTCTCTGACTCATGGCGATTTTTCCGCCTAATTCGGTTTTGAGATATTGTGCAGCAGTTAAATGATCGGCATGAACATGGGTTTCTAAAATCCACCCGACTGTTAAACCCTGCGCTTTGACATAGGTAATGATCTGATCGGCATGTGTGGTAGAAGTTGTGGCTGATGCAGCATCATAGTCCAGCACACTGTCAATAATTGCACATGACTGGGTAGCTGGATCACTCACCACGTAACTGAAAGTGTTCGTATCTTCATGAAAAAAATCTTTTACAACAGGGGAATTTGACATGATTAAGCTCCTGTCCACTTACGGTGAAGCAAGACGCCTGCAAGCATCGCGACAATAAAATACAGAACCTGATAATGCCCAAGACCAATCAAGGTAAAACTGGGTGCAGGACATATCCCAGCAATCCCCCAACCAATACCAAATAAAAGACTACCCGAGATCAGTTTAGGATCAATTTCATGATTGCCTGGTAATTCAATTGGTTCATTAAATACGGTTTTGGGTGCTTTACTTCGTACTGCTTTTTGAAAAGGAATAATTGCAACCATGATCGCTCCAATCATTACGAAAGCCAGACTCGCATCCCAATCACCAAACAAATCTAAGAAGTTTAGAACTTTTTCTGGATTAGACATCCCAGAAACCATCAAACCTATAGAAAATAAACCGCCGAAAATGAAAGCCAGAAAATTCTTCATTTAGAAAGCTCCTGTGACATGGCGAATCATGTAAACCGTAACAAATCCAGCGAACATAAAACTCATGGTGGCTAAAATAGAACGTTTAGATAAGCGACTGATCCCACAAATGCCATGACCGCTGGTACAGCCTGAACCTAGGCGTGTCCCAAAACCCACCAATAGCCCAGCAATGATCATCATCAACGGACTGGCATTCAACTCAATTTCTGGCTGGACAAATAACCCATAAATAAAAGGCATTACTATCAAACCTGACATAAACCAGATGGCAGGGGTTTTAAACATGGTTTTTGGATTCAGTACCTGTCCAATCAATCCGCTGATCCCAGCAATACGACCATGTACATATAGGTAGCCAACTACAGCGGCACCTAGCAATAATCCACCGATAAAAGAAATCAAATAGTCAGACATACAATTTAAATCACGACAAACAATATACTAATTAATATTATATAATTAAATAATATACAAGTAATACTTTATTTTTTTGTATAATAATAAGATGATTTTTAGGATACGCTTATGAAAACCAATGAATTACAAATGAAAATAGATCTTTCAAAAGTCGACGTTGTCACTGATTGTCTAAAAGTCTTATCGAATCCTGATCGTCTTAAAATTTTATGTGTCTTAATTGATGGTGAGCTGAATGTTCAACAAATTGAAAAAACTGCTCAGGTATACCAACCAACATTGTCACAACAACTAACGATACTCAGAAAAAGTAAAATGGTATCGACACGCCGTGAAGGCAAACAAATCTTTTATCAATTTAGTGATATGAGAATATTACAAATCATGCAGACCCTATACGGCTTATATTGTATGAATGACATGGACTCGGACTAGAAATGTTAACTCCCTAAAAATATTTCACATTTGGAATAACAGACTCTCCTGCTCACTTTTCAAGCAAAAAAGTCTGTTACTTTTTTTCAAATCAATTATCTGACGATTGCCCTAAGTTCTCCCACTCAGGAAATGGATTAACCATAAGCTTCCACTGCTCAGGTCCTCCGGCCATTTCCACATCCGTCAGTAAACATTGGTCAAACTGTTGAATTAAACCCTGTTCATCCATATCCATTCCAATCATTACAATTTCCTGTCGTGCATCCCCAGTACGTTCATCCCAATTTCTGATGATTTCATCACGGCTTTGCTGATCCTCTGGCCAATGCTCGTCAGGAACCGTTGCCCACCAATAGCCGGCAACACCATGTCTAGCCATTGCACCCGCTTGTGACCAAGAAGCAGCAAACTCAGGGTTTGAAGCCAACCAAAAATAGCCTTTCGAACGAACCACACCTTTCCATTCGGAATTGATGAAATCATAAAAGCGTTGTGGATGAAATGGACGTCTTGCGCGATACACAAAACTTTTAATCCCATATTCTTCTGTTTCAGGTGTGTGTTCACCACGCAATTCTTTCAGCCAACCTGGAGCTTGAGAAGCTTCGTTAAAATCAAAAAGCCCTGTATTTAAAACTTTATCTAAATTGACTTTACCAAATTCAGAAATTTCAATTTTTGCTCGTGGATTAAGTTTATTTAGAATTGCAAATAAACGTTGTTTATCATCCTCATTGATCAGATCTACTTTATTTAAGATGATGACATCACAAAACTCAATCTGATCAATCAACAGGTCAACCACAGTACGCTCATCTTGTTCACCCAACGACTCTCCGCGTTGTTGCAAACTATCATACGAGCTGTAATCTTTTAAAAAATTAAAGGCATCTACAACAGTCACCATGGTATCAAGTCGTGCAAACTCATTCAGTGACACACCATTTTCATCTTCAAAAGTAAAAGTTTCGGCTACGGGCAATGGCTCAGAAATTCCCGTTGACTCAATGACTAATTGATCAAAACGATACTCTTGAGCGAGGCGACGAACTTCTACCAGTAAATCTTCCCGCAAAGTACAGCAGATACAACCATTACTCATTTCTACCAGTTTTTCATCAGTACGGGAAAGTTCTGCACCACCATCTCGTACTAAAGCAGCATCAATATTTACCTCCGACATATCATTAACAATGACCGCGATACGACGACCTTCACGGTTATTTAAAATATGATTGAGTAACGTCGTCTTACCTGCACCGAGGAATCCCGACAGCACAGTTACAGGTAATTTGGCAGGAGTGGCTAAAGAATTATCCATTGGCTTTCTCACTTATCTTAATAAAAGGCTTGTTACGTTTGGAAAAACATAAAGCACATTGACCTAATAGCTCTAAACAATGATGCTTAGGGCTAAAATCCTGATGAACAAGTGACTGTTCAATCACTTGAGTAAACTGAGGTGAATCAAGAACTTGAACTGTCTGACACTCTGTACAAATTGTGACGAGTAAGTAATTTTTCTTATTTCTCAATTCATACGCTAAATATTTGTTCAATGTATCAAGTCTAAGTATTAAGCCATGGCCTGATAGTTTTTTTAAAATACGATAAATTTGTACTGGAGATTGCAAGCCATAGGGTTTTACCTTTTCTAATAAAGCATAAGCACTTATTGCTTTCTGCTCATTTTGCAAAATTGTTAATACCCTTTGCTGTATCGCACTCAGTTTTAATTCACTCATCTACATTTCCTTTATCATTTCGATTAGACAAAAGATGAGTGATACAGGGAGATGAGGTACTTCTATGATCCGGTCCCCATGTGCGATATCCAGCACTATCAATATGAATTTGACCAGAAGCATAGACTCCGAGTCCCATATTCAAGCGATCACCATTTTTGACCCAAAATTGACACAAATTTATTTTTGTTTGCTGAATCGTTGTAAGTTCTTCTGGTATTGGCTGTTCTGGACCAATCCTAAAATCGAGTGCAGCATTAAAAACATGTCTGGAAGAATCTGCTCCTTTCGCACAGCGATTTAGGGCAGAGTTACGGTAAACAGAAGTGACTGTAAAATCATCAATCACATTGTCATTAATTAATTTTTTCAAAATATTTAAAGTCGGTACGATATTGTTCCAAATTTCTTGCGGTGGAATTTCATATTCAGATGCATGGCAGTTTTGCCAATCTCGCGCTGTTTGAAATAGTTCAAATTCAGGCACTACATTCTGCAAGTCTTGATTTTTTAAAAAAGATTGATAACGATGAACTTGATTTTTATTAAAAGGTTGAGATAACCAGTTCTGATAAGAAGCAGGTGTAATTTTCTGAAGTGTTGGACGAGACTGCACAGATTTATGTTTGAATGTGCCATCTTCTTCCGAAGAGTAGGGTTGCGAAACTAAATGCCGTATTGGTTTTTGACTACATGCGATAAGACAAAAAAGTACCCCGAAAATTAAAAAATGTTTCATTACTCATTTATACCCTAATATCACAGCTCTCAATCTTATTGAGATTACCTCAATATTTGTTATGTTATAACATAACAAATACATTTAAAAGCTGTTCTTCTTAACTTAAGTAGGCGGAATGAGATTTTATTTAATAATTTTTTGCAATTTATAGAGGGTTAATAAGGAAAAATAATGTCTGATTTGTATGTTTATAACGCTGAAACTCGCTCAAAAGAGCACTTTGAGCCCATCGTAGCAAACGAGATCAAGCTCTATGTCTGTGGAATCACCGTTTATGACTACTGTCATATTGGACATGCCAGAACAATGATTGCATTTGATTTAATTGTGCGTTTTTTAAGATCACAGGGCTGGAAAGTAAAATACATTCGTAATATTACGGATATCGATGACAAGATTATTCAAAAAGCACAAGACAACCACGAATCCATCGGCGAATTGACGGATCGCTTTATTCAAGCAATGCATAAAGATTTTCAGACTTTAGGCTGCCTCTCTCCTGATGCAGAACCTAAAGCAACTGATTCTATTCAATATATTCAAACTATTATCCAAACCTTATTCCAAAAAAAATACGCCTATCAAACATCAAATGGTGATATTTATTTTTCCATTGAAAGCTATCCTGACTATGGACGATTATCTGGCCGAAAATTAGCAGATATGCAAGCAGGCGCTAGCCAACGCATCAACATAGAAACTGAAAAGCGTCACCCTTTTGATTTTGTACTCTGGAAAGCTTCAAAACCCAATGAACCTTTTTGGCAATCGCCTTGGGGAAATGGGCGACCAGGTTGGCATATTGAATGTTCGGCAATGTCAATGTGTCATCTTGGCAACCATTTTGATATTCATGGCGGTGGGGGTGATTTAATTTTCCCACATCATGAAAATGAAATTGCGCAGAGTGAAGCTGCAACTGGAGAAAAATATGTGAATTACTGGTTGCATACAGGCTTCATCAATGTCAATGGAGAAAAAATGTCGAAATCATTAGGTAATTTTCTCACCATCCGCGATGCATTCAAGTCTTATCATCCTGAAGTCATTCGCTTATTAATGATTAGTTCTCATTATCGGAGTCCTATTGATTTCTCTGATCATATTTTAAAAGATACACAAAAAGTATTGTCTCGATTCTATCAAGCAATTTACCACGCACAACCCTTTATCACATCAAAAGATGATGCTATTAAAATAGAACTAAACAGTAATCCTTTTATACAAAAATTTAACCAAGCCATGAATGATGACTTTAACACCCCTGAAGCACTCGTCATTTGTTTTGACTTATTGAAGCAGTTAAACATAGCCTTAAAAGAAGAGAACCAAGAAAACGTTATTAAGAATTATCAGTTACTTCTTTGGATCGGCAATATTCTAAATATTTTTCAGTATGATCCTGAGAAAATATTAAAGCACTCAGCTAGTGAACAAGATTCACCCCTTTCCGAGCAGGAAATCCAAGAAGCGATTCTGGCAAGAAATACAGCACGAAGCAATAAACAATATGCTTTAGCAGATCAAATTCGACAGAAATTGCTTAAAAGTGGCATCCTTTTAGAAGATACCCAGACACAAACAATTTGGAGACTCAATCAATAATGAATGATGTTTACTTATTAAGATTCATCCTTCCCACCTTTATCAAATACGGATTACATATATGGCAATTAGCAATCAAGGCCTGAGAAAAGCAGGACTAAAAGTCACTCTTCCGCGAATAAAAATTTTAGAAATATTGGAAAACTCAATTCCTCACCATCTGAGTGCCGAGGATATTTATAAAAAACTATTGGAGCAAGATGAGGATGTTGGACTGGCAACGGTCTATAGAGTCTTAACTCAATTTGAAATGGCAGGTATTATTCAACGCCATAACTTTGATCACAATCATGCTGTATTTGAGATAAAGCAAAATACTTCGCACGATCATCTTGTCTGTCAAGAAACAAACCAAATCATTGAGTTTAAGAATGAAGAAATTGAAAAATTGCTTCTAGATATTGCAACAACGCATGATTTTCAACTCACAGGACATTCACTGATCTTATTTGGATATTGTAGAAATTCAACTCAGTAAAATAAAAATCGACTATTTATAAGTTCTTATCACAAGCATACTAGAAATAACACCTGTTAAATGTTATGTTATAACATAACATTTAACACTTACTTTCAATTATGAATGCCTTGCAGCTCCCAGATGTCTCATCTGAACCTTTTCTGAATATGCATGCCTATAGTCTCGATTGGGTCGGAATGGAGAATATCGCCTTACCTATTCAAATTCAAAATACACTGTGCGCAAGTAAAGTGAATGCCTATGTCAGCTTAGATGATCCTCAGGCTAAAGGTATTCATATGTCTAGACTGTATACTCGACTGCTGGAACTCCATGCCCTACCTGACCTAACTTTAAGTAAAATTTATCAAGCGCTTCAAGATTTTTTAGCGAGCCATACTGAGCTCTCTCAACAAGCCCGCCTTGATATTCAAGCGGAGTTTAATTTAGAACAACCTGCTTTAGTCAGCGCACTATCGGGCTGGAAAAGTTATCCATTTAGCTTATCCTGTAAGTTAAGTGAGCATACTTTTGAAGCAGAATTAGCAATAGAAATCACCTATTCCTCAACCTGTCCTTGTTCTGCTGCTTTAGCACGTGACCTCATTCAAAAAAGCTTTCAAGATGCCATTGATACAAAAAAAATAAATCCACAAAACACCGATGAAATTATGGCGTGGTTAGGTACAACAGATGCGATTGTAGCAACTCCACACAGCCAAAGAAGTTTTGCTCAGCTACGTTTTAAATTAGATCCTTGTTTACAGTCCATTCCAATTCGGCAATTCATTTCACATGCAGAACAAGCCTTGACAACACCTGTTCAGACAGCTGTCAAACGCGTAGATGAGCAAGCATTCGCATTAGCAAATGGTCAAAATTTAATGTTCTGTGAAGATGCTTTACGCCGCTTATACCACGCATTTGTCAACTACTCAGGTATTTCAGGATTTAACTTCAAAGTCATCCATGCTGAAAGTTTACATGCTCACGATGCAGTCGCTCAGGGATCATGGCAATGGTAGGTTCAACAGCTTTTCTAGACATTGAACACGGAAAGATGGGGCAATGTTATGAACTGAAAAGCATTATTGATGCTATTCCCTGGAACAAGGATGGACTAATCACTGCCATTGCCCAAGATGGACAAAGTAAAGATGTCTTAATGCTTGCTTGGATTAACCGTGATGCACTACTTGAAACCCTAAATACAAGACAGGTTTGCTATTGGTCTCGCTCGCGGAAGTGCTTATGGCGAAAAGGCGAAAGTTCAGGACATCGTCAAAAACTCATTGAAGCCAGACTTGATTGTGACGGTGACAGCATCCTTTTTTTGGTCGAGCAAACTGGACCAGCCTGCCACACTAATCGTCCCAATTGTTTTTATCTTGGACTAAACACACAACACGCCACAATTTTAACTCAGCCCATTTAGCTAATTTATATAACATTGAAGGCACTACGATGATTCGTAAAAATCCAACTGGTCACCTCCCTGTCATAGATCAATCTGCTTATATTGATCAAACCGCAATTATTTGTGGAAAAGTCATTATTGAAGCGAACGTATTTGTCGGTCCTTATGCAGTGATCCGTGCAGATGAAGTGGATGAAAATGGTGATATGCAACCCATCATCATTGGTGAAAATTCAAATATTCAAGATGGAGTTGTCATTCACTCAAAAGCAGGTGCACAAGTCACGATTGGAAAAAACTCATCCATCGCCCATCGTTCGATTATTCATGGTCCATGTGTGGTTGGTAACCGCGTATTTGTCGGCTTTAACAGTGTCTTATTCAACTGTAAAGTCGGTGATCATAGTGCCATCCGTCATAATGCAGTTGTCGATGGTCGCGATTTGCCTGAATCATTTTATGTCCCTGCGATGAGCTATATCAATGCCCGAACCGACTTAAGCCAGTACCCACCGATCGATATTTCTATCAGTGAATTTTCTGAAAGTGTGGTGAGCACCAATATTGAGTTAGTACAAGGTTATAAGGCATTACAAAATGAATTTTAGACAACTCCCAAATCTCATCATACGTAATGCGAATATGGTTAATGAGGGGCAACAACAAATCGGTGATGTCCTTATTCAGCAAGGCCGTATTCATAAAATACAATCTAATATAACGGGTATCCACAATGCCAAGAGCATCGAGGCTGATGGTGCATGGTTACTCCCAGGCATGATTGATGATCAAGTCCACTTCCGCGACCCAGGCTCACCACAAAAAGGGAGTTTTGCCTCAGAATCTTTGGCAGCTGCGATTGGTGGAATTACCAGCTTTATGGATATGCCGAATACCAATCCTGCTACATTGGACTTAACTGCACTACACGATAAAAAAGCAATTGCAGCTCAACATAGCATAGCCAATTATGCATTTCACTTTGGGGTAAGTGCACAAAATTTAGATATTGTTGAAGCACTTGATCCTAAATTGGTTAGCGGCGTGAAAGTTTTTATGGGAGCATCAACGGGTAATATGTTGGTTGATGATCCAAAAATTTTAGAGCGCTTATTTGCGAATGTACCCACTATTTTATTAACACATTGTGAATCCACGCCACGGATCAAACAACTGGAAGAGTTTTATCGTGATCAATATGGCGAAGACCTTCCAGCAAACATACACCCTAAAATTAGGGATAAACAAGCCTGTTTTGAAAGCTCTCGATTAGCAGTATCACTTGCTGAAGAATTTGGTACACAACTACATGTGTTGCATCTGACAACAGCAAAAGAGCTTTGCTTATTTAAAAATTTACCATTGGATAAAAAGCATATTACTGCTGAAGTATGTATACATCACTTAACTTTTGATGAGTCTGATTATGCAGATTTAGGACATTTAATTAAATGTAATCCAGCAATAAAAACTGCCAGTGACAAGCATACCCTCATTGAAGCCGTCGCCAATAGTGAGCGTTTAGATATTATTGGCACAGACCATGCGCCGCATACTTGGCAAGAAAAACAGCAAACTTATTTTAAAGCCCCTTCAGGATTACCGCTAGTTCAGCATGCCTTACCCGCATTATTAGAATTAGTGGCAGATCAAAAACTATCAATTGAAACGCTGGTAAGAAAAACTTCTCATCAAGTTGCCGATTTATTCCGTATTAAAGATCGAGGCTATATCCGCGAAGGCTATTGGGCTGATTTAGTCCTCATCCGCGAAAATCAAAAAAAACAATCAGTAGCTGAACAGACTAATTTTATGCGTTGCGGCTGGACACCCTTCCAAGAGAAAACGTTCCGCTATCTGGTGGATACAACCATCATTTCTGGTCAACTCGCATGGCACCAACAGCAACCTTATCTTAACTGTCAGGGTCAAGCCTTAGAAATTGACCGCTAATCTGCAATAACCCAACCTGTATCTAGACGACTCTACATGAATATCCAGCTTAATTTCCTTGGTTCAACACAGCATCTTCAACTTGAGCAACCAATGTCGATTTTTGAAACCTTGTCCCATTTCAAAATTCAAGGCTATAAAAAAGCTTTTCTCGCCAAAGTTGATGCTCATTTCGTTGATTTGCATCATGTCATCCAACATGACTGTCACATCGAACTTTTCAGTCTGAACGATGACAATAATTTAAATCTACTACGACACTCCTATGCTTATTTATTGGCACAGGCTGTCCATCAGTTATACCCTGCTGCTCAACCTGTAGAATATCAAATTACCAATCAAGGTATTTATTATGATTTCGCCGATACGCCGCATTTTAATCAGGATGATTTACAACACATTGAACTGAAAATGCATGAGTGGGTACAACAACATTTAGATATTCGCACTGAAAAGATTACAGCCGATCAAGCAGCTAATTTTTTTAAACAGCAAGATTTAGATTTTAAGTATCAATACTTAAAAAATACGAGTAACTCAAGCGACTTATTTTTCCATCAAAATAATGATTTCTCAGACGTTTACTTATATCCACTTGTTCCAAATACTGAATTTTTAGAATGTTTTAAAGTGGCTCATGTTTCTGGTGCATATTGGCAAGGCGACGCTACACAACCGATGTTACAGCGGATTTATGTCACATGTTGGGCTGACCAAAAACAATTAAAAAAACATTTAAAGCAAGTTGAAGAAGCAGCAAAACGAGATCATCGTAAATTAGCACAGCAACTTGATTTACTACATTTTGATGATAAAGCACCAGGTGCCGTGTTCTGGCATTCCAAAGGCTGGAAGTTATTTCAATTATTGATAGATTATTTACGCAAGCAACAAGATGATGCGGGTTATATTGAAGTTAATACTCCCGATGTCTTGGATCGTGAACTTTGGGAAATTTCGGGACACTGGCAAAACTATCAGCAGCATATGTTTACCACAGTCACTGAAGATCAGCGAAGTTATGCGCTTAAGCCTATGAGTTGTCCTGGCGCAGTTTGTCTATATGCACATGAATTAAGAAGTTATCGAGACCTACCCTTACGCATGGCAGAATTTGGTAAAGTTCATCGCTACGAGCCATCTGGCTCTTTACATGGATTAATGCGTGTTCGTCATTTTACCCAAGACGATGCACATATTTTTTGTACTGATAACCAGCTTTTATCTGAATGTAAAGATACTATTGCCCTCATTTATAAAATTTATGAGCAATTTGGCTTCAATGAAATTTCGCTTAAATTATCTACAAGGCCTAATCATCGTGTCGGCACGGAAGAAACCTGGGATTTCTTAGAAAATACACTAAAACAATCTCTCGAACAGCTTAATATTCCTTATAGCTTAAATATCGGTGAAGGTGCATTTTATGGTCCTAAACTTGAATTTACGTTAAAAGATGCCATTGGTCGTGAATGGCAATGCGGAACAATTCAGGTTGATTTAAATTTACCAGAACGTTTTGATATTCATTACATTGATGAAAATAATAAAAAACAACGGCCTGTGATGTTACACCGTGCTTTATTTGGATCTCTTGAGCGCTTTATTGGTATTTTAATTGAACACTATATAGGACATTTCCCATTTTGGCTTGCACCAGTTCAAATCGTAATTTTACCGATTACAGATGCACAACATGATTATGCCAAACAAGTTCAAGAATCACTTAAACAATATGGCTTTAGAGCAACATTAGATTTAAGTCAATCAAAATTGAACTATAAAATCCGTGAACATACACTACAAAAAATACCTTATCTGATCATTGTTGGGGAGCAAGAAAAGCAACAATCATCTGTTCGAATACGTGCACAAAATGGGCAAGATTTTGGGGGTATCCTGACTACAGATCTGCATGATTTCTTTATGCCTCAAGCACATTTTGTGAATTGATTACTTATGTGGCATCAAACACATAATCAGGTTAAAAATTTACAGCAGGAAAAGAAGATTGTTAACCCAAGAATCTTTTTTGCAATGGATCTTGGGAGTTCTCTTTGCTGTCTTGATCTGTACTAGGTCAAACCTAATCTGACGGTTACCCATTTTTAGGGTGCCTGTAAGGTTAAATTTGAACTAGTACACATGTTAACATCTCAAAAATAGAATGACAAAGCAAATGAAATAGAACTCTTCTTAACAAAGGATTATTCATTTAAACTTTTTATAATTTACTGGTAATTATATTTGAGCGCTGCCTCATTACAATGCTCAAAATATTCATCAATATTTATTTCTTGAAATTTTTATCAATCCTAAGCCATTGATTATCTATATTGAGGCTTTCTGAAAGTGACTAGCTGGCATATTAATTCAACTCCCTCACACTCCTCTGCAACCCTTTCTGCATATCGTGTACAAAACTCTCACGTTGATTCGGCTTAGACTTTGCCTTGGTTCTCGTTGTTGTTACAGGCTGTGTCTGCCCTTCTCCTTCACTTACAGTTTCATCCGTATCACTATTAAACTCCTCTACCAAATCCAATCCCTCCTCGTTGTCCATTTCAAACTGCGCATTAGCAAAGCCTTGTCTTGCAACTTGATCTAAAGCATTCTGATTAAAACCACTCTGCTGACTTTGCTGATTAATCTCTTTTGCTATGTGAATGGCTTGCTGAAGATTAATTCCATCTCGCAGGGTTAAATCTACGTAGTACACAGGAGTACGATAACTCTGTATGGTTGATTTTCCTCTCAAGGTCAGTTGTAACGGTAAACACGACAATAGCCCACAGGATGCTGCATGGTAATAACTGAGTCGTGCCACCAAAGTCCGAATACTATTAAAACCTGTGGTTCTAAAAATAAACGTCCCCAGTTCATCCGATTCATCTAAATTGACATGCAATCGTCCATAAGGTTTACACAGTCCACCTTGTGCCAATGGACATAAGTCAGGCGATGGACATGAGTGTTGTTCCACACCCTGATTGGTCAGGCGCTGACAGGTTTCACCATTACCCACACAGACAGGCCGTCCCGTTTGACGGTCAAAGAGGCTATACCCAGCACGTAGATTCAGTTCAGGATCATTAAAGATCATCCGTACTGGAATAGTCCGTAGCTTTTGATTGAGTGCTTTAGCACGTAGTTGCTCATCCAATGGATGTTTCACCCAACCACTATCCTTATTTTGAATTTGGCTGGTAATAGTAAATTGATCATCCTTTTCAGGTAGTCGCTTGCCGTTCTTTTCAACGACTTTACCGATACTGATACGGCCTAAAATAGGCGGTGTAATGGCTAAACCTTTAATCATGATGGTGTCCTTGCTCTTTCAGTCTGTTGACTTAAATTTCATTTAAAAAATAAATGCATAAAAAATCCCATGTCGTTTGGCATGGGATCGTTATGACGTTAAAGATATTGGTTGCTGGATAGCTTAGGCTAAGTTCATTTTAATCATCGGCTGTATAGATGTTAAAACGTCGTGAACCTGTTTTAGGATTTGGAAACTGTTCAAGATATTCAGGATACTGTTTCAACAAAGCTTTACTGTCTAAGCTGATCGAGTCTTTGGCCTTTTTCCATGTCACAGATCCAGTCTTAAAGGTGGCTCGTTCAGCCTCCTGCATCTTGGCTTGTAGTTGATGTTTCAGCAGATCAAACTGCTCCTGATGCTTGTCAATTTGATTGCGCGCTTGAATCAGTTGTTCAAACTGTTGATTGGCTTGCTTATCTTCAGTGAAGTCTGTGGTACTGAGTGGTACATGCTCTGGATAGAGCAGTTGTAGGGCTTTGGCTGCCGATTCACTGGCATCTGCATCAGGCGGTGTATCCTTTTCCACACATTCCCAGAAGTGACGCTCTGCATTGATGATGTGCTGAATCACCGAATCTGAACGAGTCACTTTAAAAATTCGGGTTTCATGTCCACAAATTAAGACACAAATATGCGCTGCCCTTTTGCCTGTCACTGCCAATTGATGCTGTACCTGACAGAGCACGTATAACGGCACACCATCTCGCCATAGTTTTGCGCCATACTCCCCTGCTGTTTTACACTCAAGGACTTGAACATCTTCACTTCCTACAACGGAGTAATCCAAATTTGCTAACATGAAGTATTTATCTGGTTCAGGATGCTGTAGCACAGCATTGACTCGACGCACTTTGTAGTTGGTATGCATGCTGTAGTATTCAGCAACCAAGGGTTCTAGTTGCTTCCCCCAATATAATGGTGCATGTCCTTCACTTTCATCTTCGATATTTTGTTGAATGCGTCCTGTCTTGATCATCCACAGTTCCAACATCGACATATAAGGATTAAGTCCGCAGGCTGCGGCACAGTCACTGCTGCCAATGCCCTTGCGTCGAACTTCCAACCATTCGGCTTGAGTCATATTTTTAGTCTCTACGAAACGTTTGGCGGTAAATAGTTTTGGGCGATTGGTGTGGATAGTCAGTGTTGCGTTGTTTGGATGAATTACGGCTGAGTTCATAGCGATGTCCGGTCATTGTTAAATTTTGGGCATAAAAAAAGCTGTGTCCGTAGACACAGCTTTGAATAAAGTAGTTAAGTCATTTGTAAGGTTGAGCGTTTAAGTATTGCGATGAGTCGGCTTAGGCTAATCAATTAATGATTTGAAATTAGGCTAACATCCGTAAAGCTTGTTCTAGTCCACGTTGCTTAAGCCCTGCGCCTGCACCGAACCATGCGGAATCAAGACGGTGATCCCGACTCATGGCACGACGTTCATGATCAGCGAACTCGGTGATACTACATAACAAGCCATACGCGGTATCTTTGGCTGAGCTGAGTTCAGCCCCACGCCCATGTCCATTAAACATGGTCATGACTTTGGACATGGCACGTCCATTCGGTTCAGTTTTGCTTTGGTCGATTTTAGTGACTTCTATCTGATTCGCCACATTGCGATAGAACTGAATAATGCCTTCGTCCTGTTCCATTGGACTTAAGCTGGTGTTATTAAACACAGCATCAAAGTAAGCGGCCGCTTCTTGTTGAGTCACTTTACGTTGGCTGAGCTGTTTCATTTCATACATGTGATCCTCCCATGCACGAACTGAAATACCGAGTTGCTGTTTAATCTTCTGCGCATCAAACTTGGTGCTGTGGGGTACTTTTACTACGCCTGCACTTGCGTTCTGGCCTTTCAGGGCAATCGCTAAAGTGTTGTTACACACCACACGGATTGAGGTGAATTGTGCGGTGGTTGCAAGTGTACCATCACAAGCCGTGGCTAAAAGGATATAGCCATTGCTGACGTCTTTACCCTTTAAAGCAGAAGTCTGCCCTGTTCTCGCTAAAGCCCAGAATTTCTTCCCACCTTTCAATACGCCCGCGGTTTCTAATTCAAAGCCCGATTGTTCAGTCAGGTCTTTGTAGAAGTTTAGGATTTCCTTTGGTTGCACTTCTTGGTAACGCTGGCTGACCACAGATAAAGGTGCATGGGTATCTGAACGATAAAGTACGCGTTGTTCTTCATACGGCATGATGATGCTTTGTCCACGATCATTTTTAGCCATATAGCTGACATCAGAAGATTCAATACGCCAGTCCATGCCTGCCTGCTGTGCCCAGACTTCAATCGGCTGGTTTTGACTGAGCTGATTACCTAAACCATGCCAAGGGGTTTGACCGACATAAGCCATTTGTTCAAGTTGATGTGCCATAGTACTTGTTCCTATTCAATGTAAATTTTGGTTTTTTGAGTGTTTTCAATTGTGTGAGGTATTTGTGAGGCTAAGCTCGATCTGCAAAGCTCTGGGCAAAGTGATGTCCGCATTCCAGACATTCATACAGAATTTCTGCTTGCGCGGTTTCTTTCAGTATTGGATTTGGTTGCTGTTCTTGAACATAATTGAGAAAACATGCAGCGCATCCGACTGCACCACCAATCACAGCACCGACCACATAAACTATCGGACGCTGTCCTTTGATCAGGCGTGCTCCAGAAATACCCATTGCTGCATAGTTCACGATATATTGCATCAGGCTCTGCATCGGTGGTTTAAGCAAGCTTTGACCCAATGAAGGATTAGGAGTGGATATGTGTGGTTCAGCGATATCAATCTCATCACTGGCACACATCGGACAATAAATTCGAGGCATAGAGATAACTCCATAAAATTTCAGGCATAAAAAAAACCATGCCCTTTAGGGCATGGTTTTTGATGAGCTTATCTTTGATTCAGTACTTAATAATTAAAGCAAGGTCTCTCGTCTTAGGATTAGTTGAACTGATAACTTCCATTACCCTTGTTCGTTTCAATATCCACTTGTACGACATTAGAAAAATTACATTGCTTTAGACGAAGGCGGAAGATTTGCCCCATCTGAAAATGCAGTGGGAAATTAAATCTTGTGTCATGCCCCATATAGCTGCATTGCCCATTGTTCACTGTGACATTGGTCACTTCTATCGGTTCGGCTATATTTGAGCGGATGGTAATCACTGCGGGTGGATTCCGACTACCATAGTCCATTTCATTCAATTCGACTGAAAAAGTATCTGGCTCCAGCCCTGAACTGCACCCTTGTAAAGTCAATGCAGATAATGAGAGTAATACGGTAAAGCCCAATGTTTTCATTAAGTAATTCATTCTGGATTGCTCCTAAATATTGTATTCAGATGTTGAGATATAGATGCTTTCTCTCAATTAATATTGAGAAGAAGCCCTTACATCTGGGTAATATGTATTTGAAATTTCTTTATTTTTAAAATTACTGCAGTTCATATTGATGCATATCTATTCCTCAACTGGTATATAGTCAAGCTCTTCAGGTTCTTCGGGAATGACTGGCTTTGGGTATTTCTGCAACAGGGCTTCAGGAGAAAGATAATTTTCCAGTCCAAATTTAAAATTCCATACTGGCGCATGTGAGACATCTTGAAATGGCATGGTTTTCAGTTGCTCAAATGCATCATCAATAGACTGTCTCGCCACTTCAACAGCTGATCGCTGTTTGAAGCTCAGTGGCTTAAAGACAGGTGAAACATACATCACATCTACAATATTATTGCGACGCCGATCATGATTGCCTGGTTGATTAAAATAGAAGAAGACACCATTCAGACTGAGCTGATTATTTTTAAAATTAAATACATAACCTAATCGAAGCTGGATAAAGTGCTCTGCAATTTGTTTGGCTAATTCAGGCTGAACTTTAAAAACGACTTCTGATTCCATCAACACGACTGATCGAATATCTTGCCCATAACGAACCGTCATCTGTTCATGATCTGCGTCGTATTTATAGGAAGCATTTGAATGGCTCAAATAAATATCTCGAACACTTCTATTTAAAACTTGTTCCAGAAGTTTCAGATCATAGTCAGTAACTTTGCTTTCCGCGTTTTGCTTTTCCTGCTGCATCCGTGCTTCATAGTCCTGTGTTTTTTCAAACTCCTGTTTTGGCTCAATGTGGGGTGCTTTCATATAGCGGATATTATTGATCGCCATATTATTGCTATATTTGAAATATTCATCATTGGTCAAATCAATGAACAGATAATTGTCTTGAGGATCATGATTTTGATTGCCAATCACAAAAATCTGATCTGGAGCAAGATTGAGCTGAGGATAAATCAGATCATAGTTTCCATTGAAGGTAGATTCTCCAACTCCTTCTATCTCCCACTTGGTCGGGTAGCGAATTTGGTGATATGCGAGAATATCCGAAAGCTGTAATTCCCGTAAGCTTTGATCAGGACTGATCTGCGCTTTCGGCACAATTACGGTTGATGTGGCAGGAACATTCTGCAAGGCTTCACTATTTTCTATGGTTTGACCTTCTACAGCTGAATCATTTTTAGGGTGATCCTTACTGGAACAGGCACCTAGTCCAATCAATAAAATACATATAGACAGACACTTCAATTTTGTTGTCATCGTGCATCATTCTCTTTCACTGTCCATAGGCACCTCTCAGCTATCGCAAAGCTGGGCGTATGGCGGTTTGATATTCTTCTTGGAGATTTGCTCTTTATTCTGACGTGACTGTTCCGCAGCAGCAGTACATCTGCAGATCAGCAATAAAATAATTCAGATGTACAAGCCAATAAAGTAATGAACACCTTTACTGAAATTCCCCAACCGTATTATTTTTTTTAAGATACAGCTTTATCTGGCACCAAAAATGCCATAAACCATAGTGGGGTAAAAAAGAGAATGGATATTTAAGAATGTAGTACGCATGGCGGACTCCTTGTGTGTATTAAAGAGCTCTACCAAATTACTGTCAAATAATGGTGGCAGAACGAGAAAGGGTTGACAGACTGACACACAAGAATCAGCACGCACAAGGCGTCCCTCCCTCGCCCTACCGCAACGGAGGAGGAACGAACGAGTTCGCCACCAAAAGATTACATCTTTTGATGTGCTTGTGTGTAAATGGTCTGTCAAAACCAACTGACAATGTAGGTCAGCAAGCCAAGGATAATTGGCAGGATTTAAACTGTCAACGTTGTATTTTTACTTCAATAATCAATTGACTGCTTTCTTCATCCATCTGATTCAGAATGACTATTGAATAATCAATATCATCTAAACTTCAACTGAAGCTATAATTTCATCCTGAATTAAAAAGCACACTCAATTATAATGGTTCTTAGCGTTATTAAAGGAATCTGAGCATGCAGCGATTGAAGTGTATTGGAGGCCCACTGTATGGGCTCGAATATTCGCATTCGCAGAATGAGTTCCAATTCATTGATAAACAAACAGGTAAACAAACCCTTTACCGTAAATTGATCTTAGACTTTGCCCCACCTCAGGCATTCTTCATTGCAGAATCAATGTCTCCTGATTTTGCTTATGCACTGGCATTACAACTGATGGGGCAGCAATCTTATTTATAGCTTTGTAATGTTTTCAATTTGAAGCAATTCCACGATTACTGATCTTCTGAGCAATCCATGTATTGACCTCATGCGCAACCCAACCCACTCGATGACTGGTTAAATGAATCTGCTGAGGAAAACTGGCATCGTAATATTTGGATTTAGGGTCGAGCAGTGAATAAATGGTGGCACGACTCAACCCTGTGATTTCAACCAATTGCTTGATGTTTAGAATTTGATTGATCTGAAATGTTTGTGAATTTAGCGCATTCATCTGATGGACTCCGATGTGGTATGAAGGCGTGCGTTCTGCACATATCATGTCCATCACCGTAAAAAAATAGGTACTCATCAAAAGTCCCTGTACCCATTTGATGGGGTACAGAGGTCTGTTCATTTCAATTTGCTTTGATGGATTTAAATCACCATTTCTTACCATCAAAGATTTTAAATCCCCGCGGTACGATACAAATCTTATTCATCTTTTCGTCTACACAAGAAACTTGCTTAGCTATGTCAGACAAATCTTCAAAAGCATTTTGAGGTTCAGGGAATTCAACAATATCCTCACGTCCAAAGCCAAAGGGATTTGTATGCGATTCTTGAAACTCTTCATTCGAGATTGGTAATAACTCACCTATTTCATAAGTTGCTTCTTGCCATAACCGAAGTAACAAACCTGAATAATCGATTTGGGTAGAATACAATGCCTTTTGAAAAGTTAAGAAAAATCGAATCACATAGCAATTTCTATAACTGTCACGAATTAAATGGTAATAGCTAAATATCACTTGTGCCTGAAACCACGGTTGATATTTCAATTTCTTTTCAAATGCTTGAAATGATCTAACAACTTGATCTATGGTCTGCAATAGCTCTGTACCTTCGGGATAACTCAGATAAAATCTTAGATCTGGTGCTTCTACACTGGTCTTACCTACTTGAATATAGGCGTCTTCCAGACGAGTAATTTGTTTATCCTGTTGCTCGTTTTGCAAGCGTAGTTTCTCAATAAAGCCTGTAGTATTAAACAGGCTCTTCAGTTTATGAAGAATCGACTGAATCATCCATTGTTCTGTATAAACGTCAGTGGGTCTAAAATAATACGTCCCCAGCTTCTCTTCTTGTAAAGTAGAAAAATAAGCTTTTTTAAATTGCATAATCCAGAAACTGCAATCCGAATCCCGAAGCGAGAACATCAGAAAATTCCATTCCAGAAAATACGCCAATAAAGTTTTCGCTGATTGATGCATTACATCTTTGGAATATTCAGCTTTATCAAATTTAGGGTCGGGTGAAGTGTTGCGAACTTGAGCAAAGAAGCTATGTATATCCTGCTCTAAGCGTGGTGCAGTCTGGTGTTCGATGTAAGTCATGTCCATTGGATCAGTCCTAAGATTATGGTTATTCATAGGACTGTCATCTCAGTATTTTTTTATAGACTGGCAGTCAAATCAGCTCTAGATTACAAACTTAGATTTACTGCTCTGCTTTCCCTCTTCGCCAATGAACATTAAAGTTCCCATGATTAAACGTTCGCATACGAGGTACACGTACACGCAGATTTTGGTATTTCTTTTCAGGATTGACGAGATAGATGGCTGAATTAATTGCATTTTCGACTAGAAGAGACTGAGAACGATGAATCATGCCAATGCCCAATTTCCCCTGTTCTTCAAATTGTGCTTTATAATCAGGAGCATTGGAAATAAAGCAACTTCCTCTCCCTTCAGTGAGTTGATACCAATATTGAGAAACTGCTAAGCCAATTCCAAAATCATTTTGATGTTTACTGCCATCGTAAATCAGTAAAACGTGACAATGAAACCCTTTCGTCTCCCCCTGCTCGATTGCCCAAGCAAAACCCTGCAATCCTGAAAAACACCCATCACGATTCGAATATCGATTACTCATCTTTTTCATTAAACCGTGAAATTGCTTAATATCAATTTCACTTTGATATTGCTGCTGAATGGCGAAATCCACTCTCACAAACAACAATCGGGCGTAGTGTTTCAATAACTGACGCAAATAGATTTCTAAACTTTCTCTATTTCTAAGTTCTTGCCGAGCAAAACGATCATCCTCTAAATCAATCCTTTGAAATTGATTTAAGATATGGCCAATAAAATGCGCTACATCCATACTGTTCAAATCCATTGAGTTACTTGAAACAGCATGCTTGTGCTTAAGCAGATGAAGTGCTTCACTATAGATCTGAATCGTCGCAGCGTATTCCAAATCCTCACTCAGGTTAAACTCCAAATCAGGACTAACCAATATGATGGCTTCTTTGATCTGCTGATTAGATGCCTTGCCTATAAGAATAGTTCGAATGAGATTGTCTATTCGAATCAGTTGTTCTGAATGATATTGAGTATTCATATTCAATCCGTATTGGTTATTTACATACCAATACGAGCACTATGTTATTTATTAAGTACAATCTAAGATTTAGACTAATCTAATGTAAGTAGATATTTTCATTCAGATATTCAGAATTAGATATATAAATATAAATTGAATAATATTAAAAACCCACTAATAAAACTTTCCTCCGCTTCATCCCAACCAGACAATCAATATCAAAAAGAGCCTACACGAAGCAAGCCAACAACCAACAATGACAAGCTAAAGTTACGCACACAACGCTAAGAGCATAAAACTGTCAGAAGCCTCTGTGCTATTTCCATATTGCGAGCATATATTTTTATTCGATTACTCATGGTATGGGCACAAACACATGTATTTCTCAAAGGTAAAAATTTAATTCAAGCAACTTTCATAATGGAGAAGTAGCAGAACTCCCCCATCTAATTCACGCTATTCTCTACAAATTGTTAAATACTCAATCAGTTGACTAGGACCTCAACTTGCTCAATGCTAACAGTACTATTTTTTTGGTATTGCTCCCTTAATAAAAACTTTAGGAACATTCTGTCTAAAGGGAGCTTGGAATACATCACGATAAGTAAAATATGGTATGACATGCTCAATGACCATTTTTTTCATTTTTCGATCAGATGCTTCAATACAAACATGATAGGTATTCTGTGCCTTATACGCTGTATTCAAACCATCAACTGAACGCATTAATATTTTCGGTTCAATCGAACCAAAGTACCTTATATTTTCTGCATCTTGCAACTTTAAAATCTGAACTGCTTTAGTATCTAGAAAATTGTTCCAGCGCTGATTCAAATCTTGAACTACAGTAAATAATTGTGCCTGACAACGATCATTAAAGAACAAAACTACATTCAATGTAAACTCAGGCATCTCCTGTGTTTTCTTCTCTTGCCAAATACCAATATAACCACGCAACCAGTAACAAGGCTTTGCTCGCTTTGCTAAACGCATAAACTCAGTAAATAACTTTGAGAACTCTGACTGTTCTAAGCTTCCCTTTGATGAGCACGCCTTAACAGAAATACGATAAGCCCAACAATTTTGCCCCAACACATGATCAAAATATTCCCGTGTATCTGCCTGTCGTCGTGCACATTGTGAAAATTGTTTTTCCAAGATTTCACGTTTATCTTTTACTGTAGCTTGCGTTGTAAAAAAATAATGCCGTAATTTTTGGAGGTTTATATTCAGCTGAACTAATGCAGTATAGAGTATTGGCTGATCAAATATGAAGTCTATAAAATTCTGATGAAAATTCCTCCACAACATCAAACTTTCTTCACGACCAAACCACCATGTCCGTAAACCACAATTTTGAATTAAATAATCAATCCGCTCAACAAAGCTAAGATCGTATGCAAATTGCCTTACAAGTGACCAATACTGCTGACCAAGTTGCGTGGCTGATGTTTGTATATCCTTAACATTTAAAAAGTGCATCTGATTCGCTGATCTCACTTCATTAAAGGCGGGATATTGATTGTGCAACAAGGTCTCAATAAATACTTCAATGTGGAACAGCCACTCTCCATAGAGTTCTGGCAGTCCTTTCTCAGCACAAAATTCTTTATAGTAAATCTGTCCGACGAGCAGACGATCAGCCACCCGCTTATCAAGATGTTTGACGTCCCATACACTTTTAGAAGCCTTCCATTCCTGTAATACCTGCGCAAGATTTTTAGGTTGAGGGGTTTTCTTAGACGGCACAGGTGGATAATGTATATCCGGCTGTTTCCAATTCAGATCATCAAAGACCTCATTCACCTCAAAAGTTATTTGAGGATGTATGAGTTTAGCCACTGAATCTATTTTAAAAAAATAGCTAAGTACCCAATACTTAAATTGTTCAACCTGATTAGACGTATTGATTCCCATACAACCAACAGCAGATTTATTACCATGTATCCTTACAAACCTATTTCCATTGCTGACTTCAATAGCATCATAGTGACTAAATCTTTTTTTCAATGCTGCTTGTAAATGTGCAGCAATTTCAGGTTCTAGATTAATATTGAATCGTCTTAGAATAAAAACACATGAAAGCTTTAAACCATTTTGATAATCATGCTCAAGTTTTGTGTATGTGCGCAGTTTATCTGGAATCAATTTAAAAATTGTATTCTGTATCTCAGCCCGATCTTTAAGTACTTGCTCAATCAATTGCTTTAATGGTTCATTCTCTGCTTGATTCGCTATACGCACAAACCGAATATCAAGAACTAAGATATATACTTCCTGATGTATTGATAAAAGTGTATCAAAACACTTAAAAGCATCATTGATTTTGTCTGCGACTTGCTGAGTCTGTCTATTTTTTTGCTCAATATATTGAGGATCTTTTTGCAAGTCCAAAAAGAAATTATTCAATCTATATATTTTTTTATGTGGGAACTTTGAAGGTGACCATTGTTGCCTCCATTCACTCGAACCCGAAGAATTTAACAAAACCTTTTCAATACCTGGAGTATTACTGGGCAGCTTGACAGCATCTTCTTCCAGAAACTTTTGAAAATAAGTCCAATTCAACCCAAGCTTAAGACAAGTCAAATCAAAGATTCTTTGATTGAATTCAAACTTTTTAAAGTAAGGCAAAAAAATTCCATCAAACTCAGCATGCTCAGTAATTTTAATTTGTAACTGAGTCACCTGTGGCACACTCCCAGACTTCACATCATCTACAAATTTATCGAATGCCTCCATAACACGAACTGATTCTTTATATAAACAATTAAGCTGGTATGTCTGATCATTCTTCAAAGAAGAATCTAACTCGCTCCAGATATAAGGAACTTTATTAAAAAATAATTTAAATAGATCTTCATTCTTAATAATTAACTTATAATTATCCATAAATATACTTAAAACTCATTAAATACCCTATATATTAAAGGATTCAAGCCAAATCACTCAACAAATAAATACTCATTAATCACAGTTATTTTCACTATTATTCACCACAAATAAAAACATTAATCACTGTGAATAATAAAATTTTTCGCTATCTTGACACTTAAACACTTTTCGCGACTAAAGTTGATATGGCAACAATGCCAATTTTTCAATAAGATTCTGTCTAATTAAATATATTTTAGACATTGTTTTATCATGAAAGAATTAACTGTTATTGAACTAAGTGAAGAGACTGGACTTACCAGATCACAAATATACCACCTAAACAAAAAACATAACTTTATAAATTTAAATAAAAAAATTAATTATGAGGATGCCTTACCGATTATCACCGCATTAACAATCAAGAAAGCAAAAAAAGCAAATGAAAAAAATTTTAGACAAATTTTAAACATGCTTATTTTGCAAAATTTCGCTCTACAAAAACAGCTAAATTTAGCCTGTGAACGTGAAAAAACTTATCTTTCAGAACTTACGAGTTATCAAAAGAGTCTGGCTCAAAAAACCACCACAATCCCATCTATAGATCAGGGTAATGCACAATCAGCGCTTGAAAATGATTTAAACAATATAGATGAAAATTCTCGAAAACTAATACCATCTGAGAATGGTGTGCGTGTTCCTAATGAATCATGCAATGGCGACAATACAGAAAAAGAATCTGCAAATGAGACTTGTATCCAACCACTCCCTAAAATATTTATTCAGAATGAATCAATCTTATCCGAATCAAATATGAGTGATGGTGAATCTAGCGGACAAAAAAATGAAGTTATTGAGAAAAAAGAGATTACTCAGCTAATCCCCCCTACGCCATCACCAAATAGTACACAACCCTCGTTAGTTCCCCAAATACGCAAAAAAGAGGCAAATTTCTTATCAATACAAACATTAAAAAACATTTTAGCAAATAAGGATAAATCCCACACCAATAAGCAAAGTGAACAAGGACCTAAAAATGAGGCAGTGGCAGATCAAAGCAAGGTTAATAAAAACGATGATCGTGACTAATAAAAATCAGAAAAATATCTTGTAAATAGAGTTTAATTTGTAAGGGTTCAACTTAAACTCTATTTTCTTATTATCCAAAACCATCTGAATTATTCTTATTTTGATTATTCTAATCCAAAATTTTATGTGGGTTATAATGTGGGACAAAAACACAGGTAAGAAAAAAGCCCTTGCAAATACAAGGGCTTAATTCAGAATTTGGCGGAAGCGGTGAGATTCGAACTCACGGAGGACTCACACCCTCGTCGGTTTTCAAGACCGGTGCATTAAACCGCTCTGCCACGCTTCCATGGCCGCTATCATATAAATAAAAATTCAGCTTGGCAAATTATTTTGCCTTATTTTGAACACTTGGCGAATCGTTCATACAAAATTTAGGCGATTGTAAAATTTTGGCTTCGAGCTGAAAAATAGAAGCTCAATCAAAATTTATTGAATTGAGGTCAAGGCTAATTGCATTACCTCAATTTACGCACATAAAAAAACCCTGATGCTAAAAACATCAGGGTTTTTAAATATGGCGGAAGCGGTGAGATTCGAACTCACGGAGGACTCGCGCCCTCGTCGGTTTTCAAGACCGGTGCATTAAACCGCTCTGCCACGCTTCCATGGCCGCCATCATATAAATAAAATTCAGCAATGGCAAATTATTTTGTAAAAAACACGTCCAATTGAACAAAATAAAAGCAGTTTATTGTTTTTCAGTGCTTTCGCCCATTTCATAACGAATTGAATTGATATACCAACATTTTTTTCCTAGCGGGGTTAGGACTTCGACTTCATCATCCACTTGCTTGGATAAGAGTGCCCGAGCCATAGGTGAATCAATTGAGATATGCTGCGGATGATGATCATAAATTTCATCTACCCCCACAATCCTTAGCGTTTTTTGTTCACCGTCATCATTTTCAATATCAACCCATGCCCCAAAATAGACTTTCCCTTTTTGTTCGGGTGAGTAATCGATAATACGAAGCTCTTCCAAACGTTTTCCCAAGTAGCGTACACGTCGGTCAATTTTGCGTAACAATTGCTTATTATATTGATAATCCGCGTTTTCCGAACGATCTCCAAGACTAGCCGCCCAGTTCACTTTTTTAGTAATTTCAGGTCGCTCTTCATGCCATAAATGTTGAAGTTCAGCGACCAATAAATCGTGTCCACCACGGGTAATTAAGTTAGATTTCATGACGATTTTTAGGCCTTGAGCAAGTGCTGATTTTTACCAAACATGCCTATTTTATCCTCAATTTCTACACAGGCAAAGTATATAAAATTTATTCCCAAACAAAATCAATTATTTATGTTACATATTTTAATATTTTTTCGTACAAAATTTGACAAGTATTTTTTTGCTCATTATTATGCGCACATCTTTTAGGCTTGTTTAATTTTTATCCAGTGTAGATTTTCTACATATTTCCCGAAACCCCCTAGTCATTTTTGAATGACGTCATGACTGCCCAACCCTTATTGAATTTATCAAACTTGAAAAAGTCTGAGGCCTGTTTGCCTTTGCTTTTTAGGGCATAAATTACTTGTAGCGGAGACAACATGCACAGTAGTTCAACTTCTGGGTCGAGGCTTTGCCTTAACTCTTTTAACTCTCTCCCATTTAAAGCGCTTGCACTTAGTACTATCTTAATTCCTTTTCACAGTATTAATGCTAGCAAAACAGCACATCAATATGATGCTGTCGTCAACAGTAATAAACTCACTGTTGTTGCAGTTGCCAATCCTGCCATTGTTTTTCAGGATGGTAAACATCGACATGGTTTTGGTTACGACCTTGCACGTAACTATGCAGAAAGTTTAAATGTTCAATTAGATTTTAAAACAGTGAATGACAATGCCACTGCTTTAAAAATGGTTGCCAAAGGTCAAGCCAATTTTGCTATGACCACTGCCGAAATGAGTACCATTGAAGCCAAGCATTTGACGTCATTTTCAGCCAGTTGTGGTGATACCGTTTCTTTAAAAAAGAATGGTTTAAACAGCAACTTAAACTGGGTATTTAAAAATGCAGATGATCCACTAAGCCAAACCGCGAGTGGTTTTATTTGCCGTGCCAAACAAAATGGCGCAATTGGACAGTTGGCATCATTCTACAACCGTAATGTGGTCAAACAAGATTCTTGGAATGTGATTCAACGTGATTTAAGTAAACGTATGCCGATCTATAAGGCAAGTTTTAAAAACACGGCCAAGCAATACGATCTAGACTGGCATTTATTGGCAGCGATTGGTTATCAAGAGTCTTACCTCAAACCTGACTCGGTATCCCCAACGGGTGTTCGTGGCATTATGATGCTGACCAACAGTACAGCAAAAGCCATGGGTGTGAGCAACCGTACAGATGCGACTCAAAGCATTCAAGGTGGTGCAAAGTACTATGACCAAATGCTAAACCGTTATAGTAACATTCCGTACCCTGATCGTAATTGGTATGCCTTAGTGGCTTATAACATGGGTCCTGGTGCTGTAAGTCAGATTCAAAAGCGCATCCAATCTCAGGGTAAAAACCCGAATAAGTGGGTGAATTTATATGCTTATCTAGACCGTAACAAGGCCAGCAATGGTCGTTATCGTCAAGCTGTGCAATATGTCACGCGTATTCGTGCTTATTTGGAACATATTAAAACCACACCTCAACTGGTGAATATCTAATATACATCCACCTAACATTTACATGTGAGCGCACAAAAAAAAGCTTACCTTCGGGTAAGCTTTTTTCGTTTTAGACTTAAGCAGTTTGCTCAAGTACTTTTTTGAATAAATCTTTTTGCTCAGTACTTGGTTTTGCTGTTTGCAATGCCATCAATTGTGACATATCACCTTGTACTTTTATTTTGCCCGTCATAAACGCTTGCATCGCTGCAGCCATATCAAACTCAAGGAATACTTTACGTAAAGTTTCGGCATCCATGTTCAAAGTTGTTTTCGCGTTTGAAGATAAACCTTTTTTAATTGCACCACCGTCTAATGACAATTCAGTATTGCCTGCAGCGTCAGCAACCACAAGGTTAATTGCAAGATTAGCCAATGCAGGTGGTAAGTTTAAATCACCAGCTTGAGCTGTCAGAGTTTCTACAGTTGAAAACCAATCATCAGTTAAAAAAGCAGGCATGATCTTTCCTCAATTTATTTTGTTCGTGTGTGTTGCCGTTCCAGACAACATCAGTGCAAGCATATTTTGCTTGAGGTTTGTTATAGCATGATCATTTGTGAAAAGGCTAAAGTTTTTTGTACGCGCCGTTCAATATTTAACTGTTTAACAACAAAATGTGAAAAATCATAAGCATAAAAAAGGCACTCTGTAGAATGCCTTTTGCATGATAAGGTTTTCGGCTTAATCTGCCATAAACCCTAAGTTCACCATATTAATGCGTTTGCTTTCTGACTCACCTTCTTCAGTTGAACAACTTTCGCTATTTTTAAAATCAAATTCGCGTTGTTCATCTAGGGCTTCAAAGTCGAATAACTCACGGTCAGCCAGTTGTGAAGGTGATACATTTTGCAACGCACCAAAAATACTGTGTAAACGTTTTGGAAATTCTTTATCCCAAGTACGCAGCATGTCATTTAACATCGCACGTTGTAAGTTTTCCTGAGAACCACACAAATTACATGGGATAATTGGGAACTTACGCATTTCTGCATATTTGATAATGTCTTTTTCTTCCACATAAGCCAGTGGACGAATCAAAATGTTCTTTTTGTCAGAAGACAATAATTTCGGTGGCATGGCTTTTAAGCTGCCGCCATGGAACAAGTTCAAGAAGAACGTCGCCAAAATATCATCACGATGATGACCTAAAGCCACTTTCGTCGCCCCAATTTCTTGAGCAAAGCCGTATAACGAACCACGACGTAGACGTGAGCATACTGCACAATACGTTTTACCTTCTGGCGTTAAACGTTTGGTAATGCTGTAGGTATCTTTTTCTAAGATGTAATACGGAATTTTGTTTTCTTCTAAATAACGTGGCAATACGTCTTCAGGGAAACCCGGTTGTTTTTGGTCAAGGTTGACCGCAACCACATCAAAATTAATCGGTGCAATACGCTTAAACTGCAACAAAATGTCGAGCAAGGTATAACTGTCTTTACCGCCTGAAATACAGACCATCACCTTGTCGCCCTCTTCGATCATTTTAAAATCACGAATGGCATGACCGACCTGACGGCGTAGCTTTTTCAATAAACGATAATACGCAGAGCTAGTTGGTAGTTCTGGTTTGAAATTAAATCCTTGTTCGGACTCAACTGGCGAGAACATAGACGAGTTAAACCTAAAAAAAAATACCGCGCAATTTTATCCGATTCGCAGACTTCTCGCATCAAAAGAATGTAATTTCCGAAAAAAGTAGAAATACTGTCATGATCACGTAATCTTCAGTGCAATATTCTATACGGTACAGTTCATTTTTTAGCCCAAATGCTTATCTTTTGGACTTTTCCACAGTTGTCCACAAAAGCTGTGGATAACTTTGTGGATTTTAAATGACTTGACAAGGTGAGCCGCCCTTATTTTAAGGCTTTTATTTAAATTGATCATTTTTTGATCAATTTAAATAAATTTAATTATCAATGACTTAAGTGTGTCAAGTTAAGATCAATAAAAATAAATAAATATTTTTTTTGATTATTGAATCATCAAAATGACTTGATTTTTACAAAGTAAAGAAGAAATCAGTCTATGAAGCCTTTTCATCTAATTTTTTTTTGATAAACTCTCTTTAACTGTTTGGGGACAGAATTTTTCTTCACAATAAAATGAAAAACATTACTTGGACTTTGGGGCTGTTATTAGGTGGAAGTGTGGCTATCAGTTTAGCAGCACCAAACATTTTTGCCGGCCAAACGATTTATCAATTGCGTGAAAGTAATGGCACAACGTTACTGACCAATAAACAAGGCCGCTATAGCAATCTAAAAGTTGAGAAAAAAACCTACTATCCGGACAGTAATATCCATAGTTATAGTAACTGGGGCTCAAATGAAGCGTCTGTGTTACCCAGCTATAGTAGGAATAAAAATGCCTTTGACAATATTATTAAACAAGCAGCGGCCCAACATGGTGTTTCCGAAGGTCTAATCAAAGCGGTGATGCATACCGAATCAGGCTTTAACACTAATGCTCGTTCACCTGTTGGCGCCCAAGGTTTAATGCAGCTCATGCCTGCCACGGCACGTCGCTTCAATGTAACAAATGCTTATGATCCACATCAGAACATTATGGCTGGTGCGCGCTATTTATCTTGGCTACTGAAACGTTTTAATGGTAACACCTCACTTGCCTTAGCTGGTTATAACGCAGGTGAAGGCAATGTCGCAAAATATGGTGGTATCCCACCTTTTCGCGAAACACAAGATTATGTCCGCCGTGTCACTAGCCGCTACAACAACCTATATGCTGGTAGTTTAAGTGTATCAGGTTCGAGCAATTCCGATATCGCTTCAAATAGTGGTCGGATTATTGCCAGTTCGGATAATTATCATGCTACTGCCCCTACGGTTGCTAAATCATCGGCACGTCAAATTATTCAAACAGACAATGCTAGTTTTACCGACGCACCTTCAGGTTCATTTGCCACAGCAAATGCGTCTGCTTCAGCGCGTATTTATTTCAATGAATAAATTCACTGATTTTGTAAAATTGCATCTGTTTTACTAATTTTTCCTTGAAATTTTAAGACTTTCACCTCATATTGAGTTTAATGATTTTTATTTGTAAATCAGATCATTTTTCTATAATAAGAGGATTTACCCAATGATGCGGATTGGTTTGTTCTTGCTAACCAACCTCGCGGTACTGGTTGTAGCTGGCATAATCTTGTCACTCTTCGGTGTCGGTAGTTACCACGGTGCAGGCGGCTTAAATTTAGGCAACTTGCTCGTAATCTGTTTTGTGTTCGGTATGGTGGGTTCAATGATCTCACTATTCATGTCAAAATGGATGGCGAAGAAAACCACGGGTACAGAGCTGATTGACCCTAATGCACCACGTAACCAAGCTGAAGCATGGTTACTTAACGAAGTTGCGCAACTGGCACAACGTTCTGGTATCAAAATGCCAGAAGTGGGTATTTTCCCATCGTACCAGTCAAATGCCTTTGCAACAGGCTGGAATAAAAATGATGCTTTAGTAGCAGTTTCTACCGGTCTACTTGAACGTATGAACAAAGACGAGCTCCGTGCCGTACTCGCTCACGAAATTGGTCACGTAGCCAATGGTGATATGGTAACCCTTGCATTGGTGCAAGGTGTAGTCAACGCCTTTGTGATGTTCTTTGCGCGTGTAGCAGGTGACTTCATTGACCGTAATGTTTTTGGTCGTGAAGATGGTGAAGCACCGGGTATCGCATATTTTGTCATTACGATTGTATTAGATATTGTTTTTGGTATCGCAGCGTCTGCCATTGTGATGTGGTTCTCTCGCTACCGTGAATACCGTGCCGATGAAGCTGGTGCGCGTTTAGCAGGTAAACAAGCGATGATTTCTGCCCTGTTACGTTTACAAGCAGAATCTGAAATGCCAGATCAAATGCCAAAAGAAATGAAAGCCTTCGCAATTTCTGCGGGTCAAGAACAAGGTTTCAGTTTAGCTGCTTTGTTCCAAACACACCCAACGATTGAACAACGTGTTGCGGCATTACAACAATTAGATTGCCCATAATCGAGCATCTAATGTATGTCGTAAAAAAGCCTCCCTATGGAGGCTTTTTTAAGTCTAATTTTTTCCGAACATTTACTGTCTTATCAATAATCTTTCAGCTGAACGATCTTTCAATTGAATAGCCTCTCAGTGATCGCGTCAAGCAACAAGGCATTTCTATCTACAATACTCCATTGGCCTTTAACCATTGCCAAAGCAATGAACCACCCATATAAATTGCAAAGATAAAGACTAATAAGAAAATCATCCCGAATATATCTGGGATATGGATCCATATCCATGCAACCACAGGGTTGCGCCAAAAAGCAGATTGCTGTTGTTTCTGTTCTAATTTTTCATGTAAAAACGGATGTACCACATGTTGATCTGTACTGATTTGATATTCTTCACGAATGTGCGTATGTACAACATCTAAAGCTTTACGGCTCGGTCGAATAAACACATCAAAGATCGTCCCTGCAACAGGAATAAACCCCACGATAGCATCTATAACTGCGAGTTTCATCACACCATTTAATTTGGCTTGTGGTACGCCAATCTGTTTGGCTTTATAGACGGCATAACAGGTCAAGACAAATCCTGCGATATCACCAGCTACGGGAATGGTACTCAACGCTGCGTCCGCACCTACCCCTTGTCGAGTAAATGGAATCCGAACCACGGAGTCCATCATATTGGCAAACTTTGCGAGATCGCGTTCAAGACGAATGACTTCTTGCTTTGACATTTTTTGTTTTAATGGTTCAGTCATGTTTTATCCAATAAAAACCGTGTAAATCACTGAGATTAAAACATATTAGAAGTCTTCAATCTGTAGCAAAATGCTAATCTCTATAAATTGAGCAATTGTGAAGCAATCATCAAATACACCACCACGCCTGTCGCATCACAAATCGAGGTTACCAAGGGTGCAGAAGCACTTGCAGGATCGAACTTTAACTTATTGAGTATGAAAGGCAAACTCATGCCAATTAAACAACCGAGCAATACGATACCCATCATACTCAGTGCCAAGACCAAGGCCACGGTTGCATCACCACGGTAGTAGCCTAAAATAGATACAGCAATGGCCATGGTTCCGCCCAGACACAGGGCAACCAAACTTTCACGTCCCAGCAAGTAAAACCAGTCCCTAAAATGTACATCGCCCGTTGCCAATGCACGCACCATCAGCGTTGCAGATTGAGAGCCGGCATTTCCACCACTGCCGACCAATAAGGGCAAAAAGAAAACCAATACAATATTTGCGGCAATAACGTCTTCAAAATGTGCAATGCCAATCCCGGATAACAAACTGCCAAAAACAAGAAATACCAGCCAATACACCCGTTTTTGATAGAGTTGCAATATCGGGGCAGATTTAAGACTCAATTTAGATGATGCATCGACAGCACCAGATTTTAAAAAATCTTCTGTTGCCTCTTCACTGGCCACATCCATTGCATCATCATACGTCACAATACCCACCATCACACCGGCATGATCTATAATGGGTAATGCCAATAAGTCATAACGAGCAATGGTTTTGGCTACTTCATTCTGATCGCTGTCAAAATATGCAAAAATAATATCGGTCGCCATTAAATCACTAATATTGCTTTGTTCTTCGGCAAGTATTAATTGTTTGAGCGATAAAACACCCAGCAGCTTTCTTGCTTCATCAAGTACATAGGCCAAATAAATGGTTTCCGAATCGGGTGCCTCATAACGCAACATTTTAATGGCATCTTTTACCGACATATTCGGTTTTAGGGTGGCATATTCGGAGCTCATGATGGCCCCTGCCGTACCTTCTACATAAGAAGAGAGCTGCCGAATATCTTCACGCTCGGCCTGTGCCAATGCAGGCAATAAAGTATTTTGCTGCTCGTGATCTAAACATTTAAATAAATCGACACGCTTGTCTGAAGGCATTTCGCCCATAATTTCAGCCAAGTCTGTTCGCGTTAAACCGCGTGCAAATTTTACTTGTTCTTCGGGTTTGAGATATGAAAATACATAGGCGCGTGCAGGAAGATGCAGTAGCAGCTTTTGACTATTCTCTAAAGGTAATTGTGCCAAAATATCAGCCAAATCTGCGGCTTTAAACGTTTTAACAGAGTCTAATGCCAATGCAATATCTTGCTTGCTTAGTGCATCATTTAAAAGATATAAAAAGTTGTTGTAGCTCATGCTCACCCCCTATTACCCAACCTATGTAATAGGGCCGCAACGGCTCTTATTTTATTTGCCGAATGAACCCACATAATAATGTTGGTAAATATATATGTTTGAAATTTGGTGTATCTGACAACTGTGCCTGTCCATTTAGGGATTTAATCCTCATCAAACCGCTTATACGCGCAGCAATACTACGAAAAACTGTTACATTTCTCAACCTTTACAACGAAACCTAAACAATTTAATCACTTATGTTTCTTTTAACAGACTTGGGCTTAAATAGAGTCCGTATCAATACATACATAAACGGAATAAAGATCAGCACCAAAACCGTACCGAATATTACCCCACCGAGTACGCTCACCCCAATCTCTTGGCGACTGGCTGCACCTGCACCAAAAGCAAGAACTAAAGGAACCACTCCCGCACCAAAAGCCAAAGAGGTCATCAAAATAGGACGTAAACGAAGTGCTGCGCCTTCCATTGCAGCTTCGATTACATGTTTGCCTTTTTCTTGTGCCATCGCTGCAAACTCTACAATCAAGATCGCGTTTTTACAGGACAAACCAATTGTTGTCAGTAGAGCAATTTGGAAATAGATGTCATTTGGAAAACCGGCCATGTAGCTAAACAAAATATTACCACCTATCCCAAGTGGAATCGCACTCATGACTGCAGTTGGAATACTCCAACTTTCATATAGGGCGGCAAGACAAAGGAAAATAAATCCTATCGAGACCAAATATAGCCAAATCGCTTGATGACTTGATTTTTGCTCTTCAAAGGATAACCCACTCCATGCCACGTCCACACCCGGCACTTGATCAACTAAAGCTTTAACATCCTGCATAGCTTGTCCACTTGAGACATTTTTGGCTGTATCCGCTTCCATTTGTAATGCGGTATAGCCCATGAAACGATTAACAACTTCTGGACCGCCACTCCAACCAATGGTTGAAAAATTACTAAATGGAATCATTTCATTTTGATCATTTCGCACATGCCAATAAGCCAAATCTTCTGGTTTAGAACGAAATTCGGCATCTGCCTGCATCATGACGCGTTTAATGCGCCCACGGTCGATAAAATCGTTGATATAGCTACCGCCCCATGCGCTACTCATGGTGCTATTAATCGCATTTTGAGTTAACCCCAAGGCCATTGCTTGTTTTTGATCAATATCTACTTTTAGTTCAGCTTTATCGGGGTTTGAGCGTTTGTCTAAATTTTCGAAACTGCTGAATTGTGAAGATTTTTCTTGTAAGCTTTTAAATTGCGCATCGAGATAAGCACGGCCTTCACCATTCATATCTCGCAGCCAAAATTCCAGACCATCGGTTTGCCCAAGGCCACTGACAGAGGAAGGCATGCTGACATTGATTTGTGCATTGTTAAATTTTTTAAAATGTTTCATAGCACGTTCACGAATCGCTTGCGCTGAATTGTGTTGTCCTGAACGTTCATCCCAATGCTTCAGTGCAATAAAGCCTTGCCCTAAGTTTTGACCCGTACCAGAAAAATTTCGTCCATAACGAATCATCACCAAATCAACATTTTGCTTTTCTTCAGTTAAAAAGTACTGCCGAATTTGTTCACCGACCTCACGACTTTTCGACATCGGTGCACCTTCTTGTAATTTAAGTTGCACACTCAAAATACCCTGGTCTTCACTAGGAATAAAACTGGTCGGCAAAGCACGATAAAACAAAGCAAATACCGTAATGAGCCCCGCAAACAACACCACCGTCCATAAGCGATAACGAACCGTGGCTTGTGCAAGTGTCAAATATTTGGTTTTTAAAATCTCTAATTTGGCGTTAAACCAAATCGCCCAGCGCTGTGGTTTCGGATTTGGTTTTAAAATTAAGGCACATAATGTAGGAGTTAAAATCAGCGCAACCATCAGTGACAAGCCCATGGCAGCCACAAGTGTGATGGAAAATTGTCTATAGATCACGCCCGTTGAGCCACCAAAGAACGCCATGGGAATAAATACAGCGGTCAATACCAAAGTAATCCCGATTAATGCCCCGCTAATTTCATGCATCGACTCGATGGCCGCTTGTTTTGCTGTTAACTGTTGTTCATGCATTAAACGTTCGACGTTTTCCACCACAACAATCGCATCATCGACCAACAGACCGATGGCCAGTACCAATGCAAACAAGGTGAGCGTATTAATGGTCATGCCCAAAGCATATAAAATCGCTAAAGTCCCTAGAATCACCACAGGCACGGTAATCGCAGGTATCAGCGTTGCTCGCCAATTTTGTAAGAAGATAAACATCACCAAAACCACCAATAAAACGGCTTCGAATAATGTTTTCACCACTTCTTTAATCGATTCTTGTACAAATGGCGTGTTATCCCGAGGATAAACAATTTTATAACCGGCAGGTAATTGCTTCGCTAATTGTTCAATTTCTTGCTTAATTAAGGCTGAGGTTTCAAGTGCATTTGCCCCAGATGCCAATGAGATCCCCATCCCTGAAGATGGATACCCATTAATGGTATTCACCCCTGAATAATTTTCCGCACCCAATTCAACACGTGCAACGTCTTTTAAATAGACAAAACTGCCGTCTCGTGCAGATTTGACAATTATATTTTCAAATTCTTCAACTGACTTTAAACGTGAACCTGACGTGACTTTTGCATTGAGATATTGATCCGATACACTCGGCAATTCACCTACGGCTCCGGCTGCAACCTGCGTATTTTGTGATTCAACAGCCGCACGGATATCACTGGGCATAAGGCTATATTGCTTTAACTTCAGTGGGTTGAGCCAAATGCGCATGGCAAATTGCGAACCAAAAACATCGACTTCACCGATACCCTCAATTCGAGCAATGTCCTGCTCTAGATGAGTCATCATATAGTCACCAAGTTCGATATTCGAACTCTTGCCAGTCTCATCATAGAGGCCGATAACCATATGGGTATCACCCAAAGATTTATAGACATTTACCCCTTGGCGCTGCACATCTTCAGGCAGCCGATTGATTACTCCATTTATGGCATTTTGTACTTGTACTTGAGCGGTATCTGGGTCAGTGCCATTTTCAAAACTGATGCTGATCCGGCTTCGACCTGAAGAGTCGCTGCTTGAACTAAAATATAAAAGATGATCAATTCCTTTAATTTGTTGCTCAAGAACTTGTGTGACACTTTCCTCGACTGTTTCTGCTGACGCACCGCTATAACTTGCACTGACCGTAATTCGTGGTGGTGCAATATCTGGATAGCGCTCTACCGGTAAATTGAGCACAGCAAAAAGCCCGAGCGCCATGACGATGATCGCCAAGACACCTGCAAAAATCGGGCGATAAATAAAAAACTTAGACAGCATCAGTCCATGTCACTTTTCAATTAATGAAATAAAATGTGTTGATTGATTTTTTCAAAAAATCTTATTGATAATCAATCACAATGTGCTTGATTACAAGCCTAGACTACATAAAAACCTTGCTTGAAGCGAAATATGTAGAAAATATGGAGAGCCTCCACTTCAGCTATTTTAGTAAATTTATGTGACAAAACCGCCTCTGTCATGAAGCCTTAGCCACTGCCCTGCAATGTATGCCTGCAACATCATTCATTTATATAAAAAGATGCAGAGGCAGCCATGCAAAAACAATTAACAAAACAGTTAAATCTAGCCATAACTAGCAAAGTGAAATCCTCATGGGGCGTGTCTTCACTGCTCCTTTTTAGCGTTTTTGGTTTATCTGCATGTAATTCGGATGACGATAAAACCCATGTCACAAAGCCCCCTATTTTGCCTGATACAGGTTTTGTGATTGTTGGGCATCGTGGTGCCAGTGCTTTGCGACCCGAGCATACCCTTGCCGCATATCAAAAAGCGATTGACGATGGTGCAGATTTTATCGAACCCGATTTAGTGCCAACCAAGGATGGCTATCTGGTTGCGCGCCATGAAAGTGAAATTTCAGGGACAACCAATATTAGTACGCTATCACAATTTGCGGATCGAAAAACCACCAAAAAAATCGATGGTATCGACTATACAGGATGGTTTACGGAAGACTTTAATTTGAATGAACTGACTCAAAATGTAAAAGCACGTGAGCGTATTGCTCAATATCGCCCTAATAACACTCAATATAATGATCAATACAGCATCCCAACGCTCGAACAAATCATTGAACTTGCCGACGCTCACTATAAAAAAACTGGGAAAATTGTTGGTTTATATATTGAAACCAAGCACCCAACATTTTTCCAACAGCAAAATCTAGCCATGGAAGATCGTTTACTCTCCACGCTTGCTAAATACAGTTATACACGTGATATCGCGCCTGTATATTTACAGTCCTTTGAAACCACCAATCTTAAATACTTACGTGATCAACTCACGCAAAAGAAAACCCTCAAACATGGCAAAATTATTCAATTATTAGATAGCCCAACTGCAATACCGGGTGACTTACAGCAACAAAGCTCACCTCAAAATTATGCAAGTTTAGCCACTGCAGAAGGCCTAAAATCAGTGGCAAAATATGCAGATGGTGTAGGTCCAAGTAAAACCTATATTTTTTCAAACACTGAATTTAAACAAACCACTTTTGTCAAAGATGCCCATGCTGCTGGTTTGAAAGTCCATCCTTATACACTCAGACCTGAAAATGGTTTTTTACCTGACTATTTAAAATGTAGCTCTGTGGCGACAGAACGCTGTGATACAGGTGCGGCCAAAGAATTTGAAAACTTCTATAAAGCTGGTGTAGACGGTGTATTTGCCGATGATCCAGGGCTGGCACGTAAAACCTTAACGCAACTGCAAAAGCCCTAATTTTCCTAAAATGAAAAAAGACGCCGAGGCGTCTTTTTTATTGTTCAATGGAAATTTTAAAGTGGGTTTGCCAAATATTCTGCGGCTGACTGCGTTGCCACTGGCTGAGGTGCTGGAGCTGTCGGAGCTGTCGGAGCTGTCGGAGCTGTCGGAGCTGTCGGAGCTGTCGGAGCTGTCGGAGCTGTCGGAGCTGTCGGAGCTGTCGGAGCTGTCGGAGCTGTCGGAGCTGTCGGAGCTGTCGGAGCTGTCGGAGCTGTCGGAGCTGTCGGAGCTGTCGGAGCTGTCGGAGCTGTCGGAGCTGTCGGAGCTAAATTTAGCGGGTTCCAACGGAACTGACCATCATTCATTTCACTAATTTTACCAATACCCGGAAATGGTAAATGTGCAAATGCAACGAAGGTTTGCTCTTGAGCAAAACGTTTAAAAATTGCTAAACGAGTTTCACTGGCTTTGACCGGATCGACATCAAAATCAACAGATAACTTGGGTTGTTCAAACTGTAAATGATAGGAATGAACCACATCACCGAGGATAGCAAAACTTTTAGCTTGCGACTTTAAGATAAAAGAATAATGCCCTGGTGTATGCCCAACACTCGGTAGTACTTCTAAGCCATTAATCACCGAACCAACGCTAAAGGTCTTAAAACTTCGCATAGTTTGATAAGGCGCAATCGCAGCTTTAATTTTTGCAACGGTCGCTAAATAACCTTCACGTTTTTCAGCAGTCAAAGTGTCGACGGTATTTTCACTTAACCAATACTGACTTTCTTGCTCATTGACGTAGACCGTTGCATTTGGAAACACAGCCTTACCTTGTTTCGCAATGCCACATGCATGATCAGGATGTAAATGGGTTAAGAAAACACTGCGTACGCGATTAAGCTTATAGCCAGCTGCTTCAATATTTTGTGCAATAGAACCTAAGTTCGGACCAAAACAACTGGCTGCACCACTATCGACAAGACTGATGCCGCCTTGTCCATCATCAATCAGGTAGGCATTGACACTGGTTTGTATGCCTTTGCTCTGATCAACCGCAAGCTTTTGGAATAAAGCACTGACTTCTTCTGGAGTTAAATTTTGTTTAAATAAATCAGGACTTAATTCGAGTGTCCCATCTTTTAAAGCAATGACTTTATATGCACCCACTTGGAAAGGATAAAATCCCATGGGCTGTGTCACATTCGTTTTGATTTCCGTTTGAATAACTGCCGGCTCTGCACAGACAAACTGGCTGGTTAAAAGTGTTGCTGCAAGCACAGCAAAACTAAAGTTTTTCATTGTTGACCTATATCACTTTTATTATTTCATGCAATGAAGCAAATGCTTCAAAATTAAAAATTTTAAACGTCTGTATTGTGCCTGAAATTCAGGCAAATTTTAAGTCTCATACTGGATAAACATAGCACTAACTTGATACAGGCACATGTAAATCATCCTAAACTTTTAGGCCTAATAAAATAAAAGCTGAATGCAAGAAAACTTTAAGCTTGGCATGCTATATTTTCGCCAGTTTTTAAATCTATACGTCTGTACAGTACTATGAGTGAAATTTCCCCGTTTAAAGGTAAATCTGGACTTAAACGAATTTTTAATGCAACACAATATTCCCTCGACGGATTCAAAGCTGCTTATCAAAATGAAGCTGCATTTCGACAAATTGTCTGGATGAATATTGTGCTTATTCCCACCAGTTGCTTACTCGATGTGAGTCGTGTTGAACATGTCCTTATGGTAGTGGTGTGTTTATTTGCCTTAATTGTTGAGTTATTCAATTCTGCTATTGAAGCCGTGGTCGACCGGGTATCTTTAGACAAGCATCCACTTTCTAAAATTGCCAAAGATATGGGAAGTGCAGCTCAATTTGTTGCTTTAGCAATTATTTTTTTTACTTGGTTAATTATCCTTTTGCCTTAAATAAAGGGTGTCTCATTATATTTGCAGGGTTATGCCCTGCTTTTTTATATCGACACACTTCAAGAAATGGATTTAAGAAGATTTTAAAGCCATAAAAAAACCCAGCTTTCGCTGGGCTTTTTTTCGAATCAGTTCAATGCTTAGTGAGCAGCGAATTGGTTCATTGTGTTTTTCGCATCGTCACCCGCTTTAAGCGCGTTGTCACCAGCGAAGATTTCTTTGTGGTCATCACCGATGTCTGAACCAGCCATTGCTTGGTGTTTCACACATGCAATACCACCGCGGATTTCTTTACGTTGTACGCCAGCAACATAAGCCAACATACCTTCAGAACCGAAGTAACCTTGAGCAAGTTCATGTGTAGAAAGCGCAGCTGTGTGGTAAGTCGGAAGTGTAATTAAGTGATGGAACACACCCGCTTCACGAGAAGCATCTGCTTGGAATGTACGAACTTTTTCGTCAGCTTCAGCAGCTAATTCAGAGTTATCGTACTCAGCGCTCATTAATTTAGCGCGGTCGTATGCAGATACGTCTTTACCTTCAGCAACCCAACGATCGTACGCTTGTTGACGGAAGTTTAATGTCCAGTTGAATGATGGAGAGTTGTTATAAACAAGTTTCGCATTTGGAACAACTTCACGTACACGGTTAACCATGTGAGCAATTTCTTCAACGTTTGGAGTCGCAGTTTCGATCCAAAGAAGGTCAGCACCATTTTGAAGGCTAGATACACAGTCAAGTACAACACGGTCGATTTGCGTGTCTGGACGGAACTGATACAAGCCAGAAGCAAGACGTTTTGGACGGTGAAGTTTACCGTTACGCTTGATTAGGATTTCGTCTTCTTGAGCTTCTGAAATGTCAATTTCAGTTGTGTCTAAGTAGCTGATGTATTGAGAAGCGATGTCGCCTGGCTCTTTAACCACTGGGATTTTTTGAGTCAAGTCAGCGCCTTCAGAGTCAGTACGAGCAACGATGATACCGTCATCAAGACCCATTTCTAAGAATGCATAGCGAAGAGCGTGGATTTTCGCGATGAAGTCTTCGTGTGGAACTGTAACTTTACCAGCTTGGTGACCACATTGTTTAGCGTCAGATACTTGGTTTTCGATTTGTAGTGCACAAGCACCCGCTTCGATCATTTTCTTAGCTAGTAAGTAAGTCGCTTCTTCGTTACCGAAACCAGCGTCGATGTCCGCAATAATTGGCACAACGTGAGTTTGGAAGTTGTCGATTTGAGCAGTGATTTCTGCAGCTTTAGCAGTATCACCTGCTTCGTTTGCTTTTTTAAGCGCACGGAATAAGTCGTTTAATTCTTTCGCGTCAGCTTGACGTAAGAATGTGTAGATTTCTTCGATCAATGCAGGAACTGAAGTTTTTTCGTGCATAGATTGGTCAGGAAGTGGACCGAATTCTGAACGAAGAGCTGCAACCATCCAACCAGAAAGGTAGATATAACGACGTTCAGTTGTACCGAAGTATTTTTTGTTCGCAATCATTTTTTGTTGTGCAATAAAACCGTGCCAGCAACCTAATGATTGAGTGTATTTGCTAGAATCAGCATCATAAGCAGCCATATCACGACGCATAATAGCAGCTGTATATTTCGCAATGTCTAAACCAGTTTTGAAACGGTTTTGCATTTGCATACGTGCAGCATCTTCTGGGCTAATATCGCGCCAAGTGCTTCCGAATTTTGCTTTTAATTCACGGATTGCATCAATCGCTGTTAAGTATGTAGACATGATATGTTCCTGTAATAATATTAGGATTTTTCTGCAACGTAAGGCTAAAATCATACCCTCGAATGATTGTTCAGATTTAGAACACTTCGTTGCGATAGACACAGAGTAGATTGACTAAAAAAATTAATCCAATATTCTGCATTAATTTTCAGTATTTATTTAAAAAATATGTAGATTAAAGTCGTATTATAATAATTAACCAATATTCAGAAGTATTTGTATTTAAATAATTTTATCAATAAATTTGGCTGATTTTTTTGTCTATTTTACAAACACTCTGATGAATTATTCTTCATTAGACTTAAGTCGACTGAGCATTCACTTTTAAAAAAAACAGCATTTTTTACGCCTTTTTTGCCCAAATTTACTGAGCTAAATACTTGGTTATTCTGTCTTCAAATGATCATGCAAATGAGATATTTCATCTAATTTTTTGTTTTATGAACATCGCATCACATAAACAAAATTGCTCCGTATTTTTATTTCATTCACTTTAAAAATATCGGTCTAAACAGGTAATAAGTATTTAAGAAGTATGTGCTACGACTTCAGCAAATTTGTCTTAAAACTGCTGAATTTTAGTACAAAAGTACACGTCATTTTTTCATCCATTTTTTACACAAGCCTTAGTAGTTATGGCATAATCAGATAAATTTCATGATTTTATTGTCGGTATTTATTTTATGAATCTGGAGCGGGTCGATCTCAATCTATTAATTTATCTTGATGTACTTCTTCGTGAAAAAAATGTGACTCGTGCTGCCGAGCAACTGGGTGTAACTCAGCCCGCGATGAGTAATATTTTACGTCGTCTACGCAACTTATTTAATGATCCACTTCTTATTCGTTCTTCAGAAGGTATGACACCTACAGAACGTGCGCTTGAATTACAGCCACGTATCCGTGATGCACTTTCTGACCTTTCGATGATTTTGGAACCCCGTACCGAGTTCCGCCCTTACACCTCAAATCGTGTCTTCCGCATCATGACTTCAGATTATGCTGAAGCAACACTGGTGCCGCGCCTCGTAAAAGCTTTGCGCTCAGAAGCACCCAATGTGGTTCTCGACTTTTTAACGCCTAGTGATGTGTCTTATCGAGATATGGAACAAGGTAAAGTCGACTTGGCGATTAACCGCTTTAATGAAATTCCGCAAAGTTTCCACCAAGTTTTGGTCTGGCGTGACAGTTTTTCATGCCTTTTAAATGCCAAGCACCCTGCTGCAAATAATTTAAACCTGAAGAGCTATCTAGATGCACAACACATTTGGGTGTCTAAAACAGGTATGGGTGTCGGTTTTGGTGTCAATCCTGAAAAACAAGCAGGTCTAGGTTGGATTGATCAAGCCTTAGAACGTATTGGCCAAAAACGTAAAATTTCAGTTTTCACCCGTCATTATCAAATGCCGGGCTTATTGGCATCGAATGTTGACTTGGTTGCGACTCTGCCAAGCCGTATTGCTCGACTTCAAGCCAAAAGTCAAAACCTGTTACTTCGTGATCCACCATTCTATATTCCTGAATTTGAATTAAAAATGGCTTGGTGTCCATTACTTCATCATCACCCCGCTCATCGCTGGTTACGTCAACTTATCTTGTATGTTGCACGTCAAATGATTGAAGAAGAAAACCGCGAATACTTAATGAATAACTCTCAGTTTTCACAGTATCAGTAATTAATTCTTTAATTCCTTATTAATTCAAACGTATACTGTCACTATATAGGTAGTAGTTAAGACTACTACCTTGCCCATTTTTGTGTTAGAAATACAGAAAAATAGAATGAATCACAAACAGGTGTATTCGTGAGCCTTTTCCAAAATATTGTCATTATTATTCTCCTGATCGTCGGTGCAGGTTTTCTTTCATTAACAGAAATTGCCCTTGCGGGTGCACGAAAAGTAAAACTTAAAATTTTGGCTGAATCTGGAGATTCACGTGCACAACGTGTGCTTGACTTACAAGCCAACTCAGCAGACTTTTTCGCCGCATCACAAATTGGCTTAAATGCCGTGGCAATTCTTGGCGGTATTTTGGGTGAAGGTGCTTTTCGTCCTTATTTCATTAGCTTAGTCACTCGTTTTTATCAGGGCCCGTGGACTGAAACTATCGGTTTCACTCTGTCGTTTACTTTAGTCACATCCTTATTCATTCTATTTGCTGATTTGATGCCAAAACGTTTGGCGATGATTGCACCTGAAAAAATTGCCGTTGCTGTTGTAGACCCGATTCAAATCTTTATTAAGGTGTGTAAGCCAATGGCGTGGGTGATTAATGCCATTGCCAATTTGTTGTTTCGTTTATTCAAAGTGAATACAACACGTGATGACAATATTACCTTTGACGACATTTCAGCCGTGATGGATGCCGGTGCTCAAGCTGGTGTACTTCAAAAGCAAGAACACCACTTTATTGAAAACGTATTTGAGCTGGAAGAACGTAACGTCCCTTCAAGTATGACCACACGTGAAAACGTGGTGTACTTTACCCTCAAAGAATCTGAAGCCAGTATTCGTCAAAAACTCGCTGAATTCCCATATTCGAAGTTTTTGGTCTGTAGTGAAAATATTGATGACGTGATTGGCTATGTGGATGCCAAAGATATTTTGGTGCGAATCCTCAACAATCAGTCACTTTTACAACTCAACGAAAATACTATTCGTAATGTTCTCACGATTCCAGATACCTTAACACTGTCTGAATTACTCGATCGCTTTCGTTCAACCAAAGAAAAATTTGCCGTAGTAATTAACGAATACGCGTTGGTTGTCGGCGTTATTACCCTCTCCGACATTATGATTACCGTGATGGGCGACTGGGTAACACCGATTGAAGCAGAACAACAAATTATTAAACGTGATGCGGATTCTTGGCTTATCGATGGCAGTACACCAATTGAAGATTTAAAGCATGCCCTCGCTTTAGATGAAATGCCCGATGAAGAAAACTATGAAACCCTTGCGGGCTTTATGATGTTTAAACTACGTAAAATTCCACGTCCAGCGGACTTTGTTACCTATCATGGCTACAAATTTGAAGTTGTGGATGTAGACCACTTTAAAATTGACCAATTATTAGTGACCCGCTTACAACAGGCTGAAACTGAACTTGATACACCAGAAGAATCGGATTAATTCGATTCTTCTTTTTTCTAAAACAATAAAATATAAATACGATGGAATACGAAGATGTCTTTTTCACTTAAAGCTATTTTGACTTGCTTTAGTTTTTATACTGGGGCTTATTTAGTCTATTACTTTTTCAAAGCTCATCCACAACCTTTATTTCTATTGCTCGGTGTTGCACTGATCGTCACTGCTTGGTTTTTAACGCCTTATCCTTATGAACGCGGTCGACAACAATATGACGAAACCATGCGTTTTGGTCTGTTCTTTTATAATCCCTTAATTTTTTGGTTCCGATTTTTTAGTTGGCCGATTCGGACGCTACTGTCTATTTTTGCTTAAGCGCACTTATTGTGATCAAACTGGATCTACACGCACTTACAGTTCTCTACAGATGTTGAATATATGTAAACAGACCACTTTTTTTGAATAAAAATTAAAATAAATCAAAAAATCCCGCTTCCCTAATACCTTCATTATTAATGACTATTTTTCATCAAAATAGTGATGTATTTCACATTTTACCACCTTTGTTTTGACTGATGAAATTTCTCTTTATGCTCTGCCCCTGGATTTAAAAACAGCTTTATATTTCAAAGGAATGAACCATGTTAACCGTACTCGGTTTGGGCATGATCTTGTGCTTTATGTATTTGATCATGTCGAAACGCTTAAGCCCACTTGTCGCACTGACTTTAATTCCCCTACTTTTTGCCTTGATTGCGTGGTTACTTGGTTTTTATTTTGACAGCTTGTCACACATACAAATAAATGAAATTGGCGACATGATGATTGAAGGTGTAAAAAAACTTGCACCGACTGGCATCATGCTGCTTTTTGCGATTCTGTATTTTGCCATCATGATTGATACTGGTTTGTTCGACCCTTCGGTGAAATTTATTTTAAAAATGGTCAAAGGTGATCCCTTAAAAGTTGTCCTTGGAACCATTACCCTGACGTTAATTGTCTCTTTGGATGGAGATGGTTCTACAACCTATATGATCTGTGTTGCGGCCATGCTGCCACTCTATAAGCGCTTAGGTATGAGCCCATTGATTATGGCATGTTTGATTATGCTCTCTAGTGGAATTATGAATCTTACACCTTGGGGTGGGCCTACTGCCCGCGCCGCCAGCGCGCTTCATGTCGACCCAAATGATGTATTTGTTCCGATGGTTTTACCGATGTTATTTGCCATCGGCTGGTTGTACTTCTTAGGAACGATGTATGGTCGCATGGAAAGAAAGCGTCTAGGAATTGTCCAATTGGATATCAGCCATGGTGAAAACATTCAAATCTCCGATAATCCAGAAGCCAACCGCGCAGATCTACGTTGGTTTAATGCACTGTTAACCGTCGTTCTGATGATTTGTCTGGTTTTTAGTATTTTACCTATGCCTATTTTATTCATGGTGGCTTTATGTATTGCGCTAGTCGTCAACTACAAAAATGTCGACTTGCAGAAAAAGTTAATCGCACATCACGCAGGTAGTGCTTTAAACGTGGTCGGCATCATTTTTGCTGCAGGTATTTTTACCGGAATTTTAGCTGGAACAGGCATGGTAGAAGCCATGTCCAAACAACTTGTGGCAATTATCCCTGAAAGTATGGGTCCCTATTTAGCACCGATTACCGCTGTCATCAGTATGCCGATGACTTTCTTTATGTCGAATGATGCTTTCTATTTTGGGGTTTTGCCAATTCTTTCAGATGCAGCAGCTCATTATGGAATTGCACCTGTAGAAATGGCACGTGCCTCCATCGTATGGCAACCTGTACACCTACTCTCTCCACTTGTCCCTTCGACCTTTTTACTCTGTGGACTTGCGGGTATCGAGTTTGGACAACATCAGAAATTTACCATTATCTGGGCTGTAATCACGTGTTTTGTCATGTTAGCAGCGGGTCTAATCTTTGGAATGTTTCCGTTTTATTCGAGCTTAACTTAAAAAGTTAAAGATAAAAAAAGCACCTGATGGTGCTTTTTTTATGCTTAACATTACGAAACTGGCAAGTGTTTTACACTCACAGGTTCATTTGTAGTGATTAATGCTTTGAAATTAATGCTTCTAGAACAGCTTCATAATGAATACGAATGTCATCTTCTAAAATTTTATAGACATTGTCGAATTGCACCATTGGCCAGCCTTCTTTCCAAAATGGGAAAATATTATGCAGGTCATGAGTCACCGTTGCGTCTTCACGTACAATTGCTTGTGCAACTTGTGACAATACTTGTGCAGTTTCAGCACCATCAATCGCTAAATAATCGATACCACGAACTTTCAAAATACGGATACGGTCTTTCTTATAGCGAATTTTTTTACTTTGGCCTTCATTTAAGCCTAAAGCCAAAGTCACAGCTTCAACAAATTTATCTTCAAATGCTTGATTTAATTTCACCAAAGCTTGTTTATGAGCCTCTTGACGACCAGCTTTCCCCCCACTACGAATCACTTCATTTGCTTCAGTATTTAAAACATCTGATTTCATCGACTGAAGAATGTCTAGAATTTCGATATCGCTTAATGTTTCAGGAGAGTGATCAGTCATAAACTGCCTATAAAAACTTAATATTCAATAAGTATGTATTTTCGCATAAAAGTAGCTTGAAAACTGCGACCTTCACTATAGAAATTGCGATTTCTCTTATAATGCTCAGATATACAACATGATTTAGAAAAAAATTCTGTCAAAAATATCGAAATCAACTATATTACTTTCACGCTTTAATACTAACGTCACAATATGGCTCAAAAGAAACAGGCTGCGCTTTACCTTCAACAATTGAAACAGCAATATCCAGCAGCCTTTAAACATAATTATTTATTTTATAGCCAACTGAAAACTCAAGGCATTTTAGACGAACTCAAAGAACTCATTCCTTGGGTTTTGGCGGCGATAATTTTTATTTCTTTGAGCATGAGTATTGGTCATACAGTACAACTGTATTTTCCAGATATGAGTGAGTTTCGAGCTCATGGTATTGCTGTACTAAGTATTATGTTGTTTTTTATGCTGGTTGTGCCCTTAGTCATCAAGCAAATTAAGCACAGTTCAATGTCATTGTATCAAAGTTTGAAAAATACGCCGTTCAGACTTGCGATCGTGATTTTATTACAATTACTCAATATCGCCTTTTTACAAAGCACCTTCGTTCAATCTGTATTGTTCTTTTTCGCCATGAGTTTCGGCTTTGTGCGTTTTTATAAAGAAAATCTATTCAAAGGTGGAAGTAACACCCAAGAATACTATTTTCTGCAAGAGACACGTCGTATTGCTTATTGGTCGTATAAACAAATGCTTAAAGCAAAATTACGTTTAACACTCAGCAATCCAAATCAAGCAAATCATAAACAGTTATCTGAGCGCTTTACCCATTTCCAAAATTTACACATACAAATGCTGCACCAGGAAAATCAGCTGTGTAAAAAGCTAAAGCACCAAAATGTTGAACATTATCTTGATGAGTTAATGAAATAAGTTGACTTTGGTGTAGTGAAAAAAACTTTAATTCACTGCTCAAAATGTCATTCAATACATCAATATTTTTGAATATTTTCAACTTATATGCATGAATTGATTGATTTTAAAACAAACACCATCAAATACACTTGCCAAGGTCCATTTCGTCCTCTATTATTGCGCACATGCCCGAGTGGTGAAATCGGTAGACACAGGGGATTTAAAATCCCCCGCCCACAAAGCGTGCCAGTTCGAGTCTGGCCTCGGGCACCATTCTTATACTTCTAAGATTGGTGCAATAAAAGATCCAGCAATTTGCTGGTTTTTTTATGCCTAAAATTTATAAATCTATTATTATTCAATGCCAATATCTTCAGATTTTGATCTCCCTACACTACAACTCAAGCATCCCGATGCCTTTTATCAACGGCTGCTGTTTGCGCATTTCAAAATTATCAATCTAACGCCCACTGCACCCGTTTTAATCTTTAGCTTTTGCCTGATACTTTTTATCTCACTTGGCAGCGCCGCACTTGGGCATATACTTTCAACGGCACTTTCAATTCACGCCCCCAAAATGGCGTTCAATCTTGGTGTATTGATTATTCTTCCTTTGATCTATTGCTATGTTTGGTATGCACATTATCAAGCATGTTTTAGCAGTAAGTTTGCAGTTCAACGTCTGCAAATACAGCTGTATCTCCTTGGGGGATTCACACTTATCCTCGCTACTAACTTTAAATATCTACAAACAGATGTATTAAACCTCATCAGTCTCTGTGGACTTTTTTTCAGTCTTTTTTTATGTGTATTTACTGAATTGTTTTATAAACGTGATAGCAGTGCCATTGAACGAGTAAAACTACAAAAGCTTCGCCAACTGGCATTTTGGTCTTATCAACAATCCTTAAAACAAAAAGAGCATCAAACGTATTTCTACGCCCTACACTTACAAGCCATGCAAGAAGAACAGAAACTATCAGCATCGATCAAATCATCGTTTAAAGATTTTATAGACAAAGCTAAATAATTTTTTAAATCCCTAGACACAAAAAAGCCCTGTCACTACAGGGCTTTTTTTAAAGTTCAATTACCATTCTCGGTTAGCAACTAACTCTTCCATTTCAATATCCATATGGCCTTCGTCTTGCAGCACCATCATCATGGCTTCTGCAATATAATCTGCAGCCGTATCATCCAAAGACGAATCTAAATCTTCAAATTGAGGTTTCATCTTATTGAGCTGTGCAACCGTTTCATTGGCAAAATGGTAGATATCAGTTGAACTTAAATCTGCTTTTGCGATTTTCTTCGCAAATTGAACAACCAATAACTTCACCTCTGCAACCAACACATCTGGGTAATATTCATCATCAAACATGGGTAGCAGTAAATCTGCAAACATACGAAACTCTATCACAAAACATTCAGGGCGCTTATATAACACAAATACTACAATTCACCAAATTTATTGGGATTCAGTATTTTCAAATCACACTGCATTCTGCATGGCTTGCCAAACACGAATCGCATTTACCGTCGCTTTGACATCATGTGCGCGAACCATACATGCACCTTGTTGAATGCTGAGTAAATGCGCTGCAACCGAGCCTACAGCGCGATTTTGTGCATCTGCACCGCCAAGTGCTTCACCGATAAAACGCTTACGTGATAATGCAGACAGGATCGGATAGCCCATGTTATTCAATTGATAGAATTGCTGTAAAAGCTTTAAGTTTTGCTGCGCATTTTTAGCAAAACCAAAACCCGGATCAATCATAATATTTTCTGCACGGACGCCTGCGTCCAATGCATCTTGCACACGTTGCTTTAATTCATCGATGACGTCAGCAACGACATCTTGATACTGATCTAGATTATTCATCGTGGTGGGTTCTCCACGCATATGCATAATGATCACTGGAATATCCAGTTTTGCAGCGGTTTCTAAGGCATTCGGCCGAGTTAATGCACGTACATCATTCCAGATATGCGCACCTGCTTGAACCGCTGCCTCAATCACCTCAGGTTGCGAGGTATCGATAGAAATCACCACATTGTGTTTGGATAATGCTTCAACGACGGGTACGACCCGTCGAATTTCTTCTTCAACCTCAACAACAGATGCACCCGGACGTGTTGACTCACCACCGACATCAATCACTGTCGCGCCATCCACTATCATTTGTAAGGCATGTGCTATAGCTTGGTCTTTACCATTATGTTTGCCACCATCACTAAAAGAGTCCGGTGTGACATTTAAAATCCCCATCACATGTGGCTCTGACAAATCTAATTGCAAATTACCACAGTTTAAAATTTTATTAGGCAAAGACACCAACTTCATAGTACACATCCCAGATTTTGCTGCGCTTATTTTAACGCTAAGTTTGCTCAGCATTGCGCTCACATGCATTTATTTTCATATAAAAAAACCACCCGAAGGTGGTTTTAAAATTTTATGCTTTTGGCAATGACGGTAATGGTGGTGGAACATCTGGACCATCCGTTGGTGTAACATCAATCACTGGATTTTCAGCGATGTACACTTTTGGTGGTTGAGGCTCACGACCTTCCATAATGTCACGGATTTGATCACGATCAATGGTTTCCCATTCAAGCAATGCTTTCACCATGGCATGTGCGATATCTTTGTTATTTTCAAGAATATCGCGAGCAACTTTATATTGCTCATCTAAAATACGGCGAACTTCACGGTCAACTTCAAGCTGCGTTGCTTCGGAAATCACACGACTTCCTAAACCACCCATGAATGACTGCTGTGAATCATCTTCGTAAACCATGACGCCCATTTTATCGGACATACCGTATTTAGTAACCATTGCTCGTGCCATTTTCGTTGCACGTTCAAAGTCATTTGAAGCACCAGTCGACATTTGGTTAATGAAGACTTCTTCTGCAATACGACCACCAAACAAAATTGAAAGTTCATTCAACATTTTGTCTTTGTAATGGCTGGTTTGGTCATGTTCAGGCAACTGCCAAGTCACACCCAATGCCCAACCACGCGGCATGATTGTCACTTTATGCACAGGGTCTGTACCCGGCAATATTTCAGCAACAATTGCATGACCTGCTTCATGATAAGCCGTCGCACGACGTTCTTCTTCGCGAATCACCATCGATTTACGTTCAGGACCCATGTAAAGCTTATCTTTTGCATCTTCAAAGTCATGCATATCGACCGTGTTCTTGTTACGACGTGCAGCAAACAGTGCCGCTTCGTTTACAAGGTTAGCCAACTGTGCACCCGAGAAGCCCGGTGTACCACGTGCTAAGACTTTGACATCTACACCAGTCACAGAAGGTAATTTTTTCAAATGTACATTGAGGATTTGCTCACGACCTTTAATATCCGGTAGAGATACCATCACTTGACGGTCAAAACGACCTGGACGAAGTAAAGCTTTATCCAATACGTCAGCACGGTTTGTTGCAGCAATGACGATAATACCTTCGTTGCCTTCAAAACCATCCATTTCAACCAACATTTGGTTTAATGTTTGCTCACGCTCATCATTACCACCACCTGTACCTGAACCACGGTGACGACCAACGGCATCGATTTCATCGATGAAAATGATACATGGTGCATGACGCTTTGCTTGTTCAAACATGTCACGGACACGAGACGCACCCACACCCACGAACATTTCAACAAAGTCAGAACCCGAAATACTAAAGAACGGTACTTTCGCTTCACCCGCAATCGCTTTAGCAAGTAAAGTTTTACCCGTACCCGGAGGACCAACCATAAGCACGCCTTTTGGAATGCTTGCACCAAGTCGTTTGAACTTAGATGGATCTTTTAGGAAGTCAACGATTTCAACAACTTCTTGTTTAGCTTCATCACAGCCCGCAACATCAGTAAATGTCACTTTGATTTGGTCTTCGGACAGCATTTTTGCTTTTGACTTACCAAAACTCATTGGGCCATTCTTACCACCAGCTCCACCACCCATGTTGCGCATAAAGAACATGAATAACAGAATGATTAAAAGAACAGGGAAACTTGCAATCAGAAGTTGCATCAAAATACTTTGACGCTGTGGCGCTGTACCTTCAACAACAACATTGTTCTTGATCAGGTTCGGCATAAGTTCAGGATCTTGAACCGCAGGACGGATACTTTCAAACTCTGAACCGTTTGATTTTTCGCCACGAATTCTTTCGCCATCAATGGTGACTTGTTTAATCTGACCCGCATTTACGGCTGCCACGAACTCAGAATAGTTCATCGCGGTCGGTTGATTGCGGTCACTGACGTTGCTGAAGATTAAAACCAGCACGCCTAGGATAACCAGCCACAACACGGCATTCTTAAAAAGATCGCTCAAAGCTTTATTCCCATTTCTATCTAATTCGTTCAATCCCATTTACATGGGTGACTCTAATACTTACGCTGCAGAGTAGCTTCGCAATAATTTAAAAACGTACAAAATGCACAATTTTTAACGAGTTGGCAAGTAAACTTTACTTGAAAGCTTTCTTACGTCCCTGCCCGATTAAAAACACTTCTTTAGATCGAGCACGTGAAGCCGCCGGTTTTGCTGTTTTCAGCACATCAAATGTGTCTACAACTTGCTTACGGTATTCATCAAATCCAACACCTTGGAACACTTTAACAACAAATTGTCCATTTGGTCCAAGAACCTTTTGAGCAAAGTCGATTGCTAATTCACAAAGATAGATCTGACGCGGTTGATCTACAGCCTTATTACCTGATGTATTGGGGGCCATATCTGAAATTACAACGTCTACAGTACGTCCATCTAAAATTTTTAACAATTCATCGAACACTTCTTGTTCACGAAAGTCACCTTGCAAGAAGGTCACATCGGGTAAAGCATCCATGGGTAAAATATCAGAAGCAATTACCAAACCTTTGTCGCCAACAAGTTTACCGGCAATTTGCGACCAACTACCTGGTGCAGCACCTAAGTCGACAACGGTCATGCCTGGCTTGATCAATTTGTATTTTTCTTGAATTTCAAGCAATTTATAAGCGGCACGCGCACGATATCCTTCCTTTTGTGCTTTTTTCACAAAGGGGTCATCAAGATGCTCACGCATCCAGTCACGACTACTTTTGGATAATTTCTGGTTAGTAATGCGGGTAGCCATAACTCTCTAAATAAAAAAAACTTCTCAGTCTTGATTGTACGTGAAATTCAGCACTTTTGCAGTAGACATGTGTATCTAAAAAGCATCTTAAATCATGTTTTTTTCAATAATCTTCATCGAGAAAATGCCGATTAAATACAGCGCTTCAACTTTGATTTTGCTATACTAGGTCGTTTTTAAAATTAGGTTATATTTATGGCGGCTTTATCTATTCAAGAACGTAAACGCTTACGTCAAATTGGTCACACCCTAAACCCAGTTGTAATGGTTGCGGACAAAGGCTTATCAGAAAGCGTTGTTGAAGAATTAAACCGTGCGTTAAACGACCATGAGTTAATTAAAGTGAAAGTTGTGGCAGAAGACCGCGAAGCACGTGCTGCAATGATTACTGAAATTGCGACAGTTTCAGGTTCTGAAGTTGTTCAAACGATTGGTAAGATTGCTTTGATTTACCGCAAAGCGGCAAAACAAAATGCAAAACTGTCTAACCTTGTTCGCTACGCACACCTGTCTAACTAAACATTTATGGCAAGTTTTGAACTCAGCGCTTTTGATCGTCGCTTTCAGGCTGTATCAGTCGTAGGTGCTATCGAACAACAAAGCCCATATACTTTAAATGTGGGTTATTGGATTCGAGACCCAAATCAACTGATTCAATGGCCAGAATTGGTATCAGCTCACCCACGAATCGATTTTTTGTGGGAACAGACCTGCCTAGAAGTTTTTATTGGTGTACGCAACGAAGACTTTTATCGTGAAATCAACCTCTCCCCTTCACAAGCTTGGCAGGCTTACCAGTTTGAAGAATATCGCTATCCAGAAGATATGCCGCCACAAGCTGCTTACGATATCGAACTGAATCAGTTGAAACGGACGCACTATGGCTTAAATGTCAGTCTTGATCTGACAGAATTTATGCTGAAGTACAAACTTAAATGGGAAGATCTCTATATTGGTCTAACTGCTGTACTGAAAACCCCTCAAGGTAAACAGTACTATGCCATGCAGCATAGTAGTCCAAATGCTGACTTTCACAACAAACGTGATTGGCTACATCAGTTCTAAACTTTTTAATGTTTTGATCTTCGATAAAAAGCAAAAGTACGATCTTTTGCTTTTTTATTGCCTGCTTATTTTTAAATAAGTGCTTTGTACTTAAATGTACTATTCACAATAAGGGAGCCATTAATGGCTCCCTTATGCATATATAGCGTTAACTTTAAGTTTAATTCGCTCTCACCCAATCCAGCTCCCTGGAATGACTAGACTTAGCTTAAGCGCTTTAAAATTCATGTCATTCACAATTAACTTTTAAGATCTGTGGTTTGATCCGTAACTTCAGCTTTTACTGGTGAAATTTTTTTCCACGCTTCCAAAGTATGTTCCTTAGAACGCTTAAATGTTTCTGTTAGATGATCTTTGTGTTTTCCTGAAATTTGGGTCACATCTTCTTTCAGCTCTTTTCCAAGTTTTGAAAGATCATCAATAACCGTATTAAACTCAGTTTTCACAAATTCTTTGAGTTCACTAAAATCTTTTTGCGATGAACCAAATTGAACTTTTAGCTGATCAAGTTTATTCAACACATCTTGCTTCAACTGACGCAATTGATCTTGCACACTGGCATTCAACTGCTTTGCCTCTGCTCCGATCTTTTCTTTGCTTTCAGTGACCGCTTCTGTGGCTTGGACACTCGCTTCTTTTGCAACTTGTTCAAGCTTTTCAGCACCTTCGATAACGACTTCTTTCAGGGAGGATTTAGCCGCTGTTTGTTTTTGTTGTGTTGCCATGACTTTGTACCTATAGTTTTTGCTGACCGAACCACAATAGCGCTTATTGATAAATTTTAATTTATGATTTGTCTGACAATAATTAATTGCTTACATTTTTCTACGATTTTGCAAAACCAAACTTTATTCTAAAATGCAAGCGCTTTATCTGCTTTATTCCTAATATTTACAATGGACTTTCAGTGGCTTTCTGCGTATAATGCCGTGTTAAGTTCAAGCGAGCAGATGTAAGGAGGGTAGGTTTTTAAGCAGCCTTCCTTTTTTTTCGTCTTCTCGCTTTTTTACAGCCTAAATTTCAGGAGCTTTGGTTTGAGCACCCCAGCAATTTTAGCCCTTGCCGATGGTACTATTTTTAAAGGTACTTCAATTGGCGCATCGGGTAGTACGACTGGTGAAGTCGTTTTCAACACTGCCATGACTGGCTATCAAGAAATTTTGACTGACCCAAGTTATGCACAACAACTTGTGACCCTAACTTACCCACATATCGGTAACACAGGTTGTAATGATGAAGACGCTGAGTCAGGTCGAATTCATAAAGTATGGGCCAACGGATTGATCATTCGTGACCTACCTTTATTGCATAGCAACTTCCGTGCTGAGCAATCACTAAGTGATTACCTTAAACAACACAATGTTGTTGCTATCGCAGATATTGATACTCGTAAATTAACGCGTATTCTGCGATCAAAAGGTGCGCAAAACGGTTGTATCCTTGCTGGTGAAAACGCGACTGAAGAAGAAGCGTTAGCTAAAGCACGTGCTTTTGGTGGTCTTAATGGTTTAGACCTTGCAAAAGAATGCTGTGATCCGACCGGTTTCGAGTGGACTGAAGGCTCTTGGGCGCTTGGTAAAGGTTTCGCTCAACCAGAACTTAAATTCCATGTTGTAGCATACGACTACGGTGTCAAAACCAACATCTTACGTATGCTCGCAGACCGCGGTTGTAAATTGACTGTCGTGCCTGCGCAAACTCCTGCTGCTGATGTACTTGCGCTGAATCCAGATGGCGTGTTCTTATCGAACGGCCCCGGCGATCCAGCAGCATGTGATTATGCAATTGAAGCTGTAAAAACAATTGTAGAAGACGCACGTAATGTACCTGTATTCGGTATTTGCTTAGGTCACCAAATTCTTGCACTTGCATCAGGTGCAAAAACTGTGAAAATGCCTCACGGTCACCACGGTGCTAACCATCCTGTACAAAACTTAGAAAATGGTACAGTGATGATTACTTCTCAAAACCACGGCTTCGCAGTGGATGCAGAAACTCTTCCTGCAAACTTGAAAGCTACGCACAAATCGCTGTTCGACCAAACCCTTCAAGGGATTCATCGTACAGACAAACCTGCGTTCAGTTTCCAAGGTCACCCAGAAGCAAGCCCTGGTCCACATGACTGCGCACCACTGTTCGATCATTTCATCGAACTTATCGAAGCATCTAAGAAGTAATTAAGGAAGCATCATGGCTAAACGTACAGACATTAAAAGCATCTTAATTATTGGTGCTGGTCCGATTGTGATCGGTCAAGCATGTGAGTTTGACTACTCAGGTGCGCAAGCATGTAAAGCCCTTCGTGAAGAAGGTTACCGAGTTATTCTTGTTAACTCTAACCCTGCAACGATTATGACTGACCCTGCAATGGCAGATGCAACGTATATCGAACCGATTACGTGGCAAACTGTTGCAGCGATCATTGAGAAAGAACGCCCAGATGCAGTTCTTCCAACAATGGGTGGTCAAACTGCATTGAACTGTGCCCTCGCCCTTGATGAGCACGGCATTTTAGAAAAATACAATGTTGAATTGATCGGTGCGACTAAAGAAGCAATTGAAAAAGCCGAAGACCGTAAACTCTTCGACCAAGCAATGCGTAAAATTGGTCTTGAATGTCCAAAAGCTGACATCGCTGAATCAATGGAAGAAGCGTTAGAAATTCAAGCACGCTTCGGTTTCCCTGTGATTATCCGTCCATCATTTACGATGGGTGGTTCAGGCGGTGGTATCGCATACAACAAAGAAGAATTTATCGAGATCTGTGAACGCGGTTTCGACCTTTCTCCTACTCACCAACTTTTAATTGATGAATCATTGATTGGTTGGAAAGAGTACGAAATGGAAGTTGTTCGTGACAAAAACGACAACTGTATCATTGTATGTACCATTGAAAACTTTGACCCAATGGGCGTGCACACAGGTGACTCAATCACTGTTGCCCCTGCACAAACATTAACAGACAAAGAATTCCAACTTTTACGTAATGCCTCTTTAGCAGTACTTCGTGAAATTGGTGTAGAAACGGGTGGTTCGAACGTTCAGTTCGGTATTAACCCGAAAGATGGCCGTATGGTTGTGATCGAGATGAACCCTCGTGTTTCTCGTTCATCTGCTTTGGCATCTAAAGCAACCGGTTTCCCAATTGCAAAAATTGCAGCGAAATTGGCAGTCGGTTATACCCTTGATGAATTGAAAAATGACATCACTGGCGGTACAACTCCTGCATCATTCGAACCTGCGATTGACTATGTTGTGACTAAGATTCCTCGTTTCAACTTCGAGAAATTCCCACAAGCTGATGCAACTTTAACTACACAGATGAAATCTGTGGGTGAAGTCATGGCAATTGGCCGTAACTTCCAAGAGTCAGTACAAAAAGCGCTTCGTGGTCTTGAAGTGGGTGCTGCTGGCTTTGATGAAAAAATCGAAGTGGGTACTGAAGGTGCGAAAGAGAAAATCCTTCAAGAACTTAAAGTGCCTGGTCCTGAGCGTATTTGGTACGTTGGCGATGCATTCCGTCATGGTTTCACGTTAGATGAAGTGTTCGCTGCGACGAATATTGACCGTTGGTTCTTGATCCAAATCGAAGACATCATCAAAACTGAAGAGAAAATCAAATCTTTAGGTTTTGGTGACTTAAACGCTGACAACATCCGTTCGTTCAAACGCAAAGGTTTATCTGACCTTCGTATTGCGAAATTGATGGGTATTTCACAAAAACAATTCCGTAAACACCGTTGGAACTTGGGCGTGACCCCTGTTTACAAACGTGTAGATACATGTGCGGCTGAATTCGAATCTGATACAGCTTACATGTACTCAACTTACGATGAAGAATGTGAAGCGAATCCGTCTACTCGCGACAAGATCATGGTCATCGGTGGCGGTCCTAACCGTATTGGTCAAGGTATCGAATTCGATTACTGCTGTGTACACGCTGCCCTTGCAATGCGTGAAGACGGCTATGAAACTATCATGGTGAACTGTAACCCTGAAACGGTTTCTACGGATTACGACACATCAGATCGTTTGTACTTCGAACCAATCACTTTGGAAGATGTACTTGAAATCGTACGTATCGAGAAGCCTAAAGGCATTATCGTTCAGTACGGCGGTCAAACTCCGCTTAAATTGGCTCGTGCTTTAGAAGAAGCTGGTGCGCCAATTATCGGTACATCACCTGACGCGATTGACCGTGCAGAAGACCGTGAACGTTTCCAACAAATGATTCAACGTCTACAACTTCGTCAACCAAACAACAGCATCGTAAAATCTGCTGAAGAAGGTATGGCTGAAGCGGCAAAAGTTGGCTACCCACTTGTGGTACGTCCATCTTACGTGCTTGGTGGTCGTGCGATGGAAATCGTGTACAACGACGAAGAATTGAAACGTTACTTACGTGATGCGGTTCAAGCATCGAACGAAGCACCTGTACTTCTTGACCACTTCCTAGATGACGCGATTGAAGTTGACGTGGACTGCGTATCTGACGGTAAAGACGTTGTGATCGGCGGTATCATGCAGCACATCGAACAAGCTGGTATTCACTCAGGTGACTCAGCATGTTCTATTCCTCCTTACTCTTTATCTAAAGAAGTTCAGGACGAAATGCGCCGTCAAACCATCGCTATGGCGAAAGAGCTTGGCGTAATTGGTTTAATGAACGTACAGTTTGCTGTTAAAGGCACTGACGTATACATTCTAGAAGTGAACCCACGTGCATCACGTACTGTTCCATTCGTATCTAAGTGCATTGGTGAATCTTTAGCGAAAGTTGCTGCGCGTTGTATGGCTGGTCAATCTTTAGAATCTCAAGGATTCACTACAGAGATTATTCCTGAACACTTCTCTGTAAAAGAAGCAGTGTTCCCATTCAACAAATTCCCTGGTGTTGACCCAATTCTTGGCCCTGAGATGAAATCTACAGGCGAAGTGATGGGTGTAGGCAAAACATTTGGTGAAGCGTTCTATAAAGCTGTGTTAGGCTCTAATGACCGTTTACCTGGCCTACCAACAGAAGGCGAAGTTAAACATGCATTCTTATCTGTTCGTCATTCTGACAAGCCTCGTGCTGTTGGTATTGCGAAACAGCTAACAGATCTTGGCTTCAAAGTCATCGCTACTGGCGGTACTTATGATGTGATTAAAGATGCTGGTATTGAATGTGAACGTGTGAACAAAGTGACTGAAGGCCGTCCTAATATCGTAGACCGCTTGAAAAATGGCGAAGTTCACCTCATTATCAATACAACTGAAGGCAAACAGGCTCAAGAAGATTCATTCTCGATCCGCCGCTCTGCATTACAAGGTAAAGTGTATTACACAACTACCCTTAACGGTGCTGATGCAGTATGCCAAGCTTTAGCAATCAAATTGCCAATGGATGTATACCGCTTACAAGACCTTACTAAAGGTTAATTAAGTTACCGAGAAGTCCCGCCACCTCTCGGTGGCGGGCTTTTTTTCATTTCTAGGTCAGTAAAAATTTTACTGATTTTTTCTTTTTACAAACATGAGGGACAACAATGCAACGTTATCCTATGACTCCCGAAGGCAAAATTGCCCTAGAGAAAGAATTACAGCAACTTAAAAGTGTTGATCGTCCACGTATTACTGCAGCAATTGCTGAAGCGCGTGAACATGGGGATTTGAAAGAAAACGCTGAATACCACGCTGCTCGCGAGCAACAAGGTTTCTGTGAAGGCCGTATCCAAGATATCGAAGGTAAATTGGGTGCTTGCCAAGTGATTGATGTTAAATCACTTGAGCAAAATGGCCGTGTGGTTTTCGGTGTGACTGTGACCATTGAAAACTTAGATACTGAAGAACAAAAGACTTATAAAATCGTTGGTGATGACGAAGCAGATTTTAAAATCAACAAAATCTCTGTGAATTCACCAATTGCGCGTGGTCTTTTGGGTAAAAACGAAGGCGACGATGTAAAAATCAACACACCACAAGGTGAAGTTGAGTATGAAATTTCTAAAGTTGAATATCTTTAATTCATTAAGATAAGCAATTTTAAGCCCCTCTTTTGAGGGGTTTTTTATATTCAGACAATTGATTATCAACAACCCCACTCTATCCTTCTTTTAACAATCCTGACGCAAAGACTTGAAAGGCATGTAATGCTTCTGGGAGTGCCTGTTCAGGATGCTCACTGGAGGCGACCCAAAGTGCGGCATTCATGGCAGCGCCATTTAAAAATACGGCAGCCGCTTCAGGATCTACTGCTTTAATTCGATCTACTGCCAATAACTGTTGTACGCACTCACGGGTAGACTGCAAACATTTGTTTTGACTGGGCCAATGTGCAGGATCTCCCAATACAGCTGGCCCATCACGCAGTACAATACGCTGAAATTCAGGATTCAAAGCATTTTCAATATAGGCTTGCCCTTCAAGCATCAGCCCTTCCCAAAGATCTTCAGGCTGCTCCAGATGCTGCTGGGCAGATGAAGCCATTTCTGAATCAATTTGATCGACCACAGCAGCAAATAAGCCCCGTTTGTCGCCAAAATGATGGTACAGCGCGCCACGGGTCAGCCCCGCGTCTGCCGTGAGTTTATCCATGGACGTGTCTGCATAACCATACTCAGCAAATGCACGACGTGCCACTTCAATCAGTTTCTTGCGGGTTGCCGCCATTTTTTGTTCACGAACAGACATTGCTTTGCTTACCTCATCCTTACCAAAATTTTAATTGACATACGGCCCGTATGTCAATTATGTTTACATACGAAGCGTATGTAAAAACTTATGCCGTTTTTAAAAATATTTTTTTAAATTTAACATTAAGCGAGAATAGTCATGACAAGAACTGCAATATTTCCCCAAGATCGGCATGCTTTGTATGAACAGCATGGTTACTCGGCTGCCATCAAATCGGAAGATTTACTCTTTGTATCAGGTCAGGTTGGTAGCCGTGAGGATGGTTCTCCTGAACCTGATTTTGAGAAACAGGTAGAACGGGCTTTTGAAAACCTGGCTGCAACATTGGCAGCTGCTGGTTGTACTTTTGATGATATCGTTGATGTCACCACCTTTCATACTGATCCTGAACAGCAATTTGAAAGCATTATGAAAGTCAAAAATCAGGTATTTACCCAAAAGCCTTATCCGAACTGGACAGCGATTGGTGTGAATTGGCTGGCGGGTTTTGATTTTGAAATTAAGGTCATTGCCCGTATTCCTCAACAATCTAAAACCACCTAAAAACTTAGTTTTGCCATCAGTTCATTTGTGGAATTGGATTGTTCACCAGCGTAAAGATCTATTCGGTATAATGGCACATTCCCTATTTTTGTATCCCAGTTATGTCTGAAAAATTGATTAATTCACCTGTCAATCATTGGTGTGAATTTGAGTTCATCTCTAAAACAGTGAAGAACCCAAATATTCACATCAAAGGTAATTATTCATATTATTCTGCATATTGGGATCAGGGTTTTGAGCGCTGTGTGGTGCGTTATTTGCACGACAAACCCGCAACAACTGAGAAGCCGATAGACCAGCTACATATCGGTAATTTTGTCTGTTTTGGCGCAGAATGCGTGATTATGATGGGTGGTAACCAACTCCACCGCACGGACTGGATTTCAGCCTTTCCGTTTGATACACGGAGTTTTGTCCCTGCGGGTGACACAATCATTGGTGATGGATGCTGGATCGGCTCACGTGCCATGATTATGCAAGGTGTTACACTGGGTGAAGGTGCTGTCGTTGCTACAGGTGCTGTGGTGACTAAAGATGTGCCACCTTATGCAGTAGTAGGCGGAGTCCCTGCTAAAATTATTAAATATCGCTTTCCTGAAGAAGATATCAAAAAACTACTTTCCCTCAAGCTCTATGACTTAGATGAAAAGCAGTTTTTAAAGATGCGGGAAAAATTGCAGACGGATGATGTTGATACATTAATCAAATATCTAGATTAAATCCCGATTCAACATAGTTTTTCCAATCAATTATAAAATCATCGGAGTGTTTTAATTTCTGGATAGCAAAGGGAGTATAAGTTTCCAGCATATACAATTCTTTGGCATCTTGTTGTCCCACTGATACATATTTTTCATTCAATGTTACTTGTTTATTATATAAATTTCCTATATGAAATTCATCAATGAAATATTCAGTTCGTAGTTTACTGATAATAATATTTCCAAGAAATTTACTGTCACTAAAAGACAAATTAAATTTTTCAACTAACTTACTTAAAACTAAACGAAATATTTTCAAATCTTTTGAAAATTCCACACCAAATACAAACGCAATTAATATTAGGTTTTTTCTAAAATCATTAGTTTTCAAAATAGCATATTGATTAATTTTTCTTTTTAATTCACGTGAGTTGAAGTTTTTATAATTTTGTAATGCTAATACCCAAAAAAAGAATTCATTTAAAGCTTCTTTATGCTCCATCTCACCAATTCTATAAAGTTCTTCCTTCAATACATTTTCATAGTTAATATAAGGTTCCAAATTTGGAAATTTAATTGTTAAATCTATAAATTTTTCAAAATAATCAGCTGTTATCTCTGCTTCATAACCATAAAAATTCTGAACTGACTGTGATAATTGTGGCTTATTCATCACCAAAACAAAAACAATTTTAGGAATATCAAAGAAATGTTTAACCCTTTCAATTAATCGTATCGCAAAATCAGGACGACAACGATCCAATTCATCAATAATAAAAACTAAAGGTTTATCTAATTTTCCAGCTAATACAGCAAGTTCTTTCTTAAAGTCATGAATTGTTTGTTTCTCAACCTGATGATTCTCAATTTTCTTTTCGATTTTCTCCTTAACTTTTGCAGCTATTTCCTCACTTGCTGTGTCATACAACGCTTTTCCTTCTTCATATACCTCTTTAAATGCTTCTCCAGCTCCACCCAAGCCAATCCAATGCATGCCCGCTTTAGCCGCAATCATTGGTATGACAGCCGCCAACGATATTAATACTGAAGCAGTCTTAGCATTAAAATCTTTAATTTCATCATCATCAATTTCTTCTGACTCTTTAAAAGTTTGACTTATTTCAGCTGCAATCGTTAAAAATGGATCTTCCAAATAATCATTAGCAAATGCATCCAAATAGATCACGTTATGCTGAGTATCATCTAAATGCTTCGCCCAATGACGGACAAACCACGTTTTACCCTCACCCCATCGTGCATCCAAAGCAAGAACAGCACCGCAGTTTAAGCGATCAACATAACTTGTAAGCTGCTCTCCTAAACGACGGCGATCCCAAAGATCACCTTCCCATGCAGTTTCAATATTCTCAAAATTATCTTTAGGCCAGTTTAATTGGTTATCTATCATTTCTATTTATATTCATTAAGTTAACTATGTATTGAGTATAGCAGTAGCGCTATAAATTAACATTTACACATGAGCATCTCGTAACTTGTCATAGCCTTTTCTCCAAATTCATTCTATAAAGAACTCACAAAATAAAAAAAACCACTTTTCAGGATGAATGATGACGAGAACCACTCAATTCAGGCATATTTATACTTGCCCTGCTGGCAGCAGTCGTCGCAACTTTTTGCGATGCGATTCATGTCTATACCCAGACACTTAGTTATCCCAACCCATTATTTTTCCATCAAGCTTGGTGGGTATTCCCAGGCTTTTTTATTGCCTTTGCTTTCATGGCATTTAGCTATATTCAACTTACACAACGACTTAAACACTATGTGATGACTCAGCTCAGTTGCCATCATGACGGCACTGCGCCCCTCGTCGAAAGCCTAATACTATTTGCCATAGTCTATATACTCAGCGGATTTGGCAATTTTCATCCAGAAGCACTTTGTTGGATTTTTTACATTAGCTTTTTTATTCGCTGGCTATTTAGCTATGAGCGTACATGGCTACTGATATTGGCCATCATGCTTGCCATTGGTGGCATGTTCTTTGAAGGACTATTGGCAGAGTTTGCATTAGTCAAATATCGCCATGAAGATATTTATAATGTGCCGTATTGGCTAGGTGGCGTATATATGCATGGCGCATTTGCCTTACGTGCAGGCATGCGTCGTTTTGTTTACCGTTAATTTTTTAAATTTGGAAGATTTAGAAATAAAAAAAGACCACTCAATCGGAGTGGTCTTTTTTTTGAATATGGTGGCTATGACGAGACTTGAACTTGTGACCCCCGCATTATGAGTGCGGTGCTCTAACCAACTGAGCTACATAGCCTTAAACTGTGCGCGCATTATGGAGGGATATTTAAATATCGTCAAGCCCATAATGCGCGTATTTGATCAAAATTTGTTGAAGTGAACCGATAAGCCGGGTTCTGTCGAGGACGATCATTCCTCTAGGCGTACAATCACTCATACGCTCAAGCGACCTACCCGGATCCAGCATGGGCCATGCCTAAAGGATCCCTATTTGGTCTTGCTTCCGGTGGGGTTTACCATGCCATGAACTGTTACCAGTCATGCGGTGCGCTCTTACCGCACCCTTTCACCCTTACCTCCGATTTTGATTGCTCAAAACCATAGTGAAGGCGGTCTACTCTCTGCTGCACTTTCCGTCGGCTCACACCGCCCAGGCGTTACCTGGCACCTTGCCCTATGAAGCCCGGACTTTCCTCCCCTGCTTTAGTCACGGAGACCTATACACAGCAGCGATCGTCTGGTTCACTTCGGGGCGCATTCTAACAAATCTGACAACTAATTGCTTGATGTTTTTTGAGCAGTTAGTTTTTCGTACTTTTGTTGAAGCTGTTCCTGAGTTTCAGGATGAGCTGGATCCAATGGAATACAATCTACCGGACAGAACAACTGACACTGCGGTTTATCGTGATGCCCAACGCATTCCGTACACAAATCAGGGTTAATCTCATAAATGAGTTCCCCCATGAAAATCGCCTCATTGGGGCATACAGGTTCACAGACATCGCAGTTGATGCATTCATCAGTGATATATAAAGACACTCTACCAACCTTGCTGTTGTTTACGCTTAAAGGCTTCCACAACAGCTTGTGGTACAAACTGAGTGACATCACCATTTAAACGTGCAATTTCACGCACGAGCGTAGATGAAATAAACGAATATTGCTCTGATGGGGTTAAGAACACGGCTTCAAATTTACTGTCCAAACGGCGATTCATATTTGCCAATTGAAATTCATATTCAAAATCTGAAACTGCACGTAAACCACGTAACACGGCTGTTGCTTTTTGCTCGTTAAAGAAGTTGACCAACAGCCCATCAAAACCTACAAACTCAACATTTGACAAATGACTTAAAGACTCTTGCGCTAGTGCAACACGTTCTTCCAGACTAAACACAGGGTTTTTGTGATGTCCAATTGCAATTGCCACGACAACTTCGTCAAACATGCGTGATGCACGTGTCACTAAGTCGATATGACCATTAGTAATTGGATCGAATGTGCCCGGATAAATTACACGAGTTTTAGACATCCAGTTGTACTCTGTTATTTTGTAGATGGGTATTTTAACAAAATCTTGATTTATAGGTGAAGTCAGCTTGTAAATTTAAAAACTTCATCTTATTCAAAGTTCGGGTACAATAGTGCTAAGTTTGGAAGTTTTTGATTATGACGAAAGCAGTAGTTAAAAAAAATAGTAGCAGTACGATTGCCCTAAATAAGCGTGCGCGTCACGATTATTTCATTGAAGAAAAATTTGAAGCGGGCCTTTCATTACAAGGCTGGGAAGTCAAATCAATGCGTGCGGGTCGAATGACTATCGTAGAGAGCTATATTACGTTTAAAAATGGTGAAGCATTTTTATTCGGCGCTCAAGTGCAACCTTTACTGAGTGCTTCGACACATGTGGTGCCTGAAGCAACACGTACTCGTAAATTATTGCTGAACCGCCGTGAAATTGAAAAACTACAAGGTGCAATTAACCAAAAAGGTTATTCATGTGTGCCTTTGGCATGTTACTGGAAAGGTCCTCATGCCAAACTTGAAATTGCCCTAGTAAAAGGTAAACAGCTTCACGACAAGCGTGCAACGGAAAAAGACCGTGATTGGCAGCGCGATAAAGCCCGTATTTTTCATAAATAAGGTCAATAAAAAAACCTCCAAAATGGAGGTTTTTTTATTTTTAAATTGCAGATTTAGCAGAATTTCAACCCACCAAAACAGTTGGTCCGAACTTCCTGATTTCCCAAGACCTGATTTTTTAAAGTTAAATTGGCCGCACCTGCATTACTGAGGTTAATTGAACCGACATTTTTATAAATCGGTAAACCAAATGCTGCACCGACAGCAGAACCTAAGGGAATATAAATCGGTTCATTGGTTAAAATTTGCGATACTTTTTGTGCAACTTGAGGCAAGACGCCTGAAATATCCACTTCAGATGTTGGATTTAATTTGCCAATATTGATCGGGTCTTTAAATGACATCCACCAACCTGTACGTGCAATATCATCTGCATTGGCATCTGGCCAACTAATATCTTGAGATTGAAGCGATAAATAACCGGCTGTGCCATTTAATGGAATGTTATGAATCATATTTAAGGCTTGCTCAAAGGTAATGTTCATTTTCAAACCATCAATTGATGAGCCAGAATCCATAAAGAACTGCGCCCCTTCTACCCATAACAAATTACGGTCAAGTTTGACCTGTAAACTACCACTATCACGGTTGAGTTGAATCGATGGCACTGTCGCACTGATATTTTTGGCAACGGCTTGAGTTTGTCGTTTTCCGTTGATGGTAATTTCAGGGACGGTAAATGGCACATTCATTGAAGGAATTTTTAAACCCTTACTATTTTCAGGTTGACTTACAAAGCTACGATCATTGTTCCAAATCGTATTAATCACCAAGTTCCCCGATAAAGTCTCACTGCTGCTATCCCCAAAGATCGCGGCTTGGGTCTTTGCTGTCCCTGTAGTCGGTGCAATTTTCATATAACCGCTCAGTGACTTAATCCCATCTGTCGGCGCACCCGTGTTTTGAATACCAGTGGTCAATAAACCTGTAATTGATTCAGCACTGACACGGAAGCCTTTAACTTCGCGTAAAGCGGCTTGTTTTGGGTTTTTAATTGCAAATTCAATAAACGGATTTTTCAGTTCGGCACTTGTTGACGCTCGATCACCATTAAAGACGGGATTACCGTTGGCATCAGTTGAAGTAGCATTACCACTCAACGCCAGATGACGAATATCAATATCACAGCCATTTGACCCATTTACCCCACCACAGCCGAGTTGCAAACTTTTGACATTGACGTTCAGATCCATCACGGCATCTAAACTGAGTTTGTAGAAACCAATATTTTCATCGACCATTTGTTGGTTGACCAAAATAGGATCGGTATAGGACATATTCATCAATGCAGCACCATTGATGGCAGACAATTCTTCATCTGCTAATCCCACCAATCCTTCTGCTGCAAAAACAACGTCAGAAACACATAAGGTCAATGCCATTGCGACTATTGTTTTTTTCACGATTATTTAATCCTTTTTAATATTCGTCACTCATCCCGAGTGAAATTTATGAGAAGATTAAGTCAATAGCGTTGGCGTAAATGAATGGCAATTTGTGACACGCATCACAACTCAATTATACAAAATGCCAATTTTCACGAATTTTAGGCCAATAAAAACCCCAGTAACATTTCCATCACTAGGGTTTTCAAAGATTTATAAATGATAGTTCAAACGATTTATTTACAAATTAATTAACTTTATTTAACAACAGTCCCAGATATTCACCAAACCAAATAGCAGTTTCTAAATCACCCGCAGGTGGCGTGACTTCAACAGGCGCATTATCCGATTGTGTCATTAAACCTAAAAAGCTCGACATCCGATTTAAATCTGTTGTGCTTCGTCCAGTTGGCATCAATGGAAGACCGCTCCACAGCATGCCGTGCTGCATGGCGAATAAATTGATTTGCTGCAATACTGCTAATTTATCTCCACTTAAGCCGCCACCATTGGTAAAACCAGCGGCTAACTTGCCTTGCCATGTCCGTGCTAACCAGCGTTTAGATGATTGCTCCATGAATAATTTCATTGCCGCACTCATACTGCCCATATAGGTTGGGCATCCAAAAACGATGGCATCTGCACTGTCCAATTCATCCCAATCCACATGCTCTACATTCATGAGATGGACTTTTACACCGGCTTTTTCTGCACCTTGTACAATGAAATTCGCCACTTTGGCAGTGTGCCCATAGGGGCTGTGGTAAACAACAGCAAGAGATTTAGCAGTCAAAGACATAACATTTAAAAGTCGATAGATTCAGTCAAGTTTAGCATTTTCAAAGCATAAAGACGAATGTTGCCATACGTCCTGTTTTCGCTTCTCGGCGATAAGAAAAATATTCATCAGCTTGTAAAAAGGTACATTGGTCGCCACCGGTTACAGCTTTAACCCTATGTAATGCAAGAATATAACGCGCTATCGCATAAAGATCAGCATAATATTTGCCTTCCTTTACACCAGCTTTAAATGCACTTTCAAGTTCTGGATATTTGGAACAAAAGGCAGCTTTGACTTCTGCGCCAATTTCAAAACTCTCTTGGCAAATGGCTGCCCCCAACCAAGCCCATGTTGGCTGAGTGTGCATGGCTGCAATGGTGTTTTCCACAATACCATTAGCCAAGCCCTTCCAACCTGCATGCAGATTGGCAACTTCTGTCCCGTCAGCATTACCCAAAACCACGGGTAAGCAGTCTGCGGTCATCATCATCAGGGCATGGTGTTTTGACTGCGTGACCATACCATCGCCTTCGGGTGCAACAAAGTTGATCTGTTCATCAATGCGATGGCATAGCGTACTGTGCGTTTGGTTCATCCAGGTGATTTTATTCACGCCATATTTAGCAAAGTCTTTGAGCAATTGCATCCGGTGCTTTTGCACACGCGCTGCATCATCTCCCACATGCAATGCCAGATTAAATCCTGCCAATTCAGGTTGTTCAGCGGGTTGCGTCTGATCATGATGAACTCGAGTTTGTCCCACAAAAACACCCTGTGGAAGTCCCTGAACAAATTGCATGTTGCCGTCCTTTTCTATCTATGGCGTGTAAATCAGTTTAAAACTTAATAAGCTTTGTTTTCGCTACGTAATACTTCAACCAATTGATTAAAGTCTTCAGGCCATGGTGCTTCAAACATCATGTCTTCACCTGTACGTGGATGAACGAGACCCAATTTAACCGCATGTAAAGCCTGACGTTTAAAGCCACGTAAAGTGTCATCTAATAACACCGACGCGCCTGCAGGCATACGTACACGTGGTACATACACTTGATCGCCCACAAGACCATGACCGATATAAGTAAAATGCACACGAATTTGATGGGTACGACCCGTTTCTAAACGTGCTTGAACGCGGGTAAAGTTTTGGAAACGTTCTTTCACATTATAGTGAGTCACCGCATCTTTACCGCCCGGCAAGACTGCCATTTTAATGCGATCAACAGGATGACGTTTAATTGGTTCATCGACTGTACCGCCAGCAATAATGTTGCCATATACGATCAAATCGTAAATACGGTAAACCGATTTCTTCGCCAATTGCTTACTTAAAGAAAATTGGGATTCGAGGTTTTTCGCAACAACCAACAGACCTGAGGTGTCTTTATCAATACGATGCACCAAACCTGCACGGGTCAACTCTGAAGATTTTGGGTAATGGTGCAAAATTGCATTCACCAATGTGCCTGTACTGTTTCCAGCGCCCGGATGAACAACCATACCGACAGGTTTATTAATCACCATAATATCGTCATCTTCATAGACAATATTAAGTGGAATATCTTCGGGTAAGCTACGGGTTTGTGCTTCTAACTCGACGTCTAAAGTCAGTAACTCTGTGCCTTCGCATTTGTACTTTGGTTTCACAGTGTTACCATTGACCAACAAATGGCCCTCTTTGAGCCACTGTTTTAGCTTTTCACGAGAAAAATCAGTCCAAACCAGTGCTGAAACCTGATCAATACGTTGTCCTAAATAGCTTTCATCCAATTGAAATTGCAACGATAAACGTGTTGCAGTTGAGTCTGAAGTATGGTTATCTGCATCCTCAGAATCTTCAAGTAAATTGAAATCAGTTTCAGGGAAATTAGAATTGGAAGATTGTGCTTGACTCATTTGCTCATTCAGACAAAAGTGGTTTAATAGTTCAATTGTAGCTCATTGCCCGTATTAACAGAGGAATTTTTATGTCGCTACCAAAATATAAAATGACAATGCTTGCTCTAACAATAGGCATTGCATCGGCAATGGTAGGCTGTAGCAGTAATCCAAAGAAAGAAGTGGTCGACACAGGTCCACAATCAAGCGAACAGATTTATATCGAAAAAGCACAAAAAGCGCTTGAACGTAACCAATATACAGATGCAGCAAAACACCTTGAAGCTCTAGAGACCTATTACCCTACAGGTAACTATGCGCAGCAAGCACAACTTGAACTATTGTATGTAAAGTTTCAGCAAAAAGACTATGAAGGTGCGATTGCACTTGCAGACCGTTTTATTCGTATGAACCCACAACATCCGCAAGTTGATTATGCGTACTACGTGCGTGGTGTTTCAAACATGGAGCAAAACTACAATGGTTTGCTTCGCTATACTTCTTTAAAGCAATCGCATCGTGATGTGAGCTATCTCAAAGTGGCTTATCAAAACTTTGTCGACTTTATCCGTCGCTACCCATCGAGCGAATATGCAGTCGATGCCGCACAACGTATGAAGTTCATCAGTCAAGAATTGGCTGAAAGCGAAATGAATGCGGCACGTTTTAATGTGAAGCGTAAAGCATGGTTAGCTGCTGTTGAACGTTCACTTTGGGTGATCGAACATTATCCGCAAGCACCGCAAGTTCCAGAAGCTCTAGCGACTGTAGCCTATGGTTACGACAAACTTGGTGATAAAACCACGTCTCAGCAATACATCGAAGTGCTTAAGCTAAACTATCCAAAACTTGTGAAGTCAGACGGTACAGTCAATATGCGTGCTGCACGTAGTGAAGGCAGCTTCCTTAACCGTGCAACTTTGGGTATTTTCGGTAAAGAAGCACAGACGATGTCTGAGCAAACCTCTACAGACGCGGTTGAAACTGATGAAGAAAAACGTAGTTTAACTAATCGTTTAAGCTTTGGCTTATTGGATCGTCCTCATAGCGAAAAAAACTGAGTCGTCAGAATCAGCTGAATAATATAGTCGCAACGAAGGTCGATTTTTCACAAAGGGCAAGTTAGAATACTTGCCCTTTTATCTTTTCAGGATCTACAGATTCGGTTAGATTAAAAGGTATACAATAGTTCGATGGACGATGCTGTACTGCATCCCCACTGAACTTACAGCATTGCTGATTTCAACATATTTCACGAACTGCCCAAATTCAATAGATAGACAGATAAAACAGCATGGCCATTCCTCAACATACAATTGATCAAATTTTAGATCGCACCGATATTGTCGATGTGATTGGTCAATTTGTGAAATTGAAAAAGACTGGGCGCACCTACTCAGGATGCTGCCCATTCCATCAGGAAAAATCGCCATCTTTCCATGTCTATCGTGATAAACAATATTTTCACTGCTTTGGTTGTCAGGCCAATGGTAATGCCATCCGTTTTTTAATGGATATTGGTAGCCGTAACTTCATCGAAGTAATGAAGGATTTATCTAGCCAAACGGGTATTGAACTACCGAAAGACAATAACGATTCCAATAAACTCAAATATAAACGCGAATCTAAACCCAAACCTGTACAAAAACCTCCAATCGAAGCAAAAGCTCTGCCGCCCAAAACAGGCGAAACCGACACAAATCCTGCTGCAGTAAATTTCGAACACGACCCATTTGCTGAGTTTCAAAATAACGAAGATGCGTTTTATGGGAACGATCCCTTTGCTCACTTTGACCAAGTTACCAATGGTTTTGAAGATGTGCCGCAAGACGGAAACTTATATGACTTGCTGGAAAATGTCGCACAGTTTTATGAGCAACAACTACCACTCAGTCCAATCGGGCAAGCTTATTTTAAACAACGGGGTCTCAGTGCAGACACCATTGCCTATTGGCGTTTAGGCTATGCCCCCGAAGATTGGCAACATCTGGAAAAAGCCTTTCCACAAGATATCGAAGGACTCAAACTCCTCGGTTTGATTCGCACCAGTGATAGTGGTCGTGACTTTGACTTACTGCGTGAGCGGGTGATTTTCCCGATTCGAGATGCGAAAGGTCGTGTGGTCGGTTTTGGTGGTCGTGCCCTAAATGATGAAATCAAACCGAAGTACATCAACTCCCCAGACTCTGAAGTTTTCCATAAAAACCAGTTACTTTATGGTTTATATGAAGGCCGTAAACAAAAAGCCCAAGATTGGTTAATGGTCGAAGGTTATATGGATGTTATTGCCCTACAGCAATATGGCATTCATGGCGCTGTAGCGACTTTAGGGACTGCCAGTAATACTGAACATTTAAACATTTTATTTAAGCAAAATAGCCGCATTACCATTGCATTTGATGGTGATGCCGCAGGTCAAAAAGCAGCTCGTCGTACGCTCGAAATTGCCCTTCCATTACTGAATGATGGACGTGAACTTAAATTCTTTGTATTGCCGAATGACCATGACCCAGATTCATTGATCCGTCGTGAAGGTATTGAAAATTTTCGACGGTTACTGCACACCTCACCGCTTCTTTCTGAATTTGTTTTTGCACATTTAACGCAAAATCATAATGTCAGTTCACCTGAGGGTAAAAGTCAGGTGATGGGTGAACTCAGACAGCTCACTGAACTGTTGCCGAAAGGTGGTTCATATCGTTATTTGCTACAACAATATTTCCGTGAAAAATTAGGGTTCAGCCGAAAGTGGCAGCCTCAAGTCAATAATGATGCGTCTCTGAGCTTTAGTACAAAAATTGATGCTGAAGAATATGTGATTGCGATTTTGATCAATCATCCTTATCTTTACATTCATTTTGAGCCTTTACGCGCTTTAGTTTCACAAGATTTATTGCTTTATCATGTTTTAAATATTTTCAATGTGATTTTTGATGAATTGCCTGATGATCCAGAGTTATCGACCTATTATGTACTCGGTGCATGTGCAGCTCATCATCATGAATTACAACATATTTTAGAGCATGCCAATATCAGTGACTATACGTCATCACCTGAACAGGCAGATAAACTTGCAGCAGATTTATCGACAAAATTGCAATATCAATTCTTACAACTCAAGATCAAGTCGAATAAGTTTTCTAGCCTTGCTGAAATGCGTAATTTAAAACAACGTATTTATGATATTGATAAAAAAAGATCGCTCACACTCCTTGAAGATTAAGTTTTAACTTCAAGTTCAAGCTGTGAACAATATACTATTCAATGAATCAGCTTATTTATTTCTTTGGTTTACGGCGATTTTCAGCCACATTAACTAAATCTTGTTCTAACATTTCAAAATAAGCAGGGTCTTCCGCCATCGCTGCATTGCGCAGCACGATAGAGGTCGGATGCAATAGTTTTTGGGTTAAACGATGCGACATTTCTTGCATAATCGTCGCAGCATCTTCGCCCTTTTGTAGACGATTCAGGGCTAAAGCCAGTTCTTCTTGACGCAATGACTCACCTTGTTCACGGTATGCATGAATCGTCGAGCCAGCCAAATTCACTTTTTGCTGTGTGATTAAATCTGTCGCAAGCTGATTGACCATGACTTCGGCTTCAACTGCCGCCTGACGACGCTGTGCCAAGTTTTCTTCAATGACAGTTTGCAGGTCATCGACACCATATAAATAAACGCCATCTAAACTTTCGACTTTGGCTTCAATATCTCGTGGTACAGCCAAATCAACCAACAGCATTTGTTTATAACGACGTTTTTTCAGTGCTGCTTTGACATCTGCAAAATAAATCACTTGATGTAAGCTTCCGGTACAACTTGAAATTACATCTGCGCGATGTAAATTGTCTGCCAAATCTGCAAAATCAATTATTTCAACTTCTACACGATGAGCAATCTCTTGGGATAAAGCTTCAGCACGGGCACGTGTACGGTTACAGATAATAATTCTACCCACACCCATTTCGGCTAAATGCTTCGCAACCAAGCTATTCATTTCACCAGCAGCAACAATCATGACCGTCAATTTTTCAGGCTGACTAAAAACCTGTAAAGCTAGCTGAGCAACGGCATAGCCCATCGACACCGCATGACTTCCTACCGCTGTTTCAGTACGCACTCGTTTTGCCGCATAAAAGGCATATTCAAAAATACGGTTTAAATTTGGGGAGACAGTTTCGGCATCTTTGGCTAAGGACAAAGCCGTTTTAACTTGACCTAAGATTTGAGGCTCACCAAGCATGAGCGAATCCAAGCCGCTAGCCACACGCATAAGGTGTGTCACCGCCTGTGCATTTTCATAACGATACACATGATTTGACAATTGCTTTACATCAATACCATTTGATTGGGCAAGCCAATTCAATACCATGTCTGCATTTTCAGACATCGCATAGACTTCAGTACGATTACATGTAGATACCACCACCATGTCATTGAGTTCAGGTGCATGGCTTTGCTGTTCAAGCAGCGCTGTTAACTTTTCAGGGTTAAATGCAATCTGTTCGCGCAGTTCTACAGAGGCGGTTTGATGGTTGACACCCAATGCAAAGAAAGACATATCAGATCATCATTTCGCTAAATTTATGCTATTGTGCATTATCGGCGTCATAAAAAGCATTACTTGGATCAAGAAAAATTGCGTCTAACAAATAGCCGACTGAACGGCCAGACAATAAAGCAGTATTCTACCACATTCTTACTTGTTGGTAGCATGGCTTCTACTGCCCCAATTCGGGCCGTGGGAGAAGTTTACCATGCAAATTCAGGATATGATGCAATTAAACAAAGTATGATTGCAGAATTTGCCTTAGCTTATAGCGACATCCCAACCGCGCTTCATAATTACACCGTGCTTGCAATCAAAAGTAAATCCACCATGGTCAAACAGCGTGCTTTAAACGTTGCTATTGAGCAAAATGATTTACAAGCAGCCTTAGATATTGCTACACATTGGGTTGTGCAAGAACCTGAAGATGTACCAGCATTATTTTATTTATCACATATTGCTTTGAAAGCCCATGAATATGAGCTTGCCGCCGAAACACTTGATAAAATTTTAACCATTGACCCAAATGCAGATTTAGAACAAATTTTGGCGGGTATTTCCCCTGAATCAGAGGAAGATCGCGCTTATCTGATTCAAGCACTGACCGCTAGCAAGGAGAAAACCAACCCTTCTATTTTGGTCTTAGTCGCAGGTTTACAAGCTCAAAATGGTGCCTTTGCTGATGCCTTAGACACCATTAATTTAGCACTGAAAAAACGCCCGAAAGTGACTGGTTATATCTTAATGAAAGCCAATTTACTTATGTCGTTAGGTGATGAAGAAGAAACCTTAAAATGGTTCGAAAAATCCAGCCGTAAACACCGCAACAATATGGAAGTTCGCTTAGCAGAAGCAAAATATTTAATTAAAATCAATCAGTCAGAATTAGGTCTAGAAAAACTCGAAGATATACTAAAGAAATGGCCATCTGCTGAAGAACCGCTATTTATGGCAGGTTTGACCAGTATTGACTTAGAGCTTTATGAAAAAGCCGAAAAGTATTTGGTGGAGTTACGTTATTCGAGCAAATACCAAAATGAAGCGTATTACTATCTCGCAGTAAATGCTGAACGCAAACAGCATTATGAAACGGCAAAAGCCTATTATCGCCTTGTTGATGGCAGTCTTTATACAGTTTCACGGCGCAATATGATCAGCATTTTTAGCCAGCAAAATAAGCTGCATGATGCACTGCGCTTTTTAACCCAAGAGCGGGTTAATTATCCTCAACATGCCAGTTTCTTATATCTTGCTCAGGCGGATATTTTAAAACGCATGAACAATAAAAAAGCAGCAGTCCGTTTGCTTGATGAAGCGGTAAGAAACTTGCCCGAAGATCCTGAGCTCATTTATGCCGAAGTTCTACTGCTCGACGCCCATCAAGATAAAGATAGACTCGACCAATTACTAAAACAATTACTTGAAATTGAACCCAATAGCCCGACCTATTTAAATGCATATGCCTATACCTTGGCGGTACAAAATAGACGCTTAGATGAAGCCCGAAAATACGTCGAACATGCCTTAGAATATGCTCCTGAGCAGGCCTCAATTTTAGATACGTTCGGTTATATTTGTTATTTGCAAAATGATTTTAGTACATCTGCATCTGTTTTGGCCAAAGCGTATGAACTGAGTAATAGTTTAAAAATTGGCATTCGCTATGCACGATCAGTCTTCATGCAAGGTGATATGAATAAATTTGACGCGTTGTTACAACAACTCCAACAAAAACATCCGAATGATCCGCAATTAGAGCAACTACATTCGTTATTGTTACCCCAACCCATGAAAAAGAGTTAGAAAGACTTTATGCAAGTATCTTCAAAATTTGGGGTATCTGCCCTGACCTGCTGCGCTTTATTTTTTACCGGTTGTCAGCAATATGTTAAAACACCCAATCAACCCAGCCCTGAAGAAGTCGCTGCAAATCAATTCAACTTACAAGGTAAGATTGGTGTGCGCACGCCACAACAGTCAGGAAGTGCTTTTTTTACTTGGGTTCAAGACCGCAATGAATATGATATCGAACTGAGTGGCATATTAGGTGTTGGAAAAACTCAAATCAGCGGTAAACCCGGTCAAGTTCAACTCAATAGTGCAAAAACCGGTTTGATTGAAGCAGCAACACCAGAAGAATTACTCGAACGTGCTACGGGTTGGCAAGCTCCCATTACCCACCTCATCGACTGGGTACAGGCGCGCCCTGCAACCACACAAGCAAAAATTCAACGCGATACTGCGCAGCGCCCACAACAGATTATTGAAGATGGTTGGACCGTTGACCTCAGTTATAACGAGACTGCGACGGTACCGAACAAGTTAATTTTAAAACAAGCACTTGAATCCGGTCAGGAAAACCGTATTACAATGGTGATTCAAAATCGTTAATTTGCCTAAAAGCTGAGCTATGACTTCCATGATTCGTGTACCTTCTCCTGCAAAACTCAATTTGTTTTTGCACATTACTGGCCGACGTCCGAATGGATATCACGAATTACAAACGATTTTTCAGCTCATCGATTTATCTGATTGGGTGGAATTTCATCCACGCGCAAATTCAGCTGATGAAGATTTTATTCAAATTGAGGGCTTAAACAGCGTCAATCTAGAGCAAAATTTAATTTATCGTGCTGCTCAAATACTCAAACCGTTTGCTAAAGCACTGACTGCACAAAAAATCCACATTGAAAAAAATATTCCGATGGGTGCAGGGCTCGGTGGTGGTTCATCCAATGCAGCCACCACCCTAATCGTGCTCAATCAACTATGGAAATGTGGTCTAAATACCGAACAACTTGTAGAACTCGGCTTACAACTTGGGGCAGATGTTCCCGTGTTTGTACATGGTCTAAATGCATGGGCAGAAGGCATCGGTGAACACTTAACATTCATAGATTTAGCTCAAAAACAGTACATTGTGTTAAAACCTGACTGTTTTATCAGCACTCAACTGCTTTTTTCACAAAAAACGTTGACAAGAGACTCAAAGCCCACTAAATTTTGCGGCTATCAGGAAACGCCATCTGATTTTGGAAATAACTTTGAGCCTGTGGCACGAAGCTTATATCCCGAAGTCGATGAAGCAATGCGGTACTTAGATCAGTTCGGTACAGCAAAGCTTACAGGTACAGGTGCTTGTGTATTTACTGAAGTGACTGAAAATATGAATATTGATGACATATTGAAAAATGCACCATGTAAATCTTACTTGGTTCGCAGTTTACAAGAATCACCATTACGTCATTTTGAAGTTTGATATAGGGGCGTCGCCAAGTGGTAAGGCACCGGGTTTTGATCTCGGCATCCGTTGGTTCGAATCCAGCCGCCCCTGCCATCTTTTTTCACCTGTAGATGTAATTGCTGTAAAGTATTAGGGGCGTCGCCAAGTGGTAAGGCACCGGGTTTTGATCTCGGCATCCGTTGGTTCGAATCCAGCCGCCCCTGCCATTTACTTTATTCGCTATTTCATCAATTTAGGGGCGTCGCCAAGTGGTAAGGCACCGGGTTTTGATCTCGGCATCCGTTGGTTCGAATCCAGCCGCCCCTGCCATTTACTTCAAAAAAGACAGAGCATAATTTGCAGTATCTTTGTTGTTTCAACTTGACAAAATACCGTAAAAATATTAAAGTTCTGCCGCATTAGGGGCGTCGCCAAGTGGTAAGGCACCGGGTTTTGATCTCGGCATCCGTTGGTTCGAATCCAGCCGCCCCTGCCATCTAATTCTCCAATTTGCCAACCGCCAAGGGTGCTTCATGCCCAATCTTGTCGTTTTTAGTGGATCTGCACATCCACAATTCGCCCAAAAAGTCGTTAGCCACCTTCATATCCCTCTAGGTGCTGCATCTGTAGGTCAATTTTCTGACGGTGAAATCGCTGTCGAAATTACTGAAAATGTTCGTGGTAAAGACGTATTCATCGTACAACCAACTTGTGCTCCAACTAACGATAACCTTATGGAAATCTTAGTTATGGCTGATGCTTTGCGTCGAGCAAGTGCTGGTCGTATCACTGCTGTCATTCCTTATTTTGGTTATGCTCGTCAAGACCGTCGTCCACGTTCAAGCCGCGTGCCAATTACAGCAAAAGTTGTTGCAGATATGCTCACAACTGTTGGTATTGACCGCGTTGTCATGATCGACCTTCATGCTGACCAAATCCAAGGTTTCTTCGATATTCCTGTAGACAACATCTACGGTACTCCTGCACTTTTAGCAGATCTTCGTCAACAGTCACACGACAACTTAATGGTTGTTTCTCCTGACGTTGGTGGTGTAGTACGTGCGCGTGCTGTAGCTAAGCAAATGGGTGATATCGATCTTGCGATCATCGACAAACGCCGTCAAAAAGCGAATGAATCTCAAGTAATGCACTTGATCGGTGACGTTAAAGGCCGTGACTGTGTCATCGTTGATGATATGGTGGATACAGCAGGTACATTGTGTAAAGCTGCTGACGCACTAAAAACTTTTGGTGCTCGCAAAGTTGTTGCTTACGCAACTCACCCTGTACTTTCTGGTAAAGCTTTAGAAAACTTGAAAAACTCTGTGATTGACGAATTGGTTGTAACAGACACTATTCCGCTTTCAGAAGAAGCTCAAGCTCTTGGTAAGATTCGCCAAGTTTCAGTTGCAAGTATGGTTGCTGAAACAATTCGTCGTATTAACAACGAAGAATCTATTAGCGCAATGTTCGATTCTTATCTATAATATAGCGCTAAATTTAAAAGCCCTGCCTTTTGGTGGGGCTTTCTATCACTAGACTGGTCGAAGGTCTAGTCAATTAAACTTAAATAGGAATGTCTATCATGGCAAACTTCGTATTAAATGCAGTAGCACGTGAAGAAGCAGTACAAGGGAAAGGTTCGAGCCGCCGCCTTCGTCTTCAAAATAAAGTACCAGCAATCATCTACGGTGGTGCAGCTGAACCTGTAGCAGTTACTTTGGAACTTCGCGAACTTGTTAAAGCTTTAGAAAACAACGCATTCTTTGAAGAAGTTGTTGAAATCAACATCGACGGTAAAGCTGAAAGCGTTAAAATCCAAGCTTTACAACGTCACCCAGCTAAAAACACTCCTATGCACGCTGACTTCAAACGCGCATAAGTGTTAAATGGTGTAAATGAGTGAGTAAACTTTCACTGATTGTTGGTTTGGGTAACCCAGGTTCTGAGTATGCCCAAACCCGCCATAATGCAGGCTTCTGGTTCGTAGAACGCCTTGCAGAACAATATGGCATCCAACTCAAAGCTGATCCTAAATATAAAGGCATCAGTGGTCGTGGTAATATCGAAGGTCAAGACGTTCGTCTGCTGTTACCCACAACCTTTATGAACCTCTCTGGTCAAAGTGTTGTTCCCTTCGCCAAATTCTATCAAATTGCTCCTGAAGCAATACTTATCGCACACGATGAACTTGATATGAACCCTGGTGTCATTCGCCTGAAAACTGGCGGTGGTCATGGTGGTCATAATGGTTTGCGCGATATCGTCCCGCATATTGGTCCAAATTTCCATCGTTTACGTATTGGTATTGGTCATCCTGGTTCTAAAGAACGTGTCTCAGGCCATGTCTTAGGTAAAGCACCAAGTAGTGAACAAGGCTTAATGGATGATGCTATTGCACATGCCTTATCACGTACTAAATTGTTGGTAAGTGGTGAGATTCAGCAAGCTATGAACCAGATCAACGCTTACAAATAGAACTGACAATTCCACAAATTGTTGAACAATACTTATTGCCATCTGAATGATTTCAGAGCAAAATGCGCTTGCATTTGACTGCTCACCCAGCATTCAAGAGATTGTTCCACCATAAGATACGATCTTAGGTCTACCAAGGAGACGCTAGCCATGCTATCTCGTTTATTAAAAGCTAAAATCCACCGTTGCGTCGTTACACAAGCAGAATTACATTATGAAGGTTCTTGTGCAATTGACGGTATTCTTCTAGATTTAGCCGGTATCCGTGAATATGAAGAAATTCATATGTGGAACGTGACTAATGGTAAGCGTTTTACCACTTATGCCATTCGTGGTGAAGAAGGTTCTGGCATTATCTCTGTAAATGGCGGTGCTGCTCACCAAGCAGATATTGGCGACTTGATGATTATCGCAACTTTTGGCGATTTCACAGAAGCTGAAGCAAATGCACATAAGCCACGTTTAGTCTATGCGAACCCAAACAACACTGTGAACCACACAGCGAACTGTATTCCAGTTCAAGTTGCTTAATTCAAGCATTTAAAGATTCTAAAAAGCCCGCAAAATTTGCGGGCTTTTTTATGGCTGAACTATGCATTATTGACTGCAAAAATTCAGTATTAGACGCATATCACTACATACAACTCAACAGCTCAACTTATCTTCCCTGCTCTCGGGCCCTTCCACCATGCTTGGTTTTGTTTACAATCAAAGGGCTGTAAATGCTCTCCGACCAAACCCACCAACAAAGGCTGACCATTTTCTTGTACCTTTAGCTCTGCATATTGCGCATCGCGATAGCACGACTCCAAGCCTTCAGCAAATAAAAAGCTGCTCGCAGCGGGATATAAACCCTCAAATCTATTGTCAGGATTTTTGAGCACCAGTTTTGTGGATGAGCTTGGATACTGCGCTAACAACTCTGGGTTGAAACTGGTTCGAATCACTCTACGCTGTGCATCAAGCTGCACATAACTCACAATACTTTTTTGATCGACAAAATAGTCACGGTGTACATTTTCTTCTGTGTTCGCTTTGGCAGCCTGCCCATTGGCAGATTGCTCTTTTGATGGCTGACCACCAAAATAGAGCTGATAATTCAAGGCCATATAATCACCTTGAATCAAAGAGCGTGGATCGACAGGCTGCAGCTTTACATAAATACTATGACTGTTTGCCAGATGCCATTCATGACGTGCAATCATCAGCACAAATAAAAGAATACTGAGTACAGCCAAACCAACAGGAAGTATTTTTTTATTAAGTATGGTCATCACACATCTCCCCCTTATTTAAGCTGTATCGCAGATAACATCTTGGTAATGCCAAGCAGCAAAAGGCCAGAGATCAAAATCGTTAAACTTTTCAATAAAAAACTCAGACCCAAATTGTAGTACAGCATCCATAAGCTAAAAATGATCAACACGATGCTCAGGGCTTTAACCAAAGATTGCTGATAGACCTGCGCCCATGCCAATAAAACCAATAATAAGAAAATTTCAAAATAACCCATCGCAATCAGCACAAGGCCCAATAGCAGTAACGGCCATTTTTCGCTCCCCGCCTGTTTTTTCTGATTTGCGATGTAAAGGCCAAGCCAAACCACAGGCAGTAGATAAACGATAAACAGGTCAAGAACACCATGTTGGGTCTGTTCAAACTGTAGAATGTTATTTGACAACGTCTGCAACACTACATCCGCCAATGCGATGCATAACATCCATAACACAACACTTTTTCGATACATCGTGTGCAACCACGCTGTTGCACTCCCGAGCAAGAAAATCAGTAGAATATAATTCAATCCAGTCACAGCTAAGATGATATGTTCATCGCTCATAAAAAGATTGGCATCAAATAGTGTGGCCACTGCAAAGCCGTATCCTGCAATGAGTTGAATAAAAACAATAAACCAATGCATTCGACTAAACAAACAGAGCAAGATAACGCCAATTTGCAACACTAAAATAAACGAAATGCTATTGGTTAAGCTCTCTGTATGAATGAAGACCGCAGATTGGCCACATACCCATAAGCAGTAAGCAAATTGGCGACTAAAGATACTTTTAGCTCGTCGAATCAACCACCAAGCCACAGCCACAAAAACTAAGCCCATGACGATCGAAAATGCCTTCCAATAGGTCAGCAATAAACTCGATAAAATAATGCCTGCCAACCATGCCCCAATCGCTAAAGGAATAACCACAAATTTAGTCTGTGGCAAAAATTTCATCAGTGCCCAACTGATCACCGCAAACCAAGCAAATATCAGCAAGGCAAAAACCAACAATCCTGCACTCGAGTCAGATAAAATATGTTCTGCCCATTGGAAAATCAAAATACTGAAACTCGCGGCGAGACCTGCAGCTTGTAAACTGGTTTCTAATGCACGATGTTGTCGATAAAAATAGATAATCAGATAAATTGGAAGCAACAATGCAAAAATTAAATATTGCCATTGATACTGATCTACCCCATTTCCACAGTATAAAAACATGCAATACATCGACATTAGTGTAATGAATGCAATAAATACAAAGCGCAGTGCAGCATAATATTTCAAACACAAGGTCACACATATTGCCGTCAATATATTCATACAAAGTAAATACCACCATGAATGATCAACGATTAAATAGCTTTGTTTAAAATATAAAAATAATGCCAATTGACTGATCAAACACAGTAGCGTAAAGACTCCGATATTCGGTCGATATAACCAAGGTAAAAGCAGCAAAGCCCACACCAAAAACAACAGATAACTGTCTGCACCTGTTTGATAGACCTGCCCAATCACAGCCAAACACAATCCAAGCAACAAACCGCTTAAAGTATCTAAACTTTGCTGAATCCAAACACGACTTGCAAAATATACACTCGTCACAGCACTAAGTACTAACAGCAACATTGGAATTGCCAATTGAATGAATTTTGGCAACATCAACCAGTTTGCCGCGATCAAATACACGAAACTGGCTGCTATCAGTGCAACACCAATCACTTGCAGATACCGAATAACCTGTACATCTTGGAACAGATCTGTTGAAAACTCTTGATCTAACTGTGAATGATGCAGCTTTATATTCTGCTGCTGAGAATGCTGAGGAGCGGTCATTTTTTATCATTATGCAATCATGGTTGATTTATCGGCACGATAGCATGCTTTGACACACTTTATATAAATGCTTACAAATCCAATCTTATAAATTTACTTATCTAAAATTTTGCAAATGATTCTAAGCAATAATCCCCCATCATCACTCAAACAGGTCTATACTCAAGACACATCGCTTCAGGGCGGGGTGAAATTCCCCACCGGTGGTAAATTTGCTGGGTTGAAAGCCCTACAAAAAGCCCACGAGCCAATCGTTTAAACGCGATTCGCAGATCAGGTGCAATACCTGAGCCGACGGTATAGTCCGGATGAAAGAAGACGACGTCACATCTCTATATCATTGATCATTTTCAATATATATCGTAACGCCACTATTTCACATGTCCTGAAATGTTCAACCGTATCTAAAATTTACGCGAGCGTTTCAATGTCTAGTTTAATTCAACCCGAAATTTTCTTTTCTGCCCTTCCACCTGCAGAACAGCGAATGCTGCAAGCCTTAGAAGACATTCGTCAAGGCAAGCCTGTTTTAGTCATGGACGATTTTGACCGTGAAAATGAAGCCGACCTGATTGTTGCTGCAGAAACACTGACTGTAGAAACCATGGCACGCATGATTCGTGACGGTTCAGGGATTGTCTGCCTGTGTTTAACCGATGCTCAGGCTAATCATTTAGAACTTCCACCCATGGTGTCTGATAACTCTAGCCATTTTAAAACTGCCTTTACCGTAACCATTGAAGCTGCGGAAGGTGTTACTACTGGCGTTTCAGCAAAAGACCGAACAACTACAGTCAAAGCCGCAATTAAAGATGGTGCTGTTGCTAGTGACTTAAACCGTCCGGGTCATGTTTTTCCTTTACGTGCGCGTGAAGGCGGCGTATTGACCCGTCGTGGACATACTGAAGGGACTATTGATTTGGCACGTCTGGCCGGTTTAAAACCTGCAGGTGTTTTGTGTGAATTAACCAACCCAGACGGCACAATGGCCAATGGCGTACAAGTTTTAGCGTATGCACAAACCCATCATTTGACTGTACTCACCATTGAAGAAATTGTGCAATATCGTTTACAGCACAATCTCTAGTGCGAATTAATTAAAACTCTACACATTCATAAAAAGGCTGATTGAATCAGCCTTTTTTATTTTTTACTGTACATTTCAAGTTAAGAATTAAACCGTGAATATGCTATAGATCCCGTAGATGGCAACTACCACTAAAATCAGCCCACACAGTGCCAACAATTTTTTATACCAGCGTGATTTCGACAATCGATGAAAAGACAAATACACCAAAGACAAAGTTGCGAAATCTAAAACGATCCAACTCAGGGTCAACACAATTAAACTCAGATTAAGATGAGGAGTAATTCCTACAAACTGCGGGAAAAATGATGCGAAAAAAATAATATCCTTAGGATTTGAAATTCCCACGATCAATCCTTTCTTAAAGCCCCCTTGTGCTGCTTTTAACTGCAGAGATTGTGCAGTGGGCTGTATAGTTACTTCTTTTAAAATATCAAATCCAATATAAGCAATATATAAACAACCCAGTATTTTGATGCCATCGAGCCAATGCGCATTCACATTTAAAATGCCTTTTAAAATACACACAGACAGTACGATCAAAATCAATGACGCAAAATTCGTCCCCACAATGGTTTGAAATGCCTTTTTATATCCGCCTTGTAAACCTGCACTCGCGACCAACAGCATCACAGGTCCAGGTGTTGCAATCATCACGATGACTGCCACACAATATAAAAAGTACTCCGAATAATTCACGCTGAGATTCCTTCACTTATTTTTTTACATCACGATAAATTTCATAAATAAAAAAAGAGGACTTAGTCCTCTTCATCCATGTTTTGCAATAAATGCAAGCGAATGGCATCTGCTCTTAAAAATGCCAAATCATAGCTGGCTGTGGCGAGTGCTAAAACTCGACGCTCAAATTCATCCCACAACGGTCGCACCTGTTTGTAATGTATCCCGAGTCCACTTTCATCTGTGAAATGACGGTTTTTTTCGCAGAGCTTGAGTGCGTGATACAGTTTACGGCCTTTGCTTGCATCTGGACGTAAGCGAACTCGCTTAGACAAGACAAAGGCTTCGACATGGATGATATCTGCTTGCGGCAACATCGGTATTAAAATTTGATCTAACTGCGCATCTAAACGACACCAAATGGCCGTGTGTTGCTCTGCTGTATAGGTATTCCATTTTATGACTTCATGGTTAAAGCGGCGGCAACCACGACAGACTGAATCACCAAATACCGTAGAACAACGCCCTGCACATGGGGTTAACGAGGCAATTCGACGATCAGTACTCAAAACCGGCTCCATTCAATCAATATTTATGGGATAAAAACAACTCGGCATGACTATACACGCTAAAACTACTGAAATGAAGCTATGATCAAATGTGTGGTTAAAAGCCATCGCTTTACTCGCTTATTCATCCAAATCACGGTAGAATGTGCGCCTTAATTTTTATCCTGTTTATTCATTTGGAGTACTCCATGAACGCTACTGTAGAACAGCTTGCACCTGTAGAACAGCAAGCGACCTCTGGTTGGGTTGTTGCCGCACTTTATCAATTCAAAGAAGTTCAAGATCCTGCCGATCTTCAACAACGTCTTTTAGACTTGGTAAAAACCATCAACCTTTGCGGTACTCTAATTGTGGCAGGTGAAGGTATTAACGGTACTGTTGCCGGTGACCGTAAATCTGTAGATATCATCCATCAATTCCTTCTCAATGAAGGCTTTAATGCGATGGAATACAAAGAATCGCATAGTACGGATAAACCATTCCGTAAAATGAAGATCAAACTGAAAAAAGAAATCGTGACTTTAGGTGTGGAAGTGAAACCACGTGATTTAGTCGGTCACTATCTTGATCCTAAAGAATGGAATGAACTAATTACACGTGATGACGTAATCCTAATTGATACACGTAACGACTATGAGTACAAAGCAGGTACATTTAAGGGTGCGATTGACCCGAAAACTGAGACTTTCCGTGAATTCCCTGAATACGTGAAAAAAGAGCTTGAGCAGCATAAAGATAAGAAAATTGCCATGTTCTGTACAGGCGGTATTCGCTGTGAAAAATCAACCTCACTTTTACTTCAAGAAGGCTTTAATGAGGTTTATCACCTTAAAGGCGGTATCTTAAAATATTTAGAAGAAACCCCTATTGAAGAAAGCATGTGGGAAGGTGAATGTTTCGTATTTGACGGTCGTACTGCTGTCACTCACGGTATGGAAGAAGGCGAAAATATCAAATGTCACGCATGCGGTTGGCCACTGGCTCCTGCTGAAGTTGAACTTCCGAGCTACGAACACGGCGTATCATGCAAATACTGTATCGACAAAACTACTGAACAGCAAAAAGCAGGCTTCCGTATGCGTCAATCACAAATTGTGGCAGCAAAACGTAAGCGTCTCTAAGGAAAATTTGTTGTAACGATATATAAATAAAAGCCCTATTTTTAGGGCTTTTTTTACGCATTCTCAACAGTGACTTAATTTTTTTGACAAAATAACTATATCTGGTTATTTACGAGAATCAGTTCGCGCATTTATGCTTATTCTGATCAATTGATCCGAGAAAATCATTATAGATAATTGAAAAGGAAAGCATTATGCCAAAATTAATCAACTCTCCAATTGCAACCTCAAGGCGCCTTGCTTTACCCGCTCCCCGTGTAAAAGAAAGTGTAGGAGAATTAAAACACCTCCTTAACCAACAGTCGCATATTTTGATAGTCAGTATTGCTACATGCATTGGTGCAATTTTTGCCTTATTTATTGCTTATACATTGCACTTACAACCCACTATGCTCAACATTCTTGGACTTTGTGTGATTCCATTTGCTTTATCTCTGAGCTTACGCCAAGTCTATATTCACACACTATTAAATATGGAACATGATGATTAATTTATGCACCTTGCAACGCTACTTATTGCAACTTTGTCCTACGCTGTTCAGTACATAAAACGATTTTTAAAGCTGCTAAAGCTCCGAAATCTAAATAAAATCCAAACTGAACAGCGTACACTCAATACTATAAAAACTATGATCCAAGCCTTTCAATTATTCAACCTTATATCATTCAGCATTGCTTAATGCCATCACGTATTCATACTTTTCCTTCTCATTGAGCCTACGTGCTACTTAAGACAAGATGAACTCAATATTTGTTGTTTTACTTAGGTGGTTTCAGGAATATTTAAAACGGAACTTTACCCACTGCGCTTTTCAACATAGGATAAATACACCTTTTCTCTGCCTTAGCTACCATGACTTTAACTGAATGGATCATTTCAATCATGGAACAATTGGGTTATCTCGGTATTGCCCTACTCATGTTCCTTGACAATGTCTTCCCCCCAATCCCCTCAGAAATCATCATGCCCTCGGCTGGCTATTCTGCCTCCCAAGGTCAACTACTCCTCATTGGTGTCATTATTTCAGGTTGTGTCGGTTCTTTACTGGCGGCTGCATTGCTATATTGGATTGGTTATAAATTTAAGCATGAATCCATCTTTCACTTCGTCGATCGCTATGGAAAGTATTTATTTATCAAATCGGCAGATGTAAAAAAATCTCTAGCATGGTTTGAGCAATACGGTCACCGCATTGTATTTTTCGGACGAATGATTCCAGCTGTGCGTTCTCTCATTAGTATTCCTGCTGGAATGAGCCGCATGCCGTTTTGGAAGTTTATGTTTTATAGTGGTTTAGGTACGATTATTTGGACCACTTTTTTAGCTTGTATGGGTTTTTATTTAGGTGAAAATCAGCAGTTAATGCAGCAAATATTTAGTAAAGTTGGCCATGTGATTATTCTGATCACAGTCATCATTATTAGTTGGATTTTGTACCGTCGACATCAACGTCGACCTCGTTAATTTTTTGTTTTGGGGCTTAAATGAAACACTATCTCCTACACTTTGCTGCTGTTTATAGCATCGCCTTGGTGCTTTTGATTACCGTATTAATTTTTGGATTAAATCTTGGTGGTATTACATTAATTCCTACATTGGTGGCATGTGCATTAATCAGCGTTGGGCATTTTGTAAAGAAAGAACAACGTGTGCCTAGCAACCATGAAAAGATCCAACTGGTTTGGGGCTCCAGTGCCGTTGCAATCATCATTGGTAGCTTTTTTGTGCTGTTCTTGGTGCTGATGAATCCCAATGCCGAAAGCATTATGAAGTCTGTGGATAATGCAGGCATTGGGCTAACTGCTGTAGTTATGCTCTGCATGGTCGCCATTCATGGCACGATATTTCATATTGCCTACGGTTGGTATGCAGACTACTGCGCTAAAAAATTATAAATTTTTTTAACTTATTCCGTTAGAATTTGAATCAATACCCTTCACTGAAACTTAAAATTCAGTGAAGAAACTTCGGGCAAGCTATACTCGCTCTTTATAAAACGAAAACATGAACATTAAATAATGAAAAAATACATCATCACATTTAGCATTGCTTATGCCCTCGCCATGGTCGCTGTCGCAGCCATAGAGTCTTTCTTTGATTTACCCGGTGGTTCATCCATTACCTGTCTCATCGTGGGCGGTTTCGCTGCGGCATCCAGCTTTGTTAAAGACCATCAGCGAGTGCCAAATAAGTTAGAAAAGCGAACTTTGATTTGGAGCTGTATTTTAGCGTCGGTTCTCATCAGTGTCGTTGCTACAGTCATTTGTCTCTTGATCTTCCCTGAAACCCAAGCCTTTATTCAAATGGCGCTAACGCAATTACCCGCTTGGGTCTGGCTGCTTGCTATCAGCTTTACTTTATTCATCCATTATCTCATGTTGGCTTTATCTTTTGGATGGATGGCAAAGAGCTTCTTAAAAGCCAAACGTAGTTAAGCCCTTAGACTAACTTTGAATTGAAAACGTATAGCGCTAAAAAAAGCACCCCAAGGTGCTTTTTTTAAATTTCGTCGAAATTAATTTGGTGTGTGATACATCAAATATAATTCGTTCAAATTGGTTGGGATTTCTTCTGCAAGTTCATCCATCAACTGACCATTACGACGGAAAGATTCCATTTGTGGATCTTCTTCATCAATGCCGCTGAACACCATGATTGGCAAAGTTAAATCTACCAATTGTTCTTCAAACTCGTCGGTGAACCATGCATCTTCGTTTAGGAACATGGCATCAACGAAGCCAACACTCCAGTCACCAAGACTTGATTCAACATCGGCTTCTTCAATTTCAAATGGAAATTCAATACCATCTTCATTGGCAAGATTCTGACGAATCGATTCGAGCCATGCTTTTACTTGTGCAATAATTTCAGCAGGTACTTTTTTCTGATTGTTATCAAAAAGTTCGTCTAGCCATTTATCAAAAGCTGGGCCTACTGCAATTGCACATAAAAAACCATGAGTCGCTGCAAAATCTAGACCATGCTCGTTGTCATCGCCGTCTAAATAGTCACTCAAAAGGTCTAAATCTAAAGCACTCATTTCAAATCCAGAGTTAGAAACTTAATGCGTAAGCATAGCATTTTCAAGCGCTATGCTAAATCGCTATTTAGTCTTCTTCGTCATCAAAATCATCGTCATCGTCGATGTCGTAATCAAAATCTTTAAGCTCACGTTCAAGACGGCGCTGAGCCAGAAGGTCATCAATAAGTCGGCGCTTTTCTAACGATTCTTTCGCGCTAGTTTTTGCACTGGCCTCATCGAAATTCACATCATCATCACCGTAGTTATCATCTAGTTCAAAATCTGTAGAAGACACCAAAACTACCTCATAATGAAAAAAATTGAAGGGGTCTAGCCGCTATTTATATGGGATATAAAATATTGTCAAGTTTTATTTGTTTTTTTAACAACTAAACTTTAAAAATAGGTCTTTTTTTCTTACCAAAACCTGTGGCATGATATAATCCACCCTGCGTCCTTCATTTTTATGACAGTCAAAGATGACTCGTAAAATAATCGATGCATGGGATGAACTTGAAAACAACAATTTCAGCCCCACCTAAATTACTGAATTTAAATTTTTAATATCTCATTGGACAGCTTGATGCTGTACCGTCCTAATGGGATAAGCCAGCTATTAACAAGATTTAATGAGACGATCGTGCTAAAATGCACGGTTTTTTACTGCCACAGATTCAACGAAGAGTAAGCAAAGATGAGCGATATGACTTCCCCTACTTCTCAAGTAGCGGCTCTGATTAGCCGAGGCAAAGAGCAAGGTTACCTAACTTTCGCCGAGGTTAACGATCATCTCCCGGACTCAATCACTGAAAGTGAACAGATTGAAGACATCATTCAGATGTTGAATGACGTGGGTATTCCGGTACATGATCGTGCACCAGAAACTGACGATACAATGTTTGAAGGTGGCAGCGAAGCGACTGACGAAGTTGCTGAAGAAGAAGCCGCTGCTGTACTTGCATCTGTTGAAAATGAACCCGGTCGTACCACTGACCCTGTGCGTATGTATATGCGCGAAATGGGTACAGTTGAGCTTTTGACACGTGAAGGCGAAATTAGCATTGCAAAACGCATCGAAGAAGGTATTCGTGACGTTTTACATTCTATTGCTTATTGGCCAAATGCAGTCGAAGTTGTACTGCAAGAATACAAAGATTATGAAGCGGGTGAACGCCGTCTAGCGGATATTCTTTCTGGTTATTTAGATCCAGAATCTGACGAAGCCATCCCAGAAGTGATCGATGAAGATGATTCTGAGATCGATGAAGATGAAGCGTCAACCAACAAGCCAACTAAAGATGTCAAACTTGATGATGACGATGAAGAAGAAGAGTCTGAAGGTGATGATGATTCTGAAGGCGAATCTGGTCCAGATCCTGAAATTGCTAAAGCACGTTTCACCGAGCTTGAACAAGCATGGTTAGTCACTAAAGCCGCAATTGAAAAACATGGTCGTAACAGTAAAGAAGCTGCTGCTGCACTTGAAGCACTTGCAACTGTGTTCATGATGTTCAAATTCACACCACGTTTATTCGACATCATCTCTGATTTGATTCGTAATACCCATGACCAAATCCGTACTTCTGAACGTGAAGTTATGCGCTATGCAGTACGTCGTGGTCGTATGGACCGTACTCAATTCCGTACGTCATTCCCAGGCCAAGAATCTAACTTTGCTTGGTTAGATGAACAAATTGCTAAAGCACCTGCAGAAATGAAAGGCTATCTTGAAAAAGTCCGCCCTGACGTTCTGGCATTCCAACAAAAAATCGCTGACATCGAGAAAGAACTTGGTTTAGATGTTAAAGGCATCAAAGACATTTCTAAACGTATGTCGATTGGTGAAGCGAAAGCTCGCCGTGCGAAAAAGGAAATGGTTGAAGCGAACTTACGTTTGGTAATTTCGATTGCGAAAAAATACACCAACCGTGGTTTGCAATTCCTCGACTTGATCCAAGAAGGTAACATTGGCTTGATGAAAGCGGTGGATAAATTCGAATATCGTCGTGGTTATAAGTTCTCGACTTATGCAACATGGTGGATTCGTCAGGCGATTACGCGTTCGATTGCCGACCAAGCACGTACCATTCGTATTCCAGTACACATGATCGAAACCATTAACAAGATCAACCGTGTATCTCGCCAACTTCTTCAAGAAATGGGTCGTGAACCTACACCAGAAGAATTAGGTGAACGTCTAGAAATGGACGAAGTGAAAGTTCGTAAAGTGCTTAAAATCGCGAAAGAACCAATTTCAATGGAAACACCAATTGGTGATGATGAAGATTCGCATCTTGGTGACTTCATTGAAGACGGTAATATCACCTCTCCTATTGACGCTGCAACGTCAGAAGGCTTAAAAGAAGCAACACGTGAAGTTCTTGAAAACTTGACTGAACGTGAAGCGAAAGTCTTGAAAATGCGTTTCGGTATCGACATGCCAACGGACCACACTTTAGAAGAAGTTGGTAAACAGTTTGACGTAACACGTGAACGTATTCGTCAGATTGAAGCGAAAGCTTTACGTAAATTACGTCATCCTTCTCGTTCTGAACACTTACGTTCTTTCCTTGAGAATGACTAATCTATCTATAGGATAATGCAGGCTTGAATATGGGGGGTTCTCCCCCATAATATGAGCATGTAGCAAATGATTCCAAATACCTGCTCATTGCAGGTATTTTTTCTAATGAGGTGTCCCATGACTGATATGACTAATCGCGCTCCTTCACGTGAATTGCAAGAGCATCTTTGGGTGTTCCCGATGGATTATCCAATTAAACTGATTGGTCTTGCAGGCGCGGAACTCCGTCAGGCAGTAAATGATATTTTCGTTAAACATTTTCCTGAATTTGACGGCAGTGAAATGACTGTAACGCCTTCACGTACAGGTAAATACCATTCAGTAACAGCAAATCTTCGTTTTGAAGAACTTGAACAAGTTCACGCAGTTTATGCAGACCTTGCAGCTTGTCCATTAATTAAGACAGCACTGTAAGTACTGAAAAACACGCTTTCGAGCGTGTTTTTTTATGTGAAAATAGAGCATTAAATTATAACTTAAACCGTTCAACGCCCCCATTATTCTGCCAATTCATTATAATAAAACTCTATGTTTGACCATAAAGGACGCAACACGCGTGACTGAAACTGTTCAAAAACCCGAATTAATCATTCGTCAATATAACCACCTTACCCCTTATGCAGACCGCTTTTTAGAGATGAAAACTCTCACTGAACAGCGAGATGAATACTCACCCGATGAGCTGTGGATATTACAACATCCCGATGTATTAACTCAGGGGCAAGCTGGCAAACCTGAACATATTTTGGTGCAAAGTAACATCCCTGTGGTACAAACAGACCGTGGTGGACAAGTCACTTGGCATGGACCGGGTCAGTTGGTCGCTTATTTCATGTTTGACTTAAATCGCTTAGGTTGGAACGTGCGTACGCTGGTTTCCTATGCAGAAAACTTGATGATCGAACTGCTGAAAAAGTACGGCATCGACGCTTATGCCAAGCCTGATGCACCGGGTGTTTATGTTGCAGAACGCAAAATTGGTTCTCTCGGTTTTAAAATTCGTAAAGGCCGCAGTTATCACGGTTTGGCACTGAATATCGATTGTGATCTATTTGGTTTTCATACCATTAATCCATGTGGCTATGCTGGATTAGAAATGGTTCGTATACAAGATTTAGTACAGGATTACCCTAAATTTGAAAACTTATGCGTCGATATCATTGATACTTTGAAAAACAGTGGTTACTTTAAAGACGTAACAATCAAACAACTATAAAAGACTTTGCTTTCTCAAATAAAATAATTTAGAGTAAAAGCTCTAAATTAATAATTATAGATAAGGGATGTACACGTGATTGCAACTAAATCCGTTAAACCCGCGCTCCAGCAGGCCTATGTCAAACTCATGATGGATGTGATTGGCAGAGGTCTGGTCATGGCGAGCCAGGTCGATGAAGAAATTAAACAAGAAGTTGCTAAATTTCCAGTTAATTTTATTTTATCTATGAATGTTTTTCTTAATAGTGCTGCATTTGTCGCGCAAGTCACGGAAGACCATCAACTCAAACTCCTCACACCCGGCACTCAAAAGCCTGACTTAACCATTACGTTTAAGCATTTGAATCATGCCTTTTTGGTCTTCTCATTTCAAGAAAGTACCGCACAAGCCTTTGCCAATGACCGCATGATCGCCGATGGTGATTTGTCTTATGCCATCCGACTGGTGCGTTGTCTCAACAAAATGGAAGCGTTAATTTTACCTAAATTGGTGGCTGAATTGGCTGTCAAAGAATATCCAACACATTTAAGCCTAAAAGAAAAACTGAGCGGTGCTGCAAATATTTATTTAAAAGTAGCCCAGTCTTATTTAAAACGGAGCGCATAACACATGGCTAAACCATATTACGAATTTTTCTGTCCTGTAAAAGTGATTGCTGGCCATGCTGCTTTAGAACACATTCCATTCGAACTGTCTACTTTGGGTGCTAAACGCCCCATGATCATTACTGACAAAGGCGTTCGCAGTAATCAATTACTTGCACCGATTGAAGCGGCATTTGAAAGTACTGAGACGGTGATTGGCTATATTTTTGATGATGTTCCGCCAGACTCAAGTCTAGAAACCGTACGTAAAGCGGCTCAACTTTACCGCGACAACCAATGTGATGCCATTATTGCCGTCGGTGGCGGTTCAGTGATTGATACCTCTAAAGCAACCAACATCTTGGTATCTGAAGGTGGTGATGACTTACTGAAATACTCAGGTGCGCACAACTTACCAAAACCGTTAAAACCATTTTTTGTGATTCCAACAACCTCGGGAACAGGTTCAGAAGTGACTATGGTCGCTGTAGTTTCTGACCCTGAAAAGAATGTCAAAATGGCCTTTGCATCGAATTATTTGATGCCACATGCAGCAATTCTTGACCCACGTATGACGCAAACTTTGCCACCTCATCTTACGGCTATGACAGCGATGGATGCGATGACGCATGCCATTGAAGCCTATACGTGCATGGCGGCGAACCCGATTTCAGATGCCTATGCAACTGCCGCAATCAAGAAAATTAGCAATAGCTTATTTGGTGTATTAGATAATACCAGCGATGCACATGGGCGCTTAGAACTTGCACAAGCTTCTACAATGGCAGGAATTGCATTTTCGAATTCGATGGTTGGATTAGTCCACTCATTGGGTCATGCTTTAGGTGCTGTTGCTCACCTGCCCCATGGATTATGCATGAATTTATTCTTGCCGTATGTGTTGGAATACAACAAAGAAGTGAATGGCGATAAGATTGCTGAATTGCTATTACCACTGGCTGGTCCTGATATTTATGCACAAACACCGGCCAACCTCCGCGCTGAAAAAGCCATTTCAACGCTTTTAACCATGCGTGACCGCTTGTTTAGTTTGACCAAATTACCACGTACTTTGAGTGAAACAGGTAAAGTGACTGAAGCTCAATTAGATGAAGTGGCAGAGAAAGCACTGAATGATGGATCTATTATTTATAATCCTAAAGAAGCCAGCTTAGAAGACCTCAAAACTATTCTAAAAAAAGCTTGGTAATTGCTGAAAAATAAGCGAATATAGCGAAAAATTAAGCCTGATGTTTTTTTAAACATCGGGCTTTTCACTTGCAGAACGCAATATCAGTTATTTTTTAATCAAACTGGCATAATTTCTGCTAAAAATAATTTCAAAGTTACTGACAAAATGTACCAATTTGGAGTAGATTGGCGCACTTTTGTTTTAAAACGTAGGGGGGATCGTTCGTCTCAAACGATCCTTAGAACATGACTGATCCTTGATCAACGATAAGAGGATAACGCCGTTGACAAATATCTCTGGGACTCAATCGGCAGCTAAACTGCAAAAAACGCTTGGACTCTGGCACATTATTATTATTGGTTTGGCTTACATCCAACCAATGACTCTATTTGATACTTTTGGTTTAGTATCTGAAGAAAGTCATAGACACGTGCCGACTTCTTACATTATTGCCCTTATTGCAATTCTGTTTACCTCGATTAGTTATGGTCATATGATCCGTCGCTACCCTTCTTCGGGTTCTGCGTATACCTATGCCCAAAAATCTATTCACCCGAACGTTGGTTTCATGGTGGGTTGGTCTTCTTGGTTAGACTACCTATTATCTCCAATGGTGAATATTATTCTTGCAGTAATTTACCTTGAAGCACTATTTCCAACAGTAAACCACTGGGTATGGGTCATTGTGCTAACGGCATTCATGACTGGAATTAACTTACGCGGTGCGCGTTTTGTTGCTAACTTTAACAGCTTGATTGTACTTGTGCAGTTATTAGTAATTGGTATTTTCACGTGGATGGTCTACAGCAAGCTTCAAATGGGCTTCAATGCTGATGGCCCTATTTCTGCTGCAGAACGCTATCAATTATGGAGCCTTGAGCCATTCTGGAATGAGCTGACGTCTGTGGGTGCGCTGATTACAGGTGCAACATTACTGTGCTTCTCGTTCACTGGTTTTGACTCATTAAGTTCATTGGCAGAAGAAACCAAAGATACTGAGAAAACACTGCCGAAAGCGATTTTCTTAACTGCTTTAATCGCAGGGATTATCTTCATTATTAGTACCTACTTCATGCAGCTGTTCTTCCCTGCTGAGCCAGGTAACTATTTCAAGAATATTGCTGAAACGCAGCCAGAGATACTCATGCTCGTCGGCGGCTCACTGTTCCAATCCTATGTTTTAACTTTTGCGATTGTGACAGTAATGGCATCAGGTATTTCTGCACATGCCGGTGTATCACGTCTGATGTACGTAATGGGTCGTGATGGCGTAATTAACAAGAAGATCTTTGGTCATATTAGTCCGAAAAACTTCACACCATCGTACAACATCATGATCGTAGGTGCGGTTGCATTAACTGCGGGCTTTATGAATCTTGATATTGTCATTTCGATGATTAGTTTTGGTGCATTGACAGCCTTTACTTTCGTGAACTTATCTGTGATTTCACGTTATGCACTTCGTGATGGCCGCACAAAAACAGCCAAAGATATTTTTAGCTTTGTCGTTATTCCAATGCTTGGCTTTATCAGTATCTTTGCGATGTGGTTAGAAATTGAAGAAACTGCATTGAAATATGGTTTGTGGTGGGCAATGTTCGGTATTTTATACCTTGGTTATAAAACTAAAGGTTTTAAACACCCTGCACCGCAACATAACGAATTTGATGATAAATTCTAATCAAGTTTATCTCTAAACAAAAAAGGCGCTTAAAGCGCCTTTTTTGTTATTCTAAATATACCAATTAAGGTTGTATGGCTTTTCTAGATTGCTGAAATTGAATTGAAATTTCTTCACACTTGTCTGGTGTATTGCCTTTTAATTCAACCGATGCTCCATCACCGTGTGACCATATACCATCTTCAACAGTCTCTAAATTTACAGCTGCTTCAAATATATGCTGTTGTTGTGGATAGAGTTTGATATCTATAGGTGTATCACATACTTGTTTTGGAAAATATGGTCTAACCTGCTCGAATAATTGCATGGTTAATGGCATATCACATTGCAAATGAATGGTGACTGGTACGCTATTGGTATTTTTTAAGATCAATTGAACATTTTGCGAATTAAGATCCGCTTGGGCAGCAGGTATTTCTACATACGTTTTTGTGTCAATCGACTGACGATCAAATGGATTGAGGAAGGCTAATTTACGTTCCACGCCATAACAAGAATCCTGCACGGAAGCTGAAAACTCTAAATATCGTGTCCCCAAGATAATTGTTCCGCGGCCATCCCCTGCATGACCGATATCAATGATTGGATCACCTGTACCTTCAATTGTAACCCCACCACTTCGAAAAAACTCTATGTCACAACCCGCTAAAACGCTGATCAAGCCACAAAGGGTTAAAGTCTTAAAGTTTAATTTTCGTATCATGTTGATAAACTCCAAAGCGAAATACACGATTTGCTTCAGGATTCCCGTCATCCATTGCGCAACGCTCCGCGGCAAGTTTTAAAAGTTGTAGTGAGTATTTCTGCCAAAGCTCTAAGCTCATTTCATGTAATTTATTAATCGATTCTTCTGTTAATTCGTCAGCACAAATGGCTTGTTCTAAGTATGGCATTTCATCAGGATTCAATAAATTATGCAAACCTGCTTCTAAATGCGCTTGAACGTTTCGCGTTAAAATTTTGCGTGCTTCTAATTGTGAAGGATCTGGAATAAAACGACGCTGTTGTAAATACACCTGCCCATCTTTTTCAGTGGCAATTTCCAAACGAACAAGTTCATTGAGTACCGAACGCGGATGACGTTCTGTTGAAATTCTTTTCACCAGCATTTCAAAGCTATTTTCTGACTCACTGCTAAATGGTAAAGAATCCCCCCAACCTTCTGCTAACCATAAACCAATCACACGTGATGGCACACTAATCGGCTCTGAAACAGTCGCTTCGGTCAAATCCTTACCTTCAGAAATCACTTCTTTATAAGCTGTCACGTCTTTACGGTGTAGGCCTGAAAGTAAACTGATCGCAGAAATCGTGGGTTTTTGATCGATACGCTCTAACTCACGTAAAGCTTGTTGAAAAAATATAGGCTTCAATGCAGCAGTAAACTCAGTATATCCAACACCTGATCGTATCAACCATTGGCTCAACTCATTCATCAGCACCAATACTTGCTGTAAATTTTGATCTGCCTCATTGGTGAGAAGTTTGCTCATTAAATTGCCATGAAAATTAGACTGCATAAGTGAAATTTTCGCATTATTCTTTCTACTACACAATTTTTATCTGATGAGATCTTGAGGGTATTCAGTAAAAAAATCATTCTTTACATTAAAGTGCGTAAACGACACGCTGATCGATATATCCAAACTTTCAACGCTATGCCACCACCCAATCGGTATAAATAATGTTTCTCCCGGATTCAATGTACACTCAATAGGTCTGACCTTTTTCAACGATGGATATTGAGAAAAATTAGCCTTTTTTAAATCTGTAACTTCACTAAATACCCACTGATCGTTATACATATACGGCATTTGCCATGCAGGAATCAAAGTCACTTTCTTACGTCCATAGATTTGTGCCAACATGTTATTGGTCAAGTCATAATGCAGTGGCGTAAATGTGCCTGCAGGACCAAACCATAAAAAATGTCGATCTTTGATCTCTTTTTGACAATAACCATTGGCGAAGTCACCTAGATCTTCACTTATCTTTTGCATGAACTGCTTATTTTGAGCGGCGTTATTCGCAGTTAAATAAATGTCATTGCTGTGCTTAGTGGCTTTAATTTGTGCGACAAAATCTTGCATCAAAATAATACGTTTCAATTGTACCGATTTTTTTTCAAAATCTTGATGCTGCTCACGATGCATCTGGACTTCAACCAACTCATTTTCAAAATGCTCTGCAAAATAATCAGGACTCCATTTATGCAGTGCAGGCCAATGTTGTATCCCACCTTTTAAAATGACCGGTCGCATCTGGCTATAATACCGCTCTATAAATGTTTCAAAATCAGGTGTTTCTATGCAATCGATTGTGGATGGAATATGGTCGTTCAATTGATTCAATTGACCCATCACCTGTAATAGCCAACGCTGTTTATTCTGCTGTTGCTGTACTTGCTTCAGTTTTTTAAAAATTACGTTATTGTTTACACGCTTTAAAAACTGAATGATCAAATGATTTGAAATATTTTTTTGCTTAATTTTTTCTAAAATTTCATCTGTCTCTAAGCCCTCAAGACTGTAGTCCAAAAGTTCATTTTGCAGCTGTTCTGAAAGTTGGTCTGCATCAGAAAATAAGTATTGATCCTCCCTTGGGCTTAATCCATGTGATTGTAAAATTAGACTTATTTTCTGTACATCGCAACCATTTTCAATATTTTCATTCAACCAATTTTGCCATTCCGTCGGTAAGGACTGATACCAATTTTTACTTTGCTTTAGATGTTCACTCTGGCTTTCTACATTCATTTTCACCACTCCACCCTCTTTACAAGTGAAGTATAAATGATCTATTTTAAAAATGCTAAATTTTCGCATTTTATAATTATTTAAACACCGCGAATGTTATGAATCCGTCAGATATCACGCGGAATGACATAACAAAGTAAAGGAGAAAGTTCATGAAAATTCGTCATTTAGTCATTGTTAGCAGTCTGTCTTTAGCTTCAATACCGGTATATGCAGGTTTTGCCGATACCATGCGTGATTTAAGAAATACGCTGAATCAATTTAATGAAACATCTAAAGAAGTATCGAATACCGCAAAAGAATGGACAGGTAGTCGGGCCACGACTAACTCAAATTATGCTGCAAATGGTTTCAGCATGGGACAGCAACTCAGACCTAAAATTAATAATCTACCGCTTTATCAAACTGCCGATAAATCGAGCCAAGTCATTAATAAACTGTCAAAAAATGCAGACATTATTTTTGCGGGAAACATGACTAAAACAGGTTTGATCGAAGTCACTACAGAACATGGCAATGGCTGGATTGAGTCACACCTTGTGCAATAAATCTAGATTTTAAAAGTTTATACAACTGCATCAGCCGTACATAACAACTTCACTCTATTGAGCACTAGTCATGAATAATAATCACAAAATCAGCATTATCGCTGCTGTATTTACGACATTGGTGGGCTGTGGTGGATCAAGCTCCAATGATGATGGCGCGACACCTACACCTACACCTACACCTACACCTACACCTACACCTACACCAACGCCAACGCCAACACCAACACCAACACCAACACCAACACCAACACCAACACCAACACCAACACCAACACCAACACCAACACCAACACCAACACCAACACCAACAACTGTAGCGGATAAATTCACAGGAGAATGGATTCAAGGGAATTCTGCCCTCGGTAACAATAATTGCGATTTACCACAAATTTCAATTCATAAAACCAGTGAAAACTCAGTCAGTGCAGTGAACGAAGAACTAAAATATGCGGTACACAATAGTTCAAGCAAAACCTGCAGCGGTGAATTTGTTTCCAAACGCTATCAATTACTTCATGACATGGTTATAAGTGAAATACAGCCGGCTGCAACACTAAATAACTTTGAATATCATGCCATTAAGTTTCAACCAGTCAGAGGTGGCGCGACGAGCAACCGTGTCTTAACTTTTTTAAATAATCATTCTTTCTGCGTGATTAACGCGACGATTTCAAATCCAAGCTATATCATCATGCAACGCGGACTAATTACTGACCCACTCAAGGACAGCCGCTGCTATACAAAAAATTCCAATGAATTCTTCACCAATTTAAAACCGAAAACCAAAATCACAGCTGCGGACTTTAAGTCTGAGAATTTTATTAATACCACCGACACAGTAAACTTCTTAACTCAGCTCAATACAATGGGACAAAGCGGTTATAAGTTAATTGGCTATGATACTAAAACCCTGGACAATGGTAATGTTAATAGCTACATGAAACTTGCCAATGAAAATACGCGTTTCAATCATATTGTGGCAGACCGTACAGCACCCTCTATCGCTGACATATATTTTACATGGCGTAATCAGTTAAATGAAAAAGGTAAATCAGGCTATCAATACCTGCATAGCGTCAGACCAACCAATGCCCTGAATTTCAAAGATTATTTTATTAAGAAGGAAAATGATACCGCGACATATACTTACGACAGCGGCTATGTTTCCCCGCTCGTAGACCCAGTGCAACTGGAAACTATGCTCAATACACTGGGTGCCCAAGGCTGCCGTATTATTCAATTCAAAAGCTATTACACAGGTTTTCGTCCTGAAATTCTGAACGGCAAACAAAATAGTCCTAAAGTTGCAACCTGTATAAATAGCAGCGCACACCATGGCACTTACAGCTATCGCTATAAAACTTACCCAACCGGCAGCAATAGTGTAGAGCGCAGCATAAAATTACAGGAGATGATCGATGAGCAAGCTAAAGACGGTTACCGCTTAGTCAGCCGTGCTTTAGATATGAGTTCAACCACCAAAAACGGCATGCTGTTTATGAAAGACAGTGAAAACACTAATGTCGGTGAGTTTAAAGTCTTTAGTGAAACTGTCTTTGCAACGTCGACATTTAACGACGTCTTACTGAAACGTCTTCAGCAGCAAGGTCAATTGGGTTGGTTATACACCAGTGGTCAACTTCTATTTGCAAATAATCCAAAACATCTACAAACAGAACTGAGTGACTTTAATTTAATTGATTAATTCACGAGGTATCTCGAGCTTTTCCATGTCCTTGTTGTTTCGACATCAAGGACATGGATCATTCACATAAATCAAAGCAGTGATAAAAATCACTTATTTTAAGCGGCAATTAAAACCCATCTTGGTATCAACGATATTATTTTCATAACCTAAGCTTTGAATAAATTGATTGCGGTCTGATATTTGTTTTTGATCCGCTTGACTCAATCTTGCTTTATTTTTTTGTGCTAACGCATAGGTTTCATTCACTAAACCCTGATAGATCCCGCAAACTTCCTGACGCTTGGACTTTTTCAATTGACGACCACCATACCATGAACGTTCAAAATCGTCGGCTTTTAGTGTTTTTCCCCATTCCTCAATACGCTGATTTTGTCTTTGCTGCATTTCCAGCATGCCCTGCTGGATTTCAGCCTTAGTAAAAGGCTTGATCACCTCAACCTTCGGTACAACTGGAACATTTTCTGTAGTTGCAGTGACGGTCACTGGTGTCTGTTCTGTTGTGTTCGATACGGTTGGATTAGCCCAACTCATTGATGAAATGAATCCGGTCGCAATCACGACACCAAAAGCTTTTAAATTTATAGATTTCAAGTTTTAAGTACCCGTTTTATTTCTTCACAGTGTTCTTATACACATTTTTATATTGATGCTAAAGTTTTTAAGCCCTTATTTTACAAAACTTCATTGCTGTAAATGGTTCACTGTGTTCACTCCTAATAAAAAACCGCTCGATAGAGCGGCTTTTTGAACAGATCACACTTAGACCAATTCTTTAAAGTCTTGCTGACGCCAAGCTTCATATAAAATCACAGCAGTAGCATTGGACAAGTTTAAACTGCGTGAATTAGGTGCCATCGGCAGGCGAATCCAATGTTCTTTCGGGAACATCATACGGACATCTTCCGGCAAACCACGTGTTTCTGGCCCCATCAACAGCGCCACAGGACGGTTTAAATCAGAGGTATGCGGTGTTTCAAAACCTTTGGTGGTTAATGGATAAATGGCATCCATCTCAATACCTTGCGCTTTTAAGCCCGCAAGGCATTCTTCAAAGTTTTCCCACACTTTCATGTGTGCCCATTCATGATAATCCAAACCGGCGCGGCGAAGTTTTTTATCATCCAGCTCAAAACCTAATGGCTTGACCAAATGCAACTGCGCTCCAGTATTGGCACATAAACGAATGATATTCCCTGTATTTGCAGGAATTTCTGGCTCGTATAAAACAACATGGATCACAGTTTTTTTCTCTACTCTTTAGTTAAATAATGGCTAAAGCTCAGGCTATAGTTTCTATAGCTGTAGCATAAGTTTAGATGGTACTACAAGCGCTTGCTTATCTACGTTGCTTAGCTTTCGCTTTACACGAGGACAATCCACTTACTCATATCCTTTGTACTTAGCTTTCGCCTTGCAATTGGACAATACAATAACTTGCTTATCCTCTTTGCTCTGGCATAGCCTTCACCTTGCACGTGGACAATTCAGCAGCCTGCTTATCCTCTTTGCTCAGGCATAGGCTTCGCCTTGCGCTCGGGCAACGCGTTGCGTTGCTTACCCTCGCTCATGCCATTGAAGTTGTTCACGCAGACTCACCACATCACCAATAATGGTCAATGTAGGCGCCTGAATTTGGTATTCACTGACTTTAGATGCAATATCTGCCAATGTACCGACCACGACTTTTTGTTCAGGTGTCGTCCCTTTAGAAACCAATGCGACAGGCATGTCTGGACGCTGCCCGTGCGCGATGAGTTTCTCACAAATTTTTTCTAGACCGACCAAGCCCATATACAGCACGAGCGTTTGATTTTGATAAACCAACTCATTCCAAGGTAGCTCAGGTGAACCTTCTTTGAGATGCCCTGTCAAGAAGCGTACACTTTGCGCATAATCTCGATGCGTTAAAGGAATCCCTGCATAAGCCGAACATCCAGAGGCAGCAGTAATTCCCGGAACGACTTGGAAGGCAACGCCTGCCGCAAAGAGTTCCTGAATTTCTTCACCGCCGCGGCCAAAGATGAACGGATCTCCACCTTTTAAGCGACAGACGCGTTTGCCTTCACTTGCGTATTTTACCAGTAAGGCATTAATGCCTTCTTGCGGAACAGCATGATTGGATCGTGCTTTACCTACGTAGATTTTTTCGGCATCACGACGGCAGAGGTCCATAATTGGCTGTGAAACCAAACGATCGTAAATCACCACATCTGCTTGCTGCATTAAACGCAGTGCTTTTAAGGTCAGCAGTTCAGGATCACCCGGCCCCGCCCCAACCAAATACACCTCACCTTTCGGCTGTTTCCATTCCAATAATGCCTGTTCAATCAAACAATTAGCTTCAGCTAAATTGTCGTTAAACACCTGTTCTTTCAGTGGACTTGCATACAAGTCTTCCCAAAAAATACGGCGTTCATCTGGATTGACGATTTTGGCTTTAACGGCTGCGCGCCATTGGCCTGAGAACTCAGCCAGTTTGCCCATGCCATGCGGAATTGAACTTTCTAACTGGGTGCGGATTTGGCGTGAAAGCACTGGCGATGTGCCATTGGATGCAACGGAGATGACTAGTGGAGAACGGTCAATGATCGCAGGAACCATAAAACGGCAATGCGGCGGATCATCGACACTATTAACCAAGACATTTTCAGCTTCGCAGGCTTCAAAAACCGCCTGATTGACCGCTTTGTCATTGGTTGCTGCAATCACTAAACGAAACTGACGCAGCGCAATGGCATTTTCTCGATAAACCGATTCGTGATAAATCGAGTTGAGATATTGACCTTGGGTTTTATTAACCAAGGTCAATAAATCATCTTCAATTTCGGGTGAGCAAACTGTCAGCTGAGCGCCCGCTTTTGCAAGCAGCACAGCCTTTCTATATGCAATTCGACCACCACCAACAATCAGACAAGGTTGCTGCTGCAACTTCAAAGAGATTGGAAAGATATCCACACACGACCTCAATAGTTTAAATCTGATTGTCTTAAGCAATTTTTGTGCACAAATGTATGCACTTTATCGACTATTAATCGATAAATTCAGCACCGCCCATATATGGACGAAGTACTGCTGGAATTTCAATTGAACCGTCTGCACGTTGATAGTTTTCCATCACGGCAAGTAAAGTACGACCAACTGCCAAACCTGAACCATTTAGCGTGTGTACAAACTCAGTTTTCTTTTGGTCAGTACGGTAACGTGCTTTCATGCGACGTGCTTGGAAGTCACCCATGCATGAGCAAGATGAAATTTCACGGTAGGTATTTTGACTTGGCACCCAAACTTCTAAATCATAAGTTTTGATTGCACCAAAGCCCATGTCTCCGCCACACAGAACGACTTTACGGTATGGTAAGCCTAATGCTTGAAGAATACCTTCGGCATGACCCGTTAATTCTTCCAACGCATCCATCGAAGTTTCAGGTTTTACAATCTGAACCATTTCTACTTTGTCAAATTGGTGTTGACGGATCAAACCACGTGTATCACGGCCATACGAACCCGCTTCACTACGGAAACATGGCGTATGCGCTGCATATTTTAATGGCAAACGTTCTGGGTCAATGATTTCATCACGCACGAAGTTAGTTACAGGAACTTCTGCAGTCGGGATCAGGTAGTATTCTTTTTCGCCTTGAAGTTTGAATAAATCCTCTTCAAATTTAGGCAATTGGCCTGTACCACGTAAAGAATCTGCATTAACTAAATAAGGTACATACGCTTCTGTATAGCCATTTTCCAAGGTATGCGTATTTAACATAAATTGGGTAATTGCACGCTGTAAACGCGCCAATGGGCCTTTGAGTACGCTAAAACGAGTACCTGTCAATTTGGTTGCGGTTTCAAATTCTAAACCGCCCATCATTTCACCCAAGTCAGTATGGTCTTTGATCTCAAAATCAAACTGACGTGGTGTACCCCATTTTAAAACTTCAACATTGTCGTTTTCGTCTTTACCTTCTGGCACAGACTCATGAGGTAAATTCGGAATCGATAAAGATTTGGCTTCAAGTTCAGCCTGAAGCTCAGAAAGTGCAACTTCTGCGGCTTTAATTTCATCACCAATAGCAGACATACGTGCCATGATTTCAGATGCATCACCGCCAGCTTTTTTAATTTGACCAACTTGTTTTGCACCAGCATTACGTTCAGCTTGTAACGACTCAGTTTTAGACTGAATTTCCTTACGGCGAGCTTCAAGGTCTGCCCACTCTGCTACGTTAAGTTGAACACCACGTTTTGCTAAGGCTAAGTTTACAGCCTCAATATTATTTCTGAGTAATTTCGGGTCGATCATAGCCAATCTTAAATAAAGAAAAAAACTGGCTATAGTGTAAGCTCTTAACACTCAAAAATACAGTGACCGAGCTTACAGCTGCCCCTTATTAGACCAATAATCTTGCTTCAAATTGTCTTATTTGGTGTCGTAATTTGGCAAACTTGGTAAATATTCAGGTTTAAATAGTCCTTTAGCCGTAAAATATGGAAGTTTTAGCTCAGGCATGCCCTCCGCATAACTCGCCAATTCATACAGTGGATAAGCAAATACAATCCCGTTCGCACCATAATAAAAATTATCGCTTAACTGAAGTTTTGAACGTTCAATATCATGACTATCTAACCACATATAGTTGGCATCAAAAAGTGCGCTAATCACTTTCGCATCTGCACCTTTGACCAAGACATCTTGTAAAGCCAAACGTTTTTTGGCTTTTAAATCAAAATTGACATATTCAACATGGGACATACCATGAGCCGCATGCGCTGCGTAGGTATAGCTTTCGATTGCAAAAGTTGCGATATGTCCCCACTGACTAATATATCGAACAGAAGTGGTACTTTGACTTAGGCCTGCATCCGTCTTGTCTGATAAATCGATTTTTTGATTCGGCTCAGTTGAAAATGCAATCGGGTCTGCTTTTTTAATCCGATCAGTAAAATATTGATTAATCCAATCAACATTGGTTTCAACTGTTTGAATCCTATATTGGGTACAGCCTTCCGCATCGCAAGCCTGTGCTTTTGGTAATTGCATCTCGACAGATTTAGATTGAATAAGTGGAATCGCATCAGCGACGACCGCTAGCTTCTGTTCCGTCGTTTCACCTTCAACAGGTTCATTTCGAGGATGACAGGCCGTTAATGACCCGACTAAAACCACAGCTGAAACAGCCCAAGCTATATTATTCATATGATTTTTTTTCATCCCAAAATTCCCTATAGCAACAATCAAAACCACAAGTCACTTCATTTAAGCAAACTGTGAATATCAGCATACTACTAAATTTCTCTTATATTCAGCTTGCTTGCTTTACATTTCTCCATAAAAAAAGCAGACGGATGTCTGCTTTTTTTCGTTCATGACAATTATTGATCAATAATGTCCGTACCTTTTGGAGGTACAAAATTAAAGGTTGATGCTGGAATAGACGCATTCACCTTCACATTATTGAAACGTACATGCGTTGTTTGACCTAATGAGTCTTGGAGAATCATTAAAGTCGGCGCATTTTTCGCACCAAAACTAATAGTTAAGCTTTGAAACACACCATCATCACTTTTTGGATATAAAGTGTAGTAAGTTTTGGTCTTATTCGGCTGTGTAATACGATAAGACTTCATGATTTGAGCCGTATTACCTGACAATAATAATGCAGGTGTATTCGCAACTTGGTCATCTAAGCTTTGGCGTACCGCTTGTTGTAGGTCTGGGTCATAAATCCAAACTGTTTTACCTGTAGTCGCAATGGTTTGCTTAGATGGGCTGGTTGTTTCCCAATAGAATTTACCCGGACGCTGAACTTTCATGACCCCAGTAAAAGTTTGGTTCATATGCTGCGCACTTAAACCTTTCTTTTGAGTAGCTTTCGGGTTGGTCACTTTTGTAGTTTGCTGAAAGTTAGCAGTAAAACTTTTAATACCCGATAATTGTTTCACCAAATTGGCAGTTGCCTGCTGCTCCGACGCTGCAACTGGTGCCGCGAATACTGTCGTACTCATAACCGGTGCCAGTGTCGCTGCACCTAATGCCATAGTACAGATGGTTTTACGAAGCATTATCATAGATTCACCTTTTATATTTGCATCAACGCAATTTGTTAGATGGCTCCATCTTAAACCACTTTCATTGACTAAATTTAGAGAAAATAAGAAGTTTTGTATGGTTATTAATGCAAATTGCTGTTTTTTATTCATCATGATGGAGAAATATAAAATAAAAAGGCACTTAATTTGACTCAAATGCCTTTCAAATAATTAAACCATGATTTAGCAATTTTAATAATCCAATATTGAGTTATTTCCATTGCCAACCGATCGATGCACCAGCGCCAAAGTCACCTTCAGAGTTCCCTTTTGCAGCCAATTTATACACATATTTATTGCTTTCAGTCACTCCACTGAAACCAACTGCATAGCCTTGTGAACCTTCCCAAGTCCCCATACCTACACTGAACATGTTATATCCAGCATCTGTGGGTTGAGGTAAGGAGGCGATTGCAATACTTGAAGCAACAGCACCGTAAACATTATCTTTAAATTTATTGAAATTATGGTTCAATTTATTCACACGTTGATTGGTATAACTATTGGCTTGGTTGAGTACATTTGCCCCATGCTGATCTGTATATGCTTTTGAACTATTTAACACTTCTAGATCTGCTTGACGCATTTGTTTCACGTTTACCGCATCGGTGTCTGCCGTACCAGCTGCCACATGGATAATTTGCCGCTCTGCACCAGCCGAGCCAACGGAAACCGTATTATTGCGGTCAGAGCTTGAACCATTGCCAAGTACAACAGCATTATTTGCAGAGGTGTTGATATTGTTACCAACCACATAGGTATTATTACCAGTAACTGTATTATTGGTACCTAATGCACCAGATCCATCACCACTGACTGTATTGTTTACACCGAGGGCAATAGACTGATTACCATCAGCTTTATTACCTGCACCAACTGCAATCGCATCTTGTCCATTCGCAGTTGGTTTAGGTGCTGTATTGGCAACGTTTGATTGAATTTTAATGTACGGATCTGTTCCTTTTAAGCTCAACAACCATTCAACTTCAGTACCGACAAATCCATTTTTTATCGCAAGTTCATACGCACTGAAACCATTTTCACCTGTTAGCCCTTGTGCGCCAACTGCACCACGTAGACTTTCTAGCCATTGGTCTTCATTACCTTCATAACCATTGTTCACCGCAACTTGATAAGCACTTGCACCATCTAGACCATTACTGCCATTCAGACCGTTCAACCCATCCTTACCATCGATGCCGTCTCGGCCATTGAGTCCATCTTTACCAGTAGCACCTGTTGCTCCAGTATCACCTTTTTCACCAGCAGGACCTTTAGGACCCATTGGCCCTGCTGGACCAGGAATACCACTATTGCAACGATTACAAGTATGCCCATGATGTGATGAACCACTCCCACCAGTCCATACAATTGAACCTAGAGAAAGTAAAATACTCACAGCAAGTAATTTTGGTACAGCTTTAATAGCGATTGAAGTTATTTCACCAAGTCCTAGTGTCTTTTCAAATGCAATTTGTTGGCTTTTATCAGGACAATTCCTTTTCTGATAGTCAGCACCGATAAAAACTGTATTCAATATTTTATTCATGTCCTTATCCTTTTTTTGTATTTGTACTCCTCTATTACGCTCTTTATTTTTGTGATTTAAATCACTATTTATGGTGAATTTATTGATTTGTAAATCATTTGTAACAATCTAAAAAATACATCACATTTTCTTCAGACGAAAAAAAGCCCGCAAAAATGCGGGTCTTTTTTCTATTAAAGCTTACGCTTCAACAGATACGTAGCGACGACCGAATTGGCCTTTCACTTCGAATTTCACAACGCCGTCAGCAGTTGCAAATAAAGTATGGTCACGGCCCATACCTACATTTACACCAGCGTGGAATTCAGTACCACGTTGACGAACGATGATGTTACCAGCAGTCACAGATTGACCGCCGTAGATTTTAACACCCAACATTTTTGGGTTCGAGTCACGACCGTTTTTAGTCGAACCACCGGCTTTTTTAGTTGCCATGTCTACTTACTCCTCGTAATTAGCCTGAAATAGCTGTAATTTTCAACTCAGTGAACCATTGACGGTGACCTTGTTGTTTACGATAGTGTTTACGACGACGCATTTTGATGATGCGGATTTTGTCGTGACGACCATGGCTAACTACTTCAGCAGTTACTTTAGCGCCAGCTACTACTGGTGCACCAATTTGAATGCTGTCACCGTTAACAAGCATCAACACGTCATCAAAAGTAACAGTTGAGCCAGTTTCAGCTTTCAATAATTCTACTTTAAGGGTTTCACCCTCAACTACACGGTGTTGTTTACCACCGCTTTGGATTACTGCGTACATTTAAGTACTCCAAACATGCCCGTGTTGTCGTGCCGGTAAAGGGATATACCGATCTTAAAACGATCGTCACTGGGGTTTCGCAAAGGCAAAGATTTTAAGGGATAACCCGAAAAACAACAAGTCATTTCCGTAAAATATTAGATGAGTATGCGTTTATTATATAAACAGTGTCATTAAAAGTATTAAAATGAGTGATCTATTTCACTTACCATGTTTTTTGGCAAGGTTTGACATAGATTTTTAGCAACAATTCGCTAATATACACTGGACTGACATCAACAACATGCTGTTCAAACAACATGCTAAAGATAAAAGTCTGTTAAAAAATAAGTACAATACTTCCGCTTGATGAAAAAAATCACTTAAGATTAAGTCAATTGAGTAAGTTCTTATCTGTTATTCATATAACAAATTGCTACACTACGTCTGTAATTCAAAAATTATTGAGGTTTCTCTTCATATGACCATCGACTTTAAGCAAGATATTCTCGCGCCTGTTGCTACTGACTTTGCTGCGATGGACAAATTTATTAATGAAGGGATCACGTCTAAAGTTGCCTTGGTCATGGCAGTCAGTAAACATGTGGTTGAAGCAGGCGGTAAACGCATGCGTCCCATTATGTGCTTACTTGCAGCAAAGGCTTGTGGCGCAGAAGATTTAGAAAAACACCGTAAACTTGCAGCAATTATTGAAATGCTGCATACCGCGACCTTGGTACATGACGACGTAGTCGATGAATCGGGTTTACGCCGTGGCCGCCCAACAGCAAATGCGACATGGAATAATCAAACTGCCGTACTTGTGGGTGATTTTTTGATTTCTCGCGCTTTTGATTTATTGGTGGATCTAGACAGCAAAGTATTACTCAAAGACTTTTCAACGGGTACCTGTGAAATTGCTGAAGGTGAAGTTTTACAACTTCAATCACAGCATCAACCAGAAACCACGGAACAGACCTACTTAGATATTATTCACGGCAAAACATCACGTTTATTTGAGCTCGCTACCGAAGGTGCAGCGATTTTGACAGGTACACCAGAGTACCGTGAACCGCTTAGAAAATTTGCCGGACACTTTGGAAATGCCTTTCAAATTATTGACGATATTTTAGATTACACCTCAGATGCTGAAACATTAGGTAAAAATATTGGTGATGATTTGATGGAAGGTAAACCAACTTTACCTTTAATCTCTGCCTTAAAGAATACCACTGGCGAAGAACATGACATTATTCGCCGCAGTATTGCCACAGGTGGTACGGCAGATTTAGAGCGTGTTATTCAGATTGTACAAAGCTCTGGGGCACTTGATTATTGTAGCCAACGAGCGACTGAAGAAACTGAGGCAGCACTTGCCGCTTTAGCAGCACTACCAGTTACTGAATATCGTCAAGCTTTAATCAACCTCGCAAACTTGGCATTACACCGAATTCAATAATTAACAATATTCATCGTAATTCCCCTTGCCTATGCATATAAAACTGAATGATATCTTTTTGACCATGCAGCAACAGCTCGATACCCCTCGGGCTGTGCTGGATGAAAACTTGCTGATCGAATTGGTCAACCGAATTCGACCAGAAGATACAAAAAATACCGACGAAATTAAGAAAAAATTTCAGGCTTTCATCCAAGCTTTACTCATCACGCCAGATGCAGCCTCTACCTTGCAAAGCTTTGTCCTAAAACTCATTAGCCGATATAAACAAACCAGTTTATATGCGGACACGGGTATTTTGTCTCTCGATGGTTTTTGGGGACAACTGTTCCAACGTCTTGGCGCACATTTTCTTCCCCTGATTAATGACGAAACTCAATTACAAGATTTAGTCCGTCGAGTTTTTTATCGTCATAGCGACAAATATTGGCTGGACAGTATTGATGATCAGCAATGGATGCAGCTCTTTCGATTGTTTAACCAAGGTCATAGCAATCAGGAAGAAAAAAAGAAAATTCGCCGTGAGTTAATTAAAGCCATTACCGTTTTGTCCTATCGGGTAAGTGGTATTGGCTTATATCCTGAATTTATTAATGCACAGCCTGAACTGACCGAATATGAATCACCTTTTTTGGTGCAAAACCGTGAAATAAATGATTTTATTCAGCAGTATAAAAAGCTCCATCAAAGTGCTGAAGAAATGAGTGCTGTGCTACCGCCAGATGCTTCTCAAGCGTTGGTAATGCTGGAACAATGTCGTGATGTGGTGCTGAAGATTCGGCGTGCGACCAAACGAATTGGTGTAAGTGTCAGCCTGACTTACTTATTGTCGCTTTTAGAACAGTGTTTAGATCGCTTAGAAATCTTACTCAACCTGATTGTTGAAGAAGATGATGTCCGCTATGTGTCTATGGGTAGTTTACTCAGTGATGTGACGTCAGCGATTTATAGCGAACGCAGTGTGCGCGATTTGCTCGCCACCAATAGTGAATTGGTTGCCCTACAAGTCACCGAAAACGCAAGTAAAACTGGCGAACACTATGTAAGTACGGACAAACAAGGCTTTATGAGCATGTACCGATCTGCGGCAGGTGCCGGTGTGATCATTGCATGTATGGCAACTTTAAAAGTGCTGATGGCCCGTGTCAGCATGGCACCGCTCATGCAAGCCATTTCATATAGTCTGAACTACTCTTTCGGCTTTATGCTGATTCATGTCTTACATTTTACTGTTGCCACTAAACAGCCTGCGATGACAGCTGCCGCCCTTGCCTCGACGGTTCAGCATCGTAAAGGCTCGAAAATGGCGCAGATTGCCGAACTTGCCGCGCTAATTATTAACATCATTCGAACCCAGTTTATTGCAATCTTAGGCAACATCAGTATTGCGATTCCTGTTGCAGCATTGATCGCATTAAGTTGGGACATGGCTTTACATGAGCCATTAATGAATCATGCAAAAGCAGCTAAAACCTTACACGACCTCAATCCATTTACCTCATTGGCTGTGCCACATGCTGCGATTGCTGGGGTATGTTTGTTTTTATCAGGTTTGCTTGCTGGATACTTTGACAACATGGCGATCTATCGCAAAGTTGGACCACGGATTCAAGCACATCCAAAGTTAAAACGCATCATGGGTCAAGAGAGACTGGATAAGCTTGCCGCTTACATTGAGCGAAACTTAGGTGCTTTAGCAGGTAACTTCTTATTCGGGATCATGCTGGGCAGTATGGGAACAATTGGATTTATTTTTGGTTTACCTTTAGATATTCGCCATATCGCCTTCGCCTCGGCCAACTTCATTCAAGGCCTCATCAATATTAATGGTTCACCAGACATTGGCTTAATCATTGTGTCATTCTTAGGGGTTATTCTGATCGGTCTGACTAACTTATTCGTCAGTTTCACGTTAACCATTATTGTGGCACTACGGGCACGTCGCGTAAGATTTGAACAATGGAAACCACTGGCTAAACTGGTGATGACTCATTTTCTAACGCGACCAAGTGACTTTTTCTGGCCACCGAAAACCCCACTTGAAGTTGAAGATGGCACACAAGCCAGCAAGAACAATCATTAGCAGATTTGTGTTTTATTTTAGTAAGATGTAAATGAACACAAAAAATAAAATCAGTATGATTTACACAGACTTGAAATAAAGTGTACTGATGAGTACACTTTAGTCCATTAATTAACCGAGCTCAAACCGGTTAAAATGACAAGGAATAAAATATGCCACGAACGCTACTGTTTGTTGGTTTTTTTGCATTAATTATCAGTGTGTTGTCGCTTTATTCTAGCTATTTAAATCTATTAGATTTAAATATCGTGGAATGGATGAGTCAGCACCGTATTGCTGTTTTTAATCAAATTGCCATCGGACTTTCGGCGCTAGGCGGCATGCCTTTTGTATTATTTTTCACCACGCTATGGTGTTTACACTTTGCGTGGTATAAAAAATACACAGAGATTGTTTTTATCAGTATAGGGATCTTTGGAAGTATCGGCCTTGCATGGTTGCTTAAATTTACGTTTACCAGACCACGCCCCCCAGAAATGTACCATCTTGTAGCATCTTACGGGAGTTCATTTCCAAGCGCGCATAGTTGTTATGCTGCATCGCTTGCGTGTCTGATGATCTTAATTTGCCGACAACATGCTCAACATCGCTTGATCACCATTTTGGCATTGTTATGGATGCTGTGTATGGGTGTTTCGCGAGTATATGTTGGGGTTCATTTTCCGACAGATGTCTTATCCGGTTGGAGCATAAGTTTTATTTGGATCGCGCTACTTTATTTGAGTTACATCAAAATCAGTAAAGCGTAAACAAATGAATAATTTAGATAAATATCTAATTGAGGTGGAACAATGATGTCTGCAAAGCTTTGGGCTCCTGCCCTGACTGCTTGCGCATTGGTAACAAGTATTGCACTTGTTGGTTGTAGCAAAGATCCTAAAGATGCACAGCAAGCTGCTGCTGCACAGCAAATGCCACCAACTGAAGTCGGTGTCATTGTTGCCCAACCGCAAAGCGTTGAACAATCTGTTGAACTTTCAGGACGTACATCTGCCTATGAAATTTCAGAAGTACGTCCACAAACCAGTGGTGTAGTACTGAAACGTCTATTTGCAGAAGGCAGTTATGTTCGCGAAGGACAAGCCTTGTACGAGATAGACTCGCGTACAAACCGTGCTTCAGCTGACAGTGCTCGTGCTGCTTTAAGACGTCAACAAGCAAATTTAGGCGTGTTACGTGTTAAAGAAGGTCGCTACCGTCAGCTTGTGGGATCAAATGCGATTTCTAAACAAGAATATGACGATATTGTTGCGCAAGTAAAACTGGCTGAAGCAGACGTTGCTGCATCTCAGGCAGAACTTAAAAATGCAGAAATTAACTTAGGTTACTCAACTGTACGTGCGCCAATTTCAGGTCAAACCAACCGTTCTACAGTCACAGCGGGTGCATTAGTTACTGCATCTCAGGCTGATCCATTAGTCACAATTCAACGTCTTGATCCAATGTACGTTGACATTAACCAATCAAGTGCTGAACTTCTTCGCTTACGTCAACAATTAAGCCAAGGCAACTTAGACAGCAGTAATAACACCAAAGTGAAATTACGTCTTGAAGATGGTAGCGAATACCCAATTGAAGGTCGTCTTGCATTTTCTGATGCAAGTGTGAACCCCGATACAGGTACGGTTACACTTCGTGCTGTTTTTTCTAACCCGAATCATTTATTACTTCCGGGTATGTTTGCCAATGCTCGCATCGTTCAAGGTGTGATTCCAAATGCTTACCTGATTCCACAAGCTGCTATTACACGTACCCCTACAGGTCAAGCGATTGCAATGATTGTGAATGCAAAAGGTGCTGTTGAATCTCGTCCTGTAACCACTGTTGGTACACAAGGTTCGAATTGGATCGTGACTCAAGGCTTGAATACTGGCGATAAAGTGATTGTTGACGGTATTGCGAAAGTTAAGCCAGAACAACAAGTTGTAGCCAAACCGTATCAACCTCAGGCTGCTGCACCTCAAGGTGCGCAACAACCTGCTGCAGCAAAGCCAGATGCTAAAGTTGCAGAACAAGCAGCACCTAAATCTGAACAAAAAGCTACTTCAAACGCATAGGGAGTAGACTGAATGGCTCAATTCTTTATTCATCGCCCCATTTTTGCGTGGGTGATTGCATTGGTGATTATGTTGGCGGGTGTACTCACGCTATCTAATATGCCAATTGCACAGTATCCGACCATTGCGCCGCCAACGGTTTCAATCTCTGCGACTTACCCTGGTGCGTCTGCAGAAACAGTTGAAAACACCGTAACCCAAATCATTGAACAACAAATGAATGGTTTGGATGGCTTACGTTATATTTCGTCAAACAGTGCGGGTAACGGTCAGGCATCTATTACATTGAACTTTGAACAAGGGATCGATCCAGATATCGCCCAAGTTCAAGTCCAAAACAAACTCCAGTCTGCGACAGCGCTATTACCTGAAGACGTACAACGTCAAGGTGTAAAAGTCACCAAATCTGGCGCAAGCTTCCTACAAGTTGTAGCATTCCACTCACCGTCGGGCAAGTTGACTGCGGACGACATTAAGGACTATGTAAACTCGAATATTTCTGAACCTCTCAGCCGTGTGGCAGGTGTAGGTGAAGTCCAAGTATTTGGTGGTTCTTATGCGATGCGTATTTGGCTAGATCCAGCCAAAATGGCAAACCTGAAAGTTACACCGAGTGATGTGGCTGCGGCTATCCGTACACAGAATGCTCAGGTTGCTGTTGGTCAGTTAGGTGGTGCGCCTGCAACTGAAGGTCAAGTACTGAACGCGACAGTTACAGCACAAAGTTTGTTGCAAACACCAGAGCAGTTTAAAAACATTTTCCTGCGTAACAGTAGTGATGGTGCTCAAGTACGTTTAGGTGATGTTGCACGTGTTGAATTAGGTGCTGACAACTATCAGTTCGACTCTAAGTTCAACAACAAACCTGCTGGTGGTGTAGCGATCAAACTAGCAACTGGTGCAAACGCATTAGATACAGCCGAAGCTGTTGAAGCACGTTTAAAAGAACTACGTCCAAACTACCCTGAAGGTTTAAAAGACACGCTTGCATTTGATACGACTCCATTCATTAAGTTATCGATTGAAAGTGTTGTACATACCCTTGTAGAAGCCGTGATTCTTGTATTCTTTGTGATGTTCTTATTCTTACAGAACTGGCGCGCAACGATTATTCCGACATTGGCTGTACCTGTAGTGGTATTGGGTACTTTTGCTGTCATTAACATGTTTGGTTTCTCGATCAACACACTCACCATGTTCGCGATGGTACTGGCGATTGGTCTCCTCGTGGATGATGCGATTGTTGTCGTAGAGAACGTTGAACGTGTCATGGTTGAAGATCATCTTGACCCAGTGACTGCAACTGAAATCTCAATGAAACAGATCTCTGGTGCCTTAATCGGTATTACCTCTGTGTTAACCGCTGTATTCGTGCCGATGGCATTCTTCGGTGGTACGACAGGTGTAATTTATCGTCAGTTCTCAATCACGCTGGTAACAGCAATGATTCTGTCATTGATTGTGGCATTGACCTTTACCCCTGCCCTATGTGCGACCATGTTGAAACAACATGATCCAAACAAACCAGAAAGCAACAATATCTTTGCCCGTTTCTTCCGTTGGTTTAACAGCTCTTTTGATAAAGTTGCGCATAAATACCAAGGCGGCGTGAACTTCATGACACACCACAAGATTTTCTCTGGTGTGATTTATGCAGTTGTAATCGGCTTATTAGTGCTTTTATTCCAAAAGTTACCATCATCATTCTTACCTGAAGAAGACCAAGGTGTTGTAATGACACTGGTACAGTTACCACCGAATGCCTCACTTGAGCGTACGGATAAAACTGTCACTGCAATGACCGATTACTTCCTGAAAAACGAAGAAAAATATGTCGATTCTGTATTCAGTGTTGCCGGTTTCTCGTTCACAGGTGTAGGTCAAAACGCAGGTCTTGCATTCATCAAGTTAAAAGATTGGGAAGACCGTACATCACCTGAATCTCAAGTGGGTGCGATTATTCAACGTGGTATGGCATTGAACATGATCGTGAAGGATGCTTCATACATCATGCCAATCCAATTACCAGCAATGCCTGAATTGGGTGTAACTGCCGGCTTCAACTTGCAGTTAAAAGCTTCTGCAGGTCAAACCCATCAACAACTTATCGATGCCCGTAATATGGTGCTCGGTATGGCTGCTCAAGATAAACGCCTCATGGGTGTTCGTCCTAACGGTCAAGAAGATACGCCACAGTACAAAATCACGATTGACCAAGCTCAAGCTGGTGCAATGGGTGTGAGTATTTCTGAGATTAACACCACAATGGGTATGGCATGGGGTGGTTCTTATATCAACGACTTCGTTGACCGTGGTCGTGTGAAGAAAGTCTATGTACAAGGTGAAGCTGCGGCACGTATGATGCCTGAAGACCTGAGCCAGTGGTATGTCCGTAACAACCAAGGCACAATGGTTCCATTCTCGACCTTCGCTACTGGTGAATGGACTTATGGTTCACCACGTCTTGAACGTTATAACGGTATCGCATCTGTGAACATTCAAGGTTCACCGGGTGTGGGTGTAAGTTCGGGCGACGCGATGAAAGCGATGGAAGAAATTGTACAAAAACTTCCTTCGATGGGCGTTCAAGGCTTTGACTATGAATGGACTGGTTTATCTCTAGAAGAACGTGAGTCTGGCGCACAAGCACCATTCCTATACGCACTTTCATTGTTAATCGTCTTCCTATGTCTTGCTGCCTTGTATGAAAGCTGGTCTATTCCGTTCTCAGTATTACTGGTTGTACCATTAGGTGTATTGGGTGCGTTATTACTGACTTTCCTTGGAATGGTGTTCTTCAAAAATCCAAACTTGGCGAATAACATTTACTTCCAGGTGGCTATTATTGCCGTCATTGGTTTGTCTGCGAAGAATGCGATCTTGATCGTAGAATTCGCCAAAGAACTTCAAGAAAAAGGTGAAGATCTGTTTGACGCAACATTGCATGCCGCTAAAATGCGTCTACGTCCAATTATCATGACCACTTTAGCCTTTGGTTTTGGGGTACTTCCGCTTGCCCTTTCTTCGGGTGCAGGTGCAGGTAGCCAGCACTCTGTAGGTTATGGTGTATTGGGTGGCGTAATCAGTTCTACCCTACTTGGTATCTTCTTTATTCCTGTGTTCTACGTATGGATCCGAAGTATCTTTAAGTACAAACCAAAACAACAAAATAATCAGGAGCATTTATCGTGATGCAAAATGTATGGTCTATTGCAGGTCGTAGCATTGCGGTTTCTTCACTTGCGCTTGCTTTGGCTGCCTGCCAAAGCATGCGTGGTCCAGAGCCGGTTGTTCAGACCAATATCCCCGAAAGCTACACAGCAAGTGCTTCTGGTACTTCTGTTGCTGAACAAGGATATAAAGATTTCTTTGCTGACCAACGTCTGGTACAAGTTCTTGACTTAGCTTTAGCCAACAACCGTGACCTGCGTACCGCAGCTTTAAATATTGAACGTGCACAGCAACAGTATCAAATCACTGCCAATGGTCAATTACCAACCATTGGTGCCAGTGGTAATGTACTTCGTCAAGACACGTTGAATACGCAAAAGCCTATCACCTCTTACAATGTCGGTTTAGGTGTCACTGCCTATGAACTTGATTTTTGGGGTCGTGTACGTAGCTTAAAAGACAATGCTTTAGACAGTTACCTTGCAACTGCAAGTGCCCGTGATGCAACACAAATTGCGTTGATCGGTCAAGTGGCTCAAGCATGGTTAAACTATGCATACGCTAACTCGAACTTGAAGCTTGCGGATCAAACCTTAAAGGCTCAGCTTGAATCTTACAACCTGAACAAAAAGCGTTTTGATGTCGGTATTGACAGTGAAGTTCCTGTTCGTCAGGCTCAAATTTCTGTAGAAACTGCACGTAATGATGTTGCGAACTACAAAACTCAAATTGCTCAAGCACAAAACTTATTGAACCTATTAGTGGGTCAACAAGTGCCTGCGAACTTGCTGCCAAATCAACGTGTCAGTCGAATTACTTCGACCAATACCATTGGTTCAGGTATTCCAAGTGACTTGTTGAACAACCGTCCAGATGTACGTGCAGCTGAATATAAACTGTCTGCTGCTGGTGCGAACATTGGTGCAGCTAAAGCACGTCTGTTCCCTACGATTAGTCTGACAGGTTCAGCGGGTTATGCTTCAACGGACTTAGGTGATCTATTTAAATCAGGCAACTTTGTATGGTCTGCTGGCCCTAGCCTAGATATTCCAATTTTCGACTGGGGTACACGTCAGGCAAATATTAAAGTTTCTGAAACTGACCAGAAAATTGCATTGTCTGATTATGAAAAATCAGTTCAGTCAGCTTTCCGTGAAGTGAATGATGCGCTTGCAGTTCGCCAAAACATTGGTGACCGTATTGCAGCACAGCGCCGTTTAGTTGATGCAACCAACACAACGTACAAACTATCAAATGCTCGCTTCCGTGCTGGTATTGATAGCTACTTAACTGTACTGGATGCGCAGCGTGCATCTTATGCAGCTGAGCAAGGTTTGTTGTTGCTTGAACAAGCAAATCTCAACAATCAAGTTGAATTGTATAAAACACTTGGTGGTGGTATCAAAGCCAACACTTCTGATGCTGTGCAATACCAACCTTCTACTGCTGAGCGTAAAGCTGCATCAAAACAATAATTTGATTTAGCCTAGCCAGTAATATTTGAAAAGCTCACTTCGGTGGGCTTTTTCATTTTTAGATCGAAGCTTTAAAATAAAAATGAATTTATTGCTTTTTGCTAAAGAGTTTTCTATCTTCAATTCACCTTTTTATATTGATAACTAAAAATGCTTTTAAGTAATCTTGAATCTGTTCCGGGTCATACCATTACACAACAACTTGATGTCGTTTATGGCAGTACTGTCCGCAGTAAACATGTTGGTCGTGACTTTATGGCTGGCCTAAAAAATATCGTGGGTGGTGAACTCAAAGGTTATACAGAACTACTCGAAGAATCCCGTCAAGAAGCTATGAGCCGTATGATTGATAAAGCACGTGCCTTAGGCGCGAATGCGGTCGTCGGTATCCGTTTTTCAACCTCAAATATTGCTCAAGGCGCCTCTGAATTATTTGTGTATGGCACGGCAGTTCGTGTAGAAGCCAACTCAGCAAAACTACCAGACCCATTTCCAACTCAGGACTAAGTCATGGATGCCTTTATTTTTAAAGTCCTGATCTTTGTGGTGCTCTTTTGTATTGGTTGGGGCTTCGGTCGCCATATCGAACAAAAACATCTCAAAGAACTCGAAGCTCAAGAAAAGCGATTGGCACATATTCGCATAGACAACAACCGCTTTAAAACTACTGAACATTTCGGACAACTTATTTCGAGTAATGTAGTGATTTCACATGATTATTTTAAATATGTGATTGCCAATATTCAGAACTTCTTTGGCGGACGTTTAACCAGTTATGAAAGCATCGTCGATCGGGCACGTCGTGAAGCCGTGGTGCGTTTAAAGCAAGAAGCTGAAAAGATGGGCGCAAACCAAATTATGGGCTTACGTTTAAGCACCACTGAGTTGGGTATGCAAGGTGGCATGGTCGAAGTCTTTGCGTATGGAACAGCAATTCAAAAGAGAGACATCTGATCTCTCTACTTCTCCCCAATTCATTTTTACTATTTAATTTACTTTACACAATGTGTTTTCAAACTCTTCATAACTCACATTTTCATTGCGACAAATTTTAAAGCAAACCTCATTAAATTTCTTTTCATCAATATTTGGATCATGATAACTAAATGCAACATCTCCAGCATAAGCACGTGCCAGATCTTGCACCACAATGTCAGCTTTACATCCATATAAAGTTGGACATGCCTCTAATGTTCCTTCGTAATACTCTTTACACTGAGTCGGTTCGACATCCACCTTATTGGGTTTTTGCATCGACACATTTAAACCATATTCATTCATTAGAAGAAAATATTGAAGTTTTCTAAATGGTTTTAAGTCAATCTCGAGTCCCGAATGATTGATACGAGCCAATTGATCTTTGTAAGAATTATGATCATCTGAGATTAACTCTGCATTACCAGCTTTGTCGATTTTGATAAAGCTATAGTTGACAGGCATATATGCGCCACTCCCCTTATGTGCAATCACTTCGATCAAATGATCTTTCGCAATAAATGCTCCCGTAAATACAGTCGATTCAACACTGGTCAGCAACTTACCTTTCACTAAAACACAATATCCAAAACATTGATCTTTGAATCTAGCCTGATCGCCTTTAAAATCATCAACAGGATGAAATTCAGCTCGCCATTTAAAATCACCAATTTTATTCGAGCTATAAGGTAATTTATCAACATCTGAATCTTGAGGATTTTGACTGTAATACTCAGACTTCAATAATCCTTTTTCATCAAACAGTGCTTCGATCGGTAACCACCCCTCATTTGGTCCTCGCATAACAACTTCTGCACTCGCCGCTTCAACTTTAGGTTCAATCTCAACAGATTCAATAACTGGTTCTGATACAGTTCCTATTTCTTTTTCAGGCTTTTCGAGCGTTGACTTCTGCTCAATTTTTTGAGTTTTCTGTTTAAAATAAAAATATGCCACTGTACCGATTGCACCAATGATTGCGCACAAAATGATGGCTATTCCCCATTTGTTAAAATTATTCTTTTTCATTTCTTATAATCTCGTTACTCATTAAAAAAGTCACTGTTAAGAGTGACTTTTAAACTATTTAAACTTGATAAAATTTACTTCACTTTGGTTTTACGAATCATTTTATATAACGTTGTCGGTGATAATCGAGATACCCAAACACCGAGCTTTTCTTTAGAACCACCCACCACGATGTATTCTTCCCCACGTTGTAAAGATTGCACCACCGTTTCGGCAAACTCATTGGCTTCTAGACCATTTTCAATGGCTTCATCCTGATGCCCTTGTGGCTTGCCTGCACCATTGAGTGCATTAAATGAAACATTGGTTTTGACAAATCCGGGGAATATCACCGATACGCCCACCCCTTGATCCGCAACTTCCGCACGTAGACTGTTCGCCCACATATGAATGGCAGCTTTTGCAGCAGAATAGGTCGCGCGGTATTGTGTCCCTAATAAGCCTGCAACACTTGAAACAAAAGCAATTCGACCTGACTTTTGCGCTAAAAATGTCGGTAAAACGGTTTTAGTCAAATAGACTTGCGAAAAATAATCTACTTCCATGATGGCACGTTCAGTTTGCATAGTCGTATCCGTAATCAATGCACGCTGACTCAATCCCGCATTATTGATTAGCCAGTCAATTCGACCTTTATGCGCAAGGACTTGTTCATAAGCATGGCGAACTTGTTCTTCATTGGTAATATCTGCACACACTGAAAGATGCTGATCTGGATGTAATAATGAAACACGGACTTTTTCCAACTCTTCAAAACGACGTGCGGTCAAAATGACCTGCGCCCCTTGCAAAGCACATTCTTTTGCTAAAGCTTCCCCCAAACCTGACGATGCCCCAGTAATCCATACCACTTTTCCGTTCAAATCATCACGTTTTGCCATTTTGACATCCTTTTAAATAACTAATTTATTCATTTATATGTATTTTATGCTTTACGTAGTACAGGCTCATTGTTCAAAAACACCATAAAATGATCAAAGTACTGACTCATCGATTGTGCATCATAAATTTTGCCAAGTTTATCGAAGCGTTTATATCCGAGTTGCGTGGTGAGATTGATGACACCGGTTAAAGTTTTATCCACCACCATATTAAATTTCAGCATTTTTTTTGGTTCTCGCACCAAATGCGTCACCCCGGCATCGACCACTTGTGTGAATGCTTTCAACGCGAGCGGCACATATTGATTCTGCCCTTCTTTCATTTGATTGACATAGGCAAGCAAGTCGGTGGCTAAAGAGGCATCGATCGGATAATGCATATAATGCTGACCATCTTCGCTGTAAAAACGTCCATATAAATAATTTACCATCGGTACAAGGCGGTCATTGCCAAAAAAAGATACCGACCACGGCATATATTTACGGGTCGTTTCACGTATTTGCTGAATAATTTTTTCGGATTCATTGTCTCCAGACTTATTCATGCGCGCCATTTGGCCAAAAACTTGATCTAAAATTTCACATGCAATATCCGCTAAATTATCCCCTAAGGCTTTGGACTGACTTTCTGTTTCACCTGCATTGAGTTTTTGATGAATCGTCTCAAAACGTTGATATGTCGTAGGTTGAATCTTTAAAGAAATAGAATAAGTCATTTGATATTGCTCCTTTTATCTTAGTTTTGGGATCAATGGATACTTCTTATCTTAGGTCCTATCATACGGACTCTTTTATTTACTGCCAAATCCTAAAAGTTAACATTCGCCCAACATCCCTAATTCACCATTTTTTTTGCTACAATAGATCTAATTTTTTATCCACTTTTGATCTGTTTAGACTATGACTGATTCAGCGCAAAATATTGCTACGACCTACGATCCGACCGAGATCGAAAAAAAATGGTACAAGACTTGGGAAGAGAGAGGCTACTTCAAGCCATCTCAAAAAGGTGATTCATTCTGTATTATGATTCCGCCACCAAACGTCACTGGTAGCTTGCATATGGGTCATGGTTTCAACAATGCCATTATGGATGCGTTGACTCGTTATAACCGCATGTCTGGCAAAAATACCCTTTGGCAGCCGGGTACAGACCATGCAGGTATCGCAACGCAAATGGTTGTTGAACGTCAATTGGGCGCAGAAGGCATCAGCCGTCACGACCTTGGCCGTGAAAAGTTCATCGAAAAAGTATGGGAATGGAAAGAACAATCTGGCGGTAACATTACCCGTCAAATCCGTCGTCTAGGCTCATCTGTAGATTGGTCTCGTGAACGCTTCACCATGGACGAAGGACTTTCTAACGCTGTTAAAGAAGTATTTGTTAAGCTACATGAAGAAGGCTTAATTTACCGTGGTAAACGCCTAGTCAACTGGGACCCTAAACTACAAACTGCCCTTTCTGACTTAGAAGTTGAGTCTGATAAAGAAGAAGCAGGTTCACTTTGGCACTTCAAATATTTCTTTGAAGACAAATCAATCCGCACCCATGACGGCAAAGATCACATTGTTGTGGCGACAACACGTCCTGAAACATTGCTTGGCGATACAGCCGTTGCGGTTGCGCTTGATGATGAACGCTATGCAGCGCTTGTAGGCAAAAACATCATCCTACCTATTACAGGCCGTGCTGTTCCTATCGTAAAAGACGAATATGTAGACAAAGAATTTGGTACAGGCTGTGTGAAAATCACCCCTGCGCACGACTTCAATGACTATGAAGTGGGCAAACGCTGTGAACTTCCAATCATCAACATCTTCAACAAAAATGCTGAAGTTCTTGCTGAGTTTGAATACATCGCAAAAGCTGGCGAGCAAATTTCTAAAACCATTCCTGCACCTGCGGACTACATTGGTTTAGAACGTTTTGAAGCACGTAAAAAATTGGTTGCTCAAGCGGAAGCTGAAGGCTGGTTAGACCAAATTCAACCATATACCTTGAAGCCACCTCGTGGTGACCGTTCAGGCGTGATCGTTGAGCCACTTCTAACAGACCAATGGTACGTAAAAATTGCACCACTTGCTGAGCCTGCAATTAAAGCGGTTAAAGATGGCGAGATCAAATTTGTACCTGAGCAATACAGCAACATGTACATGGCTTGGATGAACAACATTCAAGATTGGTGTATTTCGCGTCAATTGTGGTGGGGTCACCGTATCCCTGCTTGGTACGATGCTGAAGGTAACGTATTTGTCGGTCGTGATGAAGCTGAAGTTCGTGCGAAAAACGGCATTGCACCTGAAGTTGAATTAAAACAAGACGAAGATGTGCTTGATACATGGTTCTCTTCTGGTCTTTGGACATTCTCAACTTTAGGTTGGACTGGCGACGAAGCAAAAGATAAAGAAAACTATTTCTTAAATACTTTCCACCCGACTGATGTACTTGTAACTGGCTTTGACATCATCTTCTTCTGGGTTGCCCGCATGATCATGATGACCATGCACTTCATGAAAAATGAAGACGGCACACCGCAAGTTCCGTTCAAAACTGTGTATGTACACGGTTTAGTACGTGATGGCGAAGGTCAGAAGATGTCTAAATCTAAGGGCAACGTACTTGACCCATTAGACTTGATTGACGGTGTTGACCTTGAAACTTTAGTACAAAAACGTACGACTGGTTTGATGAACCCGAAACAAGCAGCGAAGATTGAAAAATCGACCCGTAAAGAATTCCCTGAAGGTATTCAATCTTACGGTACTGATGCTGTTCGTTTCACGTTCTGTGCGCTTGCAAACACAGGTCGTGACATCAAGTTTGACATGAAACGTGTTGAAGGTTACCGTAACTTTGCCAACAAAATCTGGAACGCGACGCGTTTCGTGATGATGAACTGCGAAGAGCAAGTGATTGCTCAAGAAGTACGTCAAGACCTTTGGGAATTGCCTGAACAGTGGATCGTGAGCCGTCTGCAAAAAGCTGAACAAGCAGTGCAAACAGCATTCGCGACTTACCGTTTAGACTTGGCTGCACAAGCGATTTACGAGTTCATTTGGAATGAATACTGTGACTGGTATGTAGAGCTGACTAAGCCTGTTCTAAATGATGAAAACGTATCAGTTGAGCGTAAAGCTGAAGTACGTCGTGTTCTTCTTGCTGTAATGGAAGCATCTTTACGTTTGGCTCATCCGTTGATGCCGTACCTAACAGAAGAAATCTGGCAAACGCTTGCGCCGAAACTGAACATTTCTGGCGAAACAATCATGTTGGCTCAGTACCCTGTTGCGGATGAAGCGAAAATCAACGAACAAGCTGAAGCAGATATGCAATGGCTGCAAGGTTTGATTGGTGCGGTACGTAACATCCGTGGTGAGATGGGCTTAGGTAATGCGCGTTTGTTGCCTGTTCTTCTTCAAAATACAACGGATGCTGAAAAAGCACAAATCGCACGTATTGAACCATTGTTTAAAGCATTGGCAAAAGTTGAAAGCATTACTTTCCTTGCTGACAGTGAACAACCGCCATTGTCTTCTTCATCTGTCGTTGGTCACGTGTCTGTATTCGTTCCAATGAAGGGCTTAATTGACCCTAAAGCGGAATTGGGTCGTCTGCAAAAAGACTTAGACAAGGTTCAAAAACAGCATGACCAAATTGCCACTAAACTTGGTAATGAAGGTTTTGTGGCGAAAGCACCTGCTGCTGTGGTTGAAGGCGAGAAAGTGAAACTTGCTGAGTTTGCTGACCAGTTAGCGAAGATTAAAGCGAATATGGAGCAAATTGCAGCGCTTTAATGTGTTGTTAGTTTGGTTCAAAAAAATCCCCTCTTCGTGAGGGGATTTTTTTAGCTCCAAAATTTTTGGATAATTTCTTTTATCCAAGAAAATATGGGAACTAATAACACTGTCCAAAAAGGTGAACTTTTTGGAGCTTCATTAATAATAATGATTGGCTGTTGCTTAATACTTATATTTCGCTTTTTAGCTTTTGACTTTTTACGTCTAGCCATAAATTCTTTACCTTATAAATAGAATTCTGGACTACACGTTTGAGTTTTTTTAAATGATATGTCCCAAACGTGCAATTAAATACAGTTTGGTCATAATTGATTTCTCAAGCAGAAATGGAGAGATTTTTTTGAATTGAAAAGTTACGTGTTGTCATGAATAAAATAGGTAAGGCAATTAATAAAAATAATTTCAGGAGTAACGATAATATTTCGGTATTTAATACACGTTTTTCTAAGTTTCGAAGACATAACGTTAAAGATGATTTTGTAATGTCTTGTTTAATTTCTGACTCAATATCAAGATAGGATAAAATTCCAAACTGATTAGAATATTTCGAATGAATCCGTTTGGTTAAATAGTCTCTATCTTCAAATGCACTGAAGCTTTGATCCAACACATGTGATAAAACATCTAAATAGTGTTTTAAAGCACGAAATTGCCCCCCTTCATGATCCTTTTTAAGGTTATGGTTCTCTTTCGCTTTCAACCTAGTACTTCTATAAGAAATCCAAGATTGCTTAAAACTTATATCTCTTTCCAAATTTAATATTCTCCAAATTTTATAAAACTAAAAATTTAAACATAAACTCCATATATTGTTATTAGTTTAAATAATAAACACAACATATAGTAAATTCAAGCTAATTTTTTGTATTCCCCTCATCCCAACCTTCTCCCAAAGGGAGAAGGAGCTTTCATCATTTATTCACCTTCATTTCATTACATATTTGCCAAAGGTGTTCTAACACTACATCCGTCCGCCCCAACACATCATGATTCCAATAACGCACCACCGTTAAATCTAAAGCCTCTAAAAACTTGGTACGTTCTGCATCATACTCAATGGCTTCATCCGTTCCATGCTGACTGCCATCCAACTCAATCACTAAACCAATTTCATGGCAGTAAAAATCCACAATATAAGGCTCAATCACATGCTGACGACGGAATTTCAGATTCATAAAACGCTTAGCGCGGAGAAGTTGCCACATCAGGTGTTCTGCATCTGTGGCGGTGTGGCGCATAGATTTGGCGAATTCTAATAATGCAGGGTCAATTTTAATTTTTATTTCCCTCTCCCTAGCCCTCTCCCATAGGGAGAGGGAACATACATTGTGACATCACTTAATTTAAATTATCAAATTTAAAAAATATAACAGCTAAATTTTACCCAAAATTCAATCAATAATGGAAATCCCCTCTCCTCCTAGGAGAGGGTTAGGGAGAGGTGCTTTTATAAAACCCCATTCTCCAACAACACTTCCAACCCTTTCACCTTTTCCATATATTTCAGTCGTTCTTTTTCCCACCTCACTTGTTCTTTCAGCACTGAGACATCGCCATCAATCACCTTATACACATCTTTGACCTGCATATTTTTCGGCTTCGGCTTTTCACTCCAGTGAAAACTATCTGTAATGTCATCAATTTGACTTACAAGGCGCTGGCTTTGCGCCTCTAAAGCCATTTTATAAAACTTTAAATGTTCATCCGTTAAGGCTTTAGGGCTTTTGCCTTTATTGGTTTCAAGCTGTAATTGCAGCTTTAATAAATAAAACAAATCCTGTGCTTCATGAGCTTGGTTCACCACTTGCAGCAATTCAGTTTTTTCCGTTTTTTTAGTTTCATCAGGTTCACGGTCAGGGTGAATCATGGCAGTGATTTTTAAATACACGGTTTTCAGTGATTGGTTCACTAACTTTTCAGCTTGTTCACGCTTTTGCGCTAAGCGTTTCCGCTGATGCTCTTCTTTCTCACGTTGATATTGTTCGCTGTCCCACTCTTCATAAGACTCGTATTCTTCTTCTGTTTCTTGTTCTATATCAACATGACCTTCTACTTTGCTCTGTTCTGCTTGTGCTGACTTGGCTTTTTTATTTGACTTTAGGTTATGTGCATGGTGCTGCTGATAAAAGGCATCTACCTCTGCGACTTTTTCAAGTTCTGCTGTATTTAAATAGTTGGATTTTTTAAGCTGCTTAGCCAGTTTCGCAAGCTTTGCATCCAGCTGTGCTAAATCTGCTTTGGCAAAGTCTTCTTGCTGTATGTGGTGCCAAAGCTGTGCAAGCTGACGATAGTACACCGCATGCAAATCACCATAGATCGGTACAAGTTTTAATTGAATATAACTCTGGATTTCACTTTTGGCATTTTGCCAAAGCGCTAAATCCAGCTTTTGCTGTTCAATTTGCTCAATCAGTTTATTCAGCTTTTTATGCTGTGGGGATAAAGCTTCAGCACTCGGGAGTAAACTGACTTTTAACTCAAAAGACATAAGCAAATTTAACGCAAAAAGAAAATTATAGCCGATCTAAGCACTAAACTTATGAGCAAGTTATATGAATCAACAATGGCTTTTGGTCCATTAACGCTCAAACCGTTGTAAATATTGACCCAACTCTTCTCGAACAACCACCTCATGTCCTGCATGACTTCGACTTTGTTCCAAGAGATGCTCTGAGTCGATCACTGCCACGCGATGACCATCTGCAATTAAACGATCTACGCCTTCAAAGAGCATTCGAACACCAACATCGTGTATCAAAGAAATATTGGTCAGGTCTAAAACGATATGGTTCTTCGCAACAGGTTCATCCTCTAAGATCCGCAGCAACATTTCCGACTCAGTAAATTGCAATACGCCGCGCAGTTCATACACCACCACCGAATGATCAAGGCCGCAGGTATAGCGACTCTGGACGATCGTTTGCGCTGAAGGTGTTCCCTCCATCACATGTAGCCCCATGTCCTTAGACAGTCGTTCAAATATTTCGACGCCTCGAACACTATTCCCATGTGTATCCAGTTTCGGACTAAAGACCGCCAGCCCAACCTGCCCCGGTAAAGCCCCCATGATGCCACCGGTCACACCGCTTTTGGCAGGAATACCAACCGTTGTCAGCCAATCACCCGCAGCATCATACATGCCGCAAGTCATCATCACACTCAACACTTGGCGCACCACCGAACGTGACAGCAACCGTTTACCTGTGGCTGCTTGCACACCACCATTGGCAAGCACACTGGCCATTTTTGCCAAATCTTTAACCGACACTAATATTGCACACTGACGAATGTAACCATTCACCACATCTTCAGGGTCTTCTTCAAGTACACCGACTGTGCGCAGCATGTAACCGATCGACAAATTTCGAAAAGCCGTCTTCACTTCAGACTTATAAACCGCTTCATCAAAACTCAGCTCACGCCCCGCCAGTTCACTTAAAAATTCACGGAGTTTTTCAGCTCGAGTGCTGTGTTCGTCATGCGGTAAAAGTGAATGTGTGGTGATTGCACCCGAATTGATCATCGGGTTCTTGGGCAGATTGGTATTTTTATCTAAGGCAATTTGGTTAAAGGCTTCGCCGGAGGGTTCAACCCCGACTTTTTTTAATACCACATCCAAACTTTGATGACGTATCGCCAAGGCATAAGCAAAAGGTTTAGACATCGACTGTATAGTGAACTCGACTTCGTCATCACCCGTGGAATAAATTGTGCCATCTACGGTAGACAGTGCCAAAGCCAGTCTATTTGGATTGGCGTTAGCTAACTCAGGAATATAATCTGCCAAAGCTCCGTGCTGATTGGCATCGCAGGCATTGAGGACATGCTGTAAATAATCTGGAACAGGCGTTTTCATAAGGGTTATTTTTTGTTGTGCGCTTTTTTATTTATAACAAATTGAACTCCATCTGTATAAGTCCTTATGGTGAAGACGCGTTCTGAGCTAAAACCTGTATGTGCTGTATATTCAAATGGTGCATCATTTCTCGAATAAAAACGAAATAACTGAGTTGAGTGATTGCCTGCTCACCAAATAGATTTTGGTAATATTCGGTATGTTCAATCATTTCATTAAAGCCATGTTCTAGGCTTTGTCGGTCAATGTGGGCCGCATGTTCAAAAAAGGTCTGCGCCAATATATGCAACATCATGTCATTCGACTGAGCATAGCGCTGCGTCTGATAATCAAGCTGTAATCGTTCTAAAATTTCTTCAATTTCATAGATCAAATATTCAATCGCTAAAGCATCGAAGCGCTGATGTCGGACACATTTTTGCACCAAAGCCGCTAAGCCATGATCAAAATGAATATTCTGTTGCTCGGTCTGAAAGTCGAGCTGCGCTAATCCGAGCTGAAATTGTAATTGCTGCATAACTATCGTTTAAATTATTTAATCTTCTGCAAAGTTTAACTCACGAAAGCTACGCACTTGGTTACGACCTTGTTGCTTTGCCATATACAGCGCTTGATCGGCCATACGCGTGACCACAGCAGACGGTGTCCCCTCAATCGCAGTTGCTACACCGAAACTTGCACTAATCTTCAACATTTGATGGTTGGCTATCATAGTTTCAGCTTCAGAAATGGCCAATCGACAGCGTTCAGCGACCTCTATCGCCTGCTCTAAACTCTGATTTTTTAAAATTAAAATAAATTCTTCACCGCCATAACGTCCAACCACATCTTGTACACGAGTATTGTCATTTAAAATTTGAGCAACACGTTGTAAAACGGCATCTCCTGCATCATGTCCATATTGGTCATTGATCAGTTTAAAATGGTCGAGATCAAGTAAAACCACTGCAAATTCAGGCCGTGTCTGTTTGCTGAGTGTATCAAGTTCATGACTAACATAACGTCGGTTAAACACATTGGTCAGCCCATCGACACGGCTGAGGACTTCCATCTTTTGTTCACGGTGTCGCCACTGTAAAAGCAAAATCTGAAAAAATACTGCACTGACGATCAATATAGGTAAATACAACTCCGCCATACTCATCAGCCAAAAGGCATTGTCGTAAAACTCACTCTGTTTTAAAGCTGGGCTGAAAATCGGTGCATATTCTAGATGGTCAATCGAAGTTTGATAGCAAATGTAGCCAATAAACAGTGTGATCGGAAATGTAATACTGAGCATAATTGCAGGACGATAAAAAACCAAACCGACCATCAGCAGATTGACCGTCCCCGCCATGGTGGCAGGACTATAGATCCCGATCATATAGCCACCATAGATCATGCCGATCCCAAATAGGACGGGCGCAAAATAGCTAAAAAACAGTCTAAAATTTAAATATTTTTTGAAATAAAGACTGAGTACTGCCAATACGCCATAACTGAGTAGGACTATACAAGCGACGATGATCCTGAACTTGAGTTCACTCGGATTAAACCAAATCCGATTGGTCGAATAATAAAAATTCATGATGCACCACTTCAACACGCTAACTTGACTCAGCATGCCAAAGATGAGAAGTAAACGCCCTTTATCGTAGTCAGACCAATTGATGATGAGATAGTCTGACTCAAACAAAAGATGCTTCAATTTACGCCATTGTACGCCCCATTTCGTACAGACAGCATTGCCCCAATTTTTCCCCATTAATCTTCTTTTTTATTTTATTATTTCGCTAGTTATACAAGGTTTTAACTTCAAAAAGAAAGCCTATTTTCACAGTTAAAAGTGCAACCTTTGAAGCCTTTAAACTTCACTTACACCACTATTCAAATTACTTTTCCGCTATTTTTTTTAGCTCAATTGGTCACTTTTATCTTTTTGAAATAGTACAGTTTATTATTCTAAACGCTCGGTGAATAAGATCCCGTTCAGATGATCGACCTCATGTTGTACGATCCGTGCAGGAAAGCCATTCAGGGTTTTCTCTTTGACTTCACCTTGAAGGGTCAAATATCGCACGTGAATTTGCTCGGCTCTCGGGACTTGCCCTCGTGCATTCGGCACACTTAAGCAGCCTTCTTCACCCAAAACCGTGGTCGTAGATCGAGATGTAATCACTGGATTCACCATCACGATCGCCTCCATTTCAGGCGCATCGGGATAGCGTAAATTTGCACGTGAAGCCACGATAATCACCCGCTTTGAAACATAAATTTGCGGCGCGGCAATGCCTACGCCTTGACGCTCAAGCATAGTGGCATGCAGTGTTTCACTTAGTGCAGTTAACCATGCAGAACCTATTTCAGATGCTTGTACCTCTGCGGCAGTGAGCGTCAAAATTGCTTCACCACGCTGTGCAACAGCAGCAACATAACTCATGTTTTTATCCTTTTTTAATTCTAGCAAGCTTAAATTATTTAACTGATGTTACGCACGTAAAAGTAATTACGCATTTTTAAAATGATATTTAAGTTTATTCGACGGAGTCTTACATCTAGGATTTAAATAAAGGGATTAGCCTTCGGCTGGAGGTACTCTTACGAAACAATGTTTCTCATTAGGCAAAATGAGATGCGAAGCTTCGCAAGGAAACCATCTTGCGGAGCAATGCTCCTCACCGCAAAACTCGTTCACTAGTATCAAATTATTCAAAGTATCGCAAAAACATTTTTGATTAGAAGGAGTCCTGTCTCAAACACTTGCGGATGACGTTACTGCGTAACATCAGTTATTTAAAAAAAACAACCACACGATATGTATAATTATCAGTTCTGAGTATAAAACAACAGCGTGCTATGGCTTTAAATCTTTTGTGGTTTATATAGAGCACAAAGTAAAATAGTAGATCATACTACCCTATACCATTGATATTTATCATTTATAAATCAAGGTACACTATTATCTATTACCAATCATTCTTTTAGTTAATGCGACTTTATCTATATTATTTTATTCTTAATTAATGATATTTTCATAACTATAAGTTTTTAATAAGGCAACAAAGTTTGATTATTCAATAAAAATTTGAATCACTAAAATCGTCAAATGCTATTTGCTGCTGGAAAATATTTGCATGGAAGCTCAGCCACGCCTGACTCGTCAAGATAAACGCACCCTCGGACTGTCATCCCTCGGTGGCGCACTTGAGTTTTATGACTTTGTCATTTATGTGTTTTACGCCAAAATTATTTCGGAACTGTTTTTCCCCACTGGCCTCAGTCCATTTTGGGCGATGTTGAATACCTACGGTATTTTTGCAGCAGGATATTTTTTCCGCCCATTGGGTGGTGTCGTAATGGCGCATTTTGGCGATTTGATTGGTCGTAAGCGTTTATTTAGTTTGTCTATTTTACTCATGGCTTTGCCTACGCTGATGATTGGTGTAATGCCAACTTTTGAAAGTATTGGCTATGCAGCACCACTTTTGCTCCTACTGATGCGTGTGATTCAAGGCATCGCGATTGGTGGTGAAATCCCAGCGGCATGGACTTTTGTTTCAGAGCATGTGCCTGAGCAAAAAATTGGGATCGCCAATGGCTTACTCACTGCTGGCTTATCTTTAGGTATCCTATTGGGCGCACTGATGTCTTTGTTTATTTCATTACAATTTACAGAGTCAGAAATCCATGACTGGGCATGGCGGATTCCATTCATTCTAGGCGGAATCTTTGGTTTTGTTGCGCTCTATCTCCGCAGTTATTTAAAAGAAACGCCTGTATTTAAAGCCATGCAAGAAAAGAAACAATTGGCTAAAGAGCTTCCTGTGAAACAAGTGCTGCAACAGCACAAAACAGGCGTTGTGATTGGTATGCTGTTTACATGGTTCTTAACTGGCTGCGTTGTTGTATTGATTTTAGCGATGCCAAATCTACTCACGAGCACCTTTGGTTTTGAACGTGCAGATGCCTTTAAAATGCAAAGTGCCGCTATTGTGATGCAAATGGTCGGTTGTATCTTGGCAGGTCTTTTGGCAGATCGCTTCGGTGCGGGCAAAGTGATGCTGTTCGGTTCCCTCCTTGTCGCGATAATCGCGGGCGTGTTCTATAACAGCTTGGGCCATGTGGCAGCATCGACCGTGTTTACGCTCTATATGCTGCTCGGTTTGGCATCAGGTACGGTCGGCATGGTGTCTTATAGTATGGTGAAAATGTTCCCTGCACAGATTCGTTTCTCGGGCATTTCATTTTCATACAATTTGGCTTATGCCATCGCGGGTGGTATCACCTTGCCATTGGTTCAATGGTTGAGTTTATACAGCAACATTGGCGCCATGTATTATATATGGACTGTCTGTTTGGTGACCTTCTTTACTGCGATGCTCTATCGTCAACGTTTTGAAAAAACATCTCGCTAACTGATGTTACGAAGTAACATCAGCAGCGCAATTTGATTCAAATAAATGAACGATACGCGCTAAGGTCATCCGCAAGTGTTTGAGACAGGACTACTTTTAATCAAAATTGTTTTTGCAATACTTTGAAAAATTTGACGCTAGTGAACGAGTTTTGCGGATGACAATGGTTTTGGGTACTTTTGCCTAAACAAAAGTACCTCCAGCCGAAGGCTAATCCCTTTATTCAATCCATAGATGTAAGACCCCGTCGAATAGACTTAAATATCATTTAAAAATTGTGAAATTACTTTTACGTGCGTAACATCAGTCACTAAAAAAAGCGGTCAATGACCGCTTTTTTTAAATCACTTTCAAATCAATTCAGGCTTTTAAATTTTTACGTAATTCATCTTCTACAATTTCAATCTCAAGCTGACTAAAACGACGAATTTCACCTTCTGCATGTTTTTCAAGTAATCCACCAATCAGTGGAACTTTGACTTTCACCGTCCAGTCCAAATTGAAACTCACTTGTGTTGCATCACCACTGACACTTCGTTTACAACTGGCTTCGAGCGGTAGGTTCGGATCTAGTTTGACGTCAGAGGTTAATGCCGCCAAATTACTAATATCCGTACGTTTCAGACGAAACGCATCTTTTAAAAACTTCTTGGCAATATCTGGAATATTTACATCCAAGTTATAGGCACGTTTTAAGGTATACATATCACCTGTTTTTTTTGATTCTAAAATTTCTAGATTTTCACCCGGTATGCGTTTGCACACCGCTTCATGCAAGCTGATATCTGCGGCTAGTCGTTTAAAATCTTCAAGTGAAACGCCATGAATTGTGGCATTGACGGTAAATTGATGTGCCATTCTCGTAATCCTTCAGGTCAATATTGGTTTTATTGTTTTATTTCGCCCAGTCTACAGTTGCTAAAACTGTGCTTTGGATTAAATCGGAAAGCGCTGTGGCTGTCATTGACCTGAAACCAAGCTAGAAAAACAGAATTGCCATACTTCAAGTCAATCGGGCTTTGACTTAAAGGCTTTTTTGAAAGATTTGCCCATGCTGATCTTTAAACTCGAGCTGAAATTCCCAGCCCGCATCGATTTTTAAATACATCCCTGCATAGGACAACTTTGCGTGCCAATGACCGAAGTCGAGCCTTACAATATCAAAGCTGGCTTGTTCAGGAAGCTGTTGCATTGATTTTGCATGTATCAAAGCGCTGGGTTCAAAAGACGTGCAGTGCGAGCCATAATCATGAAAAAGTTTGAAACATAGCTGATTAAAAATTTTAAATGTTGAATCTTTTGGGTCAAGTTGCATCATTGCTTTAATAACGTTCCATATCTTTTCATTTCTTCTTACGCTTATTTTTTTCTTTTTTAAAACGAATCTTTAAAGAGCTGATTTTAAAAATTTCATTTTAATTTAAGTTGTTAATTTAACAGCATGCTATGCACTACACCATCCCGATCACGGTGTACCAATTTGATTACTTGTGAATAATCGATCAAGACGCTTTGGTGTTTATAACTGATTTGGATGCCGTATTCATCTGCACCATCATCCAAACCGCTGATGCTACATTGCGTCCCTTGTGGAAATGCCTTGAGCCATTCAGCGTTATACACATCTGCTATTTGCTCAAACTGAAAAAAGCTCGCCTTTTGCTGCAGTAGAACCGTAGCTTGTCGGTCAAAACGCAGTTGCTGCTCAAGTTGAAAGTCGATAATCATGACTCTGCACGCTCTTTACTTATTCATCGGGATCGGATCATCGGCTATTAAAATCAAGCTTCGCAGACACCCAATTTTGCTTATAAATTCACAGAGGATTTTATGACATGTCTTAGACTCAAATGAACACAGCCACATTTCTTAAGGCATAAAAAAGGCACTTCTCATCGGGGTGAAGCCCGATGAGAAGTGCCCTTTATGGTTACAAAGTAAATATATTTTTATAAATTGTCAAATTGGGAATGAAAAAAACATCTGTGGGCTAAATGGATAAAGCTTTCATCGCCTGTTGCTGCTGTTTATTTTTGACTTGTGTCCATTGCCACCAACCAAATGCCGCCAAGCCCACAAAACCAGCATACAACGCCGCAGTGAGATACAGGTCTTTGTATATAAACATACCCACATAGATTATATCGACAAATACCCAAAGCACCCAAGTAGCAATATGTTTCCGGCTGGTCCAATACGTTGCGAGTAAGCTAAACGCGGCCAATTGTGCATCCAAAATTGGCACGGCTGCATCGGTAAAATAGTGCAAACTTAAACCAAAAATCAAACCGCCCACCGCTGCTAAGAGCATTTGAAAGATCACGAGTTTGGTCGCAATCGGTTCAATACGGATGTCATGATCTTGTTGTTTGCCCTTCAACCAATGATAAAAACCGTAGAAGTTCACCACTACAAAGAAAAACTGCAAAATGGTTTCGCCATAAAGTTTGTAGGTATAAAACAGGTAGGCATACAGCAAAAAAGCTGCAAAGTTAAACCACCAACACCACATATTTCGCTTAATGGTTAAACTCACCCCGATTAAACTAATAATAACTGCAAATATTTCTAAGTTCGACATGGTTGATTGGGCCTTAAAAAAGCTGCAGCTATTATGGAAAAAATCAGCCCAAAGGCAAGCTATATCCCACACTATTTCATATCAACTCTGTAAATTTTAAATCAAACCACTCATCCACCAGACGATGATTTTGATGTTTTGAACGCATCAGTTTTGACAGTTTTCTAACAATCGTTTAAAAACTTAGCTATGCCTAAAGAATAATCAGAAGGAATCATTAAAATGTCAGAACAACAAGGTCGTGTAAGTCGAGAAATCCGTGGTCATCTTTATTTGATCGGTTTGGACCGTGCAGATAAACGAAATGCGTTTGACAGTCATTTAATTCATGACCTTTCATTGGCGCTCACTGAATATGAAGATGATCCAAATTTACGTTGTGCGGTGATTTTTGCTCATGGTGATCATTTTACTGCAGGTCTAGATCTGGTCGAACTACAACCCAAACTCGGCAGTGGACTGTTTAATTTTCCTGATCAGCAAATTAATCCGTGGGGCACCAACTCACGACAACGGAAAAAACCAGTTGTGGTCGCGGTACAAGGGTTCTGTTTTACAGCGGGTATTGAACTCATGCTGAATGCCGATGTCGTGATCGCACAGCGTCAGACAGAGTTCGCTCAAATGGAAGTGCAACGTGGCATTCTTCCTTTTGGTGGTGCAACAGTTCGCTTTGTGCAAGCAGCAGGTTGGAATAAAGCCATGCGCTATTTACTCACGGGTGAACGTTTCAATGCACAAATGGCATATGACATGAACTTGGTGACTGAAATCACCGACCAAGCGCCCTTATCTCGTGCAATAGAACTTGCAGAACAAATTGCACAGGCCGCACCACTGGCGGTTCAGGCAACACTCGCAGCAGCACAGCAAGGGGTGCATTTGGGAGCCGATGCTGCATTTGCTCAATTGGATCAGCACTTACAACCACTACTAAAAACACAAGATGTACAAGAAGGTGTGATGGCCATGCTACAACGTCGCGCAGCCAATTTTCAGGGCAAATAACCCTTTATTTAAACTGAGTAAACCCTTTACGTCCTGCCTATCAAGAGAAAAATTATGTCAACGGATTTAGAACCAGCAGCGCAAGAAATACATATTACACCCGTGAGTTTCCCTGCAACCGATGGTTATACGCTTTCTGGCGTTGAATATCGGCCTAATACTGCCGCTAAGGCCAATATTATTATTTCAAGTGCGACAGGTGTACCTCAACAATTTTACCGTCGTTTTGCCGAGTATGCCGCAGGACTCGGTTATCAAGTACTGACTTTTGATTATCGTGGTATAGGACGTTCTGCACCGTCAAAACTTAAAGGCTTTAAGATGTCCTACCTCGACTGGGGACGTTATGACCTTTCTGGTGCCATAGCTTATATGCAACAACACAGTCAGGAAACTTTTCTAGTGGGACATTCCTATGGCGGCCAAGCACTAGGACTTACCTCAAATCACGATCAGATACGTGCCATGTATTGTTTTGGCACTGGCGCAGGTTGGCATGGCTATATGCCCTTTAAAGAAAAAATGAAGGTTCATGTAATGTGGAATATCGTTTTTCCGCCGATGGTTGCCATCAAAGGGTATTTGCCTTGGAGCAAACTCAATATGGGCGCTGACCTTCCTGTCGATGTCTATAAACAATGGCGCCGTTGGTGTAAAAACCCAACCTATTTCTTTGCCGACCCTGAGCTGAGTGAGTTATCTCAACAATATGCTGCAGTTCAAACGCCGATTTATGCGGTCGCTGCGCTCGATGATGACTGGGCATTACCCAATTCACGACATGCTTTTATGCAGCATTATGCGCAAGCATCAATGCACTATATCAATATTGAAGCGCAAGATTATGGTCTAAAACAGATTGGTCATATGGGATATTTCCGCAAAGGTGCTGAACTCTTATGGCAGGAAGTGATTGGAAGGTTTAACGAGCTATTAGTCGCCTAGACCAATTTACTTCATACATAGCACATTGATTTATTCGGATAGAGAGATACATGCGTCCACGGAAAAACACCTCTGAACATCTATTACTACAGTCAGCACACGCCTTTAAACGCTATGGTTATATGGGCTGTAGCATGGGGAAATTGGCTGAAGCCTGTGGACTCTCAAAAGCTGCGTTTTATTATGACTATCCGAATAAAGACGCTTTGCTGATGGAAATTTTAAACCTGACACACGTGAAGTTAAAGCACAGTATTTTTCAGCAATTACAGCAATCCACTGCATCACCTCAACAGACTTACCCGCACATCCATCAACTGGCCATCCAGTTTTTTAGCCAAGGTGGATTAGGTTGTTTAGTCGGGATATTAAGTATGGAACGTCAACATTTGCCTACCGAGATTTTTGCAAAATTACAGTCCATCTTTCAGGAGTGGCAACTGGCCTTTGAAGTGTTTTTTCAGCGATGCATGACCATCGAACATGCCGCTCAACTTGCCAAAGTCAGCTTGGCGGATTATGAAGGCGCGATTTTAATGGCTCGAATAACCGATGATTTGAGTTATCTCGATTTAGTCCAAGATCGCATTTTGCTTCAACTTGCGGAGTCTTGATAGCGATATTCAATTTTATGTTCTTCGCCAAAACGGTCGACATGTGTATAAAACTCACCGTATCGGCCTAAATAATACTCGAGCGATTGATTGTAAAAACTCCAATAAATCGACCATTCATTCAGATCTAATTGGCGAATTTGAGTTTTACAATTGACTGGCATGCGACGTAAAAAAACTTCTTGTAACTGTTCGGCTGCCTGTAGCGAATCTAATTTGTATTGTTGTTGAAAGAAAATTTCCGCAATATCATCAAAAAGTTGCTGTTCATATTCATCTACTTCAATGACTTGATCGACGTCACGAATAGCATCATCATTCGATGCTAAAGAGATACTTTTCGATTTTTTTGGTGCTTGGTAACGCGTATATTTTTGACGATATTTTTCTGTTTTTATTATTTTTTTGACCACGATTCCTGCTGCAGACAACGCAATCAGAATACACATCACAATGAGAAAATTAACCATAATAACAACCTACTGCCGATGACGCGCATACACATCATTAATCACCGAATATTTTTATGGACTAATATAACGCACAATAACGTTTAAAATTCATACAAAATTATTTTAAAGCTGAAATCCTGCCTATTTTCTTTGCTAATTTATTTCAAACTATTACACCTGCTGAAATCATTGAGTATGTATACATTTCTAAAAAATCTATTATTACTTTTAAAACAGTATAGTTAGATGCATTTATGTGGTTATTTATCCGTATTTAACGATTAATTTATAAATATACATTTGTAAATTTTGCAACAATTTTGAAATAAAAACACAACCCAACGGCGCAATGGCTGCAAAAAAAAATAAAACGCAACAAGAAGCCTCTTTAAGCACAAGGCGATATCTTCTGAAATGACAGGCTGTTGGAGTTTTCTATAAAAAGAAAAAATTATGATACGCGAAGCACAAATTCAGGATATACCCGAAATTATTCACGTGATTCACAACAGCATTCGTTCATGTATCCAGGACCATCAACGTAATGAAAGTGTGATTCAAACTTGGCTTGAGGAGGCAAATCAATCAAATATCTTAATGTGGATGCTTTACAACGACAGTTGGGTCTACGTCAGTGACAATCGAGTGGTCGGCTTTATTTTAGTCAGTGATCAAGGACAAATTTTACTGAACTATATCTGCCCAGAACGTCAGTACCAAGGCATTGGTAAGGCGTTATTGTTAAACATGATGCACTGTGTCAGGAAAAAGAATATTACCGAGATCAGTCTAGAAAGTACCCATACAGCACTCGCCTTTTACCAAAAATATGGCTTTGTCGCACATCAGGATTTTGAACCTGCTGATGTTCCGCTCAAATTGGTTAAACAGCTCTGTTAGTAGAGAGATAATAACGTTTATAGAGGGATAGATTTTCAAACAGCATGAATTTGAGAGATGAATTTAAATGAGTATTGGTAATGTTACTAACAATAGCACCGCAAAGTTTTAACCGTTTACAACTGTGTATCAAGGCTTAAGTTGATCGCGTCCTGCCTGTTTAGCCATATATAAATAATGGTCTGCATGCTTCATTAAGGCTTCGATACTGTTGAAGTCATTCTGTTTATCCATCCATGCCATGCCCAAACTCAGTGTGACGTAATTTTTGTCATCCCCCCGATTAACATGTTCAAGTTGTTCATTACGCATGGCTTCGAGTACCAATTGCAATTGTTCTTGGGCAATCGCATACGGAACATCATGCATCAATATGGCAAACTCTTCTCCCCCATAGCGAGCCACATAGGCTGAACTTGGCAGGGTATTTTGCATGGTTTTCACGATCTGCTGTAACACCTCATCGCCTTTGAGATGTCCATAGTGGTCATTATAATTTTTAAAATAATCGACATCTAACATGGCAAAGACCAATGTTCGATGACTATGAAAACGGACTTCTGAATATAAACGTTGAATTTCGGCATTCAAAGCACGACGGTTGAATGCCCCCGTTAAGGCATCAATACGAATTTGTAGCTCTAATTTTTTATTCAGCTCATGGAGCTGTAAGGTGCGTTCTTTAACTTTCTGATCGAGTGAACTGTTTAGCTCAAGCAGACTATTATTTAACTGCTCGGTATGCATCGACTGCTGTGCATAATGATGCGATTGCTGAAACATGATCAACAAGGCATACAAACTGGTTGAAATGAACGATAAATTGACGGAATCAATCAAATTCATCATCAGCAAAAAGTCGTTTAAAAAAGTAATGCACAGGAAAATAACCGCGATTAAATTTAATTTTGAATACGGTTCTTTCTTTTTCAGTGTTACGTAAAAACCATACGCAAAATTACTCAAAACAACGATCACATAGGCAAAGCTGTAGGTTGCCAAAGGCTGAAAAATTTCAGGCGTCGAAACAAAAGTCACTGAAATATTCAAAGACAATAGCAACATCGCGATCTGATAATTTAAGGTAAATAAATAGCGACGACTGAGCAAGTGGATATAACTTAAAAAGAAAATCGACGCCAAATAGGTAAATAAGTATTCTAATCGCGTACCCCACAACCAATTAATATCGGTAAAAGTTGTATAGGCATAAGGTGCTGAAAATAAATTATGGAGTGCTAAAAAAACAATAAATAAGCCAAACACCAAGTTACTTCGGCTATTGCGACCGCGTAAACCTCGAAAGACTGAAAATAGGATCGTAAATAATCCCACACCCAAGACGGCGCCAGACACCATTCCAATACTCATCATTTGTTGTTGGAATTGGCGGTTTACTGTCTTGGCGATACCAATACGCATTGGGTTTTCAAACCCGCCATGCATACTGTTAAAACTTGAAGCCTGAATGGTTAAAGTGAAATATTCATCTTGTGCCACAAAATAGGCAATTCGTGGTGCATTTTCTGTTTTTTGTTCTGCTTCAGTTCGCCCAACTTCACCCAAACGAACGATCACATCACCATTTAAAAATACCCGATATGCACCGTACTGATTTGGAATCAATACCGCGATACGTCGGCCAATAAATTGTTTGGGAATTTGGAAATGCCCAGTGTATGTCCCAAAACCTTTACTGTCCCCTGTGATGTCTTTAAATGATGCAGGCAGATAGACCGTTTGACCGACTAGAACCGAACTCGGAGAAGTTAAAAATTGATTTGGATAAAACAACCATTTGCCTTGTAAGAGGCTACTGGTGTCTTCCGTGAAGTAGATTTGGTTAACTTCGTTTTGATGTTTTAAATAAAATGATTTAGGAGCAGTTTCATACTGTGCTTGAGCAGTCGATACAGTGAATGCCAATGTAAAAATAATAAAGGTAAGAACCCAGAACAATCTGGTGCAAGGCAACTGTAAAGACAACGGCTTTGATTCCTGCGTTTATACTCGAGCAATTATTCTAATCTACGGTAAAAGACAAAAATAACAACTACTATTTTATCAAATTGATCAATAACTTCCATGTCAATGATCTAAAACAGTCGCTGTATTAATCGCGAGTTTTTACATCATACAATTCAATCTCAAAAATAAGATTTGAATTGGCAGGAATTACATTACCCATTTTACGTTCACCATAAGCCAAATGTGATGGCACGATTAACTTACGTTTACCACCGACTTTCATCCCCATGATGCCCTGATCCCATCCTTTAATTACACGGCCTGTACCAATCACTGTTTCAAAATAATTACCACGATCCAGTGATGAATCAAATTTTGTACCGTCTTCTAACCAACCTGTATAGTGCGTTGTAATCAAAGCGCCTTTAACCGCTTCTTTACCTTCGCCTACCACTAAGTCAATAATTTCTAATTCCGTGCTCATGCTCTCAACCTCAAATGCCGCAATCTAAATAAAGCCCTATTATAAACAGAATCAGTCTGAACATGATGCCCTTGAATGCGCTAGAACAGACCGACTCAAAGTTGAGAACTCAAATATTTAGATCAGCATGCAAAAAACATTTACATGGCAAAGGTCAAATGCCGTGAAATATAGGAGTATTCCTTTATCACCAAGATGTGTTGAGCAAAACGAAACTAAAAAATCAAAACGCTTGAACACTTTGAACGTTCATTGAATGAAGGAGTTTATGCGTAAGAACAACGCTATTTACAAAGATAATAAAGAGGATTCATCCATGAGCATTACATAAATGGGGGGCTAGAAATTTTCCCGAATTAAATTTTTATTTTGGTTTTAGGTCAACTGAGTTTTAAATCGACAGTTAAATTAACAGAATTGTATTAGCTGAAAAATAGTTATAGCAACAAGGATGCAAGCCTAAACTCACATCCATCGTGATGAGTTAAATCACATCAAATGCTTATTGCAATTGTGTCCATTCAATCACCGCTTGAGCTTTATCACCTATCAAAGTCCATTCGCCGTCCATTACGTTTAATTGTAAAGACATGGTCCGTTCGCATAACTCTTGAATGGCAACTGTACTCGCTTCAGATAATTGCCAAATTTCAACATTCTTCAGGGTTTTCAGTTTGCTGTTGCGTTTATACCATTCGTCTACTGAAGAACCATAGGTAATCACAGCAACGTGTGGGCAACGTGCGCTGGCTTTTTTGACTTTATCTTCGTCAGGGCAACCGACTTCAATCCATTTCACCAATTGACCTGTTAAATCTTTTTCCCACAGCGCTGGTTCGTCTGTTTCGAAAAGATCTTTGGTAAATTCTAAGGCTTCATCTGCATAGCGTGCATATGCCAAGACACGTACCATCAAACGTTCAATCGTTTCAGAAGGATGCAAAGCCATCGTCAATTGATAATCACCATATTGGTGTACATCCATATTGGCAATGTTCAAATCTGCTTTATAAATTGTAGCTTTTAGCGCCATAGTAAAGTCCTCAAATTTGGCGCCTAGCATATAAGATTTAGCAAGCTTTTGCTGCGCTGATTTACTTATTTCTCAGCTTTATCGGCATCGATACGACACTGCATTAAGCGATCTTCAAATTCGAGCCATTCACGTTCAGTTTGGTAAATAATTTCGACACGATTATCGATACTTTCCTCGCTCGACTGATAATTAAACTGATCGGGATTAAAGTTAAAGGTTTTCCACCCTTGGTCTGTCTGAAAAATACCTTTGATCCGTAGCCAATCTTGCTGCTCACAGAGTAAATCTAACAGCTCAAAAAAGTCGAAGGTCCATCGTTTTGGGAGTTTCCAACCTGCGACACTATAGCCCTGAGCGGATTCAACATAATGATAAGGCAACTGTTTAATTTCTGTGGGTACATCGACCAACGTTTGCTTTTGTATCGCCAATAAAGGCTGAATTTTACGCGGACTTCCCACATAGGCGAGATCAATATTTGTCAGTTTTAAATCACCTTTGACAACATTGATCCATTGCTGCTGATACGGTAAATATGCTTGTTTGAGTCGTTCCAAACCAGCTTGATCGGCCTCACTCATGCAATCGACATGAGACACCACCACGATTTGTGCCACTTTGAGTTGATCGGCATACAGATTTTGCGAAGTCCACTCTTGATCATGTAAGCGTGAGCCATCAACCACGGTCACCAATGCCCGCATGGCTAAATGTGGATGCCAATGTGGCTCGGTCAATTGCTCCAATAGTTGTCCCGGATGCCCTAAACCTGTCGGCTCAATAAACAGTCGGTCGGGTTTCACCTCTGACAATAATCGTGACAACGCAATTTGCATCGGCAGTTGGCTACTACAACATAGACATCCACCCAATAATTCCTTGACCGCAAAGCCCTGATCTTGCGGCAACATCTGTTGATCGACCCCGATTTGCCCAAACTCGTTCATCAGTACGGCCCAAGTTTCGCCCGCTGGCTTTTGCTTCAATAACTGCTGTAAAACTGTGGTTTTACCCGCACCTAAAAAGCCAGAAATAATATGAACAGGAATCGCACCGTGGGTAGAAACTAATTTCAAAAGTGAGTCACTCAAATAAATAGCCAATGATTAATGGCCTTTACCATAATGATTTCAAAAAAATGCTGCAAGCCTAGTCTTCATTTCTCTGTCTTCATTTTCCTAAAGCATAGATCAGCCTAGTATCCGAGGCATTGAATGATGATCTGGCTGTTAAACAGCCTGTTTATTCCATTTGCATGAATGCATTACATATCTGGTCACACTTTATAGGCAAAGTTAACTCTTATATTTAAAAAAAATGGTCATATCGAAAAGAATCCTTACATTTGGATTTTATCGAAATTTCTGGATTCTGCTTATTTACGACATCGATGTAATCATCATGTAAACAATGAATGAATCATGAAGTCGATTTGGTCATTTTTTCTTGCAAAGTTAAATGAAGATTCCGATATTTTTTTACATTTAAAACACAGGATGGACGGTTATGTATTCATCCAGTTAACCAGTCTGTTTCACTTTGTTGCTCGCATTGATCACTCGGTTTTCTCGATTTAGCATGAGTTCTCTCCTGATGGACGTGATGATCTTTTCAGGACTTACTAAAATATATAAGGATGCTCAAAATGAAATTAACTCAAATTTTACTTGCTTCTACTCTAGCTGCTGCAGCTGCAACAAGTTTTGCTGCGAGCAAAGATAAACAAGAAGCACCTGAACAAGAAAAAGTAGTGGTTAGCACTCAAGAACAGCCAGCGACTGAAACAACTGCTGCTGAAGGTACTGCCGCTCAACCTGCTTCAGAAGCAAATGCTGAAGGTTCTGCACCAGCTCAACCTGCTCAGTAATAGACGGATAGCGTACTCCACACGCTAAATTCATTTAGTCTGCTGCTCAACATTTATCCCTCACTAATAAAATGTTGTGCTAAATGAATTAAAGTCGCCGGATCATTGAAAAATGGTTCGGCTTTTTTATGCTCAAAGCCACTGATTGATAGATTTTAATGATCGATAAATCATTCAAAATGATTGATGATTTTCATATAAATAAATATATATCATTCACTTAAAATAAAACCCTGCAAAAAACACGACAATTCGATTCATCGTTTCGACTTATGCCTAGCTTGTTGAAAGTCTCTGTTTAGAACTTAATAGTGGCATATGTGAAGTGATTGGATGTTTACGCATGAGCAATAAAGCAAATTACACAACGGAAGTTGCCATTCTGGGCGCAGGTCCTGTCGGCTTAACCATTGCAAACTACTTAAGTAAGCAAGGCGTCAATGTCACTGTGATTGAACAACTGGACAGCCTGATTGACTACCCACGTGCGATTGGTATTGATGATGAATCATTACGTACCATCCAATCATTAGGTTTAGTGGATCAAGTGTTACCGCATACGACACCGAACCACGCGATGCGTTTCTTAACCCCTAAAGGCCGTTGTTTCGCAGACATTCAACCGCTCACTCGTGAATTTGGTTTCTCACGTCGTAATGCCTTTATTCAACCGCAAGTCGATAATGTACTGCTACAAGGTTTAAAACAGTACGAAACCACAAATGTTTTATTCTCTCGTCAATTGTCTGATTTTAGCCAAGATGCCAATGGTGTAACGCTCAATATTCAAAATAAAGACGGTGAAGCTGAAAAAATTCAAGCGCAGTATTTGATTGCTTGTGATGGTGGTAACTCAGTGGTACGTCGTACACTCAACATCGGCTTCGATGGTAAAACTGCACCGAACCAATGGATCGTGATCGACATCAATAATGACCCACTTGCAACGCCACACATTTACCTATGCTGTGACCCTGTGCGTCCTTATGTATCTGCTGCTCTTCCACACGGTATTCGTCGTTTCGAATTTATGGTGATGCCTGGTGAAACTCAAGAAGAATTAAGTAAACCTGAAAACATTGCCAAACTATTGTCGAAAGTACTTCCAACGACCGATGGTATTGAAGTGATTCGTCAGCGCGTTTATACCCACAATGCCCGTATTGCAGATAAATTCCGTGTAGACCGTATTTTACTTGCAGGTGATGCTGCGCACATCATGCCAGTATGGCAAGGTCAAGGGTATAACAGTGGTATGCGTGATGCATTCAACCTTGCGTGGAAAGTTGCAATGGTTGTACAAGGCAAAGCTGGCCCAGCGCTTTTAGATACATACCAAGTTGAACGTAAAGATCATGCCAAAGCGATGATTGATCTTTCTGTAATGGCGGGTCATGTCCTTGCGCCACCAAAAAAATGGCAAGGTTTCGTGCGTGATGGTATCGCCTATGCACTCAATTACATCAAACCGATCAAACAATATCTATTGGAAATGCGCTTCAAGCCGATGCCGAAGTACAACGACGGTGCGTTGATCAATAACGGCGTTAAAGACTCACCTGTGGGTAAAATGTTCATTCAACCACATGTTCAACTTGAATCTGGTGAAAAAGTCCTACTTGATGAAGTCATCGGTAACGACTTTGCAATCATTGCTTGGGGCGTTGATCCGAAATGGGGTCTGTCAGATGCGACCATGAAAAAATGGCAAAAATTGGGCGTTAAATTTATCCAAGTATTGCCTGCTGTTCAGCTTAGCAATGAAAATCGCACCAAGTACGACAATGTGATTACGATTGGTGATATTGGTACCGATATTCGTGGTTGGTTTGGTAAAACCACTGAATCTGTTACGATTCTTCGCCCAGACCGTTTTGTTGCAGCGATTGCAATTCCACAAACTTTAGACAGCGTGAGCCAACAATTGTTTGCAAAATTGCATGCTTAATAATCGAAATAGATCTGCAAGAATTAAAAATCACCATGCATAAAGCATGGTGATTTTTTTCTATAATCACTATAAACATCAGATGCTATAATCGTTCAATACATAATTATAAGCTTCGCAAAATGCAAAAAAGATTTCAGAAATTATTCATTTATAGTTTGTTAGGTTTTATTTTTATCTGTTCACTCATTTTCGTAGAGATACATCATTTTCATGCCAATAGTTGGTTACCTATTTTCGTTTTTTGCCTCTGTTTTCTTATTTCTTTGAATTGCTATTTATTACGCTTAGAAAAAGATGTGAACAAAAACGAAGAATCTAATTTTTTGTCCTTCCATTTATACATTTCATTTTTTTATGCAGTCATTGCCAGCTTTTTTCTCACCACAGTGATTCTTGCTTTATTTGCATTACAAACTCAATATTTTGGTCAAGATAAAAATATCATTCTAAAAGGCCAAGTCTATTCACCCACATTTACACTAGAAAAGAAGCCCTGCCGAGCTCGCCTTAAATTTCCCGAAAGTGGTTGGTCTACCTTCGCGTATCTCTGTCTAGATACCAAGAAACATAAATTTTCTGGTTATTACAAACTCCATTTGAAAACCAGTTTCGCAGGGGCTGCGGTTCAGCATTATTATTGGATTAATGATCAATTAACATATCAGCAGCATCGTGCCTTAGATATGGATCCACAACAAAAAAGACTACTCGAAATATATGCCAAACTTGAAAGAGATTTAGGCCCACCTCTATCTGATGATGAAGCCCATGATTTTTTAAATAGAACCAACAACGATTGAGTCTATTTAATTTAGCGCAATATATGCCATACATTATTTATGGCAATAATTAAAATCGCTTTACCATCTTAGTGATTGATATTTAAAACTCTTTCTTTGTAGTTCTCAAAGAAAGAGCTATATGATTAGACATATCGTAACAACACGTTCAGCCAACAATCAAATAAGCATCCAAGTTAAACCGACTGAAACCAATGCACATCTTTTACCGATTCACGTTGCTGAATCAGCTGAATAAAAGGTTTAAATTCATCCAAATATGGCAATATTTTGAATGAAATTGCATACACCATCCAATAAGCTAAATACAAATCTGCTGCGCTAATTTTATCCCCCAACAGATATGGTTGAGCCTGTGCAAGCCCTGTTTTAATAAAATCTAAAAGTATTTTTTCATTACCAAAACTCAAACTGCCACGTTTCTCATCCATCAACTCTGTGCTAATGCCGACATTTTTCATATCCATATATTCAGTCAGCGGACCATGACAGAAAAACATCCATTTCAAATATTCACCACGTTTGGGATCATCCAAGGCGGGTGCCAAACCTTTGTCACTGAATGTATCAGCTAAATAACTAAAGATGGCGGCGGTCTCACTAATCACGGCAATACCATCGACCAAGCAGGGAACTTTGCCCATGGGATTAATCTTGAGATATGCCGCTTGGTGCATCTCTTCATATGGCACTTCAATAATCTCAACTTCTGACTCGATGTCTAATTCTTTCAATAAAGGCAGAATAGTATTACTGCGTGAGCGTGGATTGCTGTAGAGTTTCATTGCTGGGTTCATTGTAGATATCCTTATTTTCATCCTTGTTGTTCTGTCTATTACTATACGCGGCTTTATGTAGAATTATGTTGCGTTCATCCGTGCTTTAAACACTTTCCGATACAATACGCCCGACTAATAATTACGCTAAATTTGAATTTATATTTAAAGCAAAAAGTATTTACTCCGACTTTCTGATAATCAAACAATTGAGCTCTACATCGATGAAAAATAAATATTTAATTGCCATGTTTACGGTGATTTTAATTTCAGGCTGTTCCAAGAAAACCGAAGAAATGGCAACTGAAGCCAGCGCAGATGCACAACCTGCTCAAGTCAGTACACAGCAAGATCAAGCAGCGGAAAGCACTTCCAATGAGCCGTCTACCACGCCTGCAACAACACAAAAACCTGAAACTATTTTAAATGAGCAGGTCAACCCAGCTGAAGCCTCACGTAAAATGGTACGAGAAGCCAATGTCAGTTTTGAGTCGAAAGATGTGGTTAAAACGGCCTTAGAAATTGAAAAACTAACGCTAAGTTTAGGCGGCTTTATTGAACAGAAAAATATCGACTTTGTGGTGCAAGAGAGTCAATCCTACCCGATTGCTGACGGCAAAATTAAAATCTTTGAAAAAGTAAATCCGCAAGCGGAAATGATCATTCGTGTGCCAAGTGAAAAAGCTGCACATTTCGTTAATCAACTTTTGCCACTAATGCATTTTTTGAACCGTCAGCAATATTCGGCAAAACGCTATGAGCTAAAATTACTCGAAGAAAAAATGTCGCAAACACAGGTCGTGCCCGACCATGTTGCAGCAGCACAGATCAATGAAATCTCACGTCTGACCCGCTTAGAAGTTCAAGATCGTGTCCGCTATAGCACGATTGTGATTGGATTTACTCAACCTGCCACTGTCCGTGAACATATCGATATTAACCTTGATGCTGTTGCGCAGTTAAATGGCGATAGTTTCTGGCAAAGAGCGTGGTACGGTATTCAAAAAGGTTGGCAATTTGTGTTGAGCCTGCTGGTTATTCTCATTACGATTTGGCCACTCTATCTGATTATTATTATCGGTTTGATTGCCTACCGTGTGATGAAACCCTATTTACAAAAATGGTTTAAATGAATGAGCTGAACAAGCTCCATTCTTCATTTAATCTATGATTAAAAATACGATAACTAAAAAAATCCCGAAGCGCTTAATTCAGGATTTTTTTATTTAAATCTTAGGGCAATATTTAAAGGCTTAGAAAAAGCCCATATAGAACTGCTCTTTTAAGACTTTTAAAATCAACTCGATCGCATCATTTTTACGATCTTTTCGATAGCTCGCATACAGACCAATGGTCGGCAAGGGTTCAACTGTACTTTTAACCAATATTTTATCACCGAGCAATGGAATGACATAAGACGGCACCAAACTCCATCCCACGCCCATACCGACCAAATTGACATTTAATAAAATATTGGTCGAGTGCTGTACCAAGTTCACATTTAGTTTATTTTGCTTAAAGAAATCTTGAATAATTCGGTATAGCTCAGGTGATGAATGTTCATCACTAATAATAAAATCCTGATTATTCATGTTTTTAATGCTGATATGCCGCTGTTCTGCAACAGGCGAATTTTTCGGTACAATCAGCGCCAAAGGCTCAGTAAAAATCTGAACAGATTCTATATCAGGGCTCTCTTCGACATAACGGGTAAAGGCAATATCAATCTCCCCTTTACGCACTGCACTGATTTGATCGACATCCATTAAACTATGAAAATGAATTTTTAACTCAGGAAACTGAGCACGGATATTTGGCATGATATAAGGAAAGACCTTCATTTCAGCCACAGGAACAAAGCCGATATTCAGTTGTTCTTTACTGAGCTTCGCAATTTGACGCGCATCTATCATGGCTTTTTCAGCATGCTCTAAACTCAAACGCGCTTCTTTTAAAAAGGCCTGACCTTCTGCAGTCAGTTCAACTTTTCGGTTGGTTCGCATCAATAATTGCACCCCAACTTCCTGTTCTAGGTCTTTAATTTGCTGACTTAAAGAAGGTTGCACAGTACACATTCGCTGCGCAGCCTTGGTAAAATTTAGCTCTTCGGCAACCGCAACAAAATATCGTAGATGTCGTAATTCCATTATTCAGCTCCTAAAGCACTGCGTTTGAATTGGTTTGCCACGAATAGACGATACATCCACGTAGTGAACAGTACCATCACCGCACAAAATAAATAGGTTGCCTGAAATCCAAAGTATGCAATCAGCACACCCATAATGACCGAACCGACAGCAAGGCCAATATCAAACAAGGCAAAAAAGGTGGATATTGCATGTCCCATTCGGGCTTTTTCTACCGTTTGAATCGCGACCGTTTGCAGGCATGGGAACACTGAACCGTAGCCGATGCCCATAAAAACTGCCGATATCCAAAGCACCCATTGATTCGTGAGAAAACTCACAACCACCAAACCAATGGCAAAGCAAATAAAGGATGGATAGATGACTGCACTCGGGCCTTTGCGATCATAAACTTTGCCAACCCAAGGACGGACGAGCAACATCGACACAGCAAAGACAATAAAAAAGATACTGGTATAAGCGAGTAAATGCTTCAACTCTGCATAAGCGGTGATAAAGCTCATCACACTCGAATATGCAAATGCGGTCAGCAATGCCACAAAACTGATGGCAAGTACCCGTGTTTCTATCACATCACGCCATTGGATGGCTGCGGATTGGCTCGCTTGATCACTTGACTTATGCTGTACGTGTTCTTGTATTTGAACTAACCACGTAAAAATATAGCCCACTGCAACCAATAAGGCTAATACTGCAAATAAGGTACTAAAACTGCTGAATTGAATCATACTCAGCGCTAAAAATGGCCCGATCACCACGCCTAAGTTGGTCGACATGACAAAGTAGCCCATGCCTTCACCCTTTCGATGATCTGGGATGTAATCATTTACGATGGGAACATTGACCGTGGTTAATATACTGAACCAAAAACCATGTAAAAAACGAATGACCAACAACGACCACATGCTGTCAATCCACAAATAACTCAGCGCAAAAACGACAAAGATAAAGCCTGAAATACGTACAGAATTGGCTTTACCAAAACGTTCAATGATCATGCCGGAAAAGGGACGAATCGCAATGGATGACACCAAAAACAGCGTTAAAGCCATACCCGCTTGCTGAATCGAACCACCCAATTCTTTCATAATATAAATGGGCAATATGGTCAGCAGCGCAAAGTAATAGCTAAATAAAAACAAGTTATTACACAGACAAAAAACGAAAGACTTGTTCCATAGCGATGCCTGATGTTGAGTAGTCATGAGGTCATTGTCTCGCTGCTACGCGTGGCTTGGGACTGCGTAAAAATCGGGTTTAGCGCCAACTGCACCAGTCGCTTGATATAGTCTTCATCTGGCTGGGTATTAAAGAAAATGATCTGATAATGAATCGGGCCATACAACATGTCCAACATGAGTTCGAAAGGATAATCCGCGCGAATTTCGTCTCGTTGAATGGCCAATTGGATCAGCTCACGTGTCGCTTCTCGTCGAGGTAACAAATACTGTTTAAAAAACTCACCCGCTGCTTCACGATGCTCCGCCAAAACCACGAGCAATGCTCGGCCCACGTGCTGATTTAAAGCCCGTGATAGTTTGAGCAATTGTTGATTTAGATTGAACTCTAAACTTTGTGATAAATCGAGTTCAAACACCGAAGCAGTGTGCGCTTTAAAAGCATCGAAAACCAGATCGGACTTATGCTTCCACCAACGGTAAATCGTCGATTTTCCCACGCCTGCACGAGCCGCAATATCTTCAATGGTCATGCTTCGATAATCACTTTCCGCTAAAGCATCTGTGACTGCCTGTAAGATACATTGCTTACGCCGAGAAGTTTTTTCAGTTTCACTCATAATTTAAAAACGAAACGCTACGTATCGTTTTATATTAAACAGTATTGGACTGAATGACCATCTTTAACTGAGCTTCGAAGAATAAACTTTAGTCGCACACTCGGAACTCAAATCCCAACTGCACTCTCCAGACGAATTTCAGAATACAAAAAAGATCGCCTAAGCGATCTTTTCAAATATTCAGCCACCAAAGTGATTAGCTTTGTGTCGACTTTTTATAAATACTGCAAGAAGGATGATGATTTTCCTGTAAACGTGCCACTTTACGCTGTTCCGCAGCTTCGAAACGACAACGTTTCCAGTCATTATCTAGATTCAATGCTGGAATTTGTTTCGGCTTACCTTGATCATCAACGGCGACCATTGTGAAATAGCAACTATTGGTATGACGTACTGTACGTTTTTGAATGTTCTGCGCTTCAACACGTATACCAATTTCCATTGAAGTACGACCAACATGGTTCACACTTGCAAGGAAAGTCACTAACTCACCCACGTGAATTGGTTCTTTAAAATTCACTTTATCGACTGATAGTGTCACCACGTAGCTACCAGAATAGCGACTTGCACAAGCATACGCGACTTGGTCTAACAATTTTAGAATCGTTCCACCATGCACATTACCCGAAAAATTCGCCATGTCAGGAGTCATTAAAACTGACATCGATAATTCTGACTGGTCGTCTAGTGCATTCGCAATTTGATCTAATGGGGACATCTTGTTTCTCTAGACTCGTGATATAACAATGATTAATGTGATTATTATATAGATTTTAATCAAAATTAAATGTTCAAATCGGCAAAAAAACCATCATTATTATTTATAGTGATCATACCATCATTCAGTAAAATATATATCGATAACGATATACACCCGATAAACAAGTATTTATCGCGCTATCTATCAGTTTTTTTTAATCCAAGCTATGCTGTGTTTTATATTTAAAACATATTCATTAAAACGCGTTGTTCATCGATTCAACATAGCACGGCATTAAACTTAATCTTCTAAGACTTTTAACATCTCGAAAGATACGTTGTCATAGCTGGTTTTTTGTCCACCATCATTGGTACTTTCTAGCGTGTAAGAATTATCTACATGTACATGAGTGACAATAAATACGTTATCTTCCATCATCGCAAGCTTTACTTTTTGTCCTACATCAAGCGTTTTCATCTACAGCCACCTTTAAAATATTTATTGGTTTTAAGTATTAATAACCTGATGATATTCTAAACACTTCAACAGTGTGGGTAAACGTAAGCACATGAATAAAAACGCTAATATAGGTATATACTCTTAAAATCTACGTAAAACCAATTAATATGATTTTATTAATTAATTTCAAATAATTAACTGTATATTTTCTTATCATTACGATTTTTATATTTGGCAAATCTTGTGATTAAGACCTAAAACCAATCAACATCCAATATATTAATGATTACTGGATACTATTGAGCATGGGAAAAGCTGAGAGCAAAAATTAAAATGCTTTGCTGAAATAAAAATGCACCCTGCTAGGTGAACAGGATGCGTTTAAATTTGCGAATCGTATCAGCCTAGTCTTTGGCTGCTAAATAAGGAATATGATGTCCCTTGCTATATTGATGTTCAGCATAGACCCGAGAAATCTCTCCAAGTTTTTCCAAGGTTGCCTCTTCACCTGCAAGCATCGTCGCTTCACGCCCTTTCACATCAAATATATGTGCTTTTTCACGTAAATCAGGTTGAATCACAATGTCTGCTCGCTTGAGCTCTTCTTGAGCTAAACGATTTTGCATAATATTGATATTTTGGTTAAACAAGCCCCAAACATTCGACGTTTCGGTATGAATTGGTCGTGCCAAAATATCCACCGCAATAATAATATCTGCCCCTAAATCGCGTGCAACGTCCACAGGAACTGGACTGACCAAGCCACCATCGACATATTCAGTGTCTTCAATAATCGTTGGAATAAACATGCTCGGAATCGACACCGAAGCACGAACGGCCTGTCCCGTATTACCATAGTTGAACACGACTTTTTTGCCATCCTTTAACTCGGTTGCCACCACATACATTGGGGTTTTTAGCAACTCTAAAGGCACGTCATCAACTTGCTCATTAATATAATCTTCAACTTTTTTACCGTCAAAAAACCCTTTTTTGTCCAAACGTATTTCTCGAACATCATTGGCTTTCATATTTAAGGCGATATCTCTTAACTCATTGGCACTTTTACCTGAAGCATAGATTGAACCCACAATGCTACCCGCACTGGTTCCAACAATAAAATCTGGGTGTATTCCCTGCTGTTCAAGTATCTGAATGGCGCCTATGTGTGCATAACCACGTGCCCCACCACTCCCTAAAACCAACGCAACAATCGGACGCTTTTCCTGCTTTTTCACTTTTTTAAAGTCAATGCGGTTATTCGCCACTTGAGCAGGTGCTGCTGTATAAGTTCGAATTTGTGTGGATATTTCAGCGCTGACCTTTTTTGAGCCCACACTTTGACAACCTACAAGGCTGATTGCGAATGCAGTCATCAAAACAGTTATGCTTTTCATTGAGAGATATTCCAAATGCAACTCGAGATTTGAAGAGAAAAAGTAGTCTAATCAGTCCACATTCACGTCACTGTTATTATTCGTTAATGCCTCTGACCGATGCACATTATATTGACATACAACCTAGAAAGTCATTGGCTGTCAAAATTTCAGTGTCTAGCAGAATTTCCACATCAGGATTCAAGCCCTTATCTAGCAAAAAAAGCCCCGATAACGGAGCTTTTTAAAGTTAATTTTTGACTTTACCAAATATCGGAATTAACGCGATCCTTATATTTTGGATGTTCATCCATTTTAAATACTGGCTCTTTTACACCCCGTTTTAACTGTGAGGTGTAGTCTTTCATCAGCATCAATAAGAATGGCGTCAGCAATAAAATCGCAAAGAGGTTAATACTCGCCATCACGCCCATGAAGAGATCCGCTAAGTTCCAAATCAGTGGCACACTCATGATTGAGCCAAAGTACACCATCATGAGGACGACTACGCGGAATATAAACATGACCTTAGGATTGTTATTGATAAACTGCACATTACCTTCAGCATAAGCATAGTTACCGATTACTGAAGAATAAGCGAATAAGAACAAGATTATGGCAAGGAAGTCATCTCCCCATGCGCCAATCTGGCTTTCAAGCGCCATTTGCGTCAAAGCAACACCCTCAAAGCCTGCATTTTCATACAAGCCAGATGCCAAAATAATGATCGCCGTACAGGTACACACCACAAATGTATCGACAAAGACACCGAGCATCTGAACTAGGCCTTGATTGACCGGGTGTTTAACATCTGATGCTGCCGCAGCATTCGGAGCAGAACCCATACCCGCTTCGTTTGAGAATAATCCACGCTTAATGCCTTGCATCATCGCCATAGAAACCATAGCACCGAAGAAACCACCAGCCGCAGCATCAAACTCAAATGCTTTGCTGAATATTAACTGGAAGATATCAGGCAAGATTGCAAAGTTAGCAAAAGCGATATAGAGCGCGACTGCCAAATAAAGTAATGCCATAAATGGAACAAAACGTTCTGCCACTTTTGCAATACGCTTAATACCACCAAAAATAATCAGCGCTGTTATAAAGACAAGGAATAAACCTACCCATGAAATTTCAAAACTAAAACTGCCCAAACTCAATACTAGATTGGCTTTATCCCAACCCCAAGCATGTGAAGTTGCACCCGTAATGGCATTGGCTTGTACTGCATTAAACACAAAGCCATAGGTTGAAATCAGGGCAATGGCAAAAACCACACCCAACCACTTTTGCTTTAAGCCTTGCGTGATGTAATACGCTGGACCACCACGGAATTGCTGATTTTGCGTATCACGCACTTTAAAGAGCTGTGCAAGTGAAGACTCCACAAATGCAGAACTCATGCCTAAAAATGCGGTAAACCACATCCAGAACACTGCACCCGGCCCACCAATTGCAATCGCAATTGCAACACCTGCGACATTACCCACACCGACACGACTTGCCAGTCCAGTCACAAAGGCTTGGAATGGTGTAATCCCATGATCATCATCGCCTTCTTTACGGCTAGATTTCATCACTTTAATACTATGAAAAAATAGACGAATCTGAACTGCACCAGTGATTAAGGTATAAAAAATACCAACAGCAACCAAGAAGACAACAAGGAAATCCCAAAGTGGGTCATTAAAAATTTTAATCCACCCCAACAGGGTTTCATTTAATTGTTCATTCATATTCAACCCTAGTTTTAAATGGTCAAAAGTATGAAAAGCTCTTTTCTGAAGAGCCTTTCTAAATTAAGCAAAGAATTTAAGAATTAATTGAATAACTGTTGCGTTAATCAAATCAACAAAAAATGCGCCACATAAAGGAACGATTAGGAAAGCCTTATGAGATGGACCATACATATTGGTAATGGCTTGCATATTTGCAACTGCGGTAGGTGTTGCCCCCATACCAAAACCACAATGACCCGCCGCTAAAACCGCAGCATCATAATTTTTGCCCATTACACGGAAAGTGATAAACGCAGCATATAGTGCCATTGTTAATGTTTGGGCTCCCAAAATCACAACTAATGGTCCTGCAAGATCTGATAGCTGCCATAGTTTTAACGATAATAGTGCCATTGCTAAGTACAGTGATAATGAAGCATTACCAAATACATCAATTGCACGATCAAATATTTGTACGCGGAAAATACCTTCTAATACATTACGTAAAATGACACCACCAGCTAAAGCCCATACAAATGTCGGTAATTCAAACATCGTACCTTTACTGAAAGCCGTCATAAAATCAGCAAATGCTAAACAGCCAGCAAATAAGCCCAAAGTCGTAATTGCATTATCTGCGGTAATTAAACGAACACGATGTGGATATTCAAAAGGTACATATTCTGTTGAATTAATATCAGCTAGTGGTGTGTTATCACTACGCTCAATTTGCTCATTCGTGCGCGGAGTTGCTAGGTGATAACGATTAATTAGCAACTTAGCTAATGGTCCACCAATAATACCACCAATGATTAAACCAAAAGTTGCACTTGCCATACCTAAAGCTAATGCACCTTGTATACCGTGTTCAACTTCAAGAATTTCACCCCATGCACCAGCTGTACCATGACCACCTGTCAACGTAATTGAACCTGCAATCAAACCAATCAGTGGATCAATACCCAATAAAGTGGCAAGACTGATACCAACGACATCCTGCACAACAATGAAAGAAGCAACGGCTACCAGAAAAATAACAAGACCAATTCCTCCTTCTTTCAATTTGGCAAAGTTTGCGCTTAAACCAATGGATGCGAAGAAAATCAGCATAAAACTGGTTTGTAATTCACTACTCGTAGTAATGCTATAACCCCAAATGCTATGTACAACCAATGAAATTATTGCAGCAACCAAACCACCAGCTACGGGCTCAGGAATATTGTAACGCCTCAAAAAACTGATTTTATTTACCAGAAAACGTCCTAATAAAAGAACGATCACCGCCGCAATTAAGGTATAAAATGCGTTAAAGCTAAATTCCATAATAATTTGTCCAAAATGGTTAGAATATTTATTAGTCCAATTAATAGAAATTAGTAGCGTTTATTAATTAAAATACAATTCCAATTTGTAAATTTAACTAATAAATCAGGCTACCAGCTATTCATTGCCAATCATAAATATTCATCATCTGATTCAAATATGTATGCCTGAGTTAAAAGAAGTGAAAACTCAATTCGACAAAACAAATCCATAAAAGCAGTTCATGCTTACTAAACCAACACTTACTACAATATTCAGATCATAGATGAAATACATAAAATCAAATGCTGATTAGAAAAGTCGCACATTATGCGTGGAGAACAGAGAAATTTCATTAATTTTAATTACAAAAAGTTTTATTTACTATAATTTAAAGTTATATCTCTTTGTTTTTACTAAAATGTATTCGCATTTTTTATCTATATAAAATATTAAAGATTTGAACATGCTGCCCATGTAGGACGTGGTTCAACGCCTGCTTTAACCAGTACAACATCATGACTCAGGCGATTTAGTGAATCCATCTACTTAGTACTGTGAGTTCATTTGCGTTGATATATCCCCTTTTTAAACAAAAAAGCCTGAACTGAGTCAGGCTTTTTTGATCGATTCTGATCGATGATTTGAGCTTAGAAGCTATATTTAGCCATTAAGCCAACGCGGTCATCGTTATAAGATTCACCCGCAAAGTTTTTGCGTTTACCGTTCACATATTCTAAGCCAAGTTCAACTGGTTTTACAGGTGCGTAAATAAAGTTAATCCAAGCTTGCTGTGCTTCATCATTCGCATTTGAGTTAGATGCATCTCTCGCATACGCGCTGCCATCATCCGCAAATAGCGCGCCGTAAGCTAAAGTCGAACGTAGTTTTTCATTAAACTTATAAGTTGCACCCACTTGTACAGCAGTGAATTTGTTTTGCTCGATGTTGCCATCTACCACAGAGTAAGCCGAGTTAGAACCATATAAATAGTTGCTGTTGCCTTCTGTATACGAAACATCACCATTCAATTTCAATTGATCAGTCACTGCATAAGATGCACCCGCTGCTACACCCCAAGCTGTTTCTGTATCATCCGCAGTTTTAGATTTGTAGTTTTCAACCAATGCACGAGCTGAAGCGGTACCTTTCCCAGCAGCAAAACCTTGAGTCACTTTGGCAGTTAAGTTTGGAAGGCGATACGTCGGATCTGCAGCAACAGTCCCTTTACTATCCCCTTCTTCCGCAGAAACAAATAATTGAGTATCTGGAGCTAACTTGTAGTTATAACGAACTTGAGGAATACGTGTAGTACCACCACCCAAGTTTGTATTGAAATCAATCATTTCTGGTGCATGACTAGACAAGAAGTTAGATGTCGTTTGACCAAATAACCAGTTGTTAAAGGTTAAATAACCATGACGTAGACGAATAGTTTCGCCACTTCCATTGAAATCGACCTCGATTTTACCGCCCACTTTATCATCACCACCAACAGGTGCTGTAAAATCTAAACCAAAACGTGTGGTTTTTGCAGTTGCGCGAAGTTTATCTCGTGCTTCTTCTTTAGACGTATGTACGTTATTAAAGTCGTTATCCGCACCTTCAATAATATAGTTCGCATCACCACGAACAAAACCGTAAAGACTTACATCTGCACCTGTTTTAGATTTTAAGCTTGCAGCTGGAGTAGCTGGTTGCGGTGGTGGTGCAACAGGACGCGCTTTAACTTGCTGAATCTCTGTTTGTTGCTGTTGTTGAACTTGCTGCTGCGCTTTAATCAAACTTTTCAGTTCTGCAACTTCTGCACGTAATTGTTCAATTTCAGAAGTATTGCTGCCTGCATGAGCCATTGATACCGTTGCCAAACTCATGGCAACAACAAGGGTTTTCATTGGGTGGAATACAGTTTGAGTTTTCATCCTAAGCTCTCTATTGTCCTGTCATTGTTGTATACCCTAAATCCGGGTGCTTTGTTATTCAGCTATTTGAGCGGACAAATTTCAAGCTGCATATCCGTGCTTTAGTCGCATTAAAGCCTTAACTTGTAGCCCCCAATAACGAAATACTTGAAAGCAAAAAGCAAGAAACCTGAATCCATTACTGAAATTAGACTGAAATATTTAGTTAAAATTCGGACTTAGCCGATTCAGATGGCAAAAAATCTCAATATTCATACCTTAAAGGTAAAAACCCATACCCTGTAGGTATGCAATAAAAACGATAAAATCCGACATATTACCGATAGAGACATTCACAATGTATTTATCCAGCATAACGTAATGTATTTAATGCGAATAATACTTATTTAATAATTATTCTATTTCCTTAGATTAAGACAACAATGATGCGCAGTTTCATTAATTATTTTCAAGTGGATGATTTCTTAGATATAAGTTTCGAGAAAATAGAAACTGACCTCACAATGGGAAAATAGCACAATCATTCATCGTTATGATGATGAACATTTATAATGAATGACACACATATTTCATCAAAAATATATGGACATTGATGACTGACGTTTAAGTCAAACCAGCTATAGTCATCACCTGCATTCAGTTCAACCCATGGCTGAAGCTTTTAAACTACGTATGGTGAACATTGCAATAACCACAAACAGCAACATAATCACGGCCATATTGATGAGCGCTGACCATACTAAAAAGTTCAAAAACACTCCAGCCATTAGACCACAGGCAAATTGCATACTTCCCATGATTGCACTGGCTGTGCCAGCTCGTGAGCCTTGTTCAGACATCGCCAATGCCATGGCATTTGGCCCAGTGAAGCCGATTGAAGCAACACATAAGAACATGCCAAACATTACAACAACGATAGATGAAAGATAAAATAGCCCCGCCACCAATAAGATCAGCACACCACATAATTGAAGTGCATTACCCAAGTGCAATCGATGGCGAACATCCAGTCGATTTGCAAGTTTCTTGTTGAGGGTCGAAAACACCATAATCCCTAAAGCATTCGCACCAAATACATAAGCAAATTGCTGTTGGCTCAGACCATAACCATCCATTAAAATGGCAGATGAGCCACTGATATAACAAAATAAAATTGCGCCAGAAAAACAGCCTGTGAGCATCGGTTTACGGAAGGTTTCGTCTTGCAAAATCGCACCATATAAACCTAAGACTTGTTTTAAACTTAAGTTTAAGCGTCGCTCAACAGGCAAGGTTTCTTGAAAGAAAAAATGTACGCAGAAAAGACAAAAAATACCGACAAGTACCAATACCGCAAATATGTATTGCCATTCAAACACCTGCAAAACCCATGCGCCTAAAGTAGGTGCAATGATTGGTGCAATTGTTGTCACGATCATCATGCTGGCAAAGGCTTGAGCAGAAGCTTGCATACTTAAGCGATCACGAATTGCAGCACGGGCAATCACTACACCGACACAACCACCCAACGCTTGCAAAACACGAGCAGCGATCAAACTCCATTCACTATTGGCAAAGACACACAGAAAACCGGCACAAATATATAAAACCAAACCGAAATATAGCGGTGTTTTACGCCCAATACGGTCGCTGACTGGCCCATAAATTAACTGCCCAATCGCCAAACCCAAGAAATACGCTGGAAGACTATTGGCCATTTGTTGTGTCGTGACACCAAAATCTTCAGCCATTTGAGGTAAAGCAGGCAAATACATATCGATTGAAAGTGGCCCCAAAGCAGTCAGCAACGCCAACAAGACAATCCAGCGTTGAGAAAATTCCTTTTGTGATTCGACGCTTTTCATAAGAATAATTCATTTATCGCAAGCAAGTTTTGCAGACAAGTTTACACTGCACATAGTATTATTTCTTGGCTTCAATGTGAAAATTCACACGATACACATTGCTTACTGCCCCATCGCTTTAGCAAAGGAAAAATTTTGAACGCCTGGCTCGCACGACTGAAACAAGCAACCTATAACACGACCTTTATGTATAACTTGCGCATGGTCATTGCCTTCGCAGGAACAGCCTTTGTCCCATATTTTTTAGATCAGCAATTGATGACCATTCCCCTCACCTTGGGTGTGGTTGCCGCTGGTCTAAGTGATATCGATGACCGCTTTTCAGTCCGTGTGCTCAATCAAATTTATACCTATATCGGGTTCTTTGTTACTGCGGTATCCATTTATCTGTTGTTCCCGCATCCGATCTTATTTGCATTGGGGCTGATTGTGTCTTGTATCGGTTGGATTCTTTTGGGTTCATTGGGTCGTCGCTATGCCACCATTTCTTATGGCTGTCTGGTGATCTCCGTGTATTCCATGCTAGGGGTTGAACTTTTTGAAAATTGGTATACACAAGCAGGTTTATTGGTCATCGGTGCGATGTGGTACGGACTGCTTTCGACTTTGAGCTTTCTGCTGTTTCCTGTGCGTCAAGTTCAGGACAAATTGGCCCAAAGCTATTCGTCTCTAGGTGACTTCTTATTTGCAAAATCTAACTTGTTTGATGTCGATATGACACCAGAAAGTTATCAGCAAAGTTTGATTGAGCTATCGCTAGAAAATGGCAAATTAATTGGCATTTTCAACGATATGAAAACAGCCTTATTAACACGTTTAAAAGGTGACCGTGGACAAAAAGATACGCGTCGTAGCCTGCAATATTATTTTGTCGCGCAAGACATTCATGAACGTGCCGATTCCGCGCATATTGATTATCAAAAATTGACCCGTATTTTTGAACATAGTGATATTTTATTTCGCTTTCAACGTGTGCTTTCGATTCAAGGTAAAGCCTGTAAAGATTTAAGTATCAGCATCTTACAGCGAAAACCTTATCATCATAATCAACGTTTTAAACATGCGTTCCACAATCTTAAATTGTCACTCGAAAAGCTGCGTGAAGAGCAAAAATACGATGAAGTTTGGATCAATTCTTTATTTGCTTTATACCAAAACCTAAAAGGCATCGATGCGCAATTACGCAACGTCGAAACCGAGCGTTATATTGACCGACAAACCCTGATTGAAAATCGTTTAAAAGATGATGATTTAAAAGGTTGGGACGATATCGTCATTCGATTCAAACAACATTTGAGTCCAGAGTCGGTGCTGTTCCGTCATGCTGTGCGTTTATCGACCGTGTTATTTATTGGTTATATTTTTGTCCAAGTGACCAATATCAGTTATGGCTATTGGATTTTATTGACCGCCCTGTTTGTCAGCCAGCCGAACTTTAACGCCACCAAACGTCGCCTATATTTACGTATCATTGGCACCTTGGTCGGGATTATTTTAGGTTATGCGATTTTATATTTTGTCCCTTCTGTCGAAGGTCAACTATTACTGCTCATTTTAAGTGGCGTGTTGTTTTTTGAATTACGTAGTAAGCAATATGCACAAGCCACTGCATTTATTACCATTTTGGCGCTGATCAACTTTAACTTAGATGGCATGGGTTTTGCCGCAGCTATGCCGCGTATGATTGATACACTGATTGGCTGTGCCTTGGCATGGTTTGGTGTGAGTTTCATTTTCCCAGATTGGAAATTCCGTCGCCTGCCTCGAACCATCAGCCGTTCGATTCAAGCGCAGTGTGATTATTTGGCCGAAGTGGTTGAACAATACAAATCTGGTCGTAATAACGGGTTGAATTATCGTGTGGTCCGTCGTGCAGCCCATAATACCGATGCAGAAGTAGCTTCACTGATTTCCACCTTAGCTACCGAACCCGATACCGATCCGACTCAAAAAGCTTTAGCCTTTGAGTTTTTGTGCCTCAATCATACCTTTATTAGTTATATCGCAGCCTTGGGTGCGCATCGTGAAAAAATTCAAGATCAACAGGTCTTAACCTTATTGGATAAAGCCACGGATGACATTCAAGGTGCATTACTACGTGACGAAGTGCCGGACTTAACGGCGCAAAATATGTTGCAAGAAATCCGTCAGCGTTTGTCACAAAACAGTGAGGAAGATCAAAAATCCTTGATTGTGCTACAACAGCTTTCTTTGATGTTTAACGTGTTGAACCAATTTAGCCAATTGAAACAAAATCTAAGTCATGAGCATGATCAGGCATCGACTGAACTGGCTTCGCTATAATTTGGATGATTTTGGAACAATATACTCACTGAATTGGTATAAATAATGCTAAACTTTTTACAGTTTTAAATCTGTTACTTTCACTATGACCGCAAAAAATTTATACGCCTACACGCTAGAGCCAGTGGCTTATGAAATTTCTGAAGAAGAACAACGTTATGCTCAACTTGTTCTGTCTCGCAGTAACTTCAAAATTGGCAAAAAAGCATGGCTAATTATGGGTGCAATTCTGGCACTGGCACTCTTGGGCCTCATCTTTATTAAGAACTATTCAACAGTATTTTGCTGGGTAGCTATTGTCTGTGTCGTGATTTACTTCCTTGTGCGTAAATTCGGTATCGAATGGTATGCGAAACGCAAACTGAACGAAGTCCCTGTTCAAGAAATTAAAGGCATCCGTATGGGTGTTCAGCCGCATGGGATCTCTATGCAGCAACGTATGGGCGCAAACATGGGGACGATGACTGTCGGTTGGAAAGACATTCATGAATGGTATGACACCAAAGACTTCATCCTTTTGAACTTTAAAGTAAAGGGTCAAGACGGCGCATACATCTTGCCTAAACGTATGGATAGCAAGAAGTTTCCATTTTCGACCATTCGTAAACACTTAAATGAAACTGTAGGCCCAGCTAAAGCAATTTAAGCCAAACAGACATTTATGTATAAAAAAACCTCCACTTTTTGGAGGTTTTTTTATCTGTTTAATTTTCGAATGATCATTGATAATTACAATAATGAGAATGAATATTACTTACTTTTTCCACATTCTCTACTACATCATCGTTTATAATTCGTCGCAATTCAGCAACCTTTTATCAATATTAAATCCATCATGTTTAAGAAAACCCTTTTCCAGATTCACTGGTTCTTGGGGATTAGTGCCGGCTTAATACTCTCGCTTATGGGGGTTACAGGTGCCATTTATTCCTATGAACAGCAAATACTTAAAGCAATCAATCAGGACAGTTATGTGGTTCAGGCTCAACAGCAGCCTAAACTAACCCCTGCTGAGCTTTATCAGCACTTTAGTCAGTCTGATCCTGACATGAAAATTAACAGCATCTCTATTGCCTCAGATGCTACCACCTCAAGTACCGTGAATATTGTCAAAGAAGGTGCTCGTCGTGGCTATAACATGATGGTTAACCCCTATACAGCCGAAGTTTTACCTGAAATCAAAGGTCAAAAATTCTTCCAGTTTGTACAGCAACTACACCGTAATTTAACTGTTGGCCCTGTAGGTAAACAAATTACCGGCGCATGTACACTGATGCTGATTTATTTCGTATTGAGTGGTTTGTATCTGCGTTGGCCCAAAAGACATTCTGTAAAACAATGGCTTGCAGTAAAACCAAAGCTCAAAGGTCGTAATTTCCTATGGGATCTACATGCAGTCGTCGGCACATGGGTGATTATTTTCTATCTCATTTTGGCATGTACAGGTTTGTACTGGTCTTATGATTGGTGGCGTAATGGCATGTTTAAAGTCATGGGCGTTGAACGTCCACAGCCCCAGTTACAAGAAGGTCCAAAACCGAATGGGCAATCTGCTGAACAGGCGGGTGCAAAGCAAGATGGTGAAAAACAAGCCACTGAAGCAGGACAAACTCGTGGTGAACACCGAGCACGTTCTGAAAGTAACCCTGCAACTTCTGGTCCCTCTGAACACGGCGCTCAAGAAAATAAACATGGCGCTGAAGGTCGCGGAGAAAAACGTGGTCTAAAACCAGAACAAGTGAATATTGCCCTTACGCAAAGTTGGAATGGCTTTAATCAAAATATTGGTCGTGAATACTCAAGTGTTACTTTTAATATTCCGAAAAAAGCCAATGGTGAATTAGAAATTAACTTTGTGGATGCCGTCCCTCAACATGAGCGTGCTCGCAACAAAGCGACTTATAACTACAAAAAGGATGCTCTTACCGATATCGAGTTATACGAAGATAAAAAATTAAATGAAAAAATCATGACCAGCATGTTGCCTGTACATCGCGGTAGTTTCTTCGGACCGATTTATCAGTTCTTTGTGGTTATTGCATCCCTCATGATGCCGCTGTTCTTTGTCACAGGATGGATGCTCTATCTCAAACGTCGTAAACAGAAAAAACTGACACAGCAAGCCCGTCAAAGCTTAGCACCAGTTACCATCGACCCAAATGCACAGCCTTGGTTAATTTGCTATGCATCACAAACAGGTCAGTCTGAACAATTGGCATGGCGTACAGCAACAAGCTTACAAGAGGCTCGTCAGCCTGTCACAGTGAAAGCTGTTCAGCAACTTTCAGCAGATGACTTAACGCAAGCCGCTCAGGTTTTATTTGTTGCAAGTACCTATGGCACTGGGGAAGCACCTGACCTTGCTTCAAGCTTTGAACGTAAACTGATGACACAAAGCCTCGATTTGAGTCATGTTCAGTTTGCCGTATTAGCTTTAGGTTCTGAAGAATATCCGGATACGTTCTGTAGCTTTGGTCATGCGATTCATCGCTGGATGCAAAGTAATGCTGCGAAGCCCCTGTTTGACACGATTGAAGTCAATAATGGCGACACCCAAGCCATTCAAGCATGGAATAGTGCTTTAGCCAAAGCGACTAAACTTGAACTTCAGCACATGCAAATTGAAAAAACTTTTGATGCATGGACATTGACCAAACGTGATTTACTCAACCCGAACAGTTTAGGTGCACCTGCATTTAATATTGAGTTAAAACCGCAACATGAAGCCAACTGGCAAGCGGGTGATATTGCAGAGATTCAGCCGGGTAATAGTGCTGAACGTATTGCAAACTTCATGCAAAAGTACCAAATTCAAAGTCAGCAAGTGGTTGATTCTACTCAGCAACGCATTGAAGATGCATTATGGGATCGTAACCTAAATACGGATGTTGAACCCTTTGCCAATCTTGATCATTTGCTCGAACAGCTTCCACCGCTTCCAACTCGTGAATACTCCATTGCCAGTATTCCAAGTCAGCAAGTATTACGCTTAGTGGTGCGTCAGCAATCCAATGCAGAGGGTGAACTTGGCTTAGGCTCAGGGTGGTTAACACAACATGCAGCGATTAATAGCACACTACAACTGCGTATTCGCACCAATGAATCATTCCATCTAATTGCAGATAATCGTCCTGTGATTTGTATTGGTAACGGTACAGGTATTGCAGGTTTACTCAGTCTTTTACATGCACGCGTTCGTCAAGGCTATACGCAAAACTGGCTGATTTTTGGTGAGCGTCAACGCGCACATGATTTCTTCTATCAAGACATCATTAAAGCATGGCAAAACACAGGCTTAGTTCAACGCATAGACCTCACCTTCTCTCGTGATCAAGCGGAGAAACGCTATGTGCATCATGAGCTACGTGACCATGCGACCTTATTAAAATCATGGGTAGAACAAGGTGCCGTGATCTACGTTTGCGGTAGTATCAACGGTATGGCAACGGACGTTGACCACGCACTGATTGATATATTAGGTGAAGACGTTGTTGCTGAACTGCGTCAAGCTGGGCGCTACCGCCGTGATGTTTATTAATAAGATGTTTACTCATAAATAGTCCCAACTAAAAACCAGACCTCGTGTCTGGTTTTTTTCACGCTATACTTAGGCCAAATACGAATACTGCTTTAATTTTTTGCATGAAAAGAATACTACTGCTTTGTGTAGGCTTGCTGCTCTGCGTAGATGCCATTTGGTTACTTACATTAGATAAAATTCATGTAGGCATCCTTTTACCCTTAGTCATTGGGTGTATTTTTATTTTATCCGGACTATTTTCAACCCAAATCCACAATATTTTAGATCAATACCCTAAACTCAAAAGGCTCTGGCGTGCTACATGGTGGTTGTTTTGGCTTTGGCTATTGAGCCTTTTACTGTTTTTTGCGTATTTACACTTCAATAGCCAGCAATCCAAGCCATTTACTTCCGTCCAAGCCATCATCGTTTTGGGTAGTGGTATTGAAAATGGTCAACCCTCTCCGACCTTAAAGGCACGTCTCGATGCCGCAGCACCGTATGCCTTGCAACAACCCAATACTATTATGATCATGACCAGTGGTTTAGGCTTTAATGAAAAAATGACCGAATCTTCTGTCATGAAGCGCTATTTACTTCAACACTATGACATTTCAGCGGCAGGCATATATGAAGAAAGTAAAAGTACCAGTACAGAACTCAACCTGATCAATAGTAAAAAGATTTTAAAACAACATCAAATTTCGCTTGATACACCCATAGCAATTGCCAGTAGTGACTTTCACCTTCCACGTGCAAAAGCAATTGCACGAAAGTTAGGCTATACACAGGTGTATACCATTGCAGCGCCTACACCGCTGTACATCCGCTACAACTCTTGGCTACGTGAATATTTTGCTTTTTTGAGCGGTTTTGTACTTAACGAATATTAAAAAAAAGCCCTTGTTTGATCAGTAAACAAGGGCTTTTTTATGCTGTAAATAAACAATTAATTTAAACGAATGCTACGTGGCAAAGGAATTTTAAGGTTTTCAAAGATTTCTGGGCGCTGTTGATAGACTTGATATAAATAATTTTTAATATCTAACAGCATCTTTTCAGGCGCAACCAAAATATTTTGCCCTTCTGGGGTTAAATCTAAAGATACCGTAGTGCTCTCGCTGCGTAAAAACGGAATGACTTTTTCGATAAAGTCTTTTAATGAAATTTCCTGAATTTCATAATTGGACCAATTGTCTTTAATTAATAAACGTGCCAAACCACGATTTTGCCAAATGGCGAAGGAACGCTGACCTGTAGGTGTCGCACAAAGTGCCCAACCATCTTGATATAACGCAATCACGCCACCTTGAGCGACCATATTTTCAATAAATTGTTTATAGGTTTCTTGAGGATTGTAATTTGTAGTTTGAGTTTTAGACGCTGCCTTGCGCTGATATGGATTTCTCATAGATCACATACAATATTAAAATTATTATAGAGCGGATTCTATGTAAATCAGAAAATTTAGGCAAGCTTTTGGGGAAAGAAGTTTCTATAGAAGAATATGGTGGGCGCTGACGGGATCGAACCGCCGACATTCTGCTTGTAAGGCAGACGCTCTACCAACTGAGCTAAGCGCCCTGAGCGAAGAGTAACAAAGCGAAGCTTTGTCTGAGCGCAAGAGAAAAATCAAAGATTTTTCTAAAGGCATTCTCTTGAACAGAGATTTTTAAGATAAATGGCGCAGCGGACGGGACTCGAACCCGCGACCCCCGGCGTGACAGGCCGGTATTCTAACCAACTGAACTACCGCTGCATCACGTAGTTTCTTTCGAAACACAACCTATATCTTAAAAGATATGGTGGGCGCTGACGGGATCGAACCGCCGACATTCTGCTTGTAAGGCAGACGCTCTACCAACTGAGCTAAGCGCCCTCAAAGGGTACATCAATTATATTCTTTGTAATGGCGCAGCGGACGGGACTCGAACCCGCGACCCCCGGCGTGACAGGCCGGTATTCTAACCAACTGAACTACCGCTGCATCGCAAAAAATATGGTGGGCGCTGACGGGATCGAACCGCCGACATTCTGCTTGTAAGGCAGACGCTCTACCAACTGAGCTAAGCGCCCTCAAAAGGTCTATCATGTAAATGGCGCAGCGGACGGGACTCGAACCCGCGACCCCCGGCGTGACAGGCCGGTATTCTAACCAACTGAACTACCGCTGCACTTACACAATGTCGCTATTGTGGTTCAAACGAATTAAGATTTAAAGTGGCGCAGCGGACGGGACTCGAACCCGCGACCCCCGGCGTGACAGGCCGGTATTCTAACCAACTGAACTACCGCTGCACTCTAAATATCTTAACACTGAAAAGGTTTGGTGGGCGCTGACGGGATCGAACCGCCGACATTCTGCTTGTAAGGCAGACGCTCTACCAACTGAGCTAAGCGCCCTTTTCAAAACATGTTCATCGTTTGATGAGGTGCATTATAGAGAATCCTCACGGTCTGTCAAACGCTTTTCTAACTCTTTTCCACTTTTTCTGTTTGAGTGATTAAAAAATAAGTTATATTGCGGAAAAATCAGTATTTTTGAACATTTTTTAGCTATAAACCTGTAAATTTATTACTAAAAATATGACTTATATTCTGCATCATTCACATAAAAAACAGTTTTTCGCGTGGACTCATAACTAATCATTGAGCGAACCGACGATTAATTCACCACACATCCTACATTCTAAAACACCACAGTGTACAAAATACATTCAAACACGATTTTCTGTTAGTTTACGAGCATTAGTCCTGACAAAAGTCCTGACAAAAAAACGCCTTTCAAACTCACTTTAATTCTTCAAACCATGGTTTGATGTCATGAATTTCGGCTTTCATGGCTTGTGCTTTTAACGACGTGTTCAATGTTCAGTGATGTAAACCAAAGCATTTAATGGAATCAATTGATAAAGTTCTACAACATCGCTGTTTCGCATGCGAATACAACCATGTGACATCGGTATGCCCATAGGCTCGCGATCTGGTGTGCCATGGATATAAATATAACGTTGATAAGTATCACAGCCCTCACCTGCATTAAAGCCGGGTTCTAAACCACTGAGCCATAATATTCGAGATAAAATCCAATCCCGATCAGGGTGTGATGCAGCAAGTTGCTCGTCGTAAACCTCTCCGGTCCACTGACGTGCTTTAAAAACTGCATTTTGAGGTTGTTGTCCACCAAACTTTTCAGCCACTTGATGCCAGCCTCGTGGCGTCTTGCCACTATTTTCCTGCTCACCAATGCCATTTTTACCCGATGAAATGAGGTAAAACTTATTCAGTTTCGGCAAAGTTAAAGTTTGATCTTTCAAGTTAATCAGGATATCTGCTTGATCTTGGGTATATTCAGACATGCTCTTGCTCTTTCTGCTTATCTTTATCTTGTGGTTTAGTCTGCGGCGAATGTTCAATAGTCCTAATCTTATTTGGCTCTGGTCGTGTCCATAACCAAATGCCAACAATCAACATGGTTAAGTCAGTGAAAATCTTGACGGCAATCGGTGCTGATGTAAAAAGCATAATCATACCACTCACAAACATCATGATCGATGCAAACCATTTTGCTTTGCGTGGGACTGTGCCATTTTCGCGCCAAGCGCGTAAGGTTGGCCCATATTTAGGATGATTCAACAACCAAGCATCCATTTGAGGCCAACCTTTTGAAGCCGCCCATGCCGCTAATATTAAGAAGACTGTCGTGGGCATTCCCGGCAATAAAGCCCCTATAAAGCCTAAAATGACAAAGACAACCACTAAGCTTCGCCAAAACAACGTCTTCATACCGCTACCCTGAACTTTCAATTCAGGTAGTATAAGATGTTTTTAACAATTATCCGTTGTTATTCTGCATTATTCAAAAGGTTTCAATATGGCTGTAGCCCCGACAACGTCGTCTTATTTTGAGCCATGGTTGCAATTTAAACAGCCCTTAGTTCGCCAATTGGCTTTCTGTATTGCTAGCCCAAATATTCTGCAGCAAATTCCCAATGAACTCGAAATCCGCTATCCCTTTCATTTTCATCCAAACGAGCTTTGGCATAAATATTTTGAAGCCTACCTTCCCCGTTTAAAACAACTCGAACAACACCCAAGTGCATTAGTAGAATTTTTACAAAAATTAAAAAGTACTCGCCTTGGTTTACGTTTCGAAATGTTTATATGGTTTTGGCTTCTCGATCACCCATACCATCCCTACCAGTTACTCGGACATAGCATTCAAAAAATTGACGGCCCTCGTACAGTAGGTGAACTCGACTTTGTTTTAAAAAATACTGAAAGTGGTGAAGTTGAACATTGGGAAGTGGCTTTAAAATACTATCTAGCAGAGCGCGATTTTCAATTACCCTATTGGCATGGCTTAAATCGTAGTGATACTTTGGCTCGAAAGCTTAATCATTTTACCCAAAAACAATTCCAATTTGATGAAGCACTTGAGCAGCAGATTCAACAACGCTATTGCGTTTTAAAGGGTCAATTATATTTACCTATTCAGTGTACCAACACATTGCCAAACTGGGTCAATCCTGCGCGCAGAATAGGTCAATGGGGACATGTCATTCCGTCCATAAGTCAAGGTTACTATCGCCTACAACGACATGAATGGATCTGCGTACGGCAGCAACCCACAAGTAAAACTGCACATTGGTGGACAGATGGTTTATATAAAAAGGACAGCGATGAAAGCTATTATATGTATAGATTACCACGCTTAGTTTTGCCTCAAACCACTTGAAATGGCGGAATACTAAATATAAAGCCTGATAGATAATTACATTTATTTACTCAACCACCATAAAAACTACCTACTGTTCAATAAGCCTATTTTTTAATCTAAATCTCACAACAGAATAATTTAGTCCTCTAAAAATTATTCTTTCATAATGGAGATTACATTCAATGAAAAAAATTTTAGCTGCATCACTTATGGTTGCTTTTGTACTGACAGGTTGTAATACAGTAAAAGGTGTTGGTAAAGACGTATCTAAAGCTGGAGATGCTGTAACCAATACTGCTGAGAAAACTTCGGAAGAAATTCGCCGCAATTAATTTCTTTCCCAAGAATTTATAAAAGAGCCCTATTTTTTAAATAGGGTTTTTTTACGTCTAAATTTCCCTTCGCTTGTCGATTCGCCTATTATATTGCGACATTTTTGACTTCTGTATTTAGCATGACCTCAACAGCAACTCTTGATCTCAGCCTAGAATTACTGCGCCAACCCTCGGTAACACCGATTGACCATACCTGCCAGAACATTATGGCGGAACGTTTAGCCAAGATTGGCTTTAACATTGAAAATATGCGTTTTGATGATGTAGATAATCTTTGGGCACGTAAAGGGACTGAAGCACCAGTATTTTGCTTTGCAGGTCATACTGATGTAGTACCTACGGGTAACTTGGATGCATGGGGTTCTGACCCATTTATTCCTGAAATTCGCGACGGTAAACTGTATGGTCGTGGCAGCGCAGATATGAAAACAGCGTTGGCAGCTATGGTTGTAGCTTCAGAACGTTTCGTTGCAAAGCATCCAAATCATAAAGGCTCTATTGCATTTCTCATTACCTCTGACGAAGAAGGTCCTTCGATCAACGGGACAGTTAAAGTTGTTGAAACTTTAGAAGCGCGTAATGAAAAAATGACGTGGTGTTTGGTGGGCGAGCCATCTAGCACCAACACACTCGGCGATATTGTTAAAAATGGTCGTCGTGGTTCGCTAAATGCCAATTTAACGGTTAAAGGTAAACAAGGGCACGTTGCTTACCCACATCTAGCAATCAACCCAATCCATACTGCTTCAAAAGCACTGGCAGAGCTTTGCGATACCGTGTGGGACAATGGTAACGAATACTTCCCTGCAACGTCGTTCCAAATTTCCAATATTAATGCCGGTACAGGTGCAACCAACGTTGTTCCGGGCACGATGAACCTACTGTTTAACTTCCGTTATTCAACTGAAGTAACGGCAGATGAACTCAAAGCACGTACTTTGGAAATTTTAGATCGTCATGGCGTTGAATATGACATCTCTTGGACGTTATCTGGTCTTCCATTCCTAACCCCAGTCGGTGAGTTAGTGAATGCCGCACGTGATGCTATACGAGAAGTTACTGGGACTGAAACTGAACTTTCGACCAGTGGTGGTACTTCTGATGGTCGATTCATTGCGCCTACAGGTGCGCAGGTGCTTGAACTGGGTGTTTTAAATGCCACGATTCACCAAATCAATGAACACGTTAATGTGGCAGAATTGGAACCACTTTCTGAAATTTACGAAAAGATTTTAGAAAACCTGTTGGCTTAAGTATTCCCTGCATAGTCAAAAAAAAGGAACTCCATTGAGTTCCTTTTTTTATATCGCGTTTTGCAAATATTAAGCTGCTTGAAGCCCAATACTGTTTTGAATATTAGCTAAATTTGGAATATGAAATACCTGATCGGCCATGCGTACATATTGGAAAATATTGGCGTCTTTCACAGCTTTTTCTTCATCAACCACTTCAGAAATACGCAGACGAATGGTTTTCGGCATTTCATTACACATCAGTGCAAAACGCTGCCCAACATCATCACCTTCAATCACCAAAGCCACACCCTGATTTTTGGCAGGATCATTGACTGAGAAAACAGGCAATTTCAATTCATGCCATTCAACAAAAGGAACCTTGGTTGCACTATCGAGCGCTGATAGCACAATATTTTGTGGCAACAACATTGGCTCTTTACCATGACAATCAATGATATATGCATCGATAAATCCGGTAGATACCGTAATGAGATGTTGCAGTTCCTGTTGATCAATTTTATCGCTGACAATCTGAGAAACAGTATTTTGGCTCATAGATTACCCCTGCTTTTCTGCAATTAAAGCTTCAATATTGGCAAGCAATTCAGCTTCTTGGAATGGTTTACCCATATAGTGAGTCACACCTAAGCTAAATGCACGCTCACGATGTTTTTCACCTGTACGTGATGTAATCATAATGATTGGCAGCTCACGGTGAATGTCATGGTGACGAACTAAGTTTGTCACTTCGAAACCATCCATACGTGGCATTTCAATATCGAGTAGCATCAAGTCTGGACGGACATTTTCAAGCTGCTCAATTGCATCCACACCATCTTTCGCTGTCACAATGTCATAACCTTGACGTTCAAGTAAGCGTGAAGTCACTTTACGTACAGTTACCGAGTCATCGACAATCATCACTAAACGACGCGCATTGGCTTGACGGCCCAAATCACGCTGTTCAGCTGAATGTTTAACACGCTGCGTAGTTTGAATTTGACGTGCAATATTTTGCCCATCCAAAATCAAACATACATGACCATCACCTAGAATCGTGGCACCTGCAATCGCGGCTACACTGGTAAATTGTTGACCAATTGGTTTCACCACGATTTGAGAACGTGAACCCACCAGCTGATCGACCAATAAAGCAATGGTTTGACCACTGTTGCCTTTAATTAGTAGTACAGGCAATGAATGGCCGACATTATTTAAACGTGGAATTGGCTGATTACCCACAAACTCTGATAGATAACGTAGTTTGTAATTGGTGTTGTCAATTTTAAACACGTCATCCTTACTATTGAAGTAAGTTTCGAGTGCCGTAGGTGCAATACGGACAATACGTTCAATTTGCGCTAATGAAATCGCATATTGCTGATCGCCCGCTTTCACCATCAAGGCATCGCTGACCGCTACTGTGGTTGGTACACGAATGGTAAAGGTCGTCCCTTTACCTAACTCAGACTCAACGGAAACATGACCACCCAAGGCTTTAATTTCACTTTGCACCACATCCAGACCAACACCACGACCCGAAATTTGCGTTACCGATTGTGCCGTTGAGAAACCTGGATGGAAGATCAATTGCAAGATTTCTTGTTTATCGAGGAACTGATCCGCTTTGATTAAACCAAGTTTTAAGGCTTTGTCTTTAATTTTGGTTTCATCAATCCCTTTACCATCATCACTGAAAGACACCAGTACATCAGTACCCTGACGACTAATGTTCAAGACGATGCTACCTACTTCTGGCTTTTTCAAAGCCAAACGGTCAGCAGTATCTTCTAAACCATGGTCGACCGCATTGCGCAGCATATGTTCAAATGGTGTCACCAAACGCTCTAAGATCGTACGGTCCAATTCACCTTCTGTATTTTGAACAATCAATTCTGCAGGACGGTTCAAGGTCGAAGAAGTTTGACGCACAATACGTTGTAAACGTGGTAACAAACGATCAAATGGCACCAAACGGGTACGCATCAGACTTTCTTGAATTTCTGACTGAATACGTGATTGTTGTAATAACAAACCTTCCGCATCACGGATTTTTTCTGCCAAAGTACTCTTGAAGTCAACCAAATCCGACGCAGATTCGGCTAGAGATTTTGACAATTGGTTAATCGATGAATATTGGTCCATCTCCAATGGGTCGAAATCCGCATAGCGTGAATTTTCAGAACCATGTTTGGCAATAATTTGTGACTCAAGCTCACCATCCATTCGACGTAACTGGTCAGCAAGTCGCTTAATTGCTAACTCCATTTCATTCAAGGTATTGCCTAGCTGACCTAAGTCCATCTCAATACGTGAACGGTTAATCGAGTTTTCGCCTGATAAGTCAATCATCTTCTCGACGAGATCAGCCGAGATACGAATCATCTCATTACTGTTATCAGAAGAATTGGCTTCAGACCATTCACCCAACATCGATGGCGGTTCAACACCATCACCCTGAATAAATTCAAAGCCTTTGCTGACGATACCTTGTTCCAATTCTGCAACACGGTTTGGCAGTTGAACCGTAACATCCACATATTGAATGGACTCTAAGCTCAATTTGATGCTGTCAAAATTACTATAGTCGTGGTTGAAGATCGCTTCTTTTAACCATGCCAAAGTCGTTTTGAGTAAGCCGTCATATGCATTTGAGTTGAAATGATGAACCGCGAAATGCTCAAACGTCGTCTCAAGTTGATATGCAATTGCAGCAACAGGTTCATTTTCAACCATACGCGCTCCACCTTTAATACTGTGGGCAGCACGTTGTAATTGAAGCAATACGTTACGGTCACTACGTTGTTCAGTCCATTGATTTAATAATTGAACGGCATGTTCAAGAATTTCCTCAGACTCTTCAAGGAAGGTTTCTTCCATGACAGAACGTAGATCGTCATCTGGATGCTCAACATGTTCAGCAACCGCATGTTCAAGATGTTCAACAGCAGACTCAGTGTGAGCAGTCGTTTGAGCTTCAACCACTGCTTCTGCAGTGTCTTCAGCAACATCCATCGGCCCTGACACCGATACATCTGGTTCTACTGCTGTTTGTTCAGTTTCAGCTGAAATAGGGGCCGAAGCCAATGCAACAGGTTCTGAACGCTCTCCTGCCACAATTGACTGAATATTCTTGAGAATATCGATCACATTATTCGCTGAGTAGTCGATCCCTTGGTCACGAATGGTTTGAATACGATCTGAAATATCATCCTGCACTAAACGAATAATTTGAATTAACGCAGGCGTAATCGAAATTTGCTGACGAATAATGCGCTCATAAATCGACTCCAATTCATGCGAAATTAAACCCACATGAGACGCGGCAATCATATTTGCACCACCTTTTAGGGTATGCAAATAGCGCATTAAATTATTCAAAGCTGAAGTATTGGTCTGATCACGTGTCCAAGTACTGAGGTCTTGATCAATCCCCACCAATAATTCTTCTGCCTCTTCAATAAAGATCCCTAAAAGATCTTCATCAAAGTCATTATTCGCATCCGCCGCTTGCATCTGTTGATGATCAAGTTGAATACGCTGACTTAATTGTGCAAAGTCTACTGCTGTTGTATTTGCAACAGCGGCTTTATCTTCTACAGTGGCAACAGGTTCAGCAACTACATGGGCTTCTGGTGTTGTCGTCGCTGCAACTGCTTCAATGTCTTGTTGAACAAATGCAGTCAGCTCATTTAAGAAACGCTGAACCTCTTCACTTAACACTACACGCTGACCCGCAGCTAAAGTGTCAAATAAGTGAATGAACTCTTGATGTGCTTGCGCAAATAACTCATAACCATAATCAGCATGGAGTAATTCAGGCTTTTCAATTAAAGACTGATACGCTGCACGCAGTTGAGTTGTGAAATCATGGATTCCAACAGACGCACGATTATCCGTATGTTCGATCAACTCTAAAGCTTGCTGACTGAGCTGTTGAATATAGTCTGGGAATTCAGCAAGGGCACGTTTATCAAACTCAAATTCAGCATCCAATAACTGATCAATATTTAATTCGATTAGTTTAGAAACCAAACCTTGTGGATTATCTTCAGGCGCCAATTGATCTTGGCTAGCAAAACCATAATCATCCCAAGCGGCTTTGAAGGTTTCATAAATAGATGTAAGATTTGCCTTATCTCCTGAACGCAGCACGTGTAAATAATCACGAACAAATTCAGCATATTGAATCAATAAAGCAGTTTCTTTCGAGCTCGATACGATTTCGTCTTGTAATAAGGTTTTGAATAAGTTTTCAACTTTTGAACTGGCTTCAAAAATCTCTTCGATTTGCGCCATTGACGAACTACCACGTAAGGTGTGTAGCGCGCGAATTAAACCATTATAGTCTTGTGATTTACTATCATCAGATTGGAGGAACTGATCAATCGTTTGTAGATGTTCTTCAGCTTCTTCAATAAAAATGCTCACTGTTTCTTCGACTAGTGATGCATCTGCATCCACTTGCTCAACAACAGATTCTGATTCAATGACCACATCAATCGTACTTTCAAGCACTTCTACAGGTGCTTTAGCTTCAACATCAGTCAGTTCTAAACCAGTGAGACCATCTTCAGATTTTAATTGATCTGCCAGTTTTAATAATTCTTCGAGTGCAGGCTCAAGGCTGATATTTTGTTGTAATTGTTGCCCCATTAAAACCAATGGGCGTAAATCAACATCCAATTCGGCAACATTTTTAAACCGTGGATAGAGCTTATATTGATAAACATTTAAAACTGTTTGTGCAAACTTTTGAACGGTTGGCGTTAACTGTACTGAACCCGCAATGACACGGTTCAACGTATCTTCAACTGCCCATGCAGTTTCACCCGCCGATTTTGCCCCGACCATACGACCTGAACCTTTCAGGGTATGGAAATGACGACGAATCGTCGTTAAAGTGTCTTTATCTTGTGGATTTTCCAACCAAGTTGTAAATAAACCCGCCAGCTCTTCAAAGATTTCTTCTATTTCTTCAACAAAAATCTCTAAAATTTCTGCATCTTGATCAAGATAACTATCTTCAGGAAGCGTAGTTGTTTCAACTAAATTTTTTAATATTTCTTTCATAGCTAAGGCTTCTTATGTTTTGCCACCAAGAAGGTTGCTCAAACTTAATTGTAACCATCACCTAAGACTTAACTGTGACGTTAAGTTCACCTTATCGATGTGTTATCTGTAATCGGTGCAGTACCCTAGCCGCAGCTAAGGTACTACAGGTTTGCGCCTGACTTACTCTGGGAGTTTAAAGTCAGATACAGATTCACGTAATGATTCAGCCATATTCGCCAATTCAGATACCGAACGTGCAGTATCAAATGTTGCACTGGTGGTTTGCGAGGTAATTTCTTGTACAACGTTCATCGTTGTCGCAATATGACCTGCTGAAGCAGACTGAAGTTTTGCAGCATCCGAAATGTTTGCAATCAGTTTCGCCAAGTTACCCGATACAGACTGAATTTCATCTAGTGCTACGCCGGCATCCTTAGACAAGTTCGCACCACGTACAACTTCCGAAGTCGTTTGTTCCATTGAAATTACAGCTTCGTTAGTATCCGTTTGAATGGTTTTTACCAAACCTTCAATCTGTTTGGTTGCAGACGCTGAACGTTCCGCAAGACGCTGTACCTCATCCGCTACCACGGCGAAACCACGACCTGCTTCACCCGCCATTGACGCCTGAATTGCTGCGTTTAATGCCAAGATGTTTGTTTGGTCGGCAATATCGTTAATCAGTGCGACAATGTTACCAATCTCTTGAGAAGACTCACCCAAACGTTTAATACGTTTTGAGGTTTCCTGAATCTGTTCACGAATCGTATCCATACCTTCAATTGAACGGTTTACGACATCTGCACCGTTTGCAGCAATTTGTACAGAACGTTCTGCTACGACAGCTGATTCTTCAGCGTTCGAAGATACTTGGTCAATCGACATTGCCATTTCGTTAATTGCGGCAGATGCACCAGCAATTTCTTGCGCCTGATGTTCAGATGCTTCTGCAAGCTGGTTGGTAATACCCTGCGTATTCGCCGTATATTGCGCAACTTCTTGAGAAGTTTCTGTAATACGCGATACAAGGTCACGTAATTGGTCGATTGCGAAGTTAATCGAGTCGGCAATCGCACCAGTAAAGTCTTCAGATACCGTCGCATACGAACGTAAGTCACCGTCTGCAAGATCGGCAATTTCATCGAGTAAACGTAAAATCGCGTTCTGGTTACGGTCATATTCTTCTTGAAGACGGGTTACACGGAATTTATCCGATTGACCACGTAAAGAAAGAAGTTTGAACACACAGATCAAGAAGGCTGTTAAAGCAAGAATCAACAGTACCGCAGGTAAAATGGTTTTCAGACCTGTGCTAGAAGACAATTGATTTAAGTTGTCCAACAATTTGTCTGACTCAGCAAAAATTTGTGAAGATGCTTTACGTACGTTCACAATTTGCGTTGAGTTTTTCAAAATTGTCGCAGCCGCTGATTTTAATACATCGTCATATTCAGCTTTAATACCTTCAAGTGACTCACGTAATTCAGGGCTTTCAATACGTTGTACACCAAGCTCTGTACTACCATCCAATTGGGCATTTAAGTACAAACCGAAGGTTTCAGTATCGGCACTAAAGTCATCCGCAGACTCACGTGAACTATCAGAACCGGAAAGCACCGAGCTGATCGAACGTAAAATACGTTCAGCAATGAATACCTGGTTTTTCGCAATCACCACCTGGTTCGAAGGCATGTCTTGACGTGCCATTTGGTCGACCATCAAGTTATATTCCGCCTGAATCCCCGGAATGGTTTCACCAATCGCGATGTTCGTGTCATATAACTTATTAATGATTTTTTGTTGCGAAGTAATCAAGTCAATACTTTTTGAGACCTCAGCCCACTGCGTATCTACAGATTTCAGCGCATCTGTATTTGCATGAATGTCTTTTACAGTTTCTAAGTTTTCTTTGAACGAATCTTGAGAGGCAATTAATTTTTTCATTGCATCTTCAGTACCTGATGCAGTTGCCTCAGTTGCTTGACGCGAAATTGTTTGCGAAAGAAGACGGAGTTCACCCAAACTTTGCGTTAATTGGTTACCGCGAGGAACGCTATAAAATAGGTATAATAAAATAATCGTTGCCAGTACTAATGAACCAATCGCACCATAAATAAATGGTTTGGATTTTTCACTATCACCAAAAACTCGAGATAATTGATCTGTCTGTGATTGCAGTTTTGCCAGAAAAGCATTACCGCCTTTACGACCACTGGTGCTTTCACCCGTATTTTTCTTTTTAAGTTTAAAGCCCATTCAGCTTCTCCCCGATTACGCCTTCTTTCGTTCGTGCGCGACAATTAATTTATAAATTTTATAGATGCGTTCATGTATTTTGGATTTTGCAGTAAACGACTGAAGAGAAATACATTCCACTGCTGGTTATGCTGGTGGAAATACCCCTGACAATATTCCTGCAAATTTCGATCCAACTCATTATGTTTAGAAAAATAACTTTTCTTATTAAAGTGTTGAATACCCAAAACTTGATCGACTACCAAACCGACATAATGGTCATTATGACTAATACATAAAACTTTTTGAGTGGGTGAAAAACTACTTCGATGACCGGTTATATATTGTGCTAGGTCAGACAAAGAAAGTAAGCGTCCCCGAATATTGGCTAATCCCATCACCCAAGGTTGGGTATTGGGAACTGGCGTATATTTTGGTGGGTAGATCACTTCAGCTACTTCACCTAAAGGAGCAACGTAATATTGCCCCATCATCTCAAAAGCAATGCCTGACCATCGGTTTACTTCATTTTCAGTGGAAACGTAGTTTTTGTTTCCTCGTTTTGCGATTCGAAGTAATTCGATAAATCCATTTGCTGCCATAGAGCTTTATCCTGCATTGAGGTGTTGCTTAATCACATCAATTAATTGTTTTTCGTCTACAGGTTTAGTCAGATAATCAGAAGCACCTTGGCGTTTACCCCAAACACGGTCAGTTGCCTGATCTTTGGTACTTACAATGACAATTGGGATATGTTTGGTGGTCGCACCACGTGCAATTTGACGTGTTGCTTGGAATCCATTCACACCCGGCATTACCACATCCATTAAGACCAAATCAGGTAACTCAGCTTGAGCCATTGTCACACCATCTGCCCCATTTGAAGCTTCAATCACTTCAAAACCATGTTTACCTAAAATTTCTTTAAAACGGAATGTTTCTGTTGGTGAATCATCAACGATTAGGATACGTGCCATGCTTTTTCCCCAAAAAATAAAAAATCTAATTAAGCTGTAACGTGATTACGGATTGCATTCAGCAATTCATCTTTACTGAATGGCTTAGTCAAGTATTCATCAGAACCTACAACACGACCCTTCGCCTGATCAAATAAACCATCTTTACTTGAAAGCATAATCACAGGAATATTTTGATAATTTTGAGAGTTTTTAATCAGGGCACAAGTTTGATAGCCATCTAGACGTGGCATCATTATATCGACAAATACGATATCTGGATTCGCATCTGCAATTTTTGAAAGTGCTTCAAAACCATCTACAGCAGTGACTACTTCACATCCTTCACGCTGAAGCAGCGTTTCGGCCGTACGACGAATGGTTTTTGAATCATCAATTACCATGACTTTTAGATTTTGGAATTTATCGTCCATTTATTGACCCTACCCATTGAGGATGTACAAACAATTAAGTTAGCAGCATTATTATTTACAAGTTGTGAACATTTTTAACATATCTTTACTTGCGTTTTCAATGAACATTTTCTGCGCAAACACACAAGATTTCTTGTTTTTATTAACTGCTTCACACTTTCCGATGACCAACGATTTTTTTTTAACTTGGAATAGTATTTAATTGTCTTAATTAAGCATATTATAGCAAGATTATTACTTTAAAATAAGTAATTTAGTCAACTTTAAACTGGGGAGTACAAGGTTGAGTCCGCTTACAAAAAAAATTCACTTGATTGGCCTTAAACATTTCTCAAAAAAAGTCATCCTGACGATTTGTTTACTGGCTTATACCCCGCTTTTATTTGCTGCACCAAACAATATGCAGCAACCACAAAAGGCGACTTGGTATCGCTACTATGACAGTAAAGGTGTAGCAAATATCAGTACCAATGTGACACCAAATCACATTCGCTATGGTTATGAAGCACTTGATCAAAATATGCAAGTGATTAAACGTAACCGCCCCTACAATGCTGAAGCTGACATTAGACAAGCTCCTCAGCGTGCTGCCCAAGCACGTCAGCAAGCGTCAGATATCAAACTTAAAAAAGCCTATACCAATAGCCGAACTGCAGCCATTAAAAAGCGTGATGCACTGACTGGTATACGTAAACAGATCGTGTTTGAACAAGAACAATTAAAACAATTACAAAATGATCGTGTATTATTTGTTCGTCAAGAACGTGAACATTTTCGAAAAGGTGAAACCGTTCCGGCAAAATTAAAAACAATGTTGGATAATAATCAAAAAAATATGGTAGCGAAAAAAGAATACATTCAATCGTTACAAACTCGCTATCGAAATACAGAAGCTGAATACGACAGAATTATTACGCGTTTAAAAGCGATGGAATAAACTTGTTATTCAATTGCTTTTGTAGACCGCTGATATAAGGACCATTATGCAATCTGCACAGCAATCATCCCCCTTTTTAAAGCTTAGCCTGCTTTGCATAAGCCTGACTTTGGCTGCATGTCAAAAAGAAGATCCGCAGCAAAGTGTAAAACCAGAAAATAAGATTGAATTGATTCAACAAGATCTGGTCACGATCGAACAAGGCAACGCCATTTCAAAAACAGCCTTTACAGGTACCATTCGAGCAGTCAATCAGAGCAGTATTCAAGCCCAAGTCACTGCGACTGCAACAAATGTTAATGCAGAGGTCGGACAACGTGTCAGCAAAGGCCAAGTGTTGGTGCGTTTAAATAATCAAGACAATGCCGCACGTCTTGCTCAATCTCAAGCAAACCTTGCCTCCACGCAAGCTCAAGCCAATCAAGCCAAACTGATGATGGAACGTAAACAACGTTTGCTGAATCAAGGCTTTATTTCCAAAGTAGAGTTTGAACAAAGTCGTGTCGATTACCAAGCTCAAATGGAAAATGTTCGTGCCCAACAAGCTAATGTCGATATTGCGCGAAAAGCCAATCAAGATGGTACCATTTATAGCCCTATCCAAGGCGTGATTACCAAACGTGATGTTGAACCGGGACAAACGGTTGCTGCCGGACAAACCCTTTTTGAAATCGTCAATCCAGACCAATTAGAAATTCAAGCCAAATTACCAAGTGATCAGCAAGCTGCACTGAAAATTGGACAAAAGATTGAATATAGCATCCAAGGTAATAGCAATTTACTCACAGCACAAATCAGCCGGATTTCACCGATTGCCGATCAAGTTAGTCGTCAAATTGAATTTTTTGCAGCCCCAAATGAAACTATTACTTCATTAAGTATTGGTACTTTTGTCGAAGGTCACATCTTAGGCACGGATAATATTTCAGGCCAAAAAATTCCACTCGACACCATTCAAAGTCTAAAAGATAAACCTTACGTCTGGGTCATTCGTCAAAATAAAATTGCCAAAGTACCTGTACAAATTTTGAATCAGAGTTATAGCAATAACACCGCGATTGTTCAGGGCTTACAAAATAGTGATCTGATCAGCCGAATTAAATTTAATGATTCAGATATCAAACAAGATGTAAGTATCAGCCAAAATTAAAAGAATAAGGCAGGACAGTTGTTATGTGGTTAACCCGAATTAGTGTGAAATATCCTGTTTTCACCATCATGATGATGTTCTGTCTGATGGTACTAGGACTTGCTTCTTGGCAACGTATGGGCGTTGAAGAGTTTCCTGATGTCGACTTCCCTTTTGTAGTTGTCTACACCAACTATCCGGGTGCTTCTCCTGAGTCTGTCGAATCTGAAATCACCAAAAAACTTGAAGATCAGATCAATACCATTTCAGGCCTTAAGCAAGTCATTTCACAGTCCAGTGAAGGTTTATCCACGGTCATTGTCGAATTTAATCTAGATGTCTCGTCCTCTGTAGCTGCACAAGATATTCGAGATAAAATTGCACCAGTAACCGCACAATTTCGTGATGAAATTGATGACCCGATTGTAGAACGCTACGACCCTACTGCCAGTGCGATTATGTCGATTGTTTTTGAATCGAAGGACATGTCTTTACGTGATTTGAGTTCCTATCTCAATCAACGGATTGTGCCACAACTCAGAACAGTTCCCGGTGTCGGTACGGTCAATTTATTGGGTGATGCACAGCGTCAAATTCGTATTCAAGTAAATCCGCAAAAATTACAAAGTTTCGGGATTGGGATCGATCAAGTTATAAACACCCTAAAATCTGAAAATATTGAAGTTCCGGGAGGAACCTTAAAACAAAAGAATTCAGAATTGGTGGTCGAAATTAAATCTCGCGTTATTCACCCAAACTCATTCGGTGATTTAGTGGTTGCCAATAAAAATGGCGCGCCGATTTATCTCAAACAAATTGCAGAAATAGAAGATAGCCAAGCTGAAATGGAGTCGAGTGCCTATCTGAATGGTAAAACAGCCGTCGCTGTCGACATTCTGAGAAGTTCGGACTCTAATGTAATTGAGGTGGTTGATAATACCCGTAAAACCTTAAGTAAAATCCAACAGCAATTGCCAAAAGGCACGACTGCAGAAATTGTGGTTGATTCTTCAAAAGGTATTCGTGGCAGCATTAAAGACGTGGCACGTACGATTATTGAAGGTGCAGTACTTGCGGTACTCATTGTATTGTTATTTCTCGGCTCATTTCGTTCGACAACCATTACAGGTTTAACCCTACCGATTTCGCTACTAGGTACCCTCACCTTTGTTTGGATTTTTGGTTTTACCATTAACATGATGACCCTACTGGCTCTCTCACTAAGTATCGGTCTACTCATTGATGATGCCATTGTGGTTCGTGAAAATATTGTCCGCCATGCCGATATGGGCAAGGACCACGTCACAGCTGCACTCGACGGCACGAAAGAAATTGGTTTAGCTGTATTGGCCACAACATTGACCATTGTCGCGGTATTTTTACCTGTGGCATTTATGGGCGGCATTATTGGGCGTTTCTTCTATCAATTTGGTGTAACCGTCAGTACCGCTGTACTGATTTCAATGTTTGTGAGTTTCACCCTTGACCCCATGTTGTCTGCTCACTGGGCAGAGCGCCAAGATCCAAATAAAAAGCCGGGTAAAATCAAACGTTTTTTTAACTGGATTTCGGGCAAGCTCGACAACCTAAGCCATCATTATGAAAAATTACTCAAGCTTGCTTTAAAATTTAGGCTCATTACCCTTTTAATCGCCGTCGCGTCTTTATTTGGTGCATTAGGTTTATCCAAACTGATCGGAACTGAATTTGTACCCGTACCAGACAAAGGTGAAATTCGGATCAAATTTGAAACACCAGTTGATGCAACCCTTGAATATTCGCAGGCTAAGCTTAAGCAAGTAGATCGTATCATTCGCCAACATCCAGAAGTCAAAGCCACTTATGGTGCAATTAATAGTGCCACTGATCGGGGTAAAAACCATGCTAGCATTCGTGTCACTGTTTCACCACGTACGGAGCGTAGTCAAACCTTAACGGATCTCAACAATGAATTCCGTACCCGCTTAAAACATGTAGCAGGTATTACCATTACCTCGATTTCCTCAGCTGATGAAACAGTATCGGGCGGCCAAAAGCCGGTTATGATCTCGATTAAAGGGCCAGACTTAGATGAGTTACAACGTATTTCTGACCGCTTCATGAAAGAAATTTCGAAAGTCGACGGTATTGTCGACTTAGAAAGCTCACTCAAAGAACCTAAACCGACCTTAGGTGTACATATCAATCGCGTTTTAGCCAGTGATTTAGGTTTATCCGTCAATCAAATCGCCAATGTATTACGCCCTCTTCTTGCGGGTGATAATGTAACAACGTGGAAGGATGATAAAGGCGAAACCTATGATGTAAATTTAAGACTCACTGAAGATCAGCGACGACTGCCAACTGACATTCAAAGCATGTACATCACATCACAAAAAACCGATGCTGCAGGCTTACCTATTTTAGTTCCATTGGCAAGTGTGGCAAGCTTTGAAGAAACACTTGGTGCTTCACAAATTAACCGTCGTGATCTGGCACGTGAAGTGATGGTTGAAGCCAACACAGCAGGACGTCCTGCGGGTGATATTGGTGCCGAAATCAATGAGATAGAGAAAAACTTCGACTTGCCACCAGGTTATAGTTTTGTCACGCAAGGTGCCAATAAAGATATGGCTGAGTCTGCGGGTTATGCAATGACAGCGATTACCCTCTCTATTGTATTTATTTATATTGTTTTGGGTTCACAATTTAATAGCTTCATTCACCCTGCAGCCATTATGGCTTCATTACCCTTATCATTGATTGGGGTTTTCTTAGCCCTATTCTTATTTAATTCAACCATGAACCTCTTTTCCATTATCGGGATTATTATGCTCATGGGCTTGGTGACAAAGAACGCAATTCTACTCATCGACTTTATTAAAAAAGCCATGGATCATGGTGTAGATCGTTATGAAGCGATTATTGAAGCAGGCAAAACCCGTTTACGTCCCATTTTAATGACCACCAGTGCAATGGTGATGGGTATGGTTCCGCTTGCACTTGGTTTAGGTGAAGGCGGTGAACAAAGCGCGCCAATGGCACATGCCGTGATTGGCGGGGTAATTACCTCTACCCTACTAACACTTGTGGTTGTGCCGGTGATTTTTACCTATTTGGATGATTTCCGAAACTTCCTTGCACGTCAAGCCAAAAAAATCATGTCATAATGACAAAATCTAAAATGAGGTGACTTTGGAAAATGTTCACCTCATTTTTTATTGTATACTCTCCACTTTAACGCTTAATTTTTTAGGACAGTTTCCATGCGCGCGAGTCGCTTTTTATTTGCAACGTTAAGAGAAACCCCAAACGATGCTGAAGTTATTTCACATCAGCTTATGCTTCGTGCCGGGATGATTCGTAAATTGGCTTCAGGTTTATACACTTGGCTGCCGATGGGCGTTCGCGTATTAAATAAAGTTGAAGCGATTATCCGCGAAGAGATGGATCGTGCTGGTTCACTTCAAGTCCTGATGCCTGTCACTCAACCCGCATCTTTATGGGAAGAATCAGGTCGTTTCGTACAATATGGTCCAGAACTTTTACGTTTTAAAGACCGTCACAACAATGACTTTGTACTTGGCCCTACACATGAAGAAGTGATTACAGATCTTGCTCGCAATGAATTGAAAAGCTATAAGCAATTGCCTGCAAACTTCTACCAAGTACAAACCAAATTCCGTGACGAAATCCGCCCTCGTTTCGGTGTGATGCGTTCACGTGAATTCATCATGAAAGATGCCTATTCTTTCCATGTTGACCAAGCTTCTTTACAAGAAACCTATGACAAGATGTATGCAGCTTATTGCAAAATTTTCACTCGTTTAGGTTTAAATTTCCGTCCAGTTCAAGCGGATACAGGTTCAATTGGTGGTTCGGGTTCACACGAATTCCACGTCCTTGCGTCTAGCGGCGAAGATGACATCGCATTCTCTACAGAGTCAGATTATGCTGCTAACGTAGAAATGGCGGAAGCAGTATTAGTAGGTGAACGTGCTGCTCCGACTAAAGCACTTGAGATTGTTGATACACCAAATCAGAAAACCATTGCTGAGGTTTCTGAATTCCTTAAATCAGACCCTACTCAATCTGTCAAAGCATTATTGGTTCAAGGTGTTGCTGAAGAAGGTAAAGCTGCACCAGTGGTTGCCTTATTCCTACGTGGCGACCATGAACTGAATGAAATTAAAGCAGAAAAACACCCATTAATTGCTGCTCCATTAACTTTTGCAACTGAAGCACAATTAGCTGACTTAGGCTTAACTGCTGGTTTCTGTGGCCCTCAAGGCTTAACCGAAAAAGGCATTACCGTTATTGTTGACCGTGCAGCGTCTGTACTTTCAGACTTTGTTGCTGGTGCAAACCAAGTCGATAAACATGCTGTAGGTGTAAACTGGGAACGTGATGCACAATACACCGAAGTTTATGACCTTCGTAATGTTGTTGAAGGTGACCCTTCTCCAGATGGTCAAGGTACAATCTTGATTAAACGTGGTATCGAAGTTGGTCATATCTTCCAGTTGGGTCAAAAATACTCTGAAGCGCTTGGCTGTAAAGTTTTAGGTGAAGATGGCAAACCTCTCGTTGTGACTATGGGTTGCTACGGTATTGGTGTAACCCGTGTTGTTGCTTCTGCGATTGAACAAAACTTCGATGACAAAGGGATTATTTGGCCGTCTGCAATTGCTCCTTTCGAAGTTGCTATTGTGCCCATGAATGCACATAAGTCACCGCGTACAATGGAAGCTGCTGAAGCACTGTATGCAGAATTAACTGCTGCTGGTTATGATGTGCTTCTTGATGATCGTAATGAACGTCCGGGTGTTAAATTCTCTGACATCGAGTTAACAGGTATTCCACACCGTATTGTCATTGGCGAGAAAGGTTTGGATGCTGGTACATTTGAGTACAAAGGTCGCCGTGATGAAGAATCAAGCAACTTAAGTAAAGAAGACCTTTTAGCGAAAATTGCAAAATAATTTGCGCTAAATATAAAAAATCCCGCTAAGTGCGGGATTTTTTATATCAAATATTTTAAGCCTTAACAGAATTTCAGACCGCCGAAGCAGTTAGAACGAAACTCCTGTCCAGACAGTTTTAAATTGGTTAATGGGAAATCAATTAATGACGGGTTTTTAATCTCTTTAACATCCAAAGAAGAACCTGCAACACAACCAAAGAGTAAATCTCCACAGTTACGAACATTGGTACTTAGGTCATGGTTAATTCCGGCGATCGTTTGTTTCAACACTTCATCTGTAATCGCCACTTTATCTGATGGTGTAATACTGCCCAAATCAACTTCATCTTCCATCGCCAACCACCACCCTCTTTCTGCTGCGACTGCAGCACCAGGCCAGAGTATTTTTTGAGCTTGCAAAGACAGCGAAGCAGGGTTATTTAAATATAGTGCGTGAATCAAACCTAAACTTTGATTTACCGTAATATCGGTTTTTAGCCCAGTAAGATACCCCGTCACATCTTTATCCAAATTAATGTTTAAACCGAGTAGAGAGATTTGAGCTACTAATGGACCACTAAAATCTAGACGATCAACAGTTCCTGTACCCTTTAACTGTACATCTGTCATTCGATTCCCACTTACAACAGTGGCTGGAATCGTAAAAGGAGCCGTGGTTGATTTTAAATTAAAAGAATAATTATCTGATTTGTAGTGAAGCGGTAGATCAACTTCAGCACCAAATAATGTCCCCTTAACAGCCCCTTCAATGTATTGCTGCGTAGAAGCATAGTCCATCACACGCTCGGCAGTTGTTGCAACACCCGCAGACGCTTTTGTTTTCATATAACCACTAAAGGTATTGATACCATTGGGTGTATTGCTATTTTCTGTACCTAATGTCATTAATCCAGAAATTTTTTCAGCGCTCAAACGAAAGCCCATCACTTCACGTGTTGCCGCTGATTTCGGATCTTTAATTGCAATTTCGATAAAAGGATTGGTCAGCAAAGCTGAAGTTGCCGCACGTTCATCCGACGTATAATTGCTATTTGCAGGCAAGCCACTCAGTGAAATATGATCAATATCAATATCACAAGCACCTGAGCCATTTGCACCACCACAACCCAATTGGAGCTTTTTAATATTGGCATTGAGCTCCATTTCAGCTTCCAAACCAAGTTTATAAAAGCCAACTTTGGATTGGTCAACGGCTTGTCCACTCTCATCCACAGAATTATACCCCTGCGTATATTCCATGGAGAGTAAAGCTTGACCATCAACTTTTGATAAGCTTTCATCATCTAAAGCCATCATTGCATGAGATAAGCTACTCATCGCAAATGTCGAGAATATCAAACCTCTGATTAACTTCTTTTTCATAACAAATTCCCTGTTCGTTATTTTATTTATTTGTTATTGATTTAATTTTACTAGCGTGGAGTAATCCCCATCGTACTTCGCATTGTTCCACCTGTTAGGGCAATATCCGCCATCTTTTGCATATTGCCATTTGTTAACATCGAAACTTCTGCACGAAACGCTTTAGACATATTATTGGTTGGATTGAATTTCACCTGATTATCAAACTCTACCGAATCTTGTTTCATTTTAATTCGAGCATCAAAACCTAGATCGCCCTGCATTTTATTAATATTGATACTTGAAGCTGAAATGACACCGCTGGCATTTACATCTTCATTCATCAAACTTAAATAGCTTCCCATAACTTTTTGATCTTTCCTTTCAGCATCAGTTAATGCTTTAAATTCAAAGCTTCCACGGAAAGATAAATAATTATTTTCTGCACTGTCATTTAGACCCGGTACTATAAATAGCTCACCTTTACCATCGAGTTTAAACGCAATATTCGTCAACACATCATCACGTTTAGAGAAATTATCTAAAGGTACTGTGGTCCCACATTTGGCAGAAGCTGTAGTCGCACAGTTATAGGTTGAACCCGGAAGTTGACCAATCGCTAACTCGGCATTGGCTGCAATCAATAAATTATCTGCACGTACATAGATGCCATCATTTTCATAGCCAATCACACCATCAGATTGAATAAGTGCATTGATGTTTCTTAAGCCTGCATAATAATTGACTTCTTGACCATTAATACCTTTTTTACCATCAATCAAAATAATGGATGTTGTACTTGGCGTTCCTGTTTTTTTATCAACACCATAACCATCTGTGCTCATCACAAGGTTATAGCCAATACCTGATTTTTCAGCCGCATTTTTATAACTGTATTTTTTCTCTGATAATGCAACGTTGGCATTCATATTATAAATCGGGATACCAATCCCCCAACTGTTGTCATTACTTGCAATTGCAGCAATTGAGTTATCCGAAATAAATCGTGCGGTACGCGCGATGGACTGAAAATCCATACCACGAATCGCCACAAGTGCAAAATTTCCACCCGCCGTTTGATTTGACAGATTCTGGGTTAAAACATTATTGGTTAAACCTAATGTCGCTTTTAATTTATCATTTACCAGAAAATCAAGGCTTTTTGCTTGAATGGTATTGATATAAATATCGCCAAAATCAATATAGGCATTTTTATCAGCAACTAAAGATGTTAAATTAGAAAATTCAATGGCATAACTACCAATACCCGTATGGCCAATTTCTAAGGTTGTCGGTGCTTGACCTGCAACAAGACTCGGATCATCTTTTGAAGTGAAATCCGCGCGCACACCTAAATGTAAACCACCTGAACCAACGGACTCATATCCTGAAGCTTTCGTTGCTAGACCAAAATCTTTAATTCCTTCTTGATTGGCATTTAAGGCAACTCGTGCATTAGTGACAGCACCCGATGCTCCCATACGAATTAAATTGCGCTGTGCACCACCATCGGTACCGTATCGTAAATCGATATTAACGCCGGGGTTTGTGGCATCGCTACGTGAGCTATGTACATCTGAAGTGTCCTTGACCCGCCCCAAATTGACCGTATGGTCTTTGCTCCCTGTAGATTTTGTAGTGAGAACAATGCCTTCATCAGCAGCCACATACATATAACCTGAACCCGCAAAGTTAAAGTTAAAGTCCTTTAAGGTTACGCTATGTCCATTCATACCATGACTAATACTGGCATTTTGCAATTGAAATTCCATATACGCCGTATCATTACGGTTAAATAGACCATTGCTGGTTTCAAGTAATACTTTTAAAGGTGAAGATGTTGCAATCGTAAGTGAACCTAAATTTTGTGTAGGCGTTTGGCACGTTGCACCTTGACACAGCAACATAATATTTTGTGCAACAGCAGTAAATGGGCTGACACTCGCAGCTATACGCATGCCTACACCAGCATCCGTAGTCCCGACATCAAAATCTAATTTTGATGTAATGGTGCTTTGCCCAACGCCATCTATTTGCACATTGTGCAAACCCATTTTCATCTTATTTTGGTCGGTTGGGTCAACCCAATTTAACTGATCAACTTTGACTCTAGAAACTTCATGGGTAATCGAAATACCATCTTGGCCAGTAAATGCACCCAAGCTTTCATCGGTCATCGCTTCAAAAGCATAGGCGTGTTGAGCAAGTAAAATACTGGTTGCGAGTGCCGTTAAAGTTGTTATTTTTTTCATCACAATATCCTTATATTCAGTCAAAGCTGATTAACAGCGACCTGCACCATTTCCAGTGCAGTTAAAACTGAAGATGTTTAACTTTCCACTCATGTGCATGTTGCCATGCACATTAACACCCATAAATCCTTGTTCTGAACCACGATCAAAATCAGGCACTGCTAAAGTTGAAGTTGTTCCATCAGCTTTCTTTTCGGTATAGGTCGTATAAGTACTGGTATTTTCATAACCTTCCTTACCTGTCATCCCTGTTTCCACCGCCAACGTAGCAAAACCTAAATTCCTGATTTTTAATGGCTTGTCATCATAAAATGTCAACTGCATAGCCGTTTGTGGATTACCTTCACGATTGATAATCGTCACACCATCTAGTGAAAATTGATCGATCTGTAACGTTCCTTGAAACTGTTTAAACACCAACCATTTCTTATTACCATTTGCATCCACATGATTATTGGGCGCAAGTGCTAAGCGACAAAACTCATTGGATGAACATTGATATCCATAAAAAGCTTGAGTCGTTTTACCATTCGCATCCATGATTGATATGTTGTTTTTTGACATATCATTGGCATATTGATGGTTTAATGAAAGTGTCCAACTGAGATCAGCACCACCTTGACCGGTTGCAGCAGTGAGTTCGGTATTATCCATAGACACTAAGCCTGCATGAGTTTGTGTCAGTGCAGCACAAACAACAGCGCATAAAATTTTATACATGTAATTTCTCCTACAGCCCTGTTGTTCTTATTTTTAAGTGCTGAATCAAGACGCCATCTATGGCAACAGATCCTAAATTCGTGCTTTGTCCATTGACACCTTTAAAGACCACACCTGTCGCCGTATCCGTACTTTTTGCATTCAGCAGATTACCAGGCAAGCGCTCTACTGTACCGATTGCAATACTACTATGTGTTGCATTACGCCCTTGATATAGTGCTGTCGCATCTGAAGAGTTTGCTTTTAACTCCGTACCACAACTATAGACGTTACAGGTTGAACCTTTAAAGTCAGCAGCGGTTAAACCCGATGTACCTGTGGTATTACCCGGGATATCCGTATAGTAGGTATAAATTTTACTGTAAATAGAAGGCACATTTGGAATACGAGTTACTTCCAGAATAATATTTCGACCTTCTGAACCCACAATAAAGGGCTGATACATATTTCCTAAAACTAAATTGATATTTGGGCTATATAAATATAGACCTTCAGTTTCATGAAAGATTGGAGCTGCAGATCGATCCATCGCTGGTGTCGCTGCAGTACCATCATCCAGTTCGGAGCGTGCAGCTGTACTGATACGCATACCGCGAGCATCCAAATCACCGTCATTGATACTCAGTGACTCAGCACGATCATTGGTATTAATACGAATTAAACTGGCTAAACCTAAAGTTTGGTTATAGTTGGTATTTGTTGATTTTAGGGTTTGAAAAATTCGAACTTGTGAACCATTAAAACTCAAACCATTCGCAACAATTTGAGTACGTAAACGATAGTCTTTATCTAAGCCACTGGTCGGCGCACCGGTAATCGGATCGACGACATTACTTGAATTTAAAGACCGTGAAAATACATCCATCCACAAACCAAGCTTGATGTTGTTAGATGCATCATCTGCCGCAATTTTCTTTAATGGTGCCTCAATGGCTAAGTAACCAACATTCCCCTTATTATCTTTCGCAAATTGTTCAACATCTTGATTCCCCGCATGGAAAAGCCATGGGTTTTCTGCTGTACCCCAATTAAATCCTTGGTCTGTATAGCGCGTTGCTAATGAACTTTTGCCATTTTTATCTTTGCTATTGGACAGGGCTAAGCCATATATAAATACATCTGCTTTCGATCTGAGACTCGATACGGTCGCAGTCGAAGCAATTTGTTTTGCTGTAATCTCAGCATTTTTCTTCACGGTTGCTAATGCTGCATCGCTTGCCTTTTGAGCTTCAAGCTTGGCATAGTCCGTTGCCAACTGATTGAGGGTTTCTGCAGCTTTGGCATTCAACTGAGCATCTTTTGTTGTATCAATAATATTTGAACGGGTAATTTTTCCTGAGACATAATTTTTATAAAAAGTCGAAGTGGTCGGTAAATTACCCGTACTATTGTTACCGTATAGTAACTCAATCATCTCATACGTATTTTGCAGTGCATATTCTTTAGATTTATTATCCTGACCTGCTGTCAACGTATTCTTTGTTGTTCCATCAGTTTCTAAGCCCGAAATAATAGTACCATCTTTATAATCTGCATAACGCTGATTGTAATATGCCTGCATCGTTGGCGATTCAAGATAAGACTGTACTAATCGGCCACGATATTCTGTTGAATATGTTGCGATGGTTTCATTGGTTATACGTGTAGCATTATTTGTCTCATAGGTGCTTTTTGAACTTGTAAAAGTTGAGTCATAAACACCGTTATAGCCCGTAACTCGCCCTTGCTGATAAGCATCAACATAAGCTGCTTTGTAGATTTTATCGTAAGCACGCTGGCCTAATTGTTCATAGTTTTCACCAGTAGGAATAATCCGAATAAAACCTGTATCGCTTTTCCCAGGATCAACCATACCTGACGCATAACTAGAAGCCGTAGAACGGTCATTTGGCCCTTGAAAGACCATTTTGAAATTTTCTAAAGTGAGTGCAACACCTTCACCCGTTGTGGCTGAAAGTGCTTCATCTGATAAATCTTGAAGCGCATATACAGTTGGTGCAGCAAAAATGCTGACTGCGGCTGCTAAGCAACTCTGGCGGAATAACTTAGCCTGGGTGAATTGAGTCATCTCGACCTTCCTTTTATCAGATGCTCTGCATCTCTCTTATATTTATTCCTGAGAACTGGCTTTGATGTTATTGTCCATTTATTCCTTAAATGGAGACTTGTGATAGACCAGTCACTTAACTTTTTATTATGCTGAATAATTACTCAATTGCAAAAACTTCCCCACCGAATGGTCTATTTTCCGATGAATGACCCAACAAAAAAGCGGGCTAATTCGCCCGCTTTTTTAAACTCAATCCGAAGGATTAAGCTTTCGGTAATGTCACACCGGTTTGACCTTGGTATTTACCACCACGGTCTTTATAAGAGGTTTCACACACTTCATCTGATTCGAAGAACAACATTTGTGCGACACCTTCACCCGCGTATATACGTGCAGGTAAGTTGGTTGTATTCGAAAATTCTAAAGTCACGTGACCTTCCCACTCTGGTTCAAGAGGCGTCACATTGACAATAATACCGCAGCGAGCATAGGTCGATTTACCCAAACAAACGGTTAACACATTACGGGGAATACGAAAATATTCGACTGTACGTGCCAGTGCAAACGAGTTCGGCGGAATGATACAAACGTCTGATTCGATATCAATAAAGCTTTTATCGTCAAAGTTTTTAGGGTCAACAATTGCTGAATGAACATTGGTAAAGACTTTAAATTCACGAGCACAGCGCACGTCATAACCATAGCTCGACACGCCATACGAAATAAGCTTTTCGCCATTTTCATCATAACGGACTTGGTTTTCTGCATACGGTTCAATCATGCCGTGTTTTTCGCTCATTTCGCGAATCCAACGATCAGACTTAATAGCCATTTATCTCTATCCAAAAACTTAAATCAATTATTGCGTGGTACTTTAACTGAAATCCGACTTAATGAAAATAAGCTTTGCCGAACTAAGCGGATTTAGTCATTTTCAAATCATTTTAGAGTTTTAAAATCGCAGAATAACTCAGTGGAATCGAAAAACTAACCAAGACTAGCGATGCTGTTCGTTGTAAATTGGCTTGATTGAGCCAACTAATTTTATTCGACGCCAAAACGGAACCAAGGAAGGTCCAAAAGAATGCTATTGGAACGATCAACAGCAAAAAAATTAGCATATGAGCTACATAATACTGCGCATTTTGCCAAGCCAATGCAGGGAAAATCGCAGATGCGAATAATAATGCTTTGGGGTTTAATAAAGTCGCAACAAACAATTCGCGTGCACGAATGCCCTTTTGATTAAAGTTTTCAGCGACAGTTGCTGTACGCCATAATCGCATAGCCAAAAATAGAATATAGCCGGCACTAAACAATTTCAAAATGGTCGGCAGTAAAGGGAGATGTACGGAAATTTTACCAATGAGAAAACCCCATAGGCTAATCGAAATAAGATAACCAAAGGCTTCCGCCGGAATGAGTCGGAATGATTTACGTAGCCCAACTTGAATACCCGAAGATGCGAGTAACGTATTGGTTGGTCCCGGTGTTAACAAAATACTGATAACTAGACCAATAAAAAACCAAGAAATCATACTTTGACCTCAAACTTAATCCGCGAAGATTAATTCAGTTTGCTGGACTTAGCAAAAACTTATTTTACGATGATTAATGAATTTTAGTGATGACTAATTTTTATTTTTAAATATCAAAATATTAAGCAAATATTTCAGCGTATAATGTAAAAAAACTACGCAGTCAAAATCCTCTAAGAATCTTATATTTAACGCTACTGTTTTTTCATAAGGACAAAAAAAGCCTGACCAAGGTCAGGCGCACTGAAAAATCAATGGTCAGTGATTAACCCACAATCGCTTTTTTAAAGTCTTTTGCAGTTTGTGCTTTAGCTTCAGCTGCTTTTTTCGCTTTGAGTTCTTTTGCAGTCAATTTTGATTTTTGATCACTGATTTTTTTTGCCGCTGTCGCTTCAGCTTCAGACTTTGCTTTTACCGCTTTTTGTACATCTGAATTTGCAGCGATTTTTTGTTGCGCAATTTGACCTGCAACTTGTTTCGCCGTAGGAGCCGTTGTATTTGCCATTGCAGAAGCAGCGAACACAGTTGTACTCATAGCAAGAACGATAGATTTGACTAAAGTTTTCATTTGGTTAACTCATTATTTATCAAGATAATTTAATGAGTGTGATTAAGCGCTAAAATATATCGTTACATATGCATACAATGTAATATTGTGTAATTACAGCAACCAACTGCCTATAAAAAATCAAAATGGGTCTTATTAAGAAAAAAAATCTGACACGAGGCCAGATTTAATGCGAGCAACTTAAATTTCAGTTAACCCTTAGAAAATACGGTTTTTATCTTTTTCAGCTTGAGGCAATGCATCTGCAATTTTTTGCGCAATCGCCACATAGCTTTCAGCAGCATCATCACCAGCAATCACAGACGGTTTCCCTGCATCGGCATTTTCACGAATTTGTACGTTCAGCGGTAAACGGCCTAAGAGTGGAATGTCGTATTGGGCTGAAAGTTGGTCGCCACCACCTGTGCCAAAGATTTGCTCTTCATGTCCACAGTTCGAACAGATATGGGTCGACATATTTTCAACCACGCCCATCACGGGAATGTGTACACGATTAAACAACTCAATGCCTTTGGTCGCATCCATTAATGCAACGTTTTGTGGTGTCGTCACAATCACAGCACCTGTCACCGGTATACGCTGTGCAAGCGTCAACTGAATATCACCTGTGCCTGGTGGCATATCAATGATCAATACATCCAGATCAGGCCATAAAGTTTGGTTAAAGAGCTGCATTAAAGCCCCTGTCGCTTTCGGCCCACGCCAAGCCACTGGCGTATTGTTATCACCTGTTAAGTGACCAATTGAAAGCACAGCCATACCATATGCTTCGATAGGAACAAATTGCTCAGCTTCAATCATCGGCGTGCGGCCTGCATTGCCGAGCATCGTTGGAATACTTGGACCATAGATATCGGCATCCAATACCCCAACTTTTAAACCCAGTTGTTGTAATGCAAGCGCCAAATTCACTGTGGTGGTCGATTTACCCACACCACCTTTACCAGATGACACCAAAATAACATTTTTAATGCGTGGGTGTTTCGGTACATCACGCTGTTGTGGAGCGGCTTTTTGAATCGGTGGGTTATTCGGATCAACTTCGGCAGGTGCTTCGGGTGTTTTCGCAGACGCATCCACAACTGGAGGTAACTGGCTTTTTGCTGCAGAACTTTCAGCTTTTTCTTGGCTAGAACAGCTTTCGCCTTCTGCATGATGATGACCACAACCACCTTCAGATTTATGCCCTGTTTTTTGTTGAATCACATGCATATTCAGTTCGTTAATGCGGCATTTTTCCAACGCATCAGCCAAATCATCATGGATTTTTTGCAAGTCATCGGCTTCTGAAGGAAAGGTATTAATCGTGATCTGTAAGATCTGACCTTGCACATTCACCTGAGTAATACGGTCTTTTAAGGCATTATTTGAATTGGGAAGTACATAGTTTTGTAAAACCTGTTGGATTTCCTCTTCTTTCACCTCTTGGGAGGGTGAAAACACAGATTTTAGAGAAGAAAGCCACGACATTATGTTGTCTCCAAACAGGAACATCAAAAGATAATAGCGATAGTTTACCTGTTCATCTGCCCCAGAGTAAGAGGGAGATGAATGACTTATCCCTATAAGCTTATAAAGTTGAGTAATTTAGTCAGCTTTCAAACAAGTTTTCAAGCGTGCGCCACTTAAAATGCCCGTGTAGTTGATCTATGCGGCTAAACCAAAGCCATAAAATTTTAAATTGATTACATATCAACCATACTTTTACAGCGTAATTTCAGTTTATATTTCAATCGTTTCAACAGAATAATCATAGCGATGGATGTGCAATCTAAAGGCACATTTTGTGCTTTTTAGTTTTTAAAATGGGGATGACGATGTATCAGAAGACTGTGTATAAGAAGAATATGTATAAAACGGCTTTATGTGCCTTGATGCTCCTGACTTCAGCAGCCTATGCAGAAATTGCGACTGAAGCCATTCAAACACCTGACCGACAAACTGTAGCGATTGGTGATAGCATCGATCTCATGCGCTCGCGTATGCAAGCTTCTCCGATGAAAATGGTGTCCTATCCGCTGCAAGAGAAAAATCAGCCTGCAAAATTGGCGGTAGATTACACCTATGAAATTGCCAATATGCGCTACGTAATTACCGTAGTCGATGATCAAGTCAAAAATATTAAGACTGAAAATTTGGATGGATTAAAACAATAAAACCTAAAAAAGCCGCTCTTTATAGAACGGCTTTTTTCATCAAACCTAATTAAGCTTGGTCATCTTTTTTAAACTTATGCAGTGTGTCAGTGGCTTTCTTTTTTAACTCGTCAAATTTCACTGTCGCCTGCACTTTGAGTTCATCAAATTTTTCCACAGCCTCATGTTTAAGTTCGGAAGCTTTGACTTTGGCTTCATCAAATTTATGACTCGCTTCTGCTTTTAACTGCTCTAGACGGTCTTTGGTTTCAGCATGCTGTTCTGCATGTTCATGTTTGGCGTCATTTAAGGTTTTTTCACCCTCAAGCTTGAGTTCTTCAACTTTATGCTTTGTACCATCGAGTGCTTTTTCACCTTCAAGTTGAGCCTCTTTGGCTTTGAGCTTTAGATCATCACCCAACTCTGACGCCTTATCTTTCAATTGATCAATTTTATTTTCAGTTGTCATCGTTCTCGCCTCTTCTCTGTTATTGTCTAACAATAGTTATAACGTGCTTTGACGGGATGACCTTAAAAATATGCATTTAGAAACAATTGAGCTACATGACGTTGCATTTATGCTTTTTGGCATAAGGTTAGGAGTTAAAATTGATCCGAGTTTAAATGTATTAAATCATTGAAAAATATAAAGGCTATTTTTATTGTATTGATATTCATCAATCTAAATTAAGCAAAAGGAATAACGGTAAAGCCCCTAATGACGCACTTTACCGCTACATAAAAAGATTATTTGCTGACCGTGCTCATAAAGCTTACTGCGGAAAACAGCCAAATAAACAGGATGAAACTCCGTCCCTGATTAAAATGCGCGACGTCGGTCCCATGCAAAATATTATGGCGGGTCATGGCTACAGTAGAGCTGCTATCCATTTGATAGGCTGCCAATTCGGCAAAATACGGATTCAACTCATTAGCAATTTTAGATTTGTGCCACAGGCTTTTAATTTCGCTGCCTTTAAGCCCCGGTACAATTTTATAGACATCGACAAACTTGGTACCGCTCTGCTTTAAAAAGCCCGTTTGAATCAGTACATCAGTTAAAATGCCTTCTAACTGTGCATACAAGACAGGGATACAACCGGCATGGAAATTCAGCTTATACAGTTTAAAAGCTTCAAGTAGAACCAAACGACGTTGCGCTTTATTTTCACCAATCTCTAAGGCATCAAAGGCTTTCAACATTTCTGTCTGAAAAAACTCGGTGTTAATCGCATCGAGTAAATGAAACTGTTTTTGATCTTCATGTTGATGAAGCAGTTGCCAAAAATACAATAAATTTAAAGCATCATTCGCTACTTTCATTTCTATAGGCTGATCTAGTTCATCGGCCAAAATATCGAAATAAGGCTCATCTTGTGCCAAATGACGCAGGGTTTGAATCAGTAAAGCATGCTCATCTGCAGAAATCTGTTCTAAATATTGCTGCGCATCTTTAATAATGTGATGCCCCAATTTATGACGCTGTTCATTTTGAGGAATACGAGTGATTGGCTGATCGTCTTCATAGTCATCTTCATACATGGGCTTGTTACTCTTAGGCATCACAGTTATGCCCTATTATCACTGTAATTGTGTCAGCAATATAGATTTTTTTACTTTTGCAAAGATTTCACCTATTCCCTTGTGCAAGTACTGGCTATCTCATGTAAAATTACAGCCCATTGCATAAATACGAATGAGAGAGTCATATCCGTGCGTAATATTTTAGTTACTAACGCCCTTCCATACGCGAATGGCCCAATTCATATGGGTCATTTACTCGGTTATATCCAAGCTGATATTTGGGTTCGTGCCATGCGTGCAATGGGTCATAACGTGACTTATGTATGTGCGGATGATGCTCACGGCACAGCGATTATGCTACGTGCGGAAGCCAATGGTATTTCGCCTGAACAGCAAATTGCCAATGTGCAAAAAGAACATGAACGTGACTTTGCTGGCTTTAGAGTTGACTTTGACCATTACGACTCAACTAATAGCCCTGAAAACCAAGCACGCGCTTCAGAGATTTACATTAAGAACCGTGAAGCGGACAACATTGCTGTACGCCCTGTGACGCAATTGTTTGACCCTGAAAAAGCAATGTTCTTGTCGGATCGTTTCATTAAAGGTACATGCCCGAAATGTAAAGCGGAAGACCAATACGGCGACTCATGTGAAGTGTGTGGTACAACATACAACGCAACTGAATTACTCAATCCAAAATCGACTTTGAGCGGTGCGACACCTGTAGAAAAATCTTCAGATCACTACTTCTTTAAACTGCCGAACTTTGGTGAATACCTGCAAAAATGGACACGTGACGAAGGTCGTCTGCCTGTGTCAATTGCCAACAAACTGGATGAATGGTTTGAAGCTGGTCTTTCTGACTGGGATATTTCACGTGATGCGCCTTATTTCGGTTTTGAAATTCCTGATGCGCCAAACAAATACTTCTACGTTTGGGTTGATGCGCCAATCGGCTATATGTCGAGCTTTGAAAACTACATCAAGACTAAACGTCCTGACCTAAGCTTTGACGACTACTGGAAAAAAGATTCTAAAAATGAAGTCTATCACTTCATTGGTAAAGACATCGTTTACTTCCACGCGTTGTTCTGGCCTGCAATGCTTGAAGGTGCAAACTACCGCACCCCAACAAGCTTATTCGTCAACGGTTTCTTGACTGTAAATGGTCAGAAGATGTCTAAATCTCGCGGTACGTTCATTAAAGCGGAAACATACTTAGAGCATTTAAACCCTGAATATTTACGTTACTACTTTGCATCTAAGCTTTCTGACAAAGTTGAAGATTCTGACTTGAACCTTGATGATTTCGTTCAGAAAGTAAACTCTGACTTAGTGGGTAAAGTGGTCAACATTGCAAGTCGTTGTGCGAAATTCATCAATACTAAGTTTGATAACAAACTTTCTGCAACGTGTGCAGAGCCTGAATTGGTACAAAGCTTTATTGATGCAGGCGCTTCAATCGCTGCTCAATATGAAGCACGTGAGTTCTCTGCAGCCATCCGTGAAATCATGGCGCTTGCGGACAAAGCCAACCAATATATCGACGAGAAAAAGCCTTGGGCTTTAGCGAAAATTGAAGGTGAAGAACAACAAGTTCACGACGTATGTTCTGTTGGTATTAACCTATTCCGTCAATTGGCTGTTTACCTTGCACCAGTACTTCCTACCTTGGCAGCAGAAGTTCAAAGCTTCTTAAAATTAGAATCTTTCGACTTTGCGTCTGGTAAAACTATTTTGGTGGATCATGAAATTGCTCAATTCCAACCATTGATGCAGCGTGTAGATCCAAAAGCTGTTGCTGCTATGGTTGATGCGTCTAAAGACTCTTTAGCTGCACCTGCGGAAGCACCAAAAGCTGAGAAGAAAAAAGAGAAGAAAGCTGAAAAGAAACCTGAGCCTAAAGTCGGCGAAGCTGAAATTATCGGTATCGAAGACTTTATGAAAGTTGACTTGCGTGTGGCTGAAGTTCTTGAAGCTGCTCACGTCGAAGGTTCGGATAAACTGCTTCAATTGACTTTAAATGTTGGTGAAGCTGAACCGCGTAACGTATTTAGCGGTATCCGTGAGTTCTACCAACCTGAAGACCTTAAAGGCAAATTGGTGGTCATGGTAGCTAACCTTGCACCGCGTAAGATGCGTTTTGGTATTTCTAACGGTATGGTTTTAGCTGCGGGTAATGGCGATGGTGTTTGGGTGATTTCACCTGAAACTGGTGCTAAAGCTGGTGATAAAGTGTCTTAACTTTTAAGATTAAGATAAGAAAAAGCCTCTACGTTGTAGGGGCTTTTTTATAAATATTATTTCTTCAAGATTGGATCACAAAGCATAGGCACAAAGCTATAGTTATCATCTTTTTTAGTCACAAGTATAATTTCATCACTTGAAACTGCTATTACTTTACTATCTTTTGGAGTGATGCATCTTGAAAACTTCTTTGCTTCAAAAGCATAAATATATGATTGGGCCATTTCAGAAATAAAGTTTGAATATTTATCTTTATATTTATCTCCAAAGGTAAATAAAAGCATAAAGATAAAAGGATATATTAAAAATCTAGCTGCACAGCTCCATCCAGAATAGCTTTCTTTTAAATCATCTCTTTCTTTAGCCCAAATTACGTACATCATATAAAATTGACTTAGAAATATAAGAAGTAGAAATACGATGAATGTAACTAAAATAAAAACTATAGGAATTATCATTATAGCCACAAAACTCGTGACTCTATTCAATCCATTAGATTCATATCCGACAATGTGATTAACAAGTTGATCTGCAAAACCATATGTAATGTTTGTTAATAATGCATATATAGCAACAAGAATAACTTTACCTAATATTGTTCCCCATGCTTTATGATAACAGTATAAAAAGTCAGATGTTATACCTCCAGCCCAACATACACTTAGAAGAAACAAACTAATTTTGAAAAAATCATTCGTTGGCATCAGATACCAAAAAAATGTATTTAAAGCTAACATACACCCTATCAAATAGAATTTTTGACTTCTATTTAACTGCTGAAATATTCCCTCAATTTTTTGTTGCACCTGAATTAACATTATTCGACACCTTAATATTTTTATTAATTTATTGTAATTGTACGAAGAATAATTTGAATGCACTTTAGGTAAGAACACGTCTTAATACGTCGTTCTATAACTAAACTGAGCCTCACTTACTCAATTTAATTAACTAAAAACAAAACTACTCTTATTTTAGTAAATTTTTATTATCAACGTACTCCTTTTTATAGAACTAAAGTTATTTTAAAAAACTTAAAGATACTTAATCAAATGCCTTGCGACATGGATTTCGCCCATTCGTTAGGAGCACACGGAAGTAACCTCTTACGAACAAAGGGGTTTTGTTACTTTTGCCCTGACAAAAGTAAAGCAAATGTACCTAAATATCAGAACACCCTCACCCCAACCCTCTGCCATAGGGAGAGGGAGTCTTCATTACAAAATCAAAGCATTGATTAAAACATCAAACCACTTCAATCATCATTTTCATCAGCCGTATGCTTAAACACATCATACGCTTTTTCAAACTCAGCAAATTTAAAATGATGTGTTGCCAATTTTTCTAAAGGCAATTTTCCATTACAGCAACTCTTTAACAACATACTTTTGGTATTGGCAACTAATAAACCTGTGGTTAAGTGATAAATACCATTCTCGCTTTAAAATTTTGAGTACGTTCTCATCGACATAAAAAAGCCTTCATCAATGAAGGCCCTTTATCTATTATTTTTACTTCATCCCAAAAATCAACTTTAAACCCAGCACTGTCATCACTGCCCCAGCTGCCCGATCAAAACCCGCTTTAAACTTCAAATAGACTTTACGTGGTTTTTCTGCTGACAAAGCCACAGCGACCAATGAGCACCACCCTGCATCGATAAAGAAACACAAAACTGGCAGTACAAAGTAAAAATAAGTCGGAATGTCTTTCGGTAAAAGTGCCGTAAAAATACTGGCTAACACAATTGCAATTTTCGGATTCGACAACTGGGTAATTAAACCAGTGGTAAAGGCACGACGGAGTGACATTTGCGAGCTGCTGGCATCACCAGCTTCAATCGGTTCTTTGGCATGTTTTATAATTTTAAATGCCATCCAAAGCAGGTATAAACCACCACAAATTTTCAAGGCCAAATATGCAGAAGGTACAGCCAATAAAAATGCCTGCAAACCCAATACCGCTAAAAGCCCAAATATTGCAGCGCCCAATCCTGTACCAAGTGCAGTAAATAAACCGTGTTTACGTGAAATCGCAATGGAATTCTTCGCCACATAAATTGACGTTGGCCCCGGGCTCATTGCACCAAGTAATAGTGCTGCCGCAATCGAGCCTAATATCCAAAATGATTCCACTGTCACACCGTTTTCACTTAAATTCGTGGCAATTTTACAGACAGAATCTCTGAATTTCTCCCTATAATTTGCAGTGTTTATTTTAATTGACCAAATTTTTCACTATAAATAACTTGAATACCGCATTAATCCATCGCATGATCGCTAAAAGTACAAATTAATATCAAGACAATGAAATTAGCCGAAGCCCTACTTTTACGCAGTGACTTACAAACTAAATTGGCCTCGCTGCAACAACGAATCAATAACAACGTGCTCATTCAAGAAGGTGATGCACCTAGCGAAAAACCGAATGCTTTAATTCAAGAAGCATTTGCCGTAAATACAGAACTTTATGGCTTAATTGAAAAGATTCACGCCACCAACGCACAGGCTAAAACCAGTTCAGGACGCTGCATGCTTTCAGTGCTCAATGAACGTGATTTATTGACCCAACAGCATCGTATCTTGCAACAAGCGATTGACAGCTCACGCCGTGAAAATGGTCGTTATAGCTCGAGTGAAATCCGTTGGATTAAAACCATTGCAGTGGCAGATTTACAGAAACAGGCCGATAGCATTAGTCAGCAACTTAGACAAAATAACTTAGAAATTCAGGCATCCAATTGGCAAATAGACCTGATAGATTGACCTGATTTAAGCATTTGAACCACGGTTCATTCCAGTTCGGGCATACTGGGCGAGTACAGAGCCTTTTTAAATGTTTGTAAGGCTTTAATCCAACAAACTAAACTGCAGAAGTAAGACGTCTACTTCAAAATGTTCACACATCTGACGTAGCACACTGCATCTGTGACTCTTTACATGTCACGTCTCACTACCGTGTACTGACAGTATGTCCACCCTAATTTTTTTACGGATCTATCTGCTAATCGTCATCTGCAGCGGCTTCATTGAGCGCAACATCGTCACGCGGTAATTTATAGTCATGGTCATTTACAGGGACACCGCCAATGATCATGGTGCGATGTTCATTTTGAGGACGATGCAATTCGTCTGTCGTATCACAGCCAACCATCCAAAAACTGCACAGGCACAGCATAGGCAGCACAGCCCGACTTAATTTGCGCATTGGACGCCCTCCATTTTTATAATTATCTTGTTTATAAATTCAGCATAGCATTTTTGTGCAGATATTCACCTTATTTATCTGCCGATTTAGGGTCAATTGTCAGTAATTATGTCTCGACGGTCTTTCCAATGCGGATGCAGATTGATGCCGATAGAAAAATATTTCCTTTTAAAAATAAATAATTGATTCATTTTATTTAACTACATAGAAGACAAGTTACAAAACTGCTATCGAATACGATTTTACTTCGGACACTTTTGTCCGTTTAATATCTAGATAAATTTAAAATGATGCTGTCAAAGAATAATGTCCACACGTCAACAACTCGCTGCACAAAATCGTGAAATCCTTTTAGAAGCTGCGATTGAGGTATTCCGTATTCACGGAATCAATGCGCCTCTACAACTCATCATGGATCAGGCTCAAGTTGGACGTGCGACGTTTTATCGTAATTTTAATGACCGTCGTGAGTTGGTACTCGCCTTAATGCAAGCTGCCTTGAACCGACTTGAACAGCGTGCGCTTAATTATGCACAGTTCGATGATGGATTTATTCGCCTCATTCAAGACCATATTTATAATATTCCCTATCTCACGGCTTTAATGGAATATTGGCGTGTGATCGATCGGAATGATCCCGCCATGGTTGAAATATACCAACGACGTGATGCCATATTGCAACCGATGATTGATCAGGCCATTCAAAATGGTCGCTGCCGAGCAGACTTTAAACCGGCGGACTATGCCATGGTCACCTCTATTTTGCGGGCAGCTTTGCAAGGCCATACCGAAGCAGATCAGGAAAAACTCGCCAAACGTGCCGTGGAATTTTTACTACATGGTATTTGCGGGTAATACGTCATGTCCAAATCTCCACGTTTATTGGAACCTGCTCCGGATTGGACACCCGAAGAAAAACCGACTTTGCCCGGCTCTCCGGCTGCCATTGCACATCCCACCTATAAGCGATTTTTATACTTCTTTATCGGTTTATTTGTTGCGATCTCGGGGAGTTTAAGTAATGGATTTATCACGGCAAATTTACCCCTTCTACAAGGTGAATATGGTTTAACGCCTTCAGAAGCGGCATGGATTCCTGCGGCATTTGTTATGGCAAATGTCAGCTCTAACCTGATCTTATTTAAAGCCCGTCAACAATATGGACTTAGGCTATTTTCAGAAATTGGTTTGGTTTTATTTATCGCGGTGATGGTGCTGCATTTATTCGTCCATACCTATGAAATGGCAATTTTTGCACGGGTGATTAGCGGCTTACTTGCAGCTCCACTCAGTTCGCTTGGGATGTATTACATCATGCAAGCGTTTAAACGTGCTCATTTTGGTCGTGGGCTTTATCTAGCTTTGGGCTTTCAGCAGTTGGGGATTCCGCTGGCCTGGATCATGTCGCCTTATCTGGTCGATGTCAACGATTGGTCTATTTTTTACACCTTTGAATTAGGACTTGCCTTATGTTGTTTGGCGATGGTGGTCTCTCTAAAACTGCCACGAAGCCTACGTATCGAAGTGTTTGAAAAGCAAGATTTATTCACCTTTGCATTATTAGCACCCGGCTTTGCTTTGCTATGTATCGTGCTAACTCAAGGCCCGATTCTTTGGTGGTTTGAGGCTGAATGGTTGGCCTATTTACTCATCGCCGCTTTGATTCTTTTAGTTGTCGGCCTGACCTATGAACATTTTCGGGTCAATCCCCTGATTGTCACACGCTGGCTCGGAACATCGTCTACCGTGAGTTTTATTATCGGTGCCTTTGCCATTCGCTTCCTCATGTCAGAACAAAGCTATGCAGCCGTGAATTTTTTGAAAACCATGGGCATGGGACCCGACCAATTTGTTTCCTTTTATACCGTCGTGCTGATCGGGATTGTCTTAGGAACAGTGTTTAGTGCCCTGACCTTTTCCAAAGAAAAAATTGTGCTTCATCTGCTCGGTGCAGCAGGTCTCGTGCTCTTTGCCTGTGCACTGGATTATCACCTGACCAGTGATGTTCGACCGCATGATTTTTATTGGAGTCAGTTTTTGGTGGGCTTTGCCAGTGGCATGTTTATTGGCCCACTTTTGCTTACAGGCATTGTCAGTGCTTTACAAAAAGGCCCATCGCACATGGTGACGTTTATCGTGCTGTTTTCTGCAACGCAAACCTTTGGGGGATTGGTCGGATCATCGTTCTTTTCGACCTATCAGCAAATGCGTACCCAAACCTATCAGGCACAGATTTATAATGATTTATCGCAAACCTCACCTATAGTGGAACAGCGCCTACAACAATTGGCGCAAAGTGCGCATCAATATTCTTTAGACCCTAATTTAGATCAACAACAAGCCATACGTAGCCTTAATCAAACCATCACTCGAGAAGCCCAAGTTCGAGCCTATAACGATGTGATTTTTTTAAATGGCATATTCGCCGTTTTATTGTTGCTTTGGGGTTTATTGCTGATGGGCAAAAATAAATATCAATTACGCCAACAGCAACGCACGGATAGTAGTTAAAATTTTCCCGACTTAAACAACATAAGCAACCGCCAAATGACCTAATCGATATTGAGAACAACATGACCGAAGACCATAAACCCACTGAGCAAGCAGCACCGCAGCAACCACAAACAGCAACCGCTATGCCTGCGCCATCGAGCAAGATTATTTCTACGCCGCAGCATACCCTGATTTTCATGTTGATCATCCTCTTGTTGGGAATTGCGCTGATCTTATGGGCGTGGCGGATTGGTCCATTTCATAACAGTATCGAGTCGACTGAAAATAGCTATGTCAAAGGCAAAACCACGGTGCTTTCATCACAAATTAATGGTTATGTGAAAGATGTTTTGGTGACGGATTTTGATCATGTGAAAAAAGGTCAAGTGCTTATGCATATCGATGCAACGACCTATGATCAAAAAGTCACACAGGCTGAATCTGGGGTGGAACAAGCACAGAACTCACTTGCCAATCAAAGCCAGGCCATTGAACAACGCAGAGCAGATATTACGGCAGCCGAAGCGAAAGTGGACCAATCACGTGCGGCCTATGAATTAGCTCTTGCACAAATGACGCGCTACCAACAACTCGGCAATACTGGCGCTGCATCGAAATCAGAACAAGATAAAGCGATTGCAGACGCTAAAAATAGTTTGGCCCAACTTCATCAAGCAGAAGCCAATTTACTAGTTGCCAAAGAATCATTCAAAACTGCACAAGTTGCAGCGACAGGGCTTAAAGCGCAAGTGAATAGTGCCAAAGCACAATTTGATCAGGCAGTGACCACTAAAGACTACAGCACGATTGTGGCACCTATGGATGGTCAACTTGGCGAAGTCAGCCCGCGTATTGGTCAATATGTTGCGGCAGGCTCTCAACTGATGTATTTAATTCCACAGCAGCGCTGGGTGACAGCTAACTTTAAAGAAACGCAAATTGCAGATATGCATATTGGTCAAAAAGCTTGGTTCAGCGTCGATGGCATGAAACATCAAAAATTTTACGGCAAAGTTGAGCAAATCTCCCCTGCGGCTGGTTCTGAATTTAGTGTATTGAAACCTGACAATGCCACAGGAAATTTCACTAAAGTCGTGCAACGCATCGCCGTGAAAATTGCAATTGATCCCAATCAACAAGGTTTGGAAAACTTAAGACCCGGTATGTCTGTCGTCACCTCCGTTGATGTTGCTAGTTAGCAGATATCGACAGTGAAGTGCTATAAGCAGAGTTGAACTGACCAAGATGCAAAGGATTTTATCTTCTGCACCTCCCGTTTTACAATGCCTACCTATTTGAACTCTAACCACCAAGATAACGATTACCAACATGTTTGAATCTATCGCCCACGCCATTCCTGAGCAGACTATTCAATATCAAGGGGTTGATTTGTGTATTAAGCGTTTGGACTTGGTACACCCACAAATATCAGGCAATAAATTTTATAAACTCAAATATAATTTTATTGAGGCGCAGAAATTAGGGTTTAAACAGGTGCTTAGCTTTGGTGGTGCTTATTCAAATCACATTGCAGCCACAGCATATGCTGCACATTTATTTGGATTCGGTAGTCTAGGCATCATTCGTGGAGAAGAATTACAACATCAATCCCGAAATCCTACTTTAGCCACCGCCCAACAGTTTGGTATGCAGCTCAGTTTTGTCACACGCCAACAGTATCGGGAAATGAAACAAGTTGACGCTTTAGCGCAATTACGACAGAAATATCCCGAACATTATGTCATTCCTGAAGGTGGAACCAATGCGTTGGCTATCCGTGGCTGTACAGAAATCTTAAGCCATGAAAATCAACAAAATTTTGATCTCATCTGCTGTGCAGTCGGCACAGGTGGAACCATAACAGGCTTGATTGAAGCCAGTGCTGAACATCAACATGTACTTGGTTTTTCAGCGCTCAAAGGCAATTTTCTTTGCGACGATGTTGCTCAGTTGACGCAGAAAACCAATTGGAACATCAGTGATGAATTTTGCTGTGGCGGCTATGCCAAAACAACGCCGGAACTTTTACAGTTTATGCATGACTTTGAACATCGCTATGCGATCCCATTAGAACAGGTTTATACGGCTAAAATGCTGCGAGGTATTTTCTGCATGATTGAGCGGGGTCAAATTACAAGCCATCAACGTGTTTTAGTGATTCATACTGGTGGCCTACAAGGTCGCCTGAAAGGTTCAACCGAAGCGCTAAAAAGCGTATAATCCTGCGTCCTTTCTTCCACGCGGAAACTTACCATGTCGCAAAATCAATATGATGTCCTTGTTTTAGGTGCTGGTGCATCAGGCTTAATGACGGCATATAAAGCGGCGCAGCGTGGACGCAAAGTTTTGGTGGTTGAAAAAGCCAATAAAGTTGGCAAAAAGATCCTGATGTCTGGTGGTGGTAAATGTAATTTCACCAATTTGTATGTCGAACCAGAAAATTATATTTCACATAATCCACACTTTGTTATTTCGGCATTAACTCGCTATACCAACTGGGACTTCATTGGTATGGTCTGCGAATATGGCATTGAGTACGAAGAGCGCAAACATGGGCAGTTATTTACCCAAAATGGTGCAAAAGAAATTCTCGCCATGCTATTGGCAGAATGTGACAAAACGGGTTTGGTGGATATTAAAACCAACTGTGAAGTAAAAGCAGTCAATGCCTTGCCTGAACAAGGCTTTCAAGTGGCAACCAATCTAGGCTATTTTGAAGCAGAATCGGTGGTTATTGCCAGTGGTGGTCTGTCCATTCCAACGTTAGGTGGTTCAGGAATTGGCTATGAGATTGCTAAACAATTTGGACATTCTGTCTACCCCACTCGTGCAGGCTTAGTACCCTTCACTTTCTCCGATAGTTTTAAAGAAGTAACCACTCGCTTGAGCGGCAATGCTGTTGAAGCGACGTTATCGAATGAGTTAAATAGTTTTACTGAGGCTTTACTCTTTACTCACCGTGGTTTAAGTGGCCCAAGCTCATTGCAGCTTTCAAACTACTGGGATGTCGGTCAACGTTTTAATATCAATTTCCTTCCAGCTTTAGATGTTTTAGATTTCCTCAAATCTAAGAAATCTAGTCAACCAAAAGTGTTACTGCGCACACTGTTCAATGAACACTTACCGAAAAGCGTGGTTGTGGAATTACAAAATCTGATTTGGCCTGAACAAGCTGAATTAGCCATTGGCAATATCAGTGATGAAAAACTAGAACTCATTGCAAGCCGTTTAGAAAGCTTTGAAGTGAAACCATCAGGCACTGAAGGTTATCGTACTGCTGAGGTTACACTCGGTGGTGTGGATACCACTGAAGTCTCATCAAAAACTATGGAAAGTAAAAAACAGAAAGGCTTGTACTTTATTGGTGAAGTGCTCGATGTAACGGGGCATTTAGGTGGATACAACTTCCAATGGGCATGGGCTTCTGCACATGCGGCTTCTGAATACGTCTGATCTCGACTTAGCGTTAATTAAGCACTAAAGTTACGACAGTAAGAGTAATATCACATTTATAAAAAAGATTTTTAGGTCTATTCGACGGAGTCTTACATCTAAGGATTGAATAAAAAATTAGCCTTCGGCTTGAGGTACTCTTACGAAGCACGCTTCTCATTAGGCAAAATGAGAAGCGAAGCTTCGCAAGGAAACCATCTTGCGGAGCAGTGCTCCTCACCGCAAAACTCGTTCACTATCTTCAAATGATTCGATGTATTGCAAAAACATTTTTGATTAAATGTAATCCTGTCTGAAACAATTGCGGATGACATTACCGCGTATCATTCTTTTATTTAAATCAAATAGGACTTCTGATGTCACGTAGAAACATCAGTTGATCATAATCCGCAGATGAACTCTGCATAAAAAAGGGCTGATTCATTCAGCCCTTTTTCTTACCCGATCTGATTTATTCAAGATAGTCGGTTTTAAATAATGATACCGACGACGTCGAAGTTCGTTGAATCGTCAAATCCATTTTTTCAACGGCAACTGAAATATGTTGTGGTTGCACGCTTGCGGTTTGTTTGAGTGTCGATACTAAAGTATTGAGCATTGAAATTACCCCCATTTTGCCATTCCTTTGCACGGATCATAAGTGTCATTCATGACAGCAATATGAATCCTAAGTTTTTATATTTTAAGTAATATTCCATATATCACTATTACTTAAAATACCAATTTTCGGGTAAATTTCAATCATTATTTTTGGACTGATTGGTATCATTATTTTCACTGTTTAGCGGTGATTGTTCTGTCTGCTCCAAATCAGTGCGTTTTGATTTTGCAAAAATAAAGCGTCGTGCACTCGCCAAAAAACCAACTGTGATCCCTGCAATAATCACTGGGGCTAAAAATTTATTCGGTGTTTTTGCCATACAAATATTCCTTATAAAGCATTAAAATCGACCACATAAACGTGGCCGATTTTTTAAAAACAGAATAGTTTAATTTGGATCATCTGGTTTTGGCGTGGTTAAAGGTGCCGAAGGTGCATCGACCTCTTTTTCAGCCTCGCCTGTCGATCCAAATGGATTATTTTGTGGTTGATCACTTGGGTTTACATCCAACTGATCTGGCGTCGCAGTTTCTTTTTCACTGACGCCGGGAGCAGCCTGTTGAATGTTTGGATAGCCATCGTCGGTTTTCACTTCAGAAGTCATCACAGATGTTGATGGCGTTGGACTCGCTGTAGACGATGTAGGTGTATTAAAGGTGGTTTTTGCCTTCGCCTGTTCCTGTACTGGATTCGGTTCGTTGGCTTCACGTTTTGCTTTATCAATAAGATCTGATAACAATCGTTCCGCCGGATTGCGACCACCTAAACCAAAGGCCAAAGCGAAAGCAACTGCAACCGCACCGAGAGTTAAACCAAAGGCCAAATTCACGATCGAGTCGGCAATACCCATGGCACGCAAGCCCATAGCTACAACCAAGCCCATAATCAGCACACGAACCAAATTACCTAACCAACGCGAACTGTTGTATTCCCCTCGTTGAACTACATTTGCCACAATATTGGCAAGCCAGAAACCCACCACCAAAATCACGGCACCAAGTAAAATACTTGCACCGAACTGGATAAACATGGCAATTAAGGCACTGATTTGCTCAAAGCCCAAACGATTAGCTGCTTCAGATACCGCAAACAGCATGGTGAAAAATACGATCAGGCAACCGACCACATCCGACACTTTGGTATTGCCCAAAAAGCGTTGAATGTCTAATTTTTCAGGTACAGCATCAACACCTGTACCCGAGATCACATCCACCACTAGACGTGCCACAAAGCGTGACACCACATAGGCCAAGATTAAGATTAAACCTGCGGCAATGATGTTCGGTATCGCATACATGATCTCATGTAACATGGCTGTTGCAGGCTGAGAAATCGCCTCGATACCAAGTGCTTCGAAAGCCACAATTAAAGCCGTGATAATAACTATAGCAAAGACAAAATTACCCAAAACTTGAGCAAGTTTTGCATTTTTAAACATGCCCACTTTTTCGACTTGCTGCTGTAGGCTTAAACTGTTCACCAAGCCTTCCACGATGCCTCGTACAATCTTCGCCAAGATATAACCCACAAAGACGATGACACCAGCAATAAAGATATTGGGAAGATAAGAAACAACTTCAGTGACCATATTTTGGATTGGGAACAATAGACCGTTCAAACCCAAGATCGATAAAACAATCGGTAGGAAAAGTAACAAAATCAGCCAATATACAATTTCACTGATATTTTGACTGATTGGGCTGACGCCAACCTCAGAACTGAGTTTTTCATCGAGTTGGGTTTTATCAAGCAGTTTCTTTGAACCGACTTTGACCAAACTCGCCACGATCCAGCCAATAAAACCTACAGCTACCGCAGCCAAAAGCTGTGGAATAAATAACAAGAACTGCTGAATCATATTACTGAATGGGCCGCTGACACTGGTCAAATTCAGCACATTGAGTGCACCAATGACGGCAATGATCAAAATAATCCAGAACACAACTCTGGAGACTATATTTTCAACATTGGAACGGTGCCCAGTTGCATTTGAAAGTTTTTGATTTGTACCTAATTTTTGCAAAACTTTTTTGACGCCAGCAGCAATCAATAAGGCAATGACCCAACCTATCAGGAGAATTGCTACTGCACTTAAAATGGGGTGAAACTGTTCCCAATAATACATGGCATCAAAACGGCCACGCGGACCACCCAGATAATCATTCATACGTTCGCCCTCATTGTTATACATGATCTGTTGTTATGTGCATTTTTACGTATGCCGCGATATCACACAGCATTAGTGCTTTGAACTTAAGCTTTCTTTTCCACCTTAGTTTTTGCGTATTTTTTAATCAACCAAAGTATGCATAACTCCAACAAAAGCTCACAATTGAATGTAAAAAAGCCTTGGGACAACCAAGGCTTTATTTATGTCACTCTGAAGAGATACTTAAGGTTCAGATCTTGCACTCATGTAACTCTGACTCATGTATTTATCATCAATTATTATCAACGATCTGTCGCAGTTGCAGTATTTGAATCATTAGCAACAGCTTCATCCCCCGGTGTACCGCTAGTCGTATCATTGGCTGTTGCAGTTTGTGCATTGGGTGCAGGATGATCAGGCGGTGCATCCGAAGCAGAAGGTTTCATATCTGCAAACATATAAAATAATAATGCGATTAAAAAGATACCCACTAAGATCAGTATGTACACAGGGATACGTTTTTTTTGTGTTGTTTCTTCCGTACTGGTGGTATGGGGTGGTTTATTAAAATCGTGTGTCATATTCCCCTCGCTATTTTGTTGTTCATAGTTGAATTTTTATACTAGCAATACAATATCCTGTATTGTGTGAAGAACAATTACAATCAGTGAAAACGTGTAACTTGAAAGATCAATTCAATTTATATCCGTTTTTCTGTTTAGATAATTCCCTTAATTTTATATTTAAAATCAATCGCTAAGGTATAAATATCGGACAATGAACTGAATACTACATTTCAATCGTATTCATTTTCAGAGTGATAAGTTTTTCGAAAATAACTGCTTTTTTGAGCCCGGTGGAATTATCTGCTTTTGATGAATGAAATGAGCTATAATCATCCACCTTATTTTTCACCTGTTATCAAATCTATGGCGTACCATCAACAAGGTGTAACGCTTGATCTTGACACTGACGTCACTCATCAATGTTCCCTTCATTACACTCGTGATCAGCATCTTATTGGCATTATTGAATTTAGTAAGCCGAGTTATGTGTTGAAATGGGGTGATTTGGAATATTTCCGCCGACGTACTGAAGAGTTTTCAGTGATGCCATTCCCTGAATGCATCAATGCGATGGTGATTGATATTCGAAATATTGCGGCTTTTTTAGATAATGAAGTGCCTATTATTCCTTGGCGCTTGCTCGAAGAAGAATGTCCGATTCGCTTAGTTGTTCCCCAAGATCGACTGGAGCATTATGCTGGCTTTTTTGAACCGACTTGGTTGACTGCTGACGTAGACACAGCGATTCAAGAAATTCGTGAATTTATGGATATGTTTGTGCATTAATACAGAGATTAAACTAAAGTTTAATCCCGAAAACCTCCATTTGGAGGTTTTTTTATGCCCTTTTATTTTAATTATTTATTTCACAATAAAATTAAATTATTTTATATTTAATAACTTATAGCAAACCTTCTTATAAAAAATGTTCATAACTTATCCCATTTCTTAGTAACAATTCGGCAATAAATTTTGCTTGAGCCTTGCTCGATTTATCACCTAAGATGTAGAAAATGATCTCTTTTTTATTGTTGAAACATTCTTAAAAACAAAGCAATAAAATCTAACGAGAAACAAGATCATAAAAAGTGGATATTAAATCAGGGTAAAAGGAGTTTTAACGATGACGTCAAAAAAACATTTAGCAACTTTGTTCTGTGCAAGTGCGCTCACTTTAGGGCTTAGCGCATGTAGTGACAATAAAGCACCTACAACGGATAAAGCTGCAGGAAGTGAAGCTGCTGTTTCTGACTCAGGGACTTTAGATAAGATCAAAAAATCCGGCACGATTGTATTAGGCTATCGCGATTCATCGATTCCATTTTCATATATCGCAGATAATCCAAACCAACCTGTAGGTTATGCACACGATCTCCAATTAAAAGTCGTTGAGGCGGTTAAAAAGCAATTAAATCTTCCCGATTTAAAAGTCCGTTATAACTTAGTGACCAGCCAAAACCGTATTCCATTGGTTTCTAATGGCACAGTCGACTTAGAGTGTGGTTCAACCACAAACAATAAAGAACGCCAACAACAAGTAGATTTCTCAACAGGTTTCTTTGAGGTCGGTTCACGCTTACTTACAGCAAAAGACTCTGGGATTAAAGATTTTGCTGACCTAAAAGGCAAAAAGTTAGTCACCACAGCAGGGACTACATCTGAGCGTTACATTCGTCAACATGAAAAAGAGTTAGGTATTGGTGAAGTCATTTCTGCCAAAGACCATGCTGAGTCTTTCCTCATGCTACAAAATGGTCGTGCAGCAGCATTTATGATGGATGATATTTTGCTGGCAGGTGAAAAATCGAAAGCCAAAGATCCTAATAAATGGGAAATCGTGGGTACAGCGCCGATTCATGAAATCTATGGTTGTATGCTGCGTAAAGGCGATACTGGCTTTAAACAAGTGGTTGATGATGCAATCAAAGCGACCTATAGCTCTGGTGAAATCAATGACATGTATAAAAAATGGTTCCAAACGCCAATTCCACCAAAAAATATCAATTTGAATTTCCCGATGTCTGATCAATTAAAAGCATTGATTAGTAATCCACATGACCGTGACGAATAACTTTCCCTAAACATTCTAAAGATGCTTAAGCCAAACGGATTTTGGCTTAAGCTCATTATAGGGAGTTCCTATGAATTATAGCTGGAATTGGGGTGTGCTGTTCCAATCTACAGGTGTAGGTGATTCGACCTACCTGAATTGGATTTTAATTGGGATCGGCTGGCTGTTTGTCATCGCTTTGGTGGCATGGAGCATTGCGATGGTGCTCGGCAGCATCTTGGGTATTATGCGTACCCTACCGAGTCCTGTAGCACGAGGTATTGGTACGGCCTACGTGACTATTTTCCGAAATGTACCCTTATTGATTCAACTATTTATATGGTTCTATGTTGTACCCAACTTCCTCCCTGCTGCGATTAAAAGCTGGTGGATGAATGACCTTGGGGCAAATACGACCGCCTTAATTTCCGCAAGTGTCGGCTTGGGTCTTTTTACAGCTGCACGGGTCTGTGAGCAAGTCAGGACTGGTATTGAAGCGCTTCCTTTGGGGCAAACCAATGCTGGTTATGCCATGGGATTTAGCACGACTCAACTTTATCGCTATGTGATCTTACCTCAGTCGTTCCGTACGATTTTGCCACCACTGAGCTCTGAGTTGACCAACTGTGTCAAAAACACCTCAGTTGCGTCTTTGGTCGGTGTTGCAGAAATCATTTCACAGATGAAAACCATCAGTGAATACACGCAAAACACTATCGAAATTTATACCTACGTCACCATTATTTTCATCGTGATCAACATCTGTTTAATTGGTTTAATGAATTTTCTGGAAAAACGCCTACGCGTTCCTGGCTTAATTGCAGGAGATAAATAATGGAATGGCTCAGTTCTTTTATTCAAGACCTTCAAGCGTCTGGCCCTGCGCTATGGCATGGTTTCAGCATCACACTCAAAGTGGTGATCACGGCAACCATTGGTGGTGTCTTTATTGGGACTTTATTGGCGTTGATGCGCCTGTCCTCGATTAAAGCTTTTAATATTTTTGCTAAAGGCTATGTGAACCTCTTTCGTTCTATTCCTTTGCTCTTGGTGTTGATGTGGTTCTACTTTGCAGTACCCTTTATCTACACAGGGATCACCGGTAACTATCTAACGATTGATACTGCCCTTGTGTCGAGTATCGTGGCCTTCATGTTATTTGAAGCGGCTTACTTTTCAGAGATTGTCCGTGCCGGGATCCAATCGATTCCTAAAGGTCAAACTTCTGCAGCTTATGCTCTCGGTATGAGCTATAGCCAAGCGATGCGCTTAATTATTTTGCCGCAATCCTTTCGCAAAATGACGCCACTGCTTTTACAGCAAACCATCATTCTGTTCCAAGATTCAACCATGGTTTATGCCATCGGACTGTTAGACTTTTTCCGCACCAACTATGTTCGAGGCGACCTCATGTCATTGTTAACTCAATACATTCTGTTTGCCGGTTTGGTGTATTTCACTATTAGTATGATCGCTACCTATGCAGTTAAAAAATTACAACGGAGGTTAAGTGTATGACCGATCAAAAAACGATGATTGACCTCCAAAATGTCAGTAAATGGTATAAAGATTTTCAAGTGCTTACCGATTGCACGACTCAAATTAAACAAGGTGAAGTGGTTGTAGTGTGTGGACCTTCAGGTTCAGGTAAATCAACGCTCATTAAAACCGTTAATGGACTTGAGCCTTTTCAGGCCGGTACGATTTTAGTCGACGGTATTTCCATTAATGACCCAAAAACCGATTTAAATAAATTGCGTAGTCGTGTCGGCATGGTGTTCCAGCACTTTGAATTGTTTCCACATTTATCCATTACCGAAAACCTGACCATTGCGCAGGTTAAAGTCTTGGGTCGATCAGAAGCCGAAGCCAAGAAAAAAGGTTTGGCTTATTTAGACCGTGTGGGTTTAAGTGCGCATGCCGCTAAATTCCCTGCACAGTTATCAGGTGGACAACAACAACGTGTTGCGATTGCACGTGCGCTCAGTATGGACCCGATTGCCATGCTGTTTGATGAACCGACTTCGGCACTTGATCCAGAGATGATTAACGAAGTGCTTGATGTGATGGTGGGTCTTGCCAAAGAAGGTATGACCATGATGTGTGTAACCCATGAGATGGGCTTCGCGCGTCAGGTTGCGGACCGTGTGATCTTTATGGATCAAGGAAAAATTGTGGAAGACTGCAGTAAAGATGATTTCTTTAATGCCCCTCGTGGTGAACGAGCGCAGCAGTTCTTAAATAAAATTCTGCATTAACAACAAAACGTTTATTTAACTGATGTTACGAAGTAACATCAGAAGCGTAATTTGATTCAAATAAAAGTACGATACGAGGTAACGTCATCCGCAAGTGTTTGAGATAGGACTTCTTCTAATCAAAAATATTTTTGCGATACTTTTGATAATTAGACACTAGTAAACGAGTTTTGCTGTGAGGAGCACTGCAGCGAAGCACGCTTCTCATTTTGCCTAATGAGAAGCGTGCTTCGTAAGAGTACCTATAGCCGAAGGCTAATTACTTTATTCATTCCCTTGATGTAAGACTCCGTCGAATTGGCTTAACAATCATTTTAAAAATGCAAAATTACTTTTGCATGCATAACATCAGTTATTTAATTTCCGAAAATAAAAAAGCTCATCCATCGATGAGCTTTTTTTCATGACAGATTACCAATAATTTTCTACAGCAATATTGCCTTCACCACGACGGTTCATGGTCAAACCACGCGCCTTTAAAGCCGCCTTGGTGTCATCAACCATTTGTGGATTACCACACAGCATGACATGCGTCGTATCAACATTAAACGCTAAGCCTGCCGCCTGTTCTAACTCGCCATTTTCAATTAAAACTGGTAAACGGTCATGCAGCGGTGCATTTGGATCACGTGTCACAATAGGAATAAATTTGAAGCCCGTATGCCCTTCACCAAAGGTCTCAGCGATTTCTTTTATCCGCTCTACATAAGCCAGTTCTGATACGGTGCGCACACTGTAGACTAGATTAATTTTTTCGTATTTAGACCACGTTTCAAAGTCTTGTAACATCGATAAAAATGGTGCCAAACCCGTTCCTGTCCCCAACAGCCATAAGTCCTTCGGCAATGGCAACTGATAACGCGCCAAGGTGAGGAAGCCATAAGGCACTTTTTCTAAATACAGCTCATCGCCCACTTGTAGATGCTGCAAATTTGAAGTAAACGCACCATCTGGAACGACGATAGAGAAAAACTCTAAAGTTTCATCAAAGGGTGATGACACCACAGAATAGGCACGAACCACCAATTCATCGCCCACTTTCAAGCCTATTCGTGCGAACTGACCAGCGGTGAATTTAAAATGCGCAGGGCGTGTCATGGTAAAACTGAACAAAGTATTGGTCCAACGGTGTACAGATAAAACCTTTTCTAAGCTAAATTTTTCAATTGACATGATTTGAACGTGGCGTGACAGACTGTGCTCATGTTAGCATGACAGCATAATTTATTAATATTTTTTAAATGTTAAGGCCTGATTCATGCGCATGACTTTACGCCAGTTGGCTGTTTTTGTAGCAGTCGCTCAAGAAGGTACCGTTACCAAAGCCAGTGATGCTGTCAAACTTACTCAAAGTGCAGCAAGTATGGCATTGGCAGACCTCGAAGATGGTCTCGGTGCTCCACTGTTTGACCGACTAGGTAAACGCTTGCAATTGAATGACTTGGGTCGTTTTTTATTGCCACAAGCTTTGGAAATTTTAGGGCGCTGTGAAGCTTTTGAACAAGCAGCAAAAGGCGAACTACAAAGTATTGATCTGCGTTTAGGTGCGACCCTAACTATCAGTGACTACTTGATGCCAGACCTCATGGCAGATTTCTTACAAATTCAGCCTCAAGCACATTTACAACTTCAAGTCGGCAATACCCGCCAAATGATTGAAGCGGTAAACCAATTTCAGTTGGATTTGGCCTTAATTGAAGGTTCATGCCATCTGCCACAGTTGCAATGTATTCACTGGCGTGACGATGAACTTGCCGTGTGCTGTTCACCAGAGCACCCTTTAGCGAAGTTGGATCGTGCACTCACTGCAGCTGACTTTGAGAATGTGGAATGGATCTTACGTGAAGAAGGTTCAGGCACACGTGAAGTATTTGACAACGCAATTTTAAAAGACCTGCCAGATGCCAATATACGTTTAACCTTGGGTCATAACGAAGCCATTCTAAAAATCGTGGCAGGTGGTCTTGGTATGTCATGTATTTCTAAACTTGCGATTGAGCCTTTACGTGAAAAAGGTCAATTGGTGGTTTTAGATACGCCGTTCTGGCAACTTGCCCGTCCATTATTTATGTTGGTACATCGTCAGAAATACCAAGGACCGGGTCTCAAAGCCTTTATGCAATTTTGTGAAAAATCTGTTTAAACTAAAAAGCGCCTAATGGCGCTTTTTTTTATTTATTAAATTGTCGTTCGCAAGGTATTCCGTCGTTGTTTCCGTCCATTTTTGTGCCTGGACAATGTTGAAGAAAATAGACCGCTTCTTCATAAGATTTCATCTGACTACAATGCGTACGCCCATCACAACTAAACTGTGCTTTCTCTGCCGCCCTTGGCGTATCACTTGAAGAAGGTGCCTGCGCAGCGTATTGAACAACAGACTGAGCCTGCGTTGAAGCTGTGCCGTATAGGTTTTTTTCACCTTGCTCAGACAGCACCCGATCGGGTAAATCCCCCTGAGCTTTACGTTGTTCTTTTACGATGTTTTCATTTTCTTGCATGAGCTGTTGTAAATGTAGCTGCTTCTGTTCTTGGTACTGCTGATATTTCCCATAGATTGCCACAGCTAATACTACAATTACAATGAGTCCAATCATGCTGAAGATTTTACTGCCCCAAACTGTGCCTTTGGCTGTATCGTGAGGAGTAGCTTGGTCATTCACTCGATCCGACCTTGATTCAAATGACGAATTTATCTGTTCATGAGTGGACTGCTCTTTTTTCAAATCTAAACGGATGATATTTACCGCTTTAAATTTACCTTGATCTGCTTCAATCCTGTATTTGAGATTTTCTCCAACACGTGGTTCGATGTGTCGGCTAGGAAAATCACGAATATGAAAAAATAAATCCTGTGCTTGATCTTGTTGTATAAATCCAAAGCCGCGCTCAACGTTATAGCTTTTGATTTTCCCCTCTTTAAACATAAAAATTGTCTCTCATCTTTTCTTTTAATACTCTTATGATAATAAAAAAAGAGGCCCTATAGACCTCTTTTTCAATTTCAAAGATTTCCATGAAATCTTACAATCACATTATTTACGCAAATTCGAAAGCAAAGCTGAAGTAATTGACTGGTTATTTGCCACTACTTTAGATTTTTTAGCTTTTGCAGATTTGTCCTCTTCACGCTCAATGTTTATGGCTTTATAACGATCACCATTTTTCACCACATTAAATTTCACACGATCATTACGTTTTGGCTCGACACCATCTGCGGGAAAGTCAGAGATATGGAAAAATACATCACCTTCTTCACATGAAAGAAAGCCAAAGCCCTTTTCAGGATTGTACTGCTTCACTTTACCTTTATATTGTTCGGACTTCATAAAAGTACCCTATTCCATTTATGCCAATGTCTTTAGTATATAAAAAAGAGGCTATAAAAGCCCCTTTTCTGTTCATGATGCAAAAATTAGTCTTTTTGAACTGAACCGAAAATTTTATCGCCTGCATCGCCAAGACCAGGAACGATATAACCGTTTTCATTTAAACCTTGGTCTACAGATGCTGTATAAATGATCACATCTGGGTGAGCTTCATTTACACGTTTAATGCCTTCTGGAGCGGCAACAAGCACCATGACACGAATATCTTTACAACCACTGGCTTTTAGAACGTCAATAGCAGCAACGAGCGATGAACCCGTTGCAAGCATTGGGTCAATAATCATCGCTAAACGGTTTTGTACGTCTGGTACTAATTTTTTGTAGTAAGTACGCGCTTCTAAAGTTTCTTCATCACGCTCTAAACCCAATACAGATACTTTCGCACTTGGAATCAGGTTTAAGAAACCATCCAACATACCAATACCTGCACGTAAAATCGGTACAACTGTTATTTTTTTACCGGCAATACGATCTACAGTTACTTTACCATTCCAACCATCAATTTCATGATCGACCATTGGTAAATCTTTCGTTGCTTCATAAGTCAGAAGCATAGTCACTTCTTGAGCAAGCTCACGGAAGTTTTTAGTACTAATATCTGCACGACGAAGTAAGCCGAGTTTATGTCGGATTAAAGGATGACGGATTTCATGGATAGCCACGGGAGAACACCTAAAAGGTTAAGATAAAATTTCAACCATTATAAAGCTATTTAACAAATGATAAAAATAAAAAAGCCCCCTTTACAGGAGGCTTTTTTGTAATAAGCAAATTAATTGCTTAATTCATTAGTTAAAACCACTTTGAATTAAGCTAAAAATGAACTGTTGTAATTCAGGTGAGATCGCAAAGTATGCCACTTGAGAAACTGCAATGATTGGATCTGGATATACACCGATCAACAACACAAGAGCAGCTGCACCAAGCACCATAATACCACCCACTTTTTGACCCCAATGATCGACAGCGTCGATACGTGGGTTTTCCGGTGGAGTCATGTACATCACAACCATCACACGTAGGTAGTAGTACAAACCGATACCTGAACCAAGGATCACCATTGCAGCTAAGAACCATGAACCACCAGCAACTGCTGTTTTGATCACAAGGAACTTACCAATAAAGCCCGCTGTTAATGGGATACCTGCAAGAGATAACATCATGACAGTGAGTGTTGCAGTCAACACTGGACGACGCCAGAACAAACCACGGTACTCAGCAAGACTACCTGCTTCGTCTTTGTTGTTGTAAGGGCTAGACATCAGTGTCACAACACCGAACGCACCAATCGTTGTTAATACATAAGTAATCACATAAACGTTGACGCTGCTGAATGTTGCAAAGCCTTGTACTTGAACAAAGTCAGTATTACGTGCACTGACAATAGCAACAAGTAAGTAACCAAAGTGAGCGATTGAAGAGTATGCAAGGATACGTTTCAAGTTCACTTGACGTACTGCTAGTAAGTTACCCGCAAGGATAGACAATACTGCAATGATGGTCACGATCGTGATGAAGCTGTCAGAAAGGATTAAGCCAGAAGCCAAGAAGTAACGAACGAATAGACCGATCATTGCCACTTTAGCCACAGTCGCTAAGAATGTCGCGATTGGCGCTGGCGCACCTGCATACACGTCTGGTGTCCATTTGTGGAATGGCGCAAGAGACAATTTAAATGCAACAGCAAATACAATCAGTGCAAGACCAAGGACTACACCCGGTTGGCTGAATGTTGTGAACATTTTGCCTGGTTCAGCAACGAATGCCATTGTACCTGTATACGCATATACATAAGCCATACCCATCAACAACATCGCAGAAGCGGTTGCTGAAAGCACCAAGTATTTCACACCCGCTTCAAGCGACTGTGAACGTTGGTGTGTATAAGCCAATAGGCCGTATACAGGAATCGACATTAACTCAAGGCTGATAAAGAATGACGCATAGTGAGAACTTGCAACCATTAACAATGCACCTGTTACAGAGCACAGCATCAAGATATAAAGTTCTTCACGGTTATCTTTATAGGTTTCGATATACGCATGTGACAGTGTGCAGCAAGCAAGTGCTGCAATCAAAATCACGAATTGGTACAACATCGTAAATGGATCTACGATGAACAAATTCATTACGTTTGCAGGTGCATACTGCCCTGCAACGAAAACAAAAATAATATAAAAGGCTGCAAGGTTCAGACCGATAACGGAAGTCGTTGCAACTAAATTGTGGTTACGCTTGATTGCAATTAGCAACATCACGACGATCGCAGTTAAAGCCACGATCATCACAGGAGCTAATGGCATAAGCTCAGAAAATGACATTGTGAAGTCCATGGCTTATTGCATCTCCACATTTTCAGGTTGTACAGCAATCTGCTGCACAACATCAACGACTTCTTGAACTGGGATATAGCTATTCGCAATCCACGCCATGCTTGAATTTGAAATATCAAGGAAGCTTTGTGGAAATAGACCAAGCCATACTAGACCAAGAGCACAGATTAAAAGAATCACAACTTCACGCGCATTTAAGTCTTTCAACGGATTTGCGTAATGCTGTTTTTGTTCTTCGTTTGGTGTACCAAACAATGCTTTGTGGATCAGGATTAAACCGTAAAGACCGGCAAATACTAAGCTTACTGCAGCAAGGATTGTGTACACAGGGAACTTGTCATAAGAACCCATCAAGATCAGGAATTCACCGATGAAGTTACCTAGACCCGGAATACCTACAAGTGCCGCAACAAAGAACATTAAGAAGAATGAAAGGTATTGGAACTGACCACGGATACCGCCCATCAAACGCATGTCACGTGTATGCAGACGTTCGTAAACCTGACCACACATAATGAACAATGCAGCAGAAGATAGACCGTGAGCCAGCATCATAATCATCAAGCCTTGGAATGTCAGGATGTTACCTGCATACAATGCAAGAAGTACGAAGCCCATGTGCGAAATAGATGTGTACGCAAGCAGACGTTTCATGTCTGTTTGTTGGAATGCACACCATGCACCGTAGAAAATACCGATTAGACCAAGAATGATCGCGATGTCAGCAAACTGAGCAGATGCTACCGGGAAGAATGGAATAACGAAACGTAAAAGACCATAAGCCGCAGTTTTAATCAAGATACCTGCAAGGTCGACAGAACCCGCTGTAGGTGCTTGCGCATGTGCATCTGGTAACCAGCCGTGTAATGGGAAAACTGGAAGTTTTACCGCAAAACCAATAAACATACAGATCATGAATGCATACGCAAGTGCTGGAGCTTTTGCCTCAACAGTGTGTGCAACACTCATCAAGAAGTCATAGTTAAAGCTGATTTGACCGTGAAGTTGGAAGCCAACAACCACTAGACCCAAGATACCGATCAACATGATCAGACCCGCAACCTGAGTATAGATAAAGAATTTAGTTGCAGCGTAAACGCGTGACTTACCTTCTGCCCCTTTATGACCCCAAAGTGCGATCAAGAAGTAGATTGGTACCAGCATCATCTCCCAGAAGAAGAAGAATAGGAACATGTCAATCGCTAAGAATACACCGATCACACCACCTAAAGACCACAGTAGGTTTAAGTGGAAGAAACCAACGTTCTTTTGAATCTCACCCCATGAACAGCCGACCGCAAGTACACCCAGTAATGCAGTTAAACCCACCATAAGCAGTGAAAGACCATCCACCGCAAGGTGAATGTTAATCCCTAAAGTGGTAATCCACGGTAGGTTAAATTGAGCAGCCCACTGTGGAGCTTGTGTACCCAACTCGTAGTTATAAGTACCGCTTTGCCATAAAACGACGGTTAACACCAACGTTAATAGCATACCAATTAAGGCAATATAGCGTGGTAAGTGCTTGTCGAGTTTATCGACAAGCCAGCATACAAAACCTGCAATGAACGGAATAAGGATCAGAGCGGGTAGAATTAAATTGTTTGGAGTTTCCATTTTATTTCCCCACGACCTGAATCACGACCAGGATCAATAGTAATGCAAACGTACCGAATGCCATACTAGATGCGTATTCACGCAATGAACCTGTTTGACGTGAACTTGTAAAGCTATTACCGCCTTTAACAAGTGCAGGCAATACAAGCCATAAGCCGTCAATTGGATCACGACCAAAGATTTTAGCCAGTAGCAAATAAGGCTTAACGAAAACAATGTTATACAAAGCATCGAAACCAAGTGCATTACGACAGATATTTGCAAGACCCGCGCCCAGTGAAGTTTTCGCGAACGATTTCACTGCACCATAAGCAAAGGCAAATAACACCACACCCACTGCAAGACCTGCAAGTGCAATACCAACAGCTGTGTATTCAGCGCTATGCATACCGTGTTCTAGTGCTTCTGGAATATTAAACGCTGGGATTTGTGCAGCATTTAAAATATTCGTTACTGGTGCTTTTAATACATAAGCTAAACCAGTTGAAAGCACTGCAAGAATCGCCAATGGACCCCAGTAAGTAACACCTTTGATTTCATGGTAAGGCGTGTTTTCTTTACCAAAGAATACAACCCAAATAAGACGGAATGTATAAATTGAAGTTAAGAACGCACCTGCTACACCAGTCCAGTACAAGCAGTCATAAACTGCAATCGCTTGACCTTTCACCCATACCGCACCAAGAATCGCATCTTTCGAGAAGAAGCCGATCGTGATGAATGGAATCGCAGCCAATGCACCGCCACCAATCGCGAAACAAGCAAACAAGAATTTGTTTTTGTGGAATAGACCACCCATCTTGAAGATGTTTTGCTCGTGATGGTAAGCCAAAATCACTGCACCAGAAGACAAGAATAATAATGCCTTGAAGAATGCGTGAGTCAGCATGTGGAATAGACCTGCTTGGTAAGCTTCAGCACCTACAGCCATAAACATATAACCCAACTGACTCATAGTTGAGTAAGCAAGAATACGTTTGATGTCTGTTTGTACCAATGCAGCAAAGCCTGCAACTAACAATGTCACCGCACCTGTGATTGAGATGAACATCATCACTTCTGGCGCTTGTTCAAACACGCTGAACATACGGCTACATAGGTAAACACCCGCCGTTACCATTGTTGCTGCGTGGATCAATGCAGATACTGGTGTAGGACCAGCCATCGCATCTGCCAACCATGTTTGTAATGGGATCTGAGCAGATTTACCTGCAGCACCCAAGAACAACATCAATGCAGTCCAAATCGCAATTGAAGAACTCTGAGCCAAAACTGTTGGCGCAGCAGCTACAACTTCTGCAATGTTTAAAGTGCCGAATTGTTGGTAGATCAAGAACAATGCGATCAGTAGGAATACGTCACCCACACGTGTTACAGTGAATGCTTTAATTGCAGCAAAACCGTTTGCAGGTGTTTGGTAGTAGTAACCAATCAATAGGTATGAACATAGACCTACACCTTCCCAACCGAGGAATAACAACGCTAAGTTGTCACCCAACACTAAAAGCAGCATGCTTGCTACGAATAGGTTGAAGTATGAGAAGAAACGTGCAAAGTCTTCTTCGCCACGCATGTACCATGTTGCAAAGATGTGAATTAAGAAACCCACACCTGTGATCATGCCCATCATCAATAATGATAAGCCATCTAAATGAAGCGTGAAGCCCGGTGCTAAGTTACCTGCACTGAACCAAGTCCAAAGATGCTGAGTTGTTGCAACTGAACCATTATTAACAAAGTCGATACCGGCAATTAATGCAAATAAAGCTGAAAGACCAACTGAACCTGCACCAATAATTGCAGCAACTGATTCAGGAAGATTTTTACGACCTGCCGCCAACAGGATAAAACCAATTAGCGGGAATAGTACTGTTAAATATAAATAACTCATCCGCGCATCTCACTAGCAGCATCCACATCCAGATGATGGAAGCGATGATAGAACTGAAGGACGATCGCAAGACCGATACAAGCCTCTGCTGCAGCAAGCGTTAAGATCAAGATAAACATCACTTGACCATCTGGCTGTGCCCATGCGCTTCCTGCCAAAACGAACGCTAAAGCAGCTGCGTTCATCATGATTTCAAGGCTCATTAAAATAAATAGTAGGTTGCGTCGAACCATCACACCGTAAAAACCCAGTGCAAAAAGAATGGTTGCAACGATCAAACCATGTTCTAAAGGGATGTTGCCCATTATTCTTTGTCCTCTTCTGCACCTGGCTCACGTTTGCCAAGATGGAATGCAGCGACAAGTGCGCCAAGCAATAACATCGCAGCAACTTCAACCAGCAATAAGTACTGAGTAAAGAGTGAAGTACCCACTTCTTTCGGACCGACAACTTGAGCACCCATGACAGTGCCAGCAGTTGTGTAGTCTGACTTCAACATCCAAACAAGGATTAGACCCATCAGGAAGCTCATCAACGCAGGATATGCCCACGCTGAAGAAGTCAGCCATTTGCTTTCTTGTTCAACTGTATTTTGACCAAGATTCAGCATCATCACGACGAATACGAATAGCACCATGATTGCGCCAGCGTAAACGATAATTTCGAGGGCACCGGCAAACGGCGCACCCACGATCATGAAGATACCTGCAACTGCAAGTAAAGAGATAATCAAGCTTAATAAAGCGTGTACTGGGTTCGTGTTAGTTACAACACGAACGGTAGAGACGATGGCCACAAGCGCCATCAAATAAAATGGCCACATCATGGTAATAGACTCCGTACATCAACTGGTGTGCTTTCGCGTTGAGCCTGACCTTTATCTTTACCAGCAACAGCCATACCTGTTACGCGGTAGAAGTTATAGTCTGGGTATTTACCAGGACCTGAGATAAGAAGGTTTTCTTTCTCATATACTAAGTCCTGACGAACATACTCACCTAACTCAAAGTCAGGTGTCATTTGAATCGCAGTCGTAGGACATGCTTCTTCACACATACCGCAGAAAATACAACGTGAGAAGTTGATACGGAAAAACTCCGGATACCAACGACCATCTTCTTTTTCAGCTTTTTGTAGTGAAATACAGCCGACTGGACATGCAACCGCACAAAGGTTACATGCAACGCAGCGCTCTTCACCATCAGGGTCACGCGTTAACACGATACGACCACGGAAACGTGGTGGTACGATGTCTTCCGCTTTAACCTCTGGATATAAAATGGTGTCACGTTTACGTGTCGCGTGTGAGAATACCATCCACAACGAACGTACAATTGACCCAAATCCAGCTAGAAATTTAAACATTTTATTCTCCCTGCTGTCTTAGGCCTGATTCATCAGAATCACAGCACCAGTTACCAGAAGGTTAACCAACGCCAATGGCAAGCAAATTTTCCAACCAAAGTTCATCACTTGGTCATAACGTGGACGCATTAAAGAACCACGAGCCAAGACAAACATCATTACAAAGAATGCTGTTTTAATAATGAACCAGAATGCAGCTGGAATGAATGGAATATCTAGGTTGAAAGGCGCTAACCAACCACCGAAGAATAAAGTCACGATTAATGCAGAGATCAGTACGACGTTGACGTATTCCGCAACGAAGAACATACCCCATTTCATACCGCCGTATTCGACATGGTAACCTTCCGCCAATTCTTGTTCTGCTTCTGGTTGGTCAAATGGATGACGGTGAGTTACCGCAACACCCGCAACCACAAAGATTAAGAAACCTAAGAACTGAGGAATAACAAACCAAACATCGCGTTGAGCTTCAACAATTTCACGCATGTTGAATGAGCCTGCAATCGCAACCACACCCATCAGTGAAATACCCAAGAACACTTCATAAGAAATGGTTTGAGCAGCAGAACGTAAACCACCAAGTAATGCGTATTTGTTATTTGATGACCAACCACCGAATAATACTGCGTATACCGCAATACCAGCCATTGCCATAAAGAACAATAGACCGATGCTCATGTCTGAAACACCTAGATAAGGTGAAACAGGAATAACCATGAACGATAGCACCGCAGTTGCCATCGCAACTGCTGGAGCCATACGGAAAGTCAATTTGTCAGCAAATTTTGGTGTCCAGTCTTCTTTGAACATGATTTTCAGCATGTCGGCAACAATCTGGAACATACCGCCCGGACCTACACGGTTCGGACCGTAACGGTCTTGCCACAAGCCGAGTAAACGACGTTCAATAAAAGACATCAACGCAGCGATCAATACCACAACCAGTAAGATCACAATTGCTTGAAGAACTGAATAGGCGATTGGCCAGTTTTCAGCCCACAGCGGCGTTTGACGGATTAATTCTTGTTCCATGAATTACACTCCTACCGCGACTGAAACAGGTTCTGCAAGCGATACTGTAGGTGCTAGACCCACTGGGTAACCGATATAACCTGTAGGTAAGTATTCAATCACTTGAACTGGAAGGACGATTTCAACATCCCCTGCTTTCACAGCGATACGTTGACCATCTTGAACATTTAAGCGTGCTGCATCTTGTTCACCCACAGCAAACATTGCTTCAGGAATACGTGATTCCATCGCAGGTGTTTTCACTGTAAATTCACCAGAAGCGAAGATGTGATGCATCGGTACAAGACGGAAGCTTTCACCATTAACCGCAACTGGTGCAGGTGCAACGAATGTACGTGCTGGACGTTTCGCTAAACGATCGAATAAACGAACGCCTGCATCGCCACCTTTTAAGTGACCACCCACGTTGTCTTGGAATTTGTTCCAAGCTTGTGGAGAGTTCCAACCTGCAGACCAAGCAAATGGTACAAGTGAAGCTGGAGTTTGGTTACCTACATAACCTTCCATAGAGAACGTCAACGCAGAGTCTTTATCGACTGGTTGTTTTGGTTCATGAATAGAAAGTGGTGCGCGCATCGCAGTACGACCTGAGTAACGACGTGGTTCACGTGCCACTTTCAGACCATGTACACGGAAGCCAGCATCTGGTGCGACGTCTTGAATTGCTTCAAGTGCAGGAACGTTTTTCGCTACTGACTCAATCACGTCATCAAGAACTGTCCAAGAAATCGCTTTGCCTTTCACGCCAGTTTCAATGGCATGTAACCAGCGCCAAGATTCTTTGATCGCAAGTTCTGGTTTGTAGTAGCTTGGGTCATACACTTGGTAGAAACGTTGTGCACGGCCTTCTTGAGAGACCACAGTACCATCACCTTCGGCGAAGCTTGCAGCAGAAAGCACAATATTCGCTTTCTTCACAGTTTCAGTTTCAGAATGATCAAGTACGATCACTTCTTTACCAGAAAGTGCAGCATTCACCTGAGCGGCTGGTAAGCGACGATAAAGGTCATTTTCCACCACGATCACAGTATCGTAATCTTGTGCAAATGCTTGTTCTAAGCTTTGACCACCAAAGATCGCTAAGCCCATTGAGTTCACTTCAGGAACAGTCAATGTTAAGCCCGCATTACCAAGGTTCTGTGCAACTTGTGCAGCAGCTTCCATGATTGATGCGTCTTGCAAGCTTGTACCAGAGATGATTAATGGTTTTTTCGCAGCTTTTAAAGTGTCAGCAATAGTTTGTGCAAATGCTTTTGCATCGTCATCCAAACCTAAGATCACTTCACCTTTGACAGCAGCAGCGACCGCAAAACCTAAACGTGCAATGTCGTTAGGTGATGCAACAACTTCACCGGTAGCAACATCAGCTAAACGTGTTTGAGTGGCAGCAAGGATGTAAATCGGAGATTTGGCATCTTGAGCAATACGTTGTACAGGTTCAGCCAACCACTCTTGCGTACGGCGCTCTGCAGCCATTTCTTTCGCTTTATTTTTCGCAGCTTGGCGAACAGATAGAGCCATACGAGGCGCAGTTTGAGTCAGATCTTCACCCAAAATCAACACAGCATCGTAGCTTTCGATTTCACGCATACCAGGGTTATAAACACCTTCGGTTTGCATAATAGAAGCTGCAAGTTCAACAAGTTTTTGCTCTTTTTGAGACATACCCGTTGAGAAGTTGTCTTGACCTACAAGTTCGCGAAGCGCGAAGTTTGATTCAAGTGATGCACGTGGTGAACCGATACCCAATACTTTTTTGCCTTGGATATTTTCAATTACGGTATCCAATGCTTGGTCTACAGAAACTGTAGTTACATTTGCACCAGAACGGAATTGTGGTTGACGTGGACGATCTTCACGGTTCACATAACCTGTACCGAAACGACCTTTATCGCAAAGGAAGTATTGGTTCACGTCACCGTTAAAGCGGTTTTCTACACGACGTAGTTCGCCATAACGTTCACCTGGAGAGATGTTACAACCTGAAGAACAGCCTTGGCATACGCTTGGCGCATACTGCATGTCCCATTTACGGTTATAGCGTTCAGAGTGAGTTTTATCTGTGAATACACCTGTTGGGCACACTTCAGTCAAGTTACCAGAGAATTCAGATTCTAAAGTACCTGATTCTGGACGACCAAAGTAAACACGCGAAGCGTTTGCATACACACCAAAGTCTGTACCACCTGCATAATCTTTGTAGTAACGCACACAACGGTAGCACGCAATACAACGGTTCATTTCATGAGAAATGAAAGAGCCTAGCTCTTGGTTGTAATGCGTACGTTTTGTGAAGCGGTAACGACGACGGTCATGCTGAGTCATTACAGTCATATCTTGTAAATGACAATGACCACCCTCTTCACAGACTGGGCAGTCGTGTGGGTGGTTGGTCATCAAGAATTCAACAACAGAAGCACGGAAATTTTTTGCTTCGTCATCTTCAATCGAGATGTAGGTATTGTCAGACGCAGGCGTCATACATGACATAACTAAACGACCGCGAGTATCTTCAGGATTCGCGTATTGAGTCACAGCACATTGACGGCAAGAGCCGACAGAACCTAAGGATGGATGCCAACAAAAGTATGGGATGTCGATGCCAAGGCTAAGACATGCTTGTAGCAAGTTCTCTGAGCCATTGACTTCATACGATTTTCCATCGACATGAATTGTAGCCATAGTCGAATTCCTTAAGCTTGTTCTACGTTGCTAGTTTGAGCTGCCGCATTTACGACTTTAGCTTCAAATTCGCCACGGAAATGTTTGAGTGCGCCCATTAACGGTTCCATCGCACCTGGAGCATGCGCACAGAAAGTTTTACCAATCCAAAGCTTACGAGTCAGTTCTTGTAAGTGATCGATATCTTCTTTCTTACCTGTGCCATCTTCCAAGGCTTTAAGCGCTTTAACCGCCCAAGGTAAGCCATCACGGCATGGTGTACACCAACCGCAAGATTCACGCGCAAAGAATTCTTCTAAGTTACGTGTCGCAGAAACCATACACTGAGTTTCATCGACTACCATGAGCAAACACGTACCTAAACGTGAACCTGCTTTCATGATGCTTTCAGCATCCATAGGAAGGTCAATATGTTCAGCAGCAAGGAAGTCTGTAGAAGCACCACCCGGTAACCATGCTTTGAGTTTTAAACCATCACGCATACCACCCGCATGATCTTCAATCACTTCACGCGCAGTTGTACCAAATGGAAGTTCCCAAAGACCTGGGAATTTTACTTTGCCTGAAGCGCCATAAATTTTAGTACCTGGATCTTTCGACTTACCTTCAGATAAACCGATATACCATTCAGGACCACGAAGCATAATTGCTGGTAAGTTGTTGTAAGTCTCTACGTTGTTAACAATCGTAGGACGACCCCAAGCACCTGCAACTTGTGGGAATGGCGGTTTAGTACGAGGGTTCGCACGGCGACCTTCAAGCGAGTTAATCAATGCAGTTTCTTCACCACAGATATAACGACCCGCACCAGTATGCACGTGTAACTCGAAGTTCCAACCTGTACCTAAGATGTTTTCACCCAAGTAACCTTTGGCACGAATTTGGTCCAATGCTTCATTTAAGTATTGAGCCGCTTCGACGTATTCACCACGGATGAAGATATAACCCTGTGTTGCTTCTAATGTATAAGCAGCAATCAACATACCTTCGATCAACTGATGAGGAAGTTTTTCCATCAACAGACGGTCTTTAAAGGTACCTGGTTCCATTTCATCGGCATTACAGATAAGGTAACGAGGGCCTGAGTTATCATTTGGCGCCATAAGCGACCATTTGATCCCTGCAGGGAAGCCCGCACCACCACGACCTTTTACAGTCGCAGCTTTGATCACTTCAAGCACTTCTTTCGGTTGCATGCCAACAGCTTTCTTAAAGCCTGCATAACCTTCAAGTGCTTCGTAATCATCTGCACTGCGAACGTGTTCCTGTTTGCTCAAACGCCAAGTTAATGGGTGAGTTTCTGGGTTACCGTCGCCATAAATTGGTTTTGGTTCAGTATTCATACATACTTCTCCAATAACTGTTTAATTGAAGTCACTTCAACTAGACCGTGAGTGTCTTCGTCAATCATTAACGTCGGACCTTTGTCACAGTTACCTAGGCAGCAAATTGGCAATAAAGTAAAGCGACCATCTGCAGTCGTTTGACCAAATGAAATGCCTAATTCACGCTGGAATGCTTCAGCAAGTGTTTCCGCACCCATCAAGAAACAAGCAATCGAGTCACATAATAAAATTACGTGGCGACCAACTGGTTGACGGTAAATACGGTTATAGAAAGTTGCAACACCTTCTAGGTCTGCAAGGCTCATGCTAAGCAATTGCGCAATAGCATTCATCTGTGCATCATCTACCCAGCCATTACGGCGTTGTACACACTTCAACGCATCAAGACATGCTGCGCGTGGGTACGGATAGTGACCAATGTGATGTTCGATATCGTGGATTTCTTCCGCAGTTAAAATCCCTTCAACGTTCACACGTGGTTTTTTGTCAGTCAAAATCATCATAATGCGATTACCCCTTAGCGATCCACGTCAGCCATTACGACGTCAATTGTCGCTAAATAAATGATTAAGTCAGACATTAAGCTGCCGTTAATCACAGAAGGCATTTGCTGTAAGTGCGTGAAGGTTGGTGTACGGATACGTGTACGGTAACTCATCGTTGACTTGTCTGAAGTCAAGTAGTAGTTCGACGCACCTTTTACCACTTCCGCCATTACAGAGCTTTCGCCTGCTGGCATTACAGGACCCCATGACACGCTCAAGAAGTGCGTAATCAATGTTTCGATGTCTTGTAAAGTTTTATCTTTTGGTGGTGGAACAGCCAGTGGATGGTCTGCTTTGTATGCACCAGAAGGCATGTTGTCTAAACATTGCTTGATGATTTTCAGCGATTCTTCAATTTCACGGAAGTGAACAAGAACACGTGCATAAGCATCGCCTTCGTACTCTAAAGGCACATCAAAGTCGTAGTTTTCGTAGCCGCTATAAGGACGGTATTTACGAACGTCGAAATCAATACCTGTAGCACGTAGACCAGTACCCGTTACACCCCAAGCCAATGCAGATTTAGCATCATACTGAGCAACATTACGGGTACGACCGATAAACACTGAGTTTTTAAGTGCTGCAGTGTAGTACTCGTTCATACGCTTCGGCATCCAATCTAGGATTTCGCGAATGAGGTGCTGCCAGTTGTTTGGCAAGTCGTGCGCTGTACCACCGATACGGAACCATGCTGGGTGCATACGGTAACCCGTGATCGCTTCGATCGCGTCATAGATTTTTTGACGGTCAGCGAACATATAGAATACTGGGGTCATACCGCCGGCATCCTGAATCGCAGTACCAATGAACAATAAGTGGTTATTGATACGGAACAATTCAGACATCATGACACGGATACATTGTGCACGATCAGGAACGGTAATCCCTGCCATTTGCTCTACGCCAAGAACGTAAGGCATGTTTTGCGCACAACCACCTAAGTAGTCAACACGGTCTGTATACGGAATGAATGAGTGCCATGTTTGACGCTCAGCCATTTTTTCCACACCACGGTGGTGATAGCCGATGTCAGGAACACAGTCTTTCACTTCTTCACCGTCCAACTGCAAGATCACACGGAAGGCACCGTGCGCAGATGGATGGTTAGGACCCAAGTTTAGGAACATGAAGTCTTCATCATCGTTCCCACGCTTCATACCCCAATCTTCAGGTACGAAACGAAGATGTTCTTGTTCGTAATCCTGTTTCGCTTGGTTTTGGCGATAAGGCGTGTATTCAGTCGCACGTGCAGAATATTCTTTACGTAACGGGTGACCTTCCCAATATGTTGGCAACAAGATACGACGGAGCATTGGATGCCCTTCGAAGTTGATACCAAACATGTCGTAAGCTTCACGTTCGTACCAGTTGGCATTTGGCCAAATGTTGGTTGCCGTTGGAATGTTCAAATCTGACTCATTCAATGCAACTTTAATACGAATATCACTGTTACGCTCAAGCGATAACAAGTGATAGAACACAGTGAAGTCAGATGCAGGCAGACCATCGCGGTGTGTACGTAAACGCTCATCAACCGCAGACAAGTCAAACAGCATCACGTATGGACGTGACACCGTACGCAAGAACATTAAAACTTCTTGTACACGTGCGCGCTCAACCCAGACTGTTGGAAAGTCTTCAAAAGTCGTTTGCACGTAGAAGTTCTCACCAAATTTGGTTTTGAGCTCTTCTACAATTGCAAATGCAGGGCGGGAATCAACTGGAGTTGATTCTGGCATAGCAATGTCAGTTTCAGCCATTGGCTTGGCTTCCTATTTAATACAAATTCAGTCAATCAAAACGACAATTACACCCAGTCCGGGTGTATCAATATTTCGTCGTAGTGATTATTTAATTTCATCCATTGAGCGTAAGTTTTTCACTGCAATACGCTGTGCGTTCTTACGGTCACGTTCTGGCATCATCTTTGGCTTATACACTGGCTTAAGATCATCACCAATCACGGCCGATAAAGGACGGCGCTCAAGTTGAATCTGGTCTTGCAATAACATCAATGCCTGAATTAAAGCTTCAGGACGTGGTGGGCAACCCGGGATATACACATCGACAGGGATGATTTTATCCACACCTTGTACAACTGAATAAATGTCGTACATACCACCAGAGTTTGCACATGCGCCCATTGAGATTACCCATTTAGGCTCAAGCATTTGCTCGTACAAACGTTGAATTACAGGCGCCATTTTCATGAAGCATGTACCTGCAACAATCATCAAGTCAGCCTGACGTGGTGAAGCACGAATAACCTCGGCACCGAAACGTGACAAGTCATGCACGCCTGTTAAAGTCGTTGCATACTCTACGTAGCAGCAAGATGTACCAAAGTTGAACGGCCAAACTGAGTTTTTACGACCCCAGTTTACTGCTGTATGTGCAACATCCTCTAAACGAGTCATGAACACATTTTTATTCACTTCTTCTTCAAGCGGATCGGTGACGATTTGACGCTCTTGAAGTGGATATTGATCAGCATCCGGATTCGCACGGGTTAATGTATATTTCATCCCGTCTTACTCCTTGTCAGATGATGCAGTCGGTGACTTAGATTTCACACGACCAGATGATTGCGCTGGAATTTGACCTGTAGGGTCCATAACCAACTCTTCAATAGAGTTAAAGCGTGTGATTTCTGCGATATCCATATTTGGCGAACCAATTTTAGGTTTAATTCCCGCCGCTTTACGCTTGTCAGAAGGTGACCAATTCAAACCACCAGAAGACAATTCATAAACCAAACCAGCAAGTAAAACTAAAATAAAGACTGCTGCAGCTGCAAAACCAACCCACCCAGTTTCACGAACAGAAGATGCCCATGCATAAAGGTATAGTGCTTCGATATCGAACACCACGAAGAAGATCGCAACTAAATAGAATTTCGCAGACAAGCGAATACGTGCACCACCAGCACCTACTACACCTGACTCAAACTGCTCTTGCTTAGCACGACCCCATGATTTACCCCCAAGGAGTAAAGGGACGGTCAGCATAAAGACGCAAAGGAATGTAACGCCGATCACGAAGGCAATAATTGCCCAATCGTATGGAGTAATGGCACTCATGCGGGGATAACTCCTGGCAGGCCTATTTATTAACAAAGAATGTATGTATTGGCCTTCAAATACACCAAACACAAAATTAATCCCGCCAATTGTACCTGATTGAGGAGGCTTCTTGCTAGCTTATCGATATTCGTCTTTAGGATGATTTTTTAATCATTTCAGCATTTAAATTGGGTTTACTCCCTTAAATTTAGGATTAATCGTTTAATTAGATTAGATCTTATTTTTTTATTAATTATTACATTTATGCGATTTTAACAGAAAATTATGACTGTTCAGTTTCATGAACAAATCCTTCAACTTTTAGCTCATGTATTAAATTTTCATGGCCATATCATTTATTAAATAAATTCCATCTTGTTTCAAATTGTTTGCCTGTTTGATTCCATCTATTAGCTTTGATCTTACCCCTAAAATGAAAAACAAGTTGAATTAGCACAAAGAAAAAAGTCTTTTTTTAGCTTCTTGTGACTTTTTTGCAATTCTTTGACACGACCCACAAAGAGTGTGATATTTGTAGTTAAAACACAAAAAGCAATCACAACGGAGAGACAATAATGACTTTAGAATTTACGCATAAACCTGATTATTTTCTATCTGCACAATTGGTGATTCACCATATTAAAAGCTATTTAGATAAGCATCCTGATGCTCAAAATGCCATTTTTGATTTACGTGATATTTATGAGTTGTTACGACAAGATTTAGCTTCTGCAACAACCAACCTTAACGGGATTATGAATATTGCAGATGAATATAAACTTGAGACTTTAAACGGTGATCAAAAACTCATTAGCAATTATTCTATCGATGCTAAAAACAACTCCTTACTCATCGATTTTAATGCAGATGCTCTTGCAGCATTAAAAAATGGCAAACCTATTATTGAACCCGATGCAACAATTACGGAATAAGTAGAAAACTGATATCAAAAAGCCATTCAAATTGAATGGCTTTTTATACTTATCATTCACTAAAATCAGCTTAGCTACATATCTAAGCTAACTTAATTTTCATTGGTACTCGGCTCTTTAATATCTAACTTCGGTTTATTTTTCTTAAAACGAGTTGCAGGCCATGTCATGGTGAAACGCGCTCCACCTAATATTGGACTTTCATCAATATCAATAGTCCCGCCAAACCAATATGCAATACGACTAACAATCGATAAGCCTAAACCATAGCCCCCTGAAGCACGGGTACGACTATCATCTAAACGTGCAAAAGCATCAAAGATACGTTTACGATCTTCTTCTGGAATGCCGGGGCCATCATCTTCAACACAGATATAAGCCATACCTTCATCATTCACACCACCACTAATCAGCACTTTATCATCACAATATCGCACTGCATTCCCCACCAAGTTTTGCACAACACGGTGTAAATAGCGACGCTCGGTTTCCACAACCACTCCAATTGGTGGTGCTTGCAATTCCAAGGTTTTCCCAGTCTTTAAGGCTTCTGTTTCAATCAGAACCTGATCTAAAACTTCAAACAAGCTAACGTCTTCAAACTCCAAAGATGGCATACCCTGTTCGAGCTTAGCATAGGTCATGATTTCATCAATCAAGGTATTGAGGGCTTCGATATCTTTGTCGATTTGTTCAACTTGTTGCTGACGGTAATCGTAGTCGTCTTCATCCGCCATCATTTCAACACCAAAGCGAATACGTGCCACGGGTGTCCGCAGTTCATGCGATACCGCGCGCATCAACTCACGCTGTGCTTCAATTAAACGCTCAATATGATCTGACATGGAGTTATAGCTCGATGCTAAAGTACCAAACTCATCCGTGCTTTCGACAGGCAGACGTACAGATAAGTCCCCGCCCTTCATTTTATTTAACGCATAATTTACAGCACGTAACTTACGTTGCATCGGCACCAATAGACCATAAACACCCAAGCTCAACACAAATAAGCTCAGTAGCGTAATACCTGCTGCCAACTGGAATGGCATCCAATTAAATAATGGTACCGGCCCCATGACCAAAACTTCTGAAGTTGAGCTTGGAATTGGCGATACGATCGAAATGGTCGTGCCGCGCTCAGTCGCACTATCACGATACAAAATAATACTGTGATCTAAGCGTAGTCGGCCGATTTGCTCAGAATCTAAAGGTAAACTTTGAACATTTTGAATTGAAATTGGATAAGAAAAATGATGTTGGATTTTTTCAAGATATTGTTTTTCTTGACCTGGGTAATACACCAAATAATCCAGTATAAATACAGGCAATGCTTTCATTTGGCGTTCTGAAATATTATCAGCTTTTATATACAGTAGATGTGCAGGGTCATCTTTTAAGCCAATAATAATATAAGCTGCTGTGGTTTGTGCGTCCCAACGCACTACAGCTTTACGCTCTTCTATACGTTTTGTTTCCGCTCGGGTTAAATCAACCTGATTAGCTTTTACATAATAAATAGGCAACTCAAGTAGATCGGATGCATCTGACACCCAATCTGACTTTTGTTGTTCATTTGGCTGACGTGCAATACCTTCACTTATAATGAAAGCCAAACCGTCAGTAAGCGATTCACGATATTCTTGCGCGCGCTGGTAGTTAATGATTTGCACCAGCAAATAGCCAAATGTAGCGACTAAAAAGACTAAAATCAGTAGCCCCGCATAAACGCGCAAAAATATACTGTGTTTAAACACGTAAAAGTGTCCTACTTTGCCAAACTAAGGGACGGTATTTTACATTAAATGCCGTTGGTTTCTTTTACGAATAAATAACCTTTACTACGTACGGTTTTAATGCGTTTCGGGTTTTCTGGATCATCACCAATTTTTGGACGAATTCGCGAGATACGCACGTCAATTGAACGGTCTTGACCATCGTATTCAATACCACGCAGACGCTCAAAAATATCTTCACGAGAAAGAATGCGACCCGCATTAGATGCCAACAACCATAAAAGGTCATATTCTGCACTGGTAAAGTCAACCAACTCATTATTGAGTGTGACAGAACGACCACCATTATCAATTACAAGATCATCAAATTCGATGCGCTGTGCAACTTCATCTTCTGGTGCTTTGTCTGTACGACGTAATAATGCACGAATACGCGCAAGTAAAACGCGAGGTTGAACAGGTTTTGCAACATAATCATCTGCACCCATTTCTAGACCCAACACTTGGTCCATGTCTTCGGTACGTGCAGTCAACATTAAAATTGGTTGATGGTAGTGTGGACGAACTTCACGACAAATGGTTAAACCATCGGCACCCGGAAGCATCACGTCGAGTAATACCATATCTGGTTGTTCAGCGATAATACGGCGAATCGCACGATTACCGTCTGGTTCTACCCCAACTTCAAGTCCGTTACGGATTAAGTATTCTTGAGTTAAACGAGCAAGACGCTCATCGTCTTCAACAATTAAAATTTTAGGTAACTTTTCTTCTTGGCTCATTGATTGCCCCTTATTTGATTGGGCGTATCCTATTTGAAATCCGATAGATACGCTTAAACATAGTTTGCAATATACACACGTTTACATTGTAAACAAGATGGCATTCACCAAACTGATACATCAATATCGTATTTTGTAATAAATTTTAACCTGCTACATTTTTGCAGCCGTATTTACCAATCATTTCCATGACCTATTGCTCACAATACCAACAATTATAAATTTGGATACATTTTCATCGAATAAAAACTGACTGATTAATTCACAACTTTTTAGGCTTTCTGAAGTTATCCACAATGTTATCTATAAGCACTCTTTTTCGACTTTGCTATGCTATGCCCTTGTCGGATAAGGCATATATAACAAAGATAAAAAATAGGGATTTTTTGAGATGGATTTCTGCCAGAAAAGTTCAAAGCATTTAGTAAAATGTCAATATTGATATACCCTGAATTTTCCCGTATCTTGTGTTCAATAAATTTTTAAACCACTAGGTCTTGTGTTTAAACCTCAAACACTGTGGCATAAAAATTGCCCAGTTCAAACGGTCCTAACATAAAAATAGATGACAAATGGAGCTATGCTAGCATGAGCGTAACGAATTCAACCCCTGGTCAAATTCAGGTGATTAAACGCACCGGTGACGTTGCACCTTTTGATGCAGAAAAAATCTCTGTGGCGATTGGTAAAGCGTTCTTGGCCGTTGAAGGCCAGCAAAGCGCTGACTCCAGCCGTATTCATGACCGTATCTCTCAATTAACTGAGATGGTATTGAATACCTTTAACCGTCGTTTACCTTCTGGCGGTACCATTCATATTGAAGAAATTCAGGATCAGGTTGAACTTGCGCTTATGCGTACAGGTGAGCAAAAAGTTGCTCGCTCTTACGTGATTTACCGCGAACAACGTGCCGAAGCTCGTAAACAAACTGGTGCTCACCACCACCCTACTTTACAAGTGACAGGTTCAAACGGTCAGCTTAAACCGCTTGATCTTGGCGCACTTGAGGCAAATATTGTTAAAGCAGCTGAAGGTTTAGAAGGCATCGATGTTCGAGCGATTATCGATGAGACTGTAAAAAACCTTTATAACGGCGTAAAAGAGTCAGACATATCAACGACCATGATGATGGCTACTCGTACACGTATCGAACAAGAACCAAACTATACATATGTGACTGCGCGTTTATTGCGTAACGACCTTGTTGCTACAGGGTTAGAGTTCTTAGGTTTAGATAGTGACACGAATGAAGGCGACGCTTTAGAAACTTTCTTGAAGAAAGGTATCGAGCTTGATCTTCTTTCTCCAGAACTACTTAACTTTGACCTTGCAAAATTGGCTGCTGCGATTCAACCAGAACGCTCAAACCAATTTACTTATTTAGGTCTACAAACCTTATTTGACCGTTACTTCATCCACTCAGATGGCGTACGTTTCGAATTACCACAATTATTCTTCATGCGTGTTTCAATGGGTCTTTCATTGAACGAAGCAAACCGTGAAGAACGTGCAATCGAATTCTATAACTTATTGTCTAGCTTCGATTACATGGCGTCTACGCCTACTCTATTTAACTCTGGTACTTTACGTCCACAGTTATCTAGCTGTTACTTAACAACGATTTCAGATGACCTTTACAACATTTATGGCGCAATGCGTGATAACGCAATGTTGTCTAAATGGGCGGGTGGTTTAGGTAATGACTGGACGCCAGTTCGTGCGCTTAACTCGTACATCAAAGGTACAAATGGTAAGTCACAAGGTGTTGTACCGTTCCTTAAAGTTGCCAACGATACTGCTGTTGCAGTCAACCAAGGTGGTAAACGTAAAGGTGCAGTATGTGCATACCTTGAAACTTGGCACTTGGACATCGAAGAATTCCTAGAACTTCGTAAGAACACAGGTGATGACCGTCGTCGTACACACGACATGAACACAGCGAACTGGGTTCCTGACTTGTTTATGCAACGTGTATTCGAAGATGCTGAATGGACTCTGTTCACACCATCTGAAACACCTGATTTGCATGACCTAACAGGTGCAGAATTTGCTGAACGCTATGCTTACTATGAAGGCATTGCGAAAGAAACCAACATGCTACATAAGAAAGTCCGTGCGAAAGACTTATGGCGCAAAATGTTGTCTATGTTGTTTGAAACTGGTCACCCTTGGATCACATTCAAAGACGTATGTAACTTACGTTCACCACAACAACACGTTGGTGTAGTTCACTCTTCTAACTTGTGTACAGAAATTACGCTGAACACTAACGAAGATGAAATCGCAGTATGTAACTTAGGTTCAATCAACCTTGTACAACACGTGCAAGGCGGTGTGTTAGATCGTGAAAAGCTTGCTCGTACAGTTAAAACTGCTGTTCGAATGCTCGATAACGTGATTGACATCAACTACTACGCTGTTCCTCAAGCACGCAACTCGAACTTGAAACACCGTCCAGTGGGTATGGGTATCATGGGCTTCCAAGATGCTTTATACGAAATGAAATTGGCTTATGGTTCTGATGCTGCGGTTGAGTTCGCTGATGAATCTATGGAAGTGATTTCTTACTACGCGATTCAAACATCTAGCGACTTGGCAGTTGAACGTGGTACTTACGAGACATTTAAAGGTTCACTTTGGGATCAAGGTATCTTGCCAATTGACTCTTTAGATATCGTACAAAAAGCTCGTCCTGACCGTATGTTCGAAGTTGACCGTACAACACGTTTGGACTGGGATACTTTACGTACTAAAGTTCAAAAAGACGGTATGCGTAACTCAAACGTGATGGCGATTGCACCAACTGCAACCATTTCGAACATTTGTGGCGTATCACAGTCAATCGAACCAACTTTCCAAAACTTGTATGTGAAATCTAACCTTTCTGGTGAATTCACAGTGATCAACCCGTACCTAGTACGTGCGTTAAAAGATCGCGGTCTTTGGGATTCTGTAATGGTGAACGACCTTAAACACTTCGAAGGTTCGGTTCAAAAAATTGCACGTATTCCTGAAGAGCTTAAAGCAATCTTCGCCACTGCCTTTGAAGTTGAGCCACGTTGGATTGTTGATGCTGCATCACGTCGTCAAAAATGGATCGACCAAGCTCAGTCTCTTAACCTTTACATCTCTGGTGCAAACGGTAAGAAACTCGATATGACGTACAAAATGGCATGGTTACGTGGTCTAAAAACCACTTATTACCTACGTGCATTGGGTGCGACTTCTGCTGAGAAATCAACCATTAACACTGGCGCATTGAACGCAGTTAAGCCTGCTACTGTTGCAGCACCTGTAACAGCTGTTGCGAAAGAAGAACCTAAAGCTGAAGTTGCTGCTGAAGAAGACGGTTTTGCAAATGCAGCGCCAGTGCCACAAGCATGTTCAATTGATAATCCTGATTGTGAGGCTTGTCAGTAATCTGACAGGTTTTAAATCCTCCCCAACCCTCCTTTAATAAAGGAGGGAGATTCCTCGAAGCAAATGGCGGGATGCAAGTCCCCCTTTGCAAAAGGGGGATTTAGGGGGATTCCAAACTGAATAAAAATAAAATAGGAGGTGCGGATGTAGAGATTTATAAAGTTTAAGCAATAAAAAATGGCCTATCACAAGTGACAGACCATTGATTTGAAAACCTAAGCTTTCAGAGGTTAAAAATACTCTAGAAAGTAGCTAAGGTAATCGATGTTAAATTTTCGACGACTTAACGAAGATTACTTTAGCAAAATTTAGAGTATGAGTCACTCCTCTGAAAGCATCTTTTACAAAAAGGAGTTGCAGATGAGAGTAATGTGCTCATTGGATAAACCTGTTAGTGTTTGCGACTATACTCGAGTTCGATTCAATCGAACTGAATATGTTCGTTCACACTGCCGGAGTTTTCCAAGCCACGCTCAGCTAAGCTTGTGGTAAACATGAGAGGCCTATAGGCCTCTTATTAAAGACTTTAAGGAATCCACCATGCCACATATGACACATAACTATCAGTTAGGGCTTATCGCTTTGGTGGTTTCCTTTATTTTGACTTTTTATGTCCCGATCGCCTATTTCTGGTTCAAGGCATATAAATCGCGTAATCAAAATAAGTAGTGGGGATATTTGCTCTACCGAACACTTTTAGAGCAGTGATCGACAAAACTTAATTTTGCTTACACAAATTGAGCGTATAGTAGGACATCTCAGCGACGCTGGATGTCTATAAAAGATATAAAGCAACGAAGAGAGAACTGTTTATGTCTATCCTAAGTTGGGACGATTTCGAAGATGATGAACCGAAACAAGCTGCACAAGCTCACCAGCCTGCGCCCGTCGAACCGCAAAAAACGACTGATTCGCAAGTGGTATCTAATGCACAGCACTCATCGCCGAATTTGGCAGCTGCACAACCCGCTCGAACCAGTACAAATCGACCAACAGATCCAACCGATCCGTTGGCAAGAGCATCTAACGCTCTAGAAAATCTAGACGTTGCACCTGGCTTAGAAGAGCTAGAAATGGGTGCTCAGCGTGTTCAAGTTGACGATAAAGCGATGATCAACTGCCGCGCTGACTTAAACCAACTTGTACCGTTCAAATACGAATGGGCTTGGCAAAAATATCTAGACGGTTGTGCAAACCACTGGATGCCGCAAGAAGTGAACATGAACCATGACATCGCACTTTGGAAGTCTGAAAATGGCTTGACCGAAGATGAGCGTACCATTGTTATGCGTTCTTTAGGTTTCTTCTCGACTGCGGATTCTTTGGTTGCAAACAACTTGGTTCTTGCAATCTACCGTCACATTACCAACCCTGAATGCCGTCAGTACATCTTACGTCAATCATTTGAAGAAGCAATTCACACGCACGCTTACCAATACTGTATCGAATCTTTAGGTATGGACGAAGGCGAAGTCTTCAACATGTACCGTGAGATTCCTTCAGTGGCTCGTAAAGCAGCTTGGGGTCTGAAATATACACAATCTTTAAGTGATCCTACGTTCAAAACAGGTACGCCTGAAAACGACCAAATCTTGCTTCGCAACTTGATCGCGTTCTACTGCGTACTTGAAGGTATCTTCTTCTACTGTGGTTTCAGCCAAATCTTGTCTATGGGTCGTCGTAACAAGATGAATGGTGTTGCTGAGCAATTCCAATACATCTTACGTGATGAATCTATGCACTTGAACTTTGGTATCGACATGATCAACCAAATCAAGATCGAGAACCCTCACCTATGGACTGCTGAGTTCCAAGAAGAAATCATTCAAATGATTCTTGAAGGTACAATGCTTGAAATCGAATATGCTCGTGACACTATGCCACGCGGTGTATTGGGTATGAATGCAGGCATGATGGAAGAATACTTGAAGTTTATCTGTAACCGTCGTTTGAGCCAATTAGGCTTACCTGAACAATTTGCTGGTGTGAATAACCCATTCCAGTGGATGTCAGAAATGATGGACTTACGTAAAGAGAAGAACTTCTTTGAAACTCGCGTAACGGATTACCAAACTGGTGGCGCGTTAAGCTGGTAATTGATAAATATTTAAACCCTCTTCGGAGGGTTTATTTTTTGAGAATAAAGCATGGAAATAATAATAAATACAACCGTCATGCGACACAAGGTTTGTCATAAACGACACATTGTTTGTCATAAAACTATGTAGCATGACGTCACATGACACATAAGTTGTCATTGAGAAAACCGCCATTCATGGCGGTTTTTTTAACTTAACAACCCTTATTTTAGTTAAAAATTATGCATGATTTAAATTATTAAAAAAATTTGAATAAAATTTTTGTTCAATTTTATCAGCCTCTAAATAAACACCTAATTCATGATAGAGATCATTGTTCTTATAGTTACCTGAAGAATCAGAAGACATCCAGTTTAAGCTTGTGACAACAATATGATTTTTATCCCAAGCCAACACTTTGGCATGGCTATGATTTCCAGAAGGTGGAGAATGAAGTTTTAATGCAATTTTATCGTTGTCTATAGTGTTAGAGAACTTTTGCACTTGCTTATGATCAAATTCTTTATCGACTGTAGAGTAAAATGCTGAAACACGCACCCTACAAGTTGATAAACTATCCCAAATACTTCTATGTAGATTTGGGCTTATTTTATCACTTAATAAGGTGACTCTATGTCCTGCTTCTTTAGCTTCATGTATATATCGCAAATGATGCCCTTTGAGTAAAAGTGAAACATTAATATTTTTTCCATTGTCTTGATTAGAGCTAGGTTTAATACTTTGAGCCAAATCTAATAATTCTGAACCTAAATAGTTATTAATTAATTTTGCACCAGTAGTCAAACTAGCTGATATTTGAATCATTTCTTTTGAAAAATCATTATCTTGAATAAACACAGAAGCTTCATAACGATTAAATTCTGAGAAAAACCAATTACAAGATCCTATTAACGAACAATGATTATTTTCAGTATCCCAAAGCAAATATTTAGCATGAGACCCTGTTTGGATTTCATGTAAAATAATCCTTCCATTGTAATCACAATAAAGTTTTTTAAATTGTGAGGTAATCTCTTTAAAATTTCTTAATTCTTTCTCCCTAATATCAGGTGAATCGAAATCATCTTTACCCCATAAAATAATAACTTTAACCCCTCTGTTAACGGCACTTAATAGTTCACTTAGATAGAGATTTATTCTAGATGGACGAATAAAAGTAGAATGAATTATTAAATAGTTTTTACATTCACGAATAGCATCAAGAAATTTTTGAAGATGCTCATTTCCTCCTAAAATAAGTGAAACATGCTGTTCAGATATCTTATAACTTTTGGGAGGATTTGCTAAATTTTCTGAACTCCCCCCTCCAACATATTGATATGTTTCTTTTATATTCTCATTATTCCTCTGACTTTCGATTAATCGCTTTTTAATTTCTGAAGACAAATATTCTTTAAAGGAGTAACCAAAAATAGAGCAATAATCATTACTAGATGTTGGATTGAGATAATTCTCATAAAAATGTATGTCTATTTCATTATTTTTACTTATTTTTGCATTAAATATTAAATACTTATTAACTGTTAAACTTCTATCCAATGGTGGCGATACAGAAATAAGTTCTTCATTCGGTTGGGTAACAGCACAGCCAAGTTCTTGTGTATCAAGAATATATGGATGCGGTATACTCTTAATATTAATATATCTTTTATTATCCCAACTATTAACTAAAGTATTGATGTCACTCTCATTATAAGTAGTAATAAAAGAATAATTACACAATCCTAAATACTGACCATTTGTAAGATTAACTAGAAAATCTCTATATGTATAAAACTCCTTTTTTATCGATGGTAATTCAGAAGCTTTTGCAATAAATTTACCACGCTCAGTAATTCTTACACCAATACTCTCAGGCTCCTGAATAATTTCAATCCAATTTAATTTTAGAAATGGTAAAAGTATTTGAACTAAAATTTGTCTACGAATACCAGAATATGCTGATAACTTATCAATAGTAAATTCATTATCTGCAATAGTTCTCAACAACAAATGGTCGATAATATTCCAGTTACTCTTCTTTTTAAAAGTAAACAGATTAGTTCCGTAAGAAAAAGGAACAATGAGATAAAAAGGTTGTGATTTTTTAGAATGTTTGGAATTGGATGATTTCATATTTAATAGCTTACAAAAATTAATAAAGGTAGAGTTTATTTAAAAAATTGGCTTATATAAGAAGTAATATCTATCTTCTTAATTGGAGTAACACTATCTTCATTTATATTAGGTTGTTCATTAACCCATTTACACAATGTGTCTATATATTGATAGTCATTAATAATATCCAATTTTTTCTCAAATGGTGCTCGATAAGCCCAATATTCGAACATTCCTATACTTCCAATTACAAACATTTGATATTTTGCTCTACTAAACATTACATTTAGACGTCTTTCATCAAGTAAAAAACCCAATGAACTCTTATCAGATTTATTGATGTTATGTCTGACAAGACTCACAATTACAAGATCCGCTTCCCCTCCTTGAAATGAATCAACTGTTTTACAAAGCTCCACCCCACAATAGAATCCTTTGCTTTTCAACTTATTAATTAAATTTTCCTCATTAATCATTTCATTAATTTTAGCAATTTGATTTTTATAAGGAGTTAGAATAACTATTGATGGATTCTTTTTAGCTACTTCTGTGACTTGAACTGCTTCTAACATTCTTCTGATGACATCAACTTCTGCCTCATTAGCCAAATTATTTTCAAGTGGCCTAGCTTCTCGCAATTTATTAGGATCACAAATGTCGAGCCAAATAAAACCTTTATTTTTATTTAAATCTGGCAAATCAGAGCATATTGAAAACTTGAATGGCCTATTAATTGTGTTTAAATATTTTTCTTCATTTTCTGAATTATTTTTTAGTTCTGAATTATAGAACAATGTAGAAACCACTTCTGAAATATCTGGATGCATCCGATATTGCTCAGTAATAATATCCCCCATAAGACGGCTACTTTTAGCTTTTTTATATTTTTCAATATTTTTAACCAAAGTCTGGAATAGTGAAAAATATTTTCGAACATTTTCAATAACCGGATGATATTTATTGGAAAAATATTCTAAAAACTCTACACTATTATCATTTAAATTATCTTTTACATATTGAGCTACTTCAGAAAACTCATTCAGACTAGATAATTTTGTTAAATTACTGGAAAAAGGGCCTGTAGAGACGCTTTGTATTAAAAGAGGAACATCGAAATTTTCACCTAATAAAATTTTATTAATAGTATTTTCAGAGAAAGGAGGTAATTGTTTGTGATCTCCAATCAATAAACGCTTTGATGATAGTAAAAGAGGACTTAGTAACTCTAAACCAGAGGCCTTCCCTGACTCTTCTAAAATTGTCCAATCAAATTGGTGATTATTTCTATTAATCGTCTCAATTGTAGAAGAATTTGATGTAGCTAATACAATATTGGCACTACTAAGAACATGCTTATAAAGAGATCTACGCAGATAATTTGATTCAGTAGCTTTCTTTATTTGTTCATTTAAGTCTAAATATTTTGAAGCATCCTGCCACATCAGGCTTTCTTTAATACTATCCCACAAAGTAGCAGTATGTTTTTCAAATTGCTGAATATCACCTCTATCCTCTATTTCATCTTCAATATTATTAAAAGTATCTAAAATCATTAAATTGTCTGATAGTGGACCTTTTTTAATTTCATCATAGAGAACTTGTACAGTTGCATGGCTTTGAGCACTTAAGACGACTTTACTATCTGGCTCATCATTAAAGATTTGCTCTAGCAAACTGGTTACTAAAAATGTTTTGCCAACTCCAGGTGGTCCTTGCACAATATAATTAGGATAAGTATCTAATGCCTCACGATAAATATTTTGCTTAGAATTATCTAACTTATCATATACTTTTACATATTTATTTGGATATTTCAGCTTTGACGTACTGCTTTCCATATGCATAATACTTGAAATTAAAGCAGAATTTTTCGCGACTTGCTCTAAAGTATAATTTCTGCGCAATAGTGCTGTATAATTTGCAAGTAAAGATTTTGGGTATATATATAGTTCTTGTTCATTAATGATCTGGCTTACATCCTTTAACGTATTTGGATTTTGAGGATCATTTTTTACTATAAAATCATAACAAGCTAGAGTTTTTTCGTGCTTCCTAAAAGTGATTATTATTTTAAAGTTTTTAGTAGAAAACCCTTTTGTTTTAATATTTGGAGAAGCATGAAAATCATCTTTTTCAGTAGGAAGTTTATTAGATAATATCCATTCTTTTTCATCCATTTCAGTAACTAAACTTTTAAAATGATGAGTAGATATTGGTTTATCTATAATTTTTGAGAATTTTAAATTTTCATTATTTTTTTCAGGATCAATAGTTAAAATAATACTATCTTGGTTATTATTCCCAATTTTAACTTTAACATTTGCTTTAAAAACTTTTGTCCAATACTCTGAAACCTCAATGGAATAACAAAGCAACATCGTATTAATAAAATTCCTAACATCCTCACTTAATACTTGTTCTTTCTTAAAACTATCAATTATGTTCATCCAGGAATTTGATGAATTAGAGCTAGAAACCAAATTTAATTTTATTGAAAAATCTTTAGAGACTTTATGATAACCTTTCAGACCTTTAGAATCACAATAAATATTTGTAATTAATACAAGATTACTCCATTGAAAATTATTTGTCCCCTCAACTCTAGTAGGTTTTATCTCATATAAAAGCTGATTACCTTGTATAAAAAACAACTCTCCATCTTTAATATTACTTTTAATAATATTTATTTTATTTAAATCAATATCATTTTTAACAAATTTATAAAAATCATCAATCAAGATTTCATTATCTTCTTTTAAGAACTTGCTTACTATACCCAAAAAACTTTCTATTTTCTTTCTATTAATTGTTATATCATATGTTTTAATTTCATTTGTGTCAGCATCTAGTTCATTTTCTAATGAGAAAATAATATACTTTATACTTTCAATAATCTCCGCACTAGAAAGATGACTATCTCGATAAATATTCTTCAATTTACAAATGTTTTTTAATTTATCTATTAATTTTTTTTCATTTTCAGTTAAATAATTAAAATCATGATCTAATAGGCTATCATCAATTCCTACTACTAGTAATGATTCAATTAAATTACCCAACAAATACCAATCTTCATTATATGAAGAAACCATTGAAGTACTTTCTAAGTTAACCATATATGAAGGTTTAAGTTTATTTACTGAGAGTAACCATTCAAATCCTGTTAATCTAAAAAAATTAATATCATTTTCAAATCTAATTACAATATTTTCTGGACTTATTTTTCTATGTAAAAGGCCATTTTGATGTAAAATATCTAACCCAAAGGCTATACTTAAAATATTTTTCCATAACTTAATACGATGATATGGTATCATCAAATTTTGGAAATATATCCAACTTTTTCTTTTTATCCTTTGGCTTGATTTGTTAATGTCATCTATATATGTGGATAACAAAATATCATTTTCATCACACTCATAGGTGATACTAAAACTTTCATCATCATAATATGCATTATTAATAACTAATAAATACCTTTCTGAATTTGGGTAATTTTTTAATAATTGTAATTGTCTTACTTCATCCAACCAAATCTCTTTAATAATTTCATCTTTTTGATTAATTCTCGGCCAAACTTTCATAAAGAAACATTCATCACCTATATAATCAATTGGGGAAGCTTCTCGATATAATTTATATAAATTATAATTCTTACCCTCATATATTATTTCTTCATCAATATAGTTTTGTAGTACCTTATAATCTTGCATTAAAATTTACCTAATTTAATTACAAATAGAATGCTTACAATTAAGCACGAGATCCCCGTATCTTTTTTATACAGATTTTTTTATCAGACAAATAATAATTTAAAATTAATTGAATTTCAATAGCTTACAAAATAAAGGAGGTAAGTTATAAATCTTCAAGCTTTAAATAAAGCTAGATAAATCAGTATTTAGTGCATTTAACCAATCCATTAACTCAATCACATCTAACCGCCTTTCTAGAATTTCAACTTTAGACACATAAGACTGAGGCTTCCCTAAACGTTGGGCAAGCTCAACCTGAGTCACATTTTTAGACTCACGTAGTTCTATAAGTTTCTTAATTAGGTCTTGATACCTAGGATCGTGTATTGAGCGCATGGCTCAATATTAGTTACAATTAAAAATATCCCAAAATAGGATATTTTTAATTTAACCCTATCTGTTTACTGAATTTTTTTATTTTGAATAATCATTGAACAATAGTCTAGGAATTCACTGTGAAGCAAAAATTTTCTGTAGCTCAAATCAACAATATTGTTAAAAAGAATTTAGCAGGTACAACTGTCGAACAAATTTGTGAAGAGTATAAAATCAGTGTCGCTACTTTCTACCGTTGGAAAGCAAGTTACATAGATATTAATGAGCAAATTTTGATTCGATTAGATAAATTGGAACAAGAAAATTTAGCTCTTAAACAAATGTATGCTGAAGAAAGACTGTCTAAGCGACTAGAAATGTAAGGCGCTCATAAAAGAATCTCGAAAGTATTTTAAATAGCATCTACTGTCATGATAGTTGATTCTTTAAAGAGATTATGAAACCTTACCTTTTCCAAAAAATCGGATGAGATCCTAACGTCTTTTTTCCAAGTATTGGTAACCAATTTTTCACTGTTCATCTTTGAAAATTGAGTCATTAACATTTGTAGATCCATTAGAAAATCTTCTTTGAAGCTATCGCCTAATATTGATTCCTTAGGGCCCACTAAAGAAAACACTTGGGAATGCATCAATAAAATTAAACTTTCACTAAAATTTGAATATGGTTTTTTCATGCAAATAATAAGTAAAGTTCGATAAATAGCTCGACTGATATCGACAATGCAACTAGTGTCTTCGACTCCCATTCGATAAAAAATTACCAGTGCAGCTAAAGCATCTAAGCTAGCTAATCGCTCCAGCTGTATCAGTTTTTTAGACGATAAACTTTCAACTAACTTCCTATCACAATTATATTTATTGGGTTTATAGAGTATCCTTTGAACTTCCCACGACAGTTTTCCAATACCGTCTTTTAAAAGTAAATCTAAATTTATTGAATTTTTCATGGCTTGCCAAAGCACATGATTAATTATTAACGAACTACCTTGTACGGCTGCTTCAGCTTTATCTATAAGTTTTGGATGAGGAACATTTAAACCATTCTTATAGTTTCTCCACTTCCGATCATTATCAGTTACCCCCCCATTCACTACTCTAATTTTATCAGGCTCAATTATTTTTGCTATTTCAGATGGTAGTTGCGCATCTAAACCAAGCTTTATGCGCGAATACCATAGTGCAACCCGTATTTGATCGACTACATCCCTTTTATTAATTCTAACTTTTCCAATATTTTCGTTTTGCAAAACATAACCCATAAAATTCAAATAAAATCTTTAAATATCAATTTTTTAAAAAAATATTTCCGGAAAAAGTTTAGTGATTTATTCAACTTGTACAGATATAGTCTCAAGTATAAGCTTTTGTTGAGACAGGTTACTACCAGGAACTCAATGGAAATCCATCCCATAGTCGATGTAACTACAATAGAAAAAGAGTTATTCGATCGTTACGGCCCGCTAATGACAGATGATGCACTACGAATCGCTTTAGGCTACAAATCCACGGAAGCCTTTCGACAAGCGTTAACGCGTAAAACAGTCCCAGTTCCTGTTTTTAGTATCCCCAATCGGCGTGGCAAATATGCCTTAGTAAAGGATGTTGCTACATGGCTAGCAAATCAAAGGAATGCTATTTTAGATTCTCAAGATAACCATTAAATTCTCAATAATCGAAAATGACCTTGGAGTGATTATGAAAAGTTAGAAAAAAAATCAATAAAAAAAACGGACCCTTAAAAGGATCCGTTTGTGACTTTATATAGAAGAATATAAAGACCTGAGAATCATAGTATCTTCTCTATATCGTCACCAGTCAAGTGAGTGCTATTCAATAGTAATAGTACAGATTAGCTCATTCTCAAAAATCTATTGAGAATAGGATTACTTCTGGATGAACAGATATGCCTTTTCAAACCATATTGTTAAAAACTGATATTCAAACAAGTATCCTAGAACAAATCAGGATAGCCTTTGAATCGACTGCAAATGTAGCAGCCACACTTCATGGACAACGTAAAATCTACCAAGGTGCTTTTGGTCGTCGAACTTCACTTTTCCCGAGTGAAAAGTGTTGTGGAGCAATCCCCTTAGAAAGCCGACTTGAACTCGCTCATGCAATCTCATTAGAACAAGATCCCAATATCTTAAATTATCGCTCACAAGCATTAAAAATCTTGCTAGCCAATGAACAGTATTGTTATCCAGATTTCTTGGTTCAAACCAAAGATGGTGCTTATGAGGTTCATGAAGTCAAACCATCTATAGCATCATTGTCAACTAATGACTTAAACCGCTTTACAATACTTTCTGATCTACTCCACTCAATGGATATTACTTTTAAGCTAATAGATCACACAGACTTACCAAGTGAAACAGAAATATCTCAACTGCTTTACTGGTATCAGAGAGGACATCGATTCAGCTGGAGTACTTTCGAAGTCAATTATGCTTTAGACCTGTTAAAGCTCAATGAATTTGAAAACTCACATCAAGCCTATAAAACACTTGAATCAATAGGCCTCAAACAAGAACTAGCTGATTACTTATTTTTTCATCAAAGAATAACAATTGGCCCAGTCAAACAAGAAATCAGTGAGGCCTATTGACATGGACAATGTTCTTTTAACCCCACAACCAGGTTTTCGTTTTTATTTTAAAGAACATCCTGACTATATTTTTGAAATCGGTTCTGTAACCTATAATGATATACGATATGCAGCCATCGCTGGTGGAAAGTCATTTTCAATTACTCCGAATGAGTTTGAAAACCGCTACAAAGAAGGTGAAATTCTATGTGTATTTTCACCTGATAAGCTGATGATCAACCCTAAACACAGTTCAGAAATACACCGTAAAGAACGTTATGTTATAAGTGCTCTTCAAACTCTAAAATCCCCTACGAGCCCTCAAAATTTATCAAAATTAATAGAGCATATCTCGACTGAAATTCAAGATCCCAACCCTCCTTCCTGCCGTACTGTCGCAAGGTGGATTACTAAATATAAAAATTTTTCGCAGAACAAGCTCTGTTTACAAGATAAATATATAGGTAATCATCACTTAAGATTCCCACCTGAAGTCTACCAAATTCTGAATCAAGCAATTAATGAAGTCTATTTAAAACCTGAATATAGAACTGGTAAAGACGTACAAGCCTATATGCTTGGTCGATTCATAGAGCAAGGGATATCATTGGAACAGTTACCAACACTGAGGAGTATCCAACGACACATCAAAAAACTAGACCCTTATATTGAATTAAAAATAAAGAAAGGATCTCGTATAGCGAAGAAAACTTTTCAAGCTGCCGGCAAAAGCATTATTAGTCCTTTTGCTCTTTATATGGTTGAAATTGATACACATTATCTCGACATTATTGTTATCGACCCAAAAACAAAAACAGCTTTGGGGCGGCCTTTTCTCGCTTGTGCAATTGATGTTTATTCAAGAACAATTGTTGGAACTTATATCAATATGTATCCACCGAGTGCTGCAACAACATTAGAAGTCATTAAAGATATGATTACTCGCCCGAATCATAAATTACCAGGAGGAATTCCAAGCATTATCATTCCAGATAATGGTGTGGAATTTAAAAATAATGCTCTCGAAAGGGTTTGTGAACAACTAAAAATCACTTTAACTCCATCTCAAGTTGGTACACCCAACAACAAACCTCATATTGAACGTTTTTTTAGCACGCTGACACATGGAATTCTTCAAAAACTGCCTGGTACAACTTTCTCAAATCCAACTGAAAGAGGTGAATACGATTCGAGTAAAAGCGCACAATTAACTTTGGAGCAACTAAGAGAATATATAAACAAATGGATTAATGAGGTCTATCATCAATCTATCCATCATACTACTGGACGCTCACCCATCATCATGTGGCAGGATGCTATTGAAGATATTCAGCCTAGTTTTCTAACAGAAATAGATGCCAAAATCCTCTGTCGTAGACCCATCGAACGAAATATCAATCATGGTCAAGTACGTGTAGATAATATTAGTTATTTTTCACATGCACTTACAACGCTACAGGCACAAGGCGTAAAGACAGTAATCGTGCTTATTGATGACTTAAATTTGAATGAAGTTTTTATCATTGATCCCAACAATAAAGATGTCGTCATTCAAGCGGACTCAAGCAATCAAGACTATACATTTGGTTTGTCCCGAGTAACCCACTTCGAAGTTCAAAAACTAAAGAAAGCCCAAACTCGATCTGACAAACAAAGGATTGGACCAATGTCGGATTTATATCACCTGTATAAACTTATGCATGAGATACAACATAATCTCGTGAGAAAGAAACCAAGATTAAAGCCTCTTAGCTTAGAACTCCCCAAACAACTAAAAAGAGTTGAAGAACAGCTTTTTTCGGAAGAGAAACATATTTCTGAACAACCAGCTCCTACTATAAATACACCAACACCAATTGAGCAGTTTGGTTCTTTGGAGGTATTTAAACATGGAAAAATTTGATAATCGATTCGATAAAATTAGATCTATTAACAATATTGTCATTACTTCAAATGAATTTATGACAGCTTTTACAGGTATCCAAGATTGTGTCAAAAGAAGTATTTCTTATAGTGAACCAGTTGGAAGTATGCTGCTCGCAGAAGGTGGATTAGGAAAAACAACCTTGTGCAAAACAATCTTAAGCTTAATGCCACGTTCAGAAAAAGTAGAAAAGGACTATAAAAGATCTATTATTCCAGTATGTTATGTCGAAGTCCCTTCACCAGCTACTGTAAAGTCATTGGCCATAATGATGCTCAAAGAACTGGGAGATATTACTTGTGAAAATGGATATGGAACAACTGAATACCTAACAAGTAGACTTATTCATTTACTTGCTCAATGCGAAACTAAGCTCATATTTTTAGATGAGTTCCATCATTTATTTGAGCGTAAACCTACATCGACGAGAATGAATCGGACTACAGGGAATTGGATTAAAACTTTAGTGAATAGAACTGGGATCAGTTTTTGCTTGGTTGGTTTACCTGAGTTCGTACCACTACTTCAAATTGATAGTCAAATTGCACGTAGATTCCCATTCATTTATCAGTTAAACCCATTAACTGTAGATCCCATACAAGGTGGGAGTATGTTTGCCTTTCTCGCTGAAATATCAAGGACTCTTAATAAACAGAATATCACCTTCTCACCAGCACTAGACAGTCAACTTGTGAGCATGCAAATTCAATTGGCAACGAAAGGTTATCACTCATACATTATGAGTCTGATTAGAGAAAGTATTACACATGCTTTAAACGATGGTAGGCAAATCATTAATTCTAATGATTTCAGTTATGCCTGGAAATTAGGTATCACTTTATACATTAGTAAACAAAGTAAGAATCCTTTCGAAATGAATATTTCTCAAATCATCGCACTAATGAAATAAACATAAATATGCAAAATTCTCTTTTAATACAAGCAATCCCTTATGAAGATGAATCGCCAATCAGCTTCCTACTCAGAACAGCAAAACTTAATGCACATAGCTCAATCTTTAATTTAGTTGGCAAGGAAAACTATCAATCCATCATTAAGAAATCTCTTAATTACCATCTAGCAGATGATGTTCGCTTTAGTTTAGTTTTGAGTGCTTTAGATATAGATAGTGAATATTCTTGTCTAGCTTTTGAAAGATCTGGCCCTACAAATAAATCTCCAAGGACAATAGGTGCTATTGAAGTTCCCCATGAATTATTTGAATTAGACAACATACGCTACTGTCCGATTTGTCTTGGAGAAAGTGCTTATCTAAAAAAAATATGGATGCTCAAACCAATTTACGCATGTCCTATTCATTCATGTTTTTTAATTAATTCTTGTCCAAAGTGTGAGAATCCAATTACATCAAAAACAGGGATTCAAAACTGCTCTTGCTGTGGTTTTGAATTAGATAAAGCACCAATTAGAGAAGCAAAATCTATTGATACTATTTATTGGTTTATCGACGTTCTAAATTTCAACTCCAACAAATTATTCAAAGAGTTTTCAGCTTGCTGGAATGCTTTTAATAACTTCTTTAAGTTCGATGAATCTAACACCGATTTGAAAGTTTTCCTTTCTGTCTATGAATATTTTCATCATCCTGAACTTTCAGCACTCAAGCTCAGCGCTCTTATTAATTCTAGAATCAATTACTCACATCCTAGGGTACAGTTAATACCGTTTTTAAAATATGAAAATTTTTTTAAGAAACACATTAAAGTTGTTGAACAAAATGCCAATGAATACAAAATTAGTGAAAAAAGTATTTCTATAAAACTTAGAAATCATCAGATAAAACGTATCTTAAATGTTTCACGTTTTGAGCTTGAGAAGTTAATTGAAAGCGACTATCTAAAGCTAGGGAAAAAAGAGATTTATCGTGGAAATATATCGAGTATAGATATAGAACGCTTTCTTTTGGGTTTAATAGACAATGATGAGTCTATAGCTGACACACTGATTAACATGACTATCGTTAATGACCACATTTGTCTAAAAGAAATTTCTGAAATTTTAGAAATCAATTATGAAACTGCTCGTAAACTAGCAAATATTGGATGGTTCAATTTAGAAAAAAATGAACTAGATGTAGATGGTCCTAAGCAATACTCAAAGAACAAGCTTCATGAATTCGATAGAAAATATATGCTGATTGCTCTTTTAGCAAAACGGTTGAAAGTACCCCCAACAAATCTCGTGGAGAAATTAGCGTCAATAGGCATTACACCTGTACATGGACCTCATATTGACTCAACACCCATTAACATTTTTTTAAAGACAGATGTTCAGAATATAAGTTCAGCCGATTTAGAGATGATTCAACACTATCCAACACGTACAGGTAGACCAAAAGACCAGTCGGAATCGACAACTACCAGTACAAATTATCACTCTTTAAAAGAAGCAGCTGCACTTTTAGGAATTAGCCCAAATAAAGTTACGGTACTAGTCAAAAAAGGTATTCTTAGCAAAGATAAGAACAATCCTCTCTCAGTTCAAATCCAAACTAGTTCGCTATTAAATCTTAAGAAAAAACTCGATAGCGAAGATCATATTCCTTACTCAGAGGCAGCAAAGCAATTAAGTTGTCCTATGAATTGGATGAAAAAATATTGGTGCGAAACAGGATTTTTGCATATTGCAGATTTAGTTTACTGGAAGCTCATTAATAAGAATGAGCTAACTGAAGTTTTGAAATTAAAAGAGGAATACGTCACTGGTGCTGAAGCAAGCACCCTCTTACGTATGCGTCACTCCCATATAACTAATTTACAAAATCAAGGTCTTATTAAGCCTTACTATTTTGGAGACAGTGAAAAAAAAATAAGACTTTTTAGAAAAACAGACCTATTAAAAAAAATTAATACAATGTAATAAACTAAAGATTTAATATAAATACAATGTAATAATTATTATTGACAGCAGGTGAAATATACTTCATATTGACGATATATTAGTCAATATGAAGTACAAAAATGATTACTGAAGCTTGGAAATCAATCGTTCGATTTTATAGAAATGAACAAAAGAATGACTCTAACTACGATCTCTCAGACCCACTTACTGTTCGTCTTCCAATCAATTTACTTGAGGAAGTAACTAATCAGTCTAAAGCAATTGGTGGTGATCGCTATCGTTCTAAACACCTTGTTAACTTGATTGATCTAGGTGCTAAGTTTTACCGTATTAACTCAGATTTTATTTCCACTTTACCAGTTGAACAAATTAATTTAATCACTCGTCTACACTATGTTTTTAATGAGTTAAAACTCCAAACTGAAAAAGTTGCTTTCGAACTAGGACATGAAAACACTTTAAAAGTTTCAAACTGGTTAAACGGCTCAGAAATTCCGTCTTTTGATGATTTGGAAAGATTTAGTGATTTTTATTTCCTCAACTCAGAATGGCTGAAATTTGGCAATACAGGTCCATACACTCCCGAACTAACCCCTTTTATTGTTGAAACAAAATCTTTTCATTACTGGGCTGAATCTCTAAAAGACATACTTCAAGAGTATAAAGGACACCAACCAAGAGCTATAAAATTAATCCGCAGCGATGACGGCAACTTCCTTGTATCTATTGGCTATGGATCAAATAAATCTGATTGGAAAGTTCGAAACATCTATTATTCAAACTTAAAATTAAAATCTATGGATGATATTGGCAATTCAGGATTTAGCTATCTAGTAGAACTAGCAATTCTTTGTAAGGTTCTCTACACATATATCAGAAATCCATCGCTGATAATTTCTTATAATATTAAAAAAGATGAAATGAAATTACTTACTGAAGGTGAAAAACTACCTATCCATCTTGATATTTGGGGTCAAACTAAAGCGAATATTTGGTATGAATCCATTTTTGATAAAGATGATACCAATAATCATAACGATGCTAGTTACTGGCAAGGTGCAGTTGAACTATTTAATACGATTCAAGATTCACCAAAATTTAATAGGTATTGTGAAGATCTGAAGAACGAACCGTTAGAACAAATTGCGAAGATATTAAATAAGTCAGCCTATAGCTTATAACTTATACAGTAGATTCATTTCTATATAAATATTGAATCAAGGAAAAATTATGATTAATGATTTACATTTTAGCTTTCCAGGTTTTAGCGCAACTACAGGTTATTGTCATTTAAGAGTTGGTATAAAGCCTAATGAATCAAAAATAGTTATAGTTTGCTCACAGTATAAAAACTACTATGGAACGTCTGTAACTAATGCTGTCGAAACTATTGCACAAAAGTTTTTTTATGATGTAGCACGCAACAATATCACAAACATTGAAATTCCAATTTTATCAGAATATACAAAAACTTATGATGTTGAAAATTTTTTTTCAAAAGTACTTAGAAAACTAAAATTGTTAAAAGATAAAAAGGAACCTAACAAAATTTATCTGAATATTTCTCAAATTTTTAAAAATGTTATTTGGATTGAGAGATATCCTTCTGGTACGGGTCTTAGAGAATTTGAAGATGATTGCCGTTTAGTTACTATGGACGAAAATTTTAACCCGCTATGGGGGCCAAAAGTGACTGACGAATTCGTAAGAAAAGAAACAGGGTTTTCTTTATCTGAATTACTTATCAATGAAGATGCACTTGATCTAAAAAATATGAAAAATTAAGAATGACACCTTATGTGTCGCGAAACTAGAACAATGACAGCTTATGTGTCGCAAAAGTTGTCATTAGAGCTTACTGATACCTCTTAAATATATGATTTTCTATTACATTCAATGACAACTTATGTGTCGCATAACGTTTCAGCGAAATATCAAAAGCGGAACCAAGTGTTCCGCTTTTTTTATGAAGAATTTCATTCACCCAAGCAAATCTATGCATTTAATTTAATTCATATTCTGCTAATATAAAACGGTATAAAAATACATCAATTAATAAAAATCACATAATAAAAGAGGACAGAATGAAAGGTCAGATTTTAGATTATTCAGTACAAACCAATTCAGGCATTATCAGTGGAGATGATCAAAACCGTTATGAGTTTACAGGTGCAGAATGGCGTGGCCAAAACTCACCTAAACGCGGCGATCATGTAGATTTCGATATCAGTCCAGAAGGTCAAGCTGTTCAAGTATTCAATGCTCTTGGCAGCAGTAATCCTATTCAACAAATTTCACAGCAACTCGATAAAATTTCAAACCAAGACCAAGCTGAATCAAAATTCAACATGATTGATTGGTTTGTCAAATGTCTAAAAAATTATGCCAACTTTACTGGACGTGCACGCCGTAAAGAATATTGGTTTTTTGTATTGGTCTATCTTATCGCAATGATTATTACTCTAATTGTAGATTCCGTGCTTAGAACCAGAGGAATATTCACAGGTATTTTCATCTTAGCAATGGTTATTCCTTCCCTTTCTGTTGCAGTACGCCGTTTGCATGATATTAATAAATCTGGTTGGTATTGGTTAATACAAATGATTCCGCTCGTTGGACCAATTCTGGTTCTAATTTGGCTTGCAACGGAAACCAAACCTGAAGTAAACCAATGGGGACAACCTGCAAAATAAATAAAAAATCGTGGCTACTGTTCATCTAGCCACACTATCAACAGCACATTAACTCAGGAAAAATATGAAAGGACAAATACTAGATTTTTCGATTCAAACTAATACTGGGGTGATTAGTGCTGAAGATGGAAAACACTATCAATTTGCTGGTCATGAATGGCGAGGTCAAAGACCACCTACACGTGGAGAACAGGTTGATTTTGCTTTGGATGAAAGTGGGCAAGCGATTCAAGTCTATATTGCATTACGCCAACAAAGTTTTTCCACCAATACGCGAACAAACTACAGTGAAGAAGAGGAAAACTATGACTTTTTCGCGTGGTCATTCAAACCACTGAAAAAGTTTGCTGAATTTGAAGGACGTGCTCGACGTAAAGAGTTCTGGTTCTTTTGGCTATTTTGTATATTGGTCACTATACTTGCCTCTGTTTGCGATTTCGTAATTGGCAGTGAACCTTGGCTAGAAAATATTACCAATATCGTTTTACTCATTCCTAGCTTAGCTGTTGGCGCACGTCGACTACATGACACGGGACGTTCGGGTTGGTGGCAACTTTTAATGCTCACAATCATTGGGATCATCCCACTGATTATATGGTGGGCTACAGACACCAAAGCCGAGAACAACCAATGGGGTCAACCCGCTAGAGATCTGCAACAATAAAATAAGGCGCACAATGCGCCTTATCTTTTAACACAAAAATTTAGCCATATTTACGTGCAAAATCTTCATCTGAAGTGCATAGATAAATAATAAATTCAATAAAAGCAACAATGGATGGAATAAAGGTCCAACAGAATAGTAGATACACAATCCCCCATCCAATACGACCCAAATAGAATTTATGGATACCAAATCCACCAAGGAAGAATGCTAAGAGTGCAGCAACAATTCGACTCTTTTGACCGTATTGCGTGCCTAAAGCATTCGGCACAGCGACTAAGTAAATATCGGTTGCGTAACCCATTCCACTTGTCTCAAAATCAACAAATTGTCCACGAGCAGGAACAGTTTGTCCTTTCCAATCGCTTCCAGAAAATTGATAACGATTCTGATCATCTCCGCTGATGATGCCTGTATTATTTTGAACAGAAAAATCGAGTATTTGCCCTTTCATATAATCCTCTATGTTTTATCTTTATTTGATGATTCTTGGACGTTTTTTTCATCAGCAATATAACGAATTATTGATCAATGTCATATCATTAACTTATCTTGCCAAATAGCATTTTGTAAACATCAATCGCAGTGCGTATACCACTGCCATCGCAAATATCGCATAACCTGCAGGAGTGATAAACAACGGAATACACAAAACAATCACCACGGTTAAAGGATATAAAAGTTTTCTAAAGCCACTTTGATGATGCAATTCATGGAGTAAATATAAACTTGTCGTATAAATCACGAGGCTGATCGCCACAAAGTAGCTTTCTTTTTCAGAACTAATCAGTGCCTCATGCGAAACCACATCGACTGCGGCAGCTAAACCTGCACCAATCGCCGCGATACTAATAAAGACAAAGAAATGTCCATACCCCCAAGTAAATGCCATTTTGCGGCTATTTAAACGCTCTGCAATACTGGTATCAAAATAAGACCACCACATGGTGAACATCATCATCAGGCCGCCCACCATCAGAAAGATCAGTTCCGTACTAAAACGCTGATTCGTCAATGCATCGGTTATGGCAATCGAGCATCCGACAATAGATTCGCCTAGAACAATAATGGTAAGCAGTGAATATCGCTCAGCAATATGATGCGCATGCCAAGGTGTACGGCTTGCAGCCTCTGCAAAAACTGGCACAGACAGTTCAGCAATTGCGAGCAAAATGAAAAGATAAACTGTGAAATGCAGCGGCGAAAAATGAAAGAACAGCCACCCGACTTGTACCAGTATGATGCCAAAAGCATAACGTAATGCAGTTTTCCGACGGGACAGATCATGCTTAGCAACGCGAAACCACTGCGTAACTAAGCCGAGACGCATAATGGCATAGCCAATCACAATCACATCAAAATCTTGCTTTTGAAAAGCGCTTGGAATACCAGCAGCAATGACCAAAGAGCCAATGATCTGTACGAAAGTTAAGATTCGATAGAGCGCATCATCATTATCATATGCCGAGGCAAACCAACTAAAGTTCATCCACGCCCACCACAAAGCAAAAAACACCATGCCATACAGCGTTAAACCCTGAGCTAAATGATTTTCAACAATGGCATGATGCAGTTGCTGCCCTGCGGTTGCGATTGCAACGACAAAGATCAAGTCAAAAAGCAATTCTAAAGAGGTCGCGACACGATGATGCTCATGTGGATCACGTGGGTGCAATGGTTTGAGCCACTGACTAGGGAATAAAAATGATTTGGACATAGCATTCAGCTTTATTATTTTCTGTCTGAATTTTTTCAAAAGCCTGAAATAGTTACAAGGTCGATTACATAAATCAGATGAGAAACAGTTTTCTAGAAAAAGGATAATGGCTTTAAAAACCTACTTAAGCGTTAGATATTTCAATTATGGAAGTAAAAATTTAAAGTAATAAAACTGCGAAAGACGTTAAAAAAAAAACTCGATAGATCGATGTGTTTTTTATATCTCAGCTATATTTTTCTCTAAATTTTAATGACATACTGCTAGCCACTAAAAACAATAATGAAACCTAAAAGTGATGTTAAAAGAAAAATTAGCGTCTTTTCCTGACGCTGTTTGGGTACAGATCCATTATGATCAAATGCAAGTTTTAACGCGTGATCATCAAATTGTAGCTGAACAAAACTGCCCTTTGGCGTTTATAGAACGCGGAAGTTTTGTCCGAAACTATCATGTTGCAGAACAGTGCTTCAACCAACTCATACAACAGATCCACTTCAAGTGGTATGAGTTTGGACAGCCGGTTATTTTTATTCAGTTAAAAGAACGCTTAAGTGAAGAAGTCAGCGCGCTCGAGCTACGAGCCATTCAAGAAATGGCACTAAGCGCAAATGCACATTTTGTATTTGTCTACTATAAACATGGCATCGCACTCGAAGCAGAAACCATCCAAAATGATGAGTCTCCTTTGCTCAAATGGTTTTTCTGTGGGGTGATCTTGCTCATTTTGCTGATTATCTTTAAATAATCAGCTTCATTCGCAAGGGTAAATCAAACTACGATACTTTCTGCTGCTGCAATTGCTCAATACTCGAAATCAAATCGTTAAAACGATCAATCACCAAAGCCGGTGCAGCCGTTTGAATTTCTTCTGCGCTACCATAACCATAGCTCACAGCAATACTCGGCACAGTATTACGGCGTGCGCCTAAAATATCGTACTCACGGTCTCCCACCATCACACATTCCTTCGCATCCAACTGTTCTTGCTGCAAAATGTATTCAATTAAATCGCCTTTGTTGGTGCGCTCGCCATTTAGTTCACTGCCATAGATCATAGTAAAATATTGAGCTAAATCAAAATGTTCTAAAATTTGGCGGGCATAGACCGTCGGCTTTGCTGTAGCGACGTACAAGTGAAAGCCTTGCTGTTGTAAAGTTGCTAGAGTTTCGGCAACGGCAGGATAGACTTTATTTTCAAATAAACCGGTAACGGCAAAGCGCTCGCGATAACCTAGTAAAGCCTGATCTGCAAGTACATTATGCACATCGACATTGAGGATTTTTGCCAAAGAGGCTTTTAAAGGCGGCCCAATAATCCAATCGATATTGGTCTCATCCGATATGGGATGTCCAATTTTCGCCAGTCCATAGCGTGCTGAAGTGGTAATGCCTACTTTTGGATCTGTTAATGTTCCATCGAGATCGATCAATATATTCTTAATCACAGCTTTTACCTTATCCATTCACTTCTGCAAAAATACTATCGAGTGTTCGCTCAAAGTTGCCTATACTATCGTAAATTTTGTGTAATAAGGACATCATTGTGCGCCCTACTGTACTGTGCTTTTCAGGTCTTGACCCTTCAGGTGGTGCAGGACTGCAAGCGGACATTGAAGCCATTGGTCAAAGTGGTGCACATGCTGCCATTGCGTGTACAGCATTAACCGTTCAAAACTCACAACAAGTGTATTCGTTTGAAGCAACCTCTCGCGAGTTATTGTTGGCTCAAGCACATGCTGTCGTCGGTGACCTCCCTATTCGCTGTGTAAAATCAGGAATGTTAGGAACGACTGAAAATATCGCGGCTCTCGCTGAGTTTTTACGTGAACATCCCGAATATCATTATGTTCTCGACCCCGTTTTAGTTGCCAATAGTGGTGGTTCTTTGGGCGATCAAGCAACTTTGGTCAAAGCCTTTGCGGAATTGATTCCGCTTGCCACTGTACTTACACCTAATACCGTAGAATTACGCGCACTCACAGGTGAAGACGACATATCTAAAGCTACAGCAAAACTTTTTGCGATGGGCGCTCAAGCGGTATTAGTAAAAGGTGGGCATGAAAATACGCCAGACTATATCCAAAACTCGTTGTACATTCAGGGTGAATTAGTTTCTGAAACCCGTTGCCCACGACTGGATGGGGAATATCACGGCTCAGGCTGCTCATTGGCGAGTTTTATAGCTGGGCGTTTAGCCTTAGGTGATGAGCTCAAAGCGGCTGTTCATCATGCCGAAACATGGCTATTTGGTGTGTTGAAAATCGCTGAATCACCTGTTGTGGGCGGACAAAAAATTCCGAAACGTTTTTAGTATTGTTGGTTATTCATGTTAAGCCGATAAAAACTACTTTATATGATTTAAAAGCCCTGTATATCAGGGCTTTTTGTAATTAAGAGTCGAGTTGAACCCAATATACTAAGGTTGGAATTTCCCATGCACCGCCAGCAAATCCTTTGCACTGTGTGGTTTTTGCCATATAAGTTTGGATAAAGCGCTGACCGTTCCACGACCATTCCCCTTTACTTTGACAATCACCAATGCCTCGTCCACGTTGGTTGGAGAAAATTTGTCCTTCACTAAACCCACTACCAGAAAAGGTCACGGATTGTTTGATTTGCTTTAAGTTACGATCCATCAGCCAATAGCCATTACCACTGTTATATGCCCCACGCCAACATGGCACTTCGACCAAGGCATTTTTTCCATTGATTGGAAACACCACGACTCGATCATCATCTAAGAAATTTGCATCAAAGAGTTGAGGACAATCTTCCACTATGGTTTTTTTCTTAATCAATCCAAATAATTGTTTGGCTGTGGGCGCATTGACGGCATACCGTGTTTGTAAGCCCTTACTATAATTTTGAATATACACTTTCGGAATACTTTTCGGTTTGAGTACATTGGCCGAACTGCTATTGGCTTTACGCAATAATGCCGAATTTGTCCCTATGCGCTTTTGAAAACCATCCATACGGAGCAAAACCGCACTAGCGCCCTGCACAGACAATAACCATGTTTTGTTGTTGCCTTTCCACACAATCGGTTGATTGGCTTGTAAGGCTTGAATCAGTTTTTGAGTTTGAGCTGCACTTAACTGACCTTCCGCAGTTTTGGCATCAAGCTGCACAGTTCCCTGATTTTTACCTAAAGTGTAAAGTTGAAGTGGTTTATTTGCCGCACTTAACGTTTCAGGATCGAGTTTCACTCGTGCGCTGACTTGCGCTTGAGCGCCCGCGGCACGTTGTAATAACACAGAAACAGCGGGTTGATTGCCTTCCGCTTGATAACCTGCAACGCGACATGTCCCCGTATTATCACAAGCGATTTCCCAATCCTTATGTGAAAAATAATTTCCTTGAATTTGAGCAAAACTCACACTACAACCCAATGCAGCAACGTAGCCCAATAAAAGTTGCCAGATGACATTATTTTTGTTCATGTCTTTGGCTCAAAATAATTATATTAGAACCATCTTAAAATGCTTTTCACTGAAACTCCAGTTTAAATGAATCTGCTACATGATTTAAATTTATAGAGATGAATCATTCAGTTGCTGTATCTCTTCACATTTTTTTCGTTTCGCATTTTCATCACTGAGCGTATTCATCAAATCTGCCGCTAGGTCTTTTAAAAGACTCATATCATCATCGGTCATTTGATTCGGCTGCCGATCTAAAACACAAAAACTTCCCAAGGCCACCCCATTACGGTCTCTAAGTGCAACGCCTGCATAAAAGCGAATGCGGTTATGCATCAATTCAGGTAAATGCGCAAAGCGTGGGTCACGTTGTAAGTCTTCAATAATCAAGCGTTCATTTTGATAGACCAAATGGCTACAGATCGAGTCTTGCTTCGACTGGCGCACCTGCATCGGTTGCTCAGTAGCCTCAGCCAAAGGGCTACCTGGAGTATAGACCCAGTCTTGCTTGACCCAAGAAATTTGTGCATATTTCACATCGAAGGCTTGTCGGGCTTCTTCAATATATTGTTCATAAATCGGTAAATTCCGCTCATCCAAAACATTCAGTTCTTCTAATGCTTTTAAGCGCTGCGCTTCAACACTAGGATCAGGCTCATCCAACCAAGATTCACCCTGCTTCAATTGAAAAGCTTCAATGGTTAATAACAAGTCATTCATATTATTGACCACTGCATCGACGGTGAAATTTTCTTTGATCGCATCTAATTGGGATATCTCATCACAGCTCCAGAGTGCAAAAATCAGTTTTTTATCCGGAAACTGTGCCTTAAAAACATGGCTTAGTAGGCGAATTTGAGCTTCGGGTGCCGTATGGAAAATCGAAATACAGACGATCTGAATATCTGCTTGGATATCATCTATACTTTGATGCTGATTTTGTATCAGTACGTCGCTAAATGCCTGTGCCGGAATACCGCTTAAACTTAGCCCATGCGCCAACATAGCAGATACTTGAACATCAATTTCCCAACGTGCGCCGATATATAAAACCTCAGTTTTCTGATCCTGCTGTGCCACTGGATATGCCCGTTGAAAACTATGATTAAACAGTTTTAATCCCTGATGTAAACGTAGTCGATGTTCAGCACTGGCCTCGGTGTTGTGGCCTCTCGAAAAAATCCGTATGGCTGGAATCGCGACTTTGGCATAAAACGCATTAACCCGACGTGCCTTGATTTCATCCTTCGCCTCCTTCGGTAACTTTTCAGCAATAAAATTTTGTGCGACATCCACGGCATCTTGCACATCATCAGCAACTAATCTCTGATAGAAGCGCTCATGCGGTGCCAATGCAGGTGTACTACCGATCAGGGTTTTAATAAAACCTAAGGATGGTACATAGCTCGAAAGCACCAATAAACATGCGGTTAAAGGCGTCGATAAAATTAAACCAATTGGCCCCCACACAGCCGTCCAAAACATGGCGGCAATAATAATGGCTAAGGTTGAAAGTCCGGTACTTTCCCCATATAACCAAGGCTCAATAATATTATTACTGACCAATTCCAAGAGCAAAATTAAACCCACTGTCCATAGCACCATATTCCATGTGGGATCTACCGCAAAAGCCAATGCAATGGGGAAAATCGCAGAAATCATTGGGCCGACATAGGGAACAAAGCGCATCACTATCGCCACCATTCCCCACATAATTGCTGCCGGCACCCCAATAAACCAAAGTCCCAAGGCCATCGGAATACCGTAGGTCACATTGACCATCAGCTGCATACGTAAATATTTACCGATACGATTGGCGGCTTCATCTAGTGCGTCTGTTCCGATATTTAAATTGCCGCCAAGCAGCTTAAGGAAACGGTCATGCAAATCTTTCCGATTGACCAAAATCAGAATCACAAACAAAAATACAATACCCGCTGTTGCCAAAGGATTGAGCACCCGCTCGCTCCAAGCCATGACCGCTTCAGCCGTGGTTTGTTGTTGCCCCACTACTTCAACTTGCTGAACTTTAGGATTTTTCTCTTCAGGCACCACATCATCTATCGAGTTTTCAACAGTATCTATGGTGGTTTTTGCGCCATCCCAAACACTCGGGCCGCGTGCAAATTGACGAATAGAATCCATTTTCTTTTGAATCGTACCGTGATATTGCGGTAACTCTTGGCTTAATTGCCCCAGTTGATAACCCAAATAAGAGGCCGCGCCGGACAAAATCGCCAAAGCCAAACCGACCACAATAAATATCGATGGCATCTGTGGTAGTCCCCAACCTCGGAGTTTCATCACCAAAGGGTCAACTAAAAAAGCCAATAAGATTGCGAGTGCCAATGGAATAAAAATATCTTTACCAAGATATAAGGCCGCAATCAGCAAACTGCCGATGATGAATCCTGCCGTGATTCGAATCACTTTATGTAAATCTGCAGGGGGCATTTGCTTCGAGGCGTTCAGGTCTTGTAAGCCTTGCTTTTGACCTGATGGTGATGATTCAAAATCTTGCGCTAATTTATTATTTTTATGATCCATTTTCTTATCCTGAACGATGGTCATTATTTTTTAATTTAGGCTGAAGTTTTAGAACTGCATACGCATTTCATGTAATGATTTGCAAAGAAAAAAAACAGAGCGACATGGCTCTGTTTTCATACTGTGTTTTGAGATGAATTAAAAGATAATTACTTTACTTTGATGAGTCACAATATCCACTGGAACAGAAATATGTTGATGAACGATCTTCCATAGAGACTGCGTTTTTTTCATCCCAATGGTGTTACGACACCACGAGATCCCTGGCGTTGGTATCCCACTCTTATCATCAATTTTGGAATAACAGTGCAGAAAGGCAATATCAGGTTCTGCATGGATGACCAGTTCCCGCCTAAACACCTTTAAACCTTCACGAAAATACTCCCGATAAAATTCCCACATTTTTTGATATGCCATTAAGCCGCGCATTTCACAACTGGCATCAAAAAAGTTCACATCTGCTGCGCAGGATTCAGCAATATTCTCAATTTTCAATTGGCAGATAACCTCATCCCAATTGGCTAAAAATTGCAGAATTTCGTCAGCGGCCTGTTGGTCACCGACTATTTTGATTTTATCTTGCATCTCTGGCACCTATTTCTTTTATTTTTTATGAAGCATTATTCTGTGAGGCATTTGGAAGTTGAATTTCAACGATCTTCCAGCTCCAACCTCGGCGTTGCATACTAAATACGGTATATGTTGCTTCGCTAAGGCCTTGGAGCGGCACATACAGATCAAATCGATTCCAAGCACTATAGCTTGCTTTGGGTTCAAGGGACTGGCTTTGTTTTAAAGCGACAGTAGTTGGAGTTGCATCCTTTTTGGATGATGTTGATGTATGAGGTTGTTCTGCGACCTTATTTTCAGCATGAGTGAATAGTTCAATCCCTGAGCTAATCATGCTCGGATTGGTTAGTTGGGTTATTTCTGGTAATTGGATCGACTCTTTTAATGCTTTGCCTTGTAAAAGCAGCATGATACTGTTTGGATTGACCAGACTGTCGACCAGCGTTGCACTGAGGACTGTGCTGAGCTGCCCACCCCACGACTGAGCGAATTCGGGTAAATGCTGTAGCCCAGTTTTCTGTTGAATGAGGTCTTTAACTTGTGGTTTTAGACTCGATTTGACTGCCGCAAAATCGATATATTGAGCAATTTTTTCAGGTTGATTGTGCTCATAGGCTTGACGTATTTGGTACAGCACCCAATACGGAGACGCAATCATCCAACCCAAGACGATGATCAAGATCGCAATGAGCCCATAATACAAAATATGATTCTGCTTATTCATCGTTCACCACTCTAGCCAGTGAAGTTGTGGTACTTCCTTGTACGGTTAAATAAGCCTGATCTAGATTGAATAGCATCCAACATAACAGCGCTTATCTGAGAACCATATAGCTTTTGATCTTGTGATTTTGACGAGCCTTCAGGTTTGTTCATCTCGCTTTGGCTGTCTTAATCAGGTTGTTTCAAATTTAAGCTGTTAATTCTCTAATTTGGGTATTCGCACCATGGGTTTTAACTGACTAAATGCCTTTATCGCGCGATTGCTCACTGGCATAAAATTGGCTGATCCCAATAATATGATGGTTTGCCGCTTTCAGATTGAAATATGGTTTACCATTATTAACATTCCGTCGTTCAAAGCGACTATCATCTGCACTGTTGTTTTGTACAGACTCAATCCCATTTTGTGATGATGCTTACACTTTATATAATTCACTCGTTAAAATGATTTCACCGTTCCATGCTTTTAATAGAAAACGAAACTGCTGATCATTAGAATGAGTGATCTGGTACCATTCCGACATATGTTACCCCATCATTTTCATTGTTTTATCTATTATTCGATCAGGATTTGTTGTTGGAAATTCAACCTGATCTACAGAATATAAATGAACTCGGTCACATTTTTCAATGTCTTTTTTGATCAGTGTCAAGGCTTAAAATTTAATCACTAAGAAAATGATTTTCAATAAATAATTCCAATAAAAAATAATCCGACCGAAGTCGGATTTCATCATTCTTTCATCATGATGTATTTGTGAATAGAGGCGCATTACTCAACGCATTGAATAAAGGCCTTAAGGACTGAGGATCTGCTTTGAATACGTCGCTTTATTCATTTCTAATATTTCCACACAAAGTTGCACTTCTATTGCTGGAGCTGTGACATGTTGTTTCAACACGTCCAATAGTAACAATGAAATTTGCTTTTGCACTTCGACCGTTCTACCCGTCAATAATGAAACTTTGGCATGCATATACGCATGTTGAGCATGTTCATCCAAACCCACAACAAAATCTTGCTGAGCGACAGCGCGGCTTTTAATATCATTGATGGCACTAACATGACCCGATTCAAATAAGGCAGTGTTTAGCGCTTTAAGTAAAGGACGAGCCTCAAGCTCAAGGTTATTGGAATATTCCAAATGAATATGCGGCATAGTAAAGACATTTCAAACCCGTAATGCGTCTATTATGCAGGCTGAAAAATAAAATCTATAGCGGATTAGTTATCTATTTCATCTTTAAGTAGACATCCCAAGCCAAGTGTGGCCTTCGCTTAGGATGATTGAAGATTGCTTTAAAGCGAACAAAAACGAAACTTAAACTTTTTTCACGTATTCAGATTTGAGTTTCATAGCCCCAATACCATCAATTTTACAATCAATGTCATGACCATCTGTTGCATCGGCTAAAAGACGGATATTTTTAACTTTGGTGCCAACTTTCACCACTGAGGATGAGCCTTTAATTTTAAGGTCTTTCACCACAGTAACCGTGTCACCATCGGTCAATACATTGCCATTGGCGTCTTTAATCAGCACCTGTTCATCTGCAGCGCTTTCGCCTTCACGCCATTCATGTGAACATTCAGGACAAATCAGTAAATCGCCATCATTATAGGTATATTCAGAATTACATTGGGGACAATTGGGTAAAGACATACAAGACCTCAAAAAAAGATGGATGTAAAAATCCACAGAAACTTAATATAACATTTTTATGTATTTCATAAACTTAAAAACCATAAATTTCGTATGGTTTAATCACCTTGTGAAGGTCGTAAATTTCACAACGCTACAGCACTTGAAGGTTTAAATTTTAGATCTCTAATGAGGTATTTAATATTAAAGCTTTTAAGATATGCGCATGATTTTTATCCATATGTTTGGCCGCTGTGAGTAAGGTCAGGGGCTCCTCTTTTTCCCATGCGCGCAGTTGTTCTAACTCGGCTTGATTGGGTTGTATTTCTTGCAAATAGCGCTGTTTAAATTCGTCCCAACGAGAAGCCATTGCCTCGTCTTGATGATACCAACTACGTAAATCTGTCGATGGCGTCAATGCCTTCGGCCACAAATCTAGCTCTGCGCTCACTTTACTGATACCTCGCGGCCACAAGCGATCGACTAATATGCGTTTCCCGTCATCTGGACTGATCTCATCATAAATACGTTTAATGTGTACAGTCATTAAGCCCTCCTTCGCCTATTTATAGTTTTCGATCATTCTTCAAATTATTCATCGGGGAACGCTGGATTCACTAAAAAAGCCAGCAACTGTAAAGACTCCTGCCAACCCAAATAACAGGCATCTGGTGGAATAACGCTCGGCAACCCTGCCTGTACAATCGTCACTTCGGTTCCGACTGAGACCGCTTTAAACTCAACAGTGACTTCGATTTCACCGGCCAACTCTGGCATATCAAATTGGTCTGTATAGCGCAGTAAATGATTCGGCACGACTTCATGATAATCACCATGGAAAGCGTGTGTGGTTCCCGTTGAAAAATTTTGAAACGACATGCGGTACGAGCCACCTACACGCACATCAGAATGTTCCACATGGGCAGTAAATCCATGCGGTGCCATCCATTTAACTAAAGCATCTGGCTCCACAAAGGCACGATAAACGCGCTCTACAGGCGCACTAAAAACACGATGTAATCGAACAGTATTGCTCATGATGATGTCCTTTTGTCATTGTTTTCACTGAATCATCCACATGCATTCACCCTCGCTTTATCGTCAATTTTTATCATACTGAAACGTTCTAAATGAAACAGCTTTGAGACGTGCGAGAAAGGTCATTGCTGTTCAATACTATAGCGAATCCTACAGATTGATCCCATCACTTTAACGCAATGCCGTGTTATGTTTTGTGAGCTGCATTCATATTAACTTAAATTTAAACTGTTTAAAAATAAATACTTAACCCAACATCCCTACAATTTAAAAAATAAAAACCCAGTTGAATCACTGGGTTCTTGTTGCTAAAGATGCAATAGTGAGACTTAGCTCAATTGTGCTTCATCTTCATCCAGATCATCATCTTCATAGATATAAGCCATACAACCCCAGCCGTCATATTCGCCCGAATGTTGTTCCGCAATTTTAATAAACCATTGCTCTAAATCAACGATATCTTCATAATCAGGTTCCATGTAGACATAGACCGTGATAATCCATTCCATGCGATCTGATTCTTCATCTTGGAACAACGAAATTTTTTGCTCTTCTTTCAATAAATACAATGCACACTGTTCAGCCTGCGCTTCGTTGGAAAAGGCAATTGAATATTCGATTTCGTGCGGCACAGATAAATCATCACCATCTTGCTGCATCTGCCACAGCACATTGCCATTATCATCATCTGGAAATTGTTTAAAATCACGAGTCATTGTACTTTCCCTTATCGTTTATGAATTTTATTCTGTTGACTTAGATTAACGGATAATTGTTGCAATTTGCATTAGCTAAATCTCTTTAATCAGAAATAGACCGCCGAAGTGATCTTTCTGATAACAATTCAAATTAAACCACAACATCCATGTGGGCCTGAGTTTCTTTAAGATGTAAAACCAAAGCTGCCATTTTCAATTCTTCTAAGCGTAATTGTAGATAACTGTCGAGTACCCGTGCCTGACTAAAATGTACACCATGCGCATTGAGCAAGGTGAAATCATCCGCCAAAGCCTGCAATAGCTCACCTAAGTTTTTGGTATTTAATTGGGCTAAATACAAATCAGCACGACTATTAAGCACCAATGTAAATAATTGCATCGCAGCCAAACGACGTTCTTCATCAACATAATTACATTTTGCAGTCGATTGTTGCTCCATTGCATCAATCATTTTGCAACGTACCGCAGTCAAATTTTGCTTTGCCGCAGATTCATTCATGCCATCCATCAGCTGATCTAAAATACTCTGTAAAGGTAAAAAGAATGCTGACTGATAGCCCCGTATTTTGTTGTCCAAAGCACGGTTGATGTTTTCCAAATGCTGCTGATCCAGCGCTTGAGTATATAAACCCTTTAACTCGGCACGGGCTTGTTCCTGTATTTGTGATTTAGCTTTTTCTTGATATTTGCTCAAATACTGACGCACTTGTTCGATCTGTGCGCGAATATCATTCAACATGATATCGGCATTGGCTTTGGTGACTTCCACCAAACCATCAGCCTGTAAAGTTCGATACTCAACATATTGTTCAATATCCACAATATGTTGATATTTCGCTACTTTATCGACTTGGATTTTTAAGCCACTGTTTTGAATGCGTAATTGACTGATTTCATAATTTAGTTCATCTTGCTGCGACTCTGTTTCAGCCAGTTTTAACCGCGCACGATCGAAGTTTTCCTGCAGTGAACGTAGGGTTTTATCATTTTTCAATTTGCGGTTATAAACAAAAAGGAGAGCCACAATTAATAGGATGATAAGGACGATTAAAGCAATATTGATCATTTGCTAATCCTCAAAATAAGCTTCAATAATTTAAGTTTATTCCCCAAAACAAACCTAAGTTACAAAAGTTAAAATCTATAATTCATTTCATATTAGCAGAACAAATGCAAAAAACCGTATTTATCTGACCAAATACACACTTGCACACAATTTAACTAAAACACTGTTTTAAATCAATTTAATAAAAAATTTTCATATTAAAAAATATCAATCAATATTCTTTAGAAAATATATTAAAACTTTAAGAATAGTGTTTATTTACCAAATAATACAAAGCAACTTAATATTAATCTTTGTAAATATCTCACACACTTTATAGAGATATTTAAATCCTTTATATATCCCCAGAATTGGGGATATGATGTATATCATGATTTATTTTTAAGCAGAAAAATCTATTTAAGGCTGTAATTATTCTTAGCTTGCTAAGCTGCATAAAGATTTCAATTCAACACAGCAGATTTTATGAACAATGAGTATTCACATGAATATGCTTTAAAATTCTGCCGCACAATGAATATGAACAGCTTGTTGGGTTAAGGGCTGGGTAAATGCCAGATCGCAAGCATGTAACGCCATCCGTCCGAGTGAGCTGTGTTTTGCATTCGGATGATACAGTTGATCCCCTGTAATGGGGTGCCCAATATGCATCATGTGTACACGTAGCTGATGAGAACGCCCTGTCACTGGCGTTAATAATACTCTGCTAATATCCTTGCTTGCGTCATAGCTAATGGCTTGATACAAGGTTTTTGAGGGTTTGCCCAATTCAAAATGCACCATCTGTCGTGGGCGATTTTCCCAGTCCGTAATGAGGGGCACTTCAACACTGCCCTCACCTTCAAGTTTGCCTTGAACCAAAGCCACATATTGCTTTTGAACCGTCCTCGCTTGGAACATTTTACTCACTGCCACTTCTGCATCGCGGTGTTTCGCAAACATCAAAATGCCTGATGTTGCCATGTCTAAACGATGGGTAATTTTTGCAGCAGGATACTGCTCCAAAACACGAAGATAGGCACTGTCATGATGCTCAGGCAAACGTCCCGGAACCGACAGCAATTCCGCCGGTTTTTCGATGACAACCAAGTCTGCATCTTCATACAAAATACGTAGAGGACCTTGAGGCGGCGCATAGACAAAGTTGGGATCTAAAGGCATGGATAGACTGTGTACTGGGAGAATGTCGGCAAAATAACAACTGACTAATTCGCTGTCAATCGACTTTAACTGATCAGGTCTAACCCTAACGATTATTGCTCCCCAATTTACCAAAGGCTGGTGCTAATGAATGAGACAAATCATCCTCCAGTAACTGTAAGATGCTTGCACTCGTGGTTAAAGGATACTGATGTAGTGTGATGCGATATTTGCCCTGAAACCACTGCGACAAATGCAAGGCATAAGTTTGTTTAGGCCCAAGACCTAGATGTTGTTTTAAACGGTTCTTTATACCTGTCCGTGATGATCCGACATACAGAATGTGATTGGGTTGATTTAACTTGGCGCAAGCATGGGTTTTCAATGCCTTAAATGCAGCATAGTCCTGATATGTCTGCTGTATATCGCCACCAACTTGCTGTATCACATAAATATAATGTGCGTGTAGAGCAAGATCATCAAAACTTGAAAACTCAAATATACGCTCAGCTTTAGTCTGCTGTGCCTGCAGACAATCCTGTATCAATTGATCAAGATAACCCATAATAAAATTATTTAAAATTTAGATAGTTAAGCATAACAACTTTGTGAAAAAGGACAATCCGAAGCTTAGATTAAGTTTGAGTTGTTCTGCGTGATATTTATTACATCAGCAGTGATCAAAGTTTGTCTGGAATGAATGCGAAGTTTGGAATTTTGAAAAAGATGGAAGGATTTATTATTCGATTTAATTCTTAAAAATTTTTTAGGGTGTAAGAGAAAACAGTATTGTTTACTTCAACTATCATCACTTTGTAAGTCATGATCTTATAGCCTATAAACTTCTGGTTTATAGCGTCCTAAGCTGAATCGAGACCTTTTGGGTGAGTACTGTACACGTGTTTTGCACCACTGACAGCATGCTACTCTTTTCAATCTCTATCACACCCTTGAGATATATAGTAGTGGTATCGATGAGGGATTGTTTCCCTGAAAATTACTATTTTTGACTTATTTTAAAAATATTTTTCACATTTAAAGATATATTGAAAATATTTTCTTCTTGTATCATGTTTTAGCATTTTTTCCATCTGATAAATGACTTTTACCGAGAATTTTCGCCATAGCTTAACACTCAAACCATCGGGATCATTTGAATTCTAGACAGGACTTTTAACCAATGAGAACTTGTATTGAAATGAGTTCTCCAACTGGATTAAGAGTCAATAATGCATACCACAGCGAGATTTGAAAATTGAGGTGTGCTTGAAAAAAGTAGCAAAAAGCACAGAGGCTATTCAATGTGATGAAAATGTGATGAAAATGTGACGAAAATGAAATTCCTTCAGATTTAACACTTGGCTTAGGACTATTTTTACCGGAGATGCCTGATGATCTTTAAGCTTATGTTGACTAAACTGGTGTCGTTTGTTTTATGCGGATTAAAGGAGTAATGATTCATTATTCTTTTTTATTTTGGTTTAAATTTTTGGGGTGGTATAAGAGAAAACAATATTGTTTACTTCAACTATCATCACTTTGTAAGTCATGATCTTATAGCCTATAAACTTCTGGTTTATAGCGTCCTAAGCTGAATCGAGACCTTTTGGGTGAGTACTGTACACGTGTTTTGCACCACTGACAGCATGCTACTCTTTTCAATCTCTATCACACCCTTGAGATATACTTTAACCAAAGAGGATCGGGATTAATTTCCTAAGTTTTTCTAATTTTCTGCAAATTCAGCAAATTTTTTCAGCCATTTTAGGTTTAGCAGGATATTTTATCTTTTCAGCTCATTTCAGCGTTTTTTATCTGCAGATTTGCCCAATTATAAGAAAATTTTCTTTTACAACAGACAAAACGTCCAAACACAGCGTCAAATTTAAAAATATATCGCCGCTGAACATTCCCCCTCCGGTTCAATTATCTACATTGATTATGACTCACAAAACACCGCTCAATGAGTAACTAATGATCTAGATCTATCTTTGTTCTACTTATTGAACTGATGTTACGCAGTAACATCAAAAGCGCAATTTGATTCAAATAAATGAACGATACGCGCTAACGTCATCCGCAAGTGTTTGAGAAAGAGCTACTTTTAATCAAAAATGTTTTTGCGATACTGTGAATAATTTGACGGTAATGAGCGAGTTTTGCGGTGAGGAGCAATGCTCCGCAAGATGGTTTCCTTACGAAGCACGCTTCTCATTTTACCTAAACAAAAGTACTTCCAGCCGAAGACTAATCCCTTTATTCAATCCCTAGATATAAGATGCCGTCGAATAGAATTAAAAATCATTTTAAAAATGCAAAACTACTTTTAAGTGTGTAACATCAGCTATTTAATGGATGATCTATTCAACGCATGATTGGTCATTGAGCTAAATAGCTTTGTACCCACTGTGCGCTAAACCACCAACCACTATATGCCGCCATACCACAAAGTAAATTGGCCAAAATTTTATTCATTCGACTGAGGTCTGATGCATATATTTTAAGATTGATCAAATAAGCAATCACGGCATATACCAGTCCAATCGCACCACCAATGATAATCAGGATCAAAGGCCATGCTGCATAGGCATGTGCCTGTGCTGGATATTTTGTAGAGCGGATGGTTTCTTTGGTCATGCTGTATATCCTATTAATAACGCGATTACCTGTTTTAGTTAGCAATTTCTGCGCCATTTTTCTTGGATATACAGCGTTATTTCAAAGTTAATGCATGTTGAATTTCTAGCTTTGACTACAGCATTTATCGCAACCAACAACTTTTTCTGTTGGCCAGCTCATTCGTGCACGCTTATAAGCGAGTTCGAAATTGGCAAAATAACCAATCAATATTTGCTGGTCAAACTGCGGCATGTCTACGCATCCTTGCGTACCATTGTGAATTAAATGTGAGCCATTCATTAAGGCATTTTCATCGACTATAAATTTAATCATCTACCATTCCCCTCATTATTTTTTATAAAATTCAAAGATTAATAAATCCATATAAAAATTATGTGATTTATAATTACATACTAAAATTATGCCTTTATTGTTCAAAAATCAATCGGTATTTAAAGATTTTTTTCGCTTAAGCCGAGTGCTTGGAATGTTGAGTAAAGGTATTTTTCACTCGAACTGACATCAACAAATACGGCGTCCAAATCAGACAACCCATAGTACTCGTCGCTAACTGCATGATGGTCTCTGTATCAAATGCATTTTTATCGGTGAATAGCACACTCAAAATGGCACTATCACATAACTGTACCAATAAAAAACTTGCCATAAACGCAATATAGAATGTTGGAAAGTAAAGATGCTTACTAAAAAATAAGTAGACAGCACAAACTGAAAGTAAGAAAAATACAATATTTAAGATGCTTTCTATATAGAGTAAATACATCAGAGTTGGATAATAAAGTTCCGATTTTTGATCACTTATTTGACTTAACGCCTCATTTTGAAAAAGTTGATATAGGCTATAAATATCAAATGAAAGCAATAGTAGTGATAGGACAATTTTTATCCCCAACACAATAAGCCACCCGCCCAAACCTTTTAAATTCCTCTGATTGTTCATTTTTTTGTATCACTTCTTATAATTTTTATAATCTTTATCAAACGCTGAAAAACTCGGTTTCGGATTTTTATTTCTATATTTATTAAACAAAATGCAGATCATTCACTCTAAAAGATGGATTCATTTTAGAGTGAAATGTTGATTGGTTTATAAAGGGGTGTCGACCTGTACAGTTCGTTTCTGACGAATGCGGCGAACCAACCAGATCACGATTGCAATCACTAAGATCACCACGAAAAATGGGACTAAAAAGGCCAATATTGACAAGACTGCAGCACCAATCCATTCTCCTGTAGATAAGATGGGGTTTGCAACGCCACCTGTGGTTGCGGTAGATACACCACGCGCAGCGACAGTACTCATTTGCACTGCTGTTGCTGTACCACCACCCACGATAATTGCTGCAGCCCAACTGGCAAACTGTGACATTTCACCTGAGCTGACTGCCATTGTGGCAATGGTCCCTGCAATCATGGCTGCAGGTGTTGAAATGGTGTCGAGCGCATTATCTACCCAAGGAATATAGTAAGCTGCAATTTCACAAACCGTCGCAATTGCTAAGCCAATACAAACCGCAGGCATAGACAACCATTCGAATCCTTTCATCGGTTCGAATAGTCCTAAAATGGAAGCAACACTCATCACCAATAAAGGTACAAAGACACGGAAACCACAGGCAGCACTTAAGCCAATACCAATACACAGTCCTAATATTGTTTCCATGGGCTTCTCCGAATGGTCAAACGTACAATTTGTTTTTATATATGCTGTGTTATACGTTAGCAAAAAGCCCTATCGAGTGATAGGGCTTTTCTTTCTAAACAGCGGATAACTGTTAGTGTTTTGCAGCTTAGGCATTCTTATTGTTAAATTGATTGCCTTGGCATTTGGTACACGGTGGTAAACGATCAGTACCAATTTCTAAGTAGACGCGGTGTCCGCATTGAACACAAAAATAGAAGCCTGTTCCGGGTTTTTGACCAGCAGTAACCATTTTTGTTCTCCATGTGTTTTTAGAAATGGTAGATCCAGTATAACTCTCTTGTGATGAATGTCTATTGGTCATTTCGACAATTGATAATGGCATTTAGGCAAAGCATAATTTCGTGTGGAAATTTTGGTGGGTTTACAGAGATTTGCTGAGCCAGTTTTCTACTTGCAGTTCGTCTACACGCAGAAATTCTTTTTCATTGTTTGTGACCATGACCCAATTATTTGATCGTGCATGAGCAGCTAGCCATAAATCGTTATTGCCAATTATTTGCCCCTGAAGCGCTAACTGTTTTCGAATTTGAGCATAGTGTACGGCGGTGTGTTCATCTAACTCTATAACAGGAATGATTGAAGTTAATTCATCAATCACTTTGAAAGCTTTGTCTTTCCATTGGCTTTTTTCCGCACCAAAGCGAAGTTCCCCCAAAGTAATCACTGAAATAAAAATATTGCCGTCAGGTAAATGTTTTTCAAAATGCTGACGGACAATTTCGGGTTGATGCTTGGTGATATAAATACAAATATTGGTATCTAATAAATATTGTGTTGGCATTAGAACTCTTCTCGTTCTTGCGGTGGTTCATCCACTCTTGTTTCTGCATAAAAGTCGTCTGGCATTTGTGCCAAAACTTTAAATAGTTGATCTGCTGTGACTGGTTTTTCTCGCAATATGACTTCGTCACCTCGGCGGAAGATTTCTACTTCTTTGCCTTCAAAACGAAATTCTTTGGGTAAGCGAATGGCTTGACTGCGTCCTGTCATAAAAACTTTTGCGGTAGTCATAGCACTACTCCAGCAGTTTTGATATATACCTTATGATAGGTATTTATTGAGTGTTTTTCAATCAAAAATATAAATATCTTGTAAAAATCAGTGTGAGTTTTTAATGTTAATAATTAGCATTGATATAATTACATAAGTGCTCATTCTCACTATCTAGCCAGTCTCCAAAAACATCTATATCCTCTGCTTTCTTTAGCAGTTGTGAGAGCGATTTATCATCCATTACTAGATCTAAGCCACTATTACAAAACATCCATGCAACCTCTAAGTTTTCTTTAAAAAAATTATCTACTTCATCAAAAAAAAGACAAATATTTTCAAATTCACTTTCATTCAGCGGTATAAAGTTAAAGTGAACACTATCTTTATAATCTGACATTGTCGCAGGAACTACTCCATAATTTTCTAAATGAAAATGAAATGATTGCCCTTTCTTTTCAAAACCACCATGAGCAAAAGTATTCCTATACTTCTCTTTAATTAAAGTGAGTTCATCATGTATTCTTTTACTATTTGGATTACTTAAGTCAAAAACTTCACTGTATTTTTTAGACCAAAACTCACCAATAAATTTCTTAATATCATATTCCTTCTTATTTTCTGAAAAAGGCAATGCAAGCACTAAAATATGTTCTAACCGACTAAAATATGAATCAATCATTGCCAAGGAGTTATACACTGCGTACTGCTCTAAATCTCTTTTAGCAAAAAATGTATTCAACATGCTAGAAAAGTCTTTATTCTTAATAACGTTATCAATTTCTTTTTTAAAATTTTTTTTAGATTGGTCGCGAAAATAATAATATTGACCACTTAATTTATGGAAAAGATTTGGAATTGTAAAATTATTTAATGCAACTTGATTTTCTGCATACTGATTCAAAATATTCTTTTCAATAAACTTAATATTTTTCTTTAATTTATTAATTAATTCTTTCTGAATAGCCTCAACATCTGCTATTCGTTCACTATACAATCTTAAACCAAATTTGTGAGAGCTAATTAAATTTACTGCACCTTTATATTCAAAAATTATCCCCCAATGCATTTTATCCCATCTGGATATTGTTCTAAATCCACATATTTTATGAAGAGTAAATAAGAGTATAGACTCTACTGGAAAATCTTCACGAGAAATAGATATTACTGTTTTTTCATCTAATTTAGTTTCAGATGAAGGATCTGTTAATTTGAAATCTTGAAATATTCTTTCTAATTGAACTTTTATTTCTTTAGTAAACTTCATATTCCCAACTCAAAAAAACCCTACATCAATGTAGGGTCTTTTTTAAACAATATCAAATACTTTAATCTCCCCCTTGCGAAGTAATACTTCTCATCTTTTAAAAGAGGGGAACTCCCTCCTTTTTCAAAGGTGAGGAATATATTCCGTAAGGGGACGATTTAAAGAATTACATCAAGCCACATTCCCTTCCAAGAAATCCTGTGCAAAGCGTTGTAACACACCACCCGCTTCATACACATGCACTTCTTCTTCGGTATCCAAACGGCAAGTCACAGGCACTTTAATGATTTCATTTTTGCCATCAGTCGTAGAACGTTCAATCACTAAAGTTAAATCAGAACGCGGTGCAATATTACCAATCACGCTATAAAGCTCAGTACCATCCAGCTTCAAAGTTTTACGGTCTGTCCCAGCTTTAAACTCAAGCGGTAACACACCCATACCCACCAAGTTAGTACGGTGAATACGCTCAAAACCTTCTGCCACAATTACTTCTACACCCGCAAGGCGCACACCTTTGGCAGCCCAGTCACGGCTCGAACCTTGACCGTAGTCCTTACCTGCAATGATGATCAGCGGCTGCTTACGATTCATATAAGTTTCAATCGCTTCCCACATACGCATCACTTCGCCTTCAGGCTCTACACGCGCTTTCGAACCCTGCTTGATGGTACCGTCAGAACGTACCACCATTTCATTAAACAGTTTAGGATTCGCCAAAGTCGCACGTTGCGCTGTTAAATGGTCACCGCGATGCGTTGCATAAGAGTTGAAATCTTCCTCAGGCAAGCCCATTTTCGCCAGATACTCACCGGCTGCCGAATCCATGATGATTGCATTTGATGGTGATAAATGGTCTGTAGTGATGTTATCGCCCAAGATCGCAAGCGGACGCATATTGGCTAAAGTACGCGGTGCAGCCAATGCCCCTTCCCAATACGGCGGACGGCGGATATAAGTACTTTGCGGACGCCAGTCGTATAGTGGGCTTGCCGCTTTTTCACGCTCACCCAAATCAAACATTGGGATATACACTTTCTTAAACTGTTCAGGTTTAACAGCTTCTTTCACCAATGCATCAATTTCAGCATCAGACGGCCAAATGTCTTTTAAGTAAATTGGATTACCGTCTTTGTCATTACCCAATGAATCGGTTTCGATATCAAAACGAATCGTCCCTGCAATGGCATATGCAACTACGAGCGGAGGCGATGCCAAGAACGCTTGTTTTGCATAAGGATGGATACGTCCGTCAAAGTTACGGTTACCTGAAAGTACCGCAGTTGCGTACAAATCACGATCAATAATTTCTTGTTGGATTTTTGGATCTAAAGCACCTGACATACCATTACACGTGGTACATGCATACGCCACGATACCAAAGCCGAGCTTTTCTAAATCACCGAGTACACCAGCTTCTTCGAGGTATAAAGCCGCAGCCTTAGAACCCGGTGCAAAAGATGATTTCACCCAAGGTTTACGCACAAGTCCTAACTCATTAGCTTTACGTGCCAACAAACCTGCTGCAACGGTATTACGGGGGTTAGAAGTGTTTGTACATGAGGTGATTGCTGCAATGATGATTGCGCCATCAGGCATTAAACCTTCAGCTTCCTGAGCTTTAGCCGCTTCTAAGTTACCTGCAATGCCTTTCGCTTTTAAATCAGCGGTTGATACACGTGCATGTGGATTCGATGGACCTGCAATATTACGAGTGACTTGTGATAAATCAAAACGTAGTACACGCGGGTATTCTGCCGCTGTCATATCCGACGCCCAAAGACCAATTTCTTTGGCATAGGTTTCAACCAATTTCACTTGATCCGCTTCACGGCCTGTCAATGTCAGGTAATCAATGGTGTTTTGGTCAATGTAGAACATCGCAGCCGTTGCGCCATATTCAGGGGTCATGTTCGAGATCGTTGCACGGTCGCCTACAGACATACTGTCTGCACCTTCACCGAAGAACTCTAAATAAGCACCGACGACACGTTCTTTACGCAAGAATTCTGTAAGCGCTAACACGATATCAGTTGCGGTGATGCCTGCTTTACGCTGACCGACAAGCTCTACACCAATGATGTCTGGCAGACGCATCCAAGATGCTCGGCCAAGCATCACATTTTCAGCTTCGAGTCCTCCGACACCAACAGAAATTACACCCAATGCATCAGTATGCGGCGTATGTGAGTCTGTGCCCACGCAGGTATCTGGGAATGCGACACCTTCACGGTTTTGAATCACTGGAGACATTTTCTCCAAGTTAATTTGGTGCATGATACCGTTGCCCGCAGGGATCACATCAACATTTTCAAATGCTGTTTTGGTCCATTCAATGAAATGGAAACGGTCTTCGTTGCGACGATCTTCAATTGCGCGGTTTTTCTCAAAAGCGTCTGGGTCAAAACCGCCAAACTCTACAGCTAGAGAATGGTCAACAATCAGCTGCGTTGGAACAACAGGATTGACTTTTGACGGGTCGCCACCTTGGTCAGCAATCGCATCACGCAAGCCTGCAAGGTCAACCAATGCGGTTTGGCCTAAGATGTCATGGCACACCACACGTGCAGGGTACCAAGGGAAATCGTGGTCTTGTTTACGGTTAATCAGTTCTTTTAAAGACTGTTCTAAGATTGCAGGGTCGCATTTACGAACCAACTGCTCTGCAAGGACTTTAGATGTATATGGGAGTTTTGCGTATGCGCCTGGCTGAATATCTTCTACGGCTTGGCGTACATCGAAGTATTCTAGCTGGGTGCCTTGCAGCGGTTTACGGTAGTTGTTGTTCATAGCGTTCCTGCCCTCGGTCTTTCATTTTTTTGCGTTGTCTTTTTCATAGACAATTCATCTTTGTTCGATAGGCATACTACACTGCCGAAAACCCATTTCCCAAATCTCATATATTTCATAGAGTTAAATATAAAAACAGGGGTTTTTGAAATATTTAGTTACACTAACTTTGGAATATTCGCTCTAAATGTGAATTTTTTTGAAAAATAGCTGCAAATCTGCCTCATTCTTTAGTCTAAGGAAAATTGCACTGCATAATATTTAATCTAAATATCAACCAAATTGATTAAAAATCAGTCTTATCAATTTTAGTATTTAATAATCAAGGCATTAAATTATTTTATTAGCTCATTGCGCCTCAAAGTCACAATGTGAATCAAAACACGGTTTTATTATTTATTTTATCTTAATTCTCAATTTATCCCTATTTGCAGGGATAGCGTCGAATCACCCCACTTTCAGATAATAAAAGCACGACATACAAGCACAGTAATTCACTGTATTCGCCAAAATAATCACAATATTTACAAAACCTTAGCTAAATAAATCTGCGATTACTGTTCTACCGTCATTATGCTTTGGGGAAAGATCATGACAAAATTTAAAACTATCATTGGGGCTGGCTGCCTCTTAAGCTGTCTCAGCTTCATTGCCTGTGGCGACAACGACCAATCGACAACAGATTCGACGACTCAAGAAGAGGAAGTAGACTCACCGACTGTCATCTCGAATCCACCACGTTTGAAAGCCAATGCACAAGGTGAGCATGAACTGCTGATTGCCTATAAACGCCAAGCCTTATACGACCCTGAAACGGGTGAAAATGACCTATTACAGGTCAGAGGCTATCTGACTAAACCTGAACTCTGGAACTCGAAAAATAGCGATGGCAGTGTCTCTGATGTACTGGTTGGCCCACAAATTCGTGCGAAACAAGGTGACAATTTAAAAATTCATCTGGTCAATCACCTCCCTGTTGAATCGACGGAGACCTGTCCAAGTCCAGTGACCAATATTAACCAAGGGAACTGTTTTAACACCACAAATTTACATACACATGGTCTTTGGGTTAGCCCGCAAGGAAATAGTGACAACGTATTTTTGAGCTTAAAACCTCAGCAAGATTTTCATTACGAATTTAAGATCGAACCGAATCATCCTGCGGGAACATTTTGGTATCACTCGCATGTGCATGGTTCAACCGCGATTCAGGTCTCAAGTGGCATGGCTGGCCCTTTGATTATTGAGGGAGAGCGGAAACCTGTCATTCGTCAGGGGCAAATTCAGCAGACTGGAGATTTGGACATCTTATGGAAAAATCAAAAAACCCAGCAGTATGACCATGAAAAAATCATGCTATTCCAGCAGATTCAATACAATGAAGATTGCGACAGCAATTTAAGCCAAGTGAATGGTACACCCTGCATCTATAGCTTAGAAGATTATTCAAAACTCGACATACCCACCTCATGGGCGGATGAAAATCGTTTTACCAGTATCAATGGCAAAATGTTTGGTGAAATTAAGGTGGATCAGAACCAATACCACCGCTGGCGCATGATTCACGGCGGTATCCGTGACACCATTGGTTTGACCATCAAAGAACTACCTGATTCTGCGCTCTTTACCGCAGAGCAAACCCTGAGCGAATGTCAAAAGTATCAAAGCAAGTCGATGTCTTCACAGTTTAAAACGCTGAAAACATTACCGTTATATACCCTTGCACAAGACGGCTTGACCATGGGAAAAATCCAAAAGCAAGGGGTTGAAATTTTTCAACCGGGTTATCGCTTTGATGCGATGCTCTCCTTCCCGACCACCAATAAATACTGTGTATACGATGCCAAGCTGAATCTGGAAGATGAAATTAATGCGCCTGAATCAAGTCCGTTACTTCGTCGCGCACCAGAAGAAAAACTCAATACACAGCTCCTCGGTTGGGTCAATGTGCAAGCAACTCAACTACCGCAGCAAACGCCGTTTAACTTCTTAAAAAGTCAGGCCACCCAACTAAAACTGGCACCAGAAGTGATTGCACAGCTCGAACAGGGTGATTTATCAGCCTTTATCTCTCATGCGAGTTTAATGACTGCTGAAGTCGATGAAATGCTCAAAACGATGGCGAAGCAAATCACCAACTTTGACATTCTGTTCAATGCAGATGGCAGCTTTAAATTTGGTATTCGTCATGCCGAAGAAGGTACCTTGATCAGCTTTGGCGATGCCTACTATGATGAAGACCATACCCACCATAGCTATGTCCGCAAGCTTCCAATCGGGCAAACTCAAGAGTGGGAGTTAAGCAGTAATGTTGCCAGTCATCCCTTCCATATTCATGTCAATCCATTCCAAGTCGTGAAAATATTGAATGAAAATGGTGTCGATGTCAGCGCCATCGGCAGCTCAGATAAAGATGGTGCAGGAAATATTGACTCGCAATACCATGGAATGAAAGGCGTTTGGAAAGATACGCTCTTCGTCAAACACGGCTATAAAATCTTTGTACGCAGTAAATACGAAAAATTTGAAGGCGACTTCGTTCTGCACTGCCATATTTTAGACCATGAAGATCAAGGCATGATGGAAACCGTGCGTATTTGTGGCGATCAATATGATTGTAATAGTGAACCGCCTTCGCATCATTCCACTATGGATATGACTGCAAGCGATATGCCTACACACAATCACTAAGACAGATCTCTGCTGTACAAAAGCCCATATCAATATGGGCTTTTTGTTTGCCTAACACTGCGGCTTGCTGCAAAATAACATGATTAATGATATCTAAAATTTATACTGAGGCTGGTCATGACAACGTCTATGGCATTCACATCTTTTTCTCTCAACGGTGTCGATGCACAAAAATTTCTACAAGGGCAAGTGACTTTGCATGTTGAACGCCTTGAAGAAAATGCAACACGTTATACCGCAATCTGCGACCTCAAAGGCCGTATTCATTTTGGTTTATGGCTCACCAAACACAGTGCTGAAATTTTTTCTATTGTCACTACAGCAGATCAAGCCGAAGAATTTGCCAAACATATTAAAAAATATGGTGCATTTTCTAAGATGAAACTTGAAGAAACTGGTGCAGTTTTTCCAAGTTTAGTCGGTGATGAAACGACATTTGTTTCGGAACCGACGGATGTTGTTGCATGGGAAATTCAAGCGATTCAAGCGGGTCAGGCCTATATCGATCAAGCGATTGAACATGTGTTCCAACCGCAAGAGTTACGTCTACATCAGCGTGAAGGCGTCCACTATGACAAAGGCTGTTATTTGGGTCAGGAAGTGATTGCACGTTTATGGTTTAAAGCTAAACCGAAAGCTTGGCTGCATGCGATTTCAGGTACAGGCGCTGCTCCTGCACAAGGCGAACAGCTGAATAAAGGCGTACAAGTGGTCAATAGCGCGGCTGTTGAAAATGGTTACGTGGCTTTAGTTGTGGCACGCCCAGAAGCTTTAGAAGAGTTAGATGTGACAGTTTTAGCCTTGCCTGAAGCATTGAATGGTGATGTGGCACGTCCGCAGTCAGCTTAAATTAATTCAGAAGATAGCTACATTTAGCTATCTTCTTTTATAATAAATCTAAGTTTTAAATTTTAAAATTCATCATGTTAATTTGACTATTTTTAAACTAAAATGCACTCCGAATTTTAACAATAAACTATATAACGATGCATCAGACACAATTTCAAGACCCAAAGCATAAGTTAATCGCACTCTACTATGGTGGTTTTTCAATATTAGCAGTTTTAATGATATTTTATTTTATTGGTTTTCTTAATCTGTTCTCAATTAACAATATTATTTATCTACTGTTCCTTCTTCAACTTATCATTACAATTTCTGGCAGTTATCTTTACTGGAAACAAAACATTAAAGGTTTAATAACCCTAAAATGGATAAGTTTTAGTTTGATCTTCCTTATATGTACGCCTTATTTTTTATATATTCCAAATATTGCACTTATTTTTGGTTTTTACATAGAAGCAACTCCTGATTCTTTTTTCTATCTACTAAAAGCACATATAGGCTACAACACGTCAATAAAATTCAATACAGCTGGAACTTTGCCTTGGGGCTTTGGTTTAAATTTTATTGAGTTAATTATGTTCTTACGTTTTAGAAAAATTTTAAAAGAAACTCTACAGCAAACATAGAAATAGAAGAGTTAGAATCCTCTCTCATTAATGATCATATTTTATAACATCAAACCCACAGCCAAAGCCTAAAGACTTTGGCTTTTTAATCACTCATTTTTTCCCTCACATAATAAATCACCCCTGCCCGATCATCTGAAAAATAAAAAGATTTTTCATCGACCTTATAAATATCAGCAGGTCGCCCATGCACCGTTTTACCGACTAAAAAGCCATCCATAAAGGTTTCAAGTTTTTGTCCTTTACGCATCATTGCAATTTGATAGCCATGGCCAATCGCCTCGTCGGTAGAGCCATGCAAAGCCACTAAAAAAGCATTTTTAATGGTGGAATCGGTATGAGGGTCATCAAAATAATCAAAACCCAATGCAGAGGAATGTGAAGGGAAATAAGTATAGGGCGATGGAACATTTTTACAGCCAGATGCACGTTTAAATTTAGCATCCGCCAAGACTTTGCCCTGCCATGAATAACATGCGGGCCAGCCATAATCGGCATCCCGCTTTAACGCATAAAAAGTTTCATCAGGCTTTTTACTTCCCAAATGATCAGAACCTTGATTGGTCGCAAATAGAAATCTACCGATCCATTTTAATCCAACTGCATTACGCAAACCTGTCGCATAAATCCGTTGCTCTGAACCATCAGGATTCATCTCGATGACGGATGCTCGCACTTTTCCTTTTTCTACACAGGCGTTACAACTCGAACCAACCGACACATAAACTTTTCCATTCCCACCAATAGCAATCGTCCGCGTCAGATGCCAACCGCCGTATTTATAACTCAAACCATAATCGGGAAATGTCGCTAAAACTTCAGCCTTACTCGAAGGCTGAGTTTCTCCTCTACTAAATTTTTGCCGTGTCAGTTGGTGCGTTTCCGCCAAATAGAGCCAATCCTGTCCTTGAGCATCAGTATAAAACTGAACTGAATTTGGATTTCTCAAACCGGTCAGATAAGGAATGATTTTGCCAAATTTACCGGTGTCAGCATTCCAATCATCCAATATATACACAGTACCTTTTTTATTATCTGTTAGATCATACATATCCGTGACAAACATTCTGCGATCAGGCGCTTGCGCAAAAAAGCGTACCCGTTTGAGACCTTCAGCAGCAGGAATGATCTCGAAATTTGCAGGCAAATTTAAAGAAAACTGCTTGCCATTTTTTAAATGGATTGGATGCGGAACAAGCTTGGGTTGTTGAGCCCAACTGGTTATTGAACAGACGAAACTAAGGATCAAGATGGCACTTATTTTTATCATATTTAAATACATCTCAATGAATCATGTATATCTGTATTCATCATAGATGCCTTGTATCTATTTTATTCAATTTATATTTTTAGAAAATATTATACTTTTGAAAATTAAGGTTTTTTAAATCACATACGCTGGTGCAGTACACAACAAACAAAAATAAGGAGGAACTTTATTCCCCCTCACTTCTTCATTTTTAAATCATGATTTTAATCAAAATCCATGAAACAGCTTATTCATGTCTTTGCATACATATTCTTTAAAATGATAGGCGCGCGCATGTTTGGCATCAAATTTAGCTTCCAAATCGCCTTTTTTGAAAATATAAACACGATCCTCTTTACTGACTAAAAACTCTGCGCCCAGTTTCATCAAAAGCGCATCGATTTTATCTTCATCTGCAATCGATTCATCTGCATTAATTTTATCGTAATTGCGTTTAATGCCTTTAATAAACATCGCGCTGCCTCAGAGAAAATAACAATGCGCGATTAAATCAGAGTCCTGCTTTTTTGCAAAGGCTTTTGATGCAATTAAGTCATGGCATTTAAAGCGCTAACGGCAATCAACATTATTTTATAAAAACGCTTTAAATCACAATTCCTCACTTTACATTTACGTAAATCTACCTATGATGTAAAAACCGACAAAAATAACCACCAAAACACATAAACGGAATTATGTGTATGATTTACAAAAGGTTTCAAGATGAAAAAAATCCTACTCGCAAGCATTTTGGCAATGAGCACTCAACTCGCTTTTGCTGAAACTAAAACAGATGCCGTCGATCCTGAATTTGCTAAAGTGGAAGCTATGGTCAAGGCCAAAGATATGAATGGCGCCTACCAAACACTGAGCAAGCTTGCAGCAAAAGGTAATGCTCAGGCTATTTATAATTTGGGCTATCTTACTCAAACAGGTCAAGGCGTAGCGAAGGATGAGAAAAAAGCCATCCAACTCTATGAACAGGCTGCAGCCAAAGGCTACCCTGTTGCAAACTATGTTTTAGGTAAAAATTATGCAACGGGCACACTGGGCTTAAAACAAGATACCAACAAAGCCAAACAATATTTAGAACGCGCATCTTCGTCAGGTTTTGAAGATGCCTCCATCGACTATGCCATTTTACTTTTTGCAGAAAATAAACCTGAGTCAGATAAATTGGCACTCAGTAAACTTGATCCGCTGATTAAAAAAGGCAACTACCCTGCGATTCATGCCAAAGCGCTTTATGACATCAGTGCTGGCTTTAAAGCTAAAAATGAAAAGCCTATTCAGCAAGGTCTAAATAGCATTCAAGAGTTAGCGAAAAAAGGTTATGTCCCTGCATTGATGGCAGTGGGCAATATGTTTGTAAATGGCAATATCATCCCACAAAATTTGCCTGAAGCTAAAAAAATATTCAGTGCATTAGCCAAAGAAAATATTCCGCAAGCCAAAGAATCTTTGGCAACCGTGGATAAAATGATTGCTGAACAAGCCAAAGCACCAAAAGCCAATGTGAAAAAGAGTTAATTGAGCATTAAAAAAAGCCCTGCACATGCAGGGCTTTTTTCATGGGTTTAAGCAAATCTTGAGCTGATCAAAATCACGTCCACCACAAACTGATTAATACACCTGTTACGACAAAGCCCAAGATGGTACTCATCAACAAAGGCGTTAAGGTCTTTTCATTTAAGCCATAAACTTGTCCTAGCATGGCAAAAATCGTTGGCATCGGTAATGCGGCAATAATCGTCCCTGCATATAACATCTCTTGGCTGACATCGGTCAAATAGTGTAAGCCCAAATAAGTCAGTAAAGGCATCACCAAGTTGCTTGAAATCACCAAATAGAAGCTCTGAGCATTCACATACTTTAAGCTCATACCGACAATCCCTCCACCAATTGCAAACAGCGCCAATGGTGAAGCTGTTTGACCTAACATCGCTAGTACATCATTGATTTGATGTGGCAAACGGATTTGGAAAATTGCAAATCCAATCCCTAACATTACCCCTGCAAAGAGTGGATTTTTTAACAGGGTCATTAAGGTATTTTTGATGATGTCGCCAATATTGGCTTTTTGCTGTGAACTTCCTAATTGTGCAAGGACCAGCACCGTTGGAATCAGTAGCACACTTTCAATAATGACGATCAGTGAGGTATAGGTCATCGCATTTTGACCGACCAACAAGCTTAGCACTGCAGTGCCAATTAAGCCTGTATTTGACATGCCAGCCCCTAGTGACAGTACCGCTGTTTGCGACATATTATTTTTAAAATGTGTCGACAATAGCCAATAGGCCATGCCATACAATAAAAATGTGACTCCGGTATAAACAAAGAAATAGCCGGGATACCAAATTTGATGCAAATCTTTAGAAGCTAATGACTGAAAAAACAAAGCCGGCAGTGCAATCTTAATCACAAATGCACCAATGGTTCCGACCTGTTCTTTACTCAATAAACTGCATTTTACAGACAGATATCCCAAGGCCAAAAGAAAAAAGATTGGACCAATCACCTCAAAGACCATACGAAATATCCTGTGTAATAGACTCTTCCATCCACACCCTCAACCTGAGAGTGTAGATCGGACCGCTATAAATTTTGATAATTAGAAAGCCGTAAATTGACTTCTTTGTGCATGCGGCTGACAGCGTAAGTACTGCGGAGAAATTTTTAGATTTTCACCGAGTTCAGCAGCGGCATGCCATGGCCAACGCGGGTCATATTGAATTGCACGAGCAAGACCAATCGCATCTGCCATGCCATATTGTAAGATGCCTTCGGCTTGCATTGCTTCGGTAATTAAACCCACAGCAATTACGGGAACCTGAACGGCTTGCTTAATGGCTTCAGCAAAAGGCACTTGATAACTGGCTTGTAATTGAATTTTTTGGGCCACATCTAAGCCGCCACTAGAAACATGAATATAGGCTGTGCCTAGTTGTGCAAGCGCTTTTGACAAGCCAACAGCCGAGTCTAGATCCCAACTCGGTGCTTCAGTATATTCCATCCAGTCAGTTGCAGAAATACGTACCCCAATTGGATAATCTTCAGGAACGGCATTTTTCATGGCTTGGAACACTTCAAGCGTCAGCCGAATGCGATTTTCCAGACTGCCACCATATTCATCGCTACGCTGATTCGACAATGGCGACATAAATTGATGCAGCAAATAACCATGTGCGGCATGTAGCTCAATTAAGTCAAAGCCTGCATCTACCGCTCGTTTTGCTGAATCGGCAAAGTCTTGAATGATCTGCTGGATTTCATCTCGACTTAAAGCATGGGGTGCATGATCTGTGGGATTAAAGGGCAAATTACTGGCTGAAACAGTCTGCCATCCTTGAGGATGATCAGGGGGTAATTGTCCACGTCCTGCCCACGGTTTATCTGTCGATGCCTTACGACCCGCATGTGCCAGTTGGATAGCAAATGGCATAGGTGAAAGTGATTTCACCTTGGCCAATAGTGCCTTCATCTGCGCGCGTTGCATATCATTCCAAAGGCCGAGGTCTGCATAGCTAATGCGCCCCTCTGCCTGTACAGCCGTTGCCTCGACGATACAAAGTCCGGCACCTGACAATGCATAATTCGCCCATTGTTGCTCATGCCAATAGCTTAACTCCCCTTGCTCATTGGCAGAATACTGACACATGGGTGCAATCACGATTCGATTACTCAGCCCCAATGTTCCAAACTGAATTGGTTGAAATAACAACGCCACATCACTCTCCTTTTAGAAGGCTTTGGTCACACTTAATCCTGCACTCCAATTCACCCCATCCGCGGGTTCAAAGAAGCGTCCATTTCCATCATTGACGATCACTGAACCGACATAGTTTTCATCAAACAAATTATCTGCACGTACATAGGTTTTAACTTTCCAATCTGCTTGTTTCCACACATAACCAGCGTTGGCAGAAACCACGGTATAGCTCGACGCAGCATCACTGTTGGCATCATCGACATAGACTTTATCCATATAGCGAACATCTAGGCCGGCATTAAAGCCAATATCTGGCTGCCAATTCAGTGCGGCAAACGCTTGGTTTTTGGCAATACCCGGAATTTTCGCACCCGATCTAATAGATGACGCTTTAGGTTTCGCTGGATCTGTAGGATTCGGTATTTCTGGAACAAAAGCATCAAATGTGGCATCGATATAACTGTAACTTGCTTGCGCACTTAAATCTCGCCATAGCTGTTTATTCCACGAAAGCTCAACACCTTCACGTAAGGTTTTATCGGCATTTCTATAGGTTGCACGCCCTTCCTCTGTCCCAGCAGAAACGATGTCATCTTGAGTTTTGCTTTGGAACACCGCTGCAGTGAAATTCCCCCATGCATTTCGTGATTTAAGCCCAAGCTCGTAGTTATTGCTACTGGCTGGTTTTAAATCAAAATTCATGCCGTCATCTTTGGAATAGGCCATTTCTGTAAAGGTCGGTGTTTCAAAACCTTTGGCATAACTGGCATAGGCATTCAGTTGAGGCGCAATATTCCAGCTGACTGCTGCTGAAGGTAAAACTTTGTCATAGTCAGTTTTACCGCTGTCATCCTTATTTAAACCCACGACATATTTATCGTCAGATTCATAATGAACATTGCTATATCGTAGCCCTGTATCTAAAGTCCAATTGGGTAAAAAATTCCACGAAGCTTGTACATAGGGGTCTAAATTCCACAAGGTGTTATTTTCATTTCGACGAATATTGCCTTTCTTGCCAAAATTTCCATTGGCATCAAAATTTTCATAGCCCTTACGGTCTTCATCCATATAATCAAAGGCAAGGCCTGCAGTAAAACGCGTATTCGGCAAGAGGTCTTTGCCTGTCCAGCGAATATCTGTTCCATAATAATCACGGCTAAAATCAATCACACCACCTGCATGTCTTTGATTTAATTGAATGGTATTCGGGATACAATCTTTTGTACCTATTTTTAAAGCACATTTTGGAATTGATTGATATTGGGTGACATTACGTTGCCCCATATATACCATTGCATTAAGTTCATGCTGATCATTCAATGGTTTTTTCCACGTCAACCCAGTTTGAGTTTGGCTAATTTCCTTACGTACATCATAAGTATTATTGGCATCATTAACTTGTTTCAGATTTTGACGCAATTGCTCCCGATTCAGACCTTGTGGGTCATCGGCATTGATATCCACATGATTCACAATCCAATTGACCTTGGAACCATCATCCAAATCCCACGTCAGTTTTGCATTGCTGAGTACCTTATTTGCAGCACTATGATCACGGTAACCATCAGTTTCAAAATAAGAAGAACTGACAACATAGCTAGGCTCATTGGCCCGTTCTGAGCCACCTTGCAGCACAATATCAGCACGACTTTTATGATGACTGCCGCCCGAATAGCCGAGTTCGATAGTGTCTTTTCCAGTACCTTGCTTGGTTGTTGTTAAGATTGCCCCACCCGAAGAATTACCGTATAAAGAGGAAAATGGCCCACCCAATACCTCGATATGATTTAAGCTACTCATATCGATATTTGATGTCTGTCCCTGACCATCCGGCATGGTCGCAGGGATTCCATCAACATATAAACGGATACCACGCACACCAAATGTTGAACGTGCGCCAAAGCCTCGCATAGACAGTTGCAAGTCTTGTGCATAGTTTTCACGGTTATTCAGTTGTAGTCCGGGCACACCTTTTAAGGTTTCAGACAGATTCACACCCGTATTGTTATTATTTTCAGCCTGCTGTACCCGGTATACCGATGCCGGTGTTTTTAACCATGTGGTATTGGTTCGTGGTGCTTCAATGGTAATCTCAGGAAGTAAAACAGGTTCCGTAGAACCTGTTTCTGCATACAACTGTTGGCTAATACATGCCGTCAGGCAAAGTAAATGTGTCTTAAATGATGTGACGTTAAATTTACTTTGCATAGAGCACCTATTTTGACATTAGAATATTACCTTAGAGCTTAAACCAATTAGGAAAGCATCATCAACCCGATTTGTTGAGCCTGGGTTAATCACATATTGTAAACTTGGGCGAATCATCAACCATTTCGTAGGGTTATGGCTATAGTTCAACTCGACATTATATTCTGCGCTTGCATCAAATTTTTCAGCAGAAAGTCGATCATTGACATGCACACGGTTCACGCCCAAGCCAACCATATCGTTAGGCAAACGATCGGCCAATCCAATGTATTTCAAACCTAGCTGCTGTGAGTTATCAACTTTTGTGGTGACACGATCATGCCAAGTAAAATTGGCAAAGCTATGCAAACCACGTTTGCCTTCACCTGTAGACGTTAACTGTTGCTCAATCGCGACCCAACCACCAAAGGTACGATCTTCTGCTTCGCCCGAAATAATGTCTTTTTGATTTTTGACATTATCTGCGGTGTTGTACATCGCACCAAAGCGGTAGCTCCCCGGTAAGCCATTGACCAATGATTTTGGTGTCCAAACCAATTCTACGGGAATAGTTACGCCATCAGCATGATCTGTATCTAGACTCCAACCTTGACCTTCTGCTTTGGCATTACCATTGTCAGGGTTAAATTCGTAAACACCGACTTGTGCCGCAAGTTCTGGCGTTGCTTGGTATTTCACACGTCCACCCCATTGTGAAACTGGAGTATTCATCCACATAGAACCTTGCCATTTACCCATTTGCGCTGCACAAAATGCGGTGCTGGCAAAGTCACATGCCATCACGTTAAAGTCCATACCTAGACCTAAACGACCTGCTTTTACACTAATACCTTGTTCTTTAAAATTCTTTTCAATCGATAATTCAGTTAAGCGACTGTCCTGATTACCACGACCAAAATTGGCTTGTGCATTTGCCAATTGAGGAACATCTCCTTGCAAATCACGAACTGAGGTACTTTGACCTTGACGAGCAGTCATTACAGCACGCACAGTCACGCCATCCCAACCTGCGAGTTTTTCCATATCAAGCTGTGTACCTAACCACAATTGGCTGGCTACCGTTGCTGAATGTCCCGGATTACGACCGCCATCGGCAAGATAGGCAGCATCAGCAGCAATATTGGCCTCAAACTTCACACCTTGTTGTGCAAGTTCGGTACGTTTACCATCCCAATCCCCGAGCATGTACTGACCTTTAGTGTCGAATGCTTCTGCGGCGTGAACATGTGTCATGGCTGCTGCAACAAATGCAGGTAGAAGAGCTAGACTGTATTTTTTCATGGTAAAACCTAAATCTGGAGAGAGTCTCTAGACAAGCCACAAGGCTTGAAATCTAATGTCACAAAAATTACATAATTTTTCACGTTCTATCTCAGCATTATTTTTATCATTCACCAAACTTTAATTTATCAATAAGTGACTTTAAATAAATCTATTGTTATGCAATATTTTTAGTGATTATTTTTCAATATCTTATATATCTATTAATTCAATTGTTTAACTTCTGATCGCTTTTTCAAACTCATTATTGTGACTTGTTGGTTTATTATTCTCACAATTAATAATCAATAACCTATTCATACACTCCCTTAGGCCGCGATGAAACTTGCATTATGTAGGGCTAGACCCAATAGTATGCATAACTTGAATGATCCATTGCTTCGACCTTTATGCCTGAATTACCAGAAGTAGAAACCACTAAAACCAGTTTATTGCCATTATTGAATGAAAAGGTTCTCAAAGTTGAGGTTTTTCAGTCGAGCCTGCGTTGGCCTATTCCTGACGACATTCAAAAACTCGTCGGTCAAAAGCTGCTTCAGCTCAGCCGTCGATCAAAATATATTTTGGCTGAATTTGAACATGACTGCATGCTGTGGCATTTGGGCATGTCTGGCAGTTTTCGGATTTGTGAAGGTGATGAAGCATTACGAAAGCATGATCATCTGGTGATTCATTTTGAAGATATGCAATTACGCTATCACGATCCACGACGTTTTGGCTGTATTTTATGGTTAGATGCATCGTCTCAAAGCAAACTGATTGACACGCTTGGCCCTGAACCGCTGAGTGATGACTTTAATGCTGAATACTTATTCCAAAAATTTAAAAATAAGCAGACCAGTATCAAAGTATCGATCATGGACAATCATATTGTGGTTGGTGTCGGCAATATCTATGCAACGGAAAGCTTATTTAACTTAGGCATACACCCTGCGCAGCCTGCATCAAGTTTGAGTTTTGAACAAGTTGAAAAAATGGTCATCGAAATCAAACGTATTTTAAAACAGGCAATTGATTTAGGCGGTTCGACGTTACGTGATTACACCAATGCGATGGGCGAAAATGGTTATTTCCAACAAACTCTGCTCGCCTACGGACGTGCCGGTGAAATGTGCATCAACTGTGAAACCATCTTGCAAAATATCAAACTAGGGCAACGTGCATCGGTGTTTTGCCCAGAGTGTCAGCCTTTAAAAAAGGTTAAAATGCTGACTAAGAAAACCGTGAAAGGAAATAAAGCATGAAGTCTGCGATTGTTCGCCACATATTAGTCAAAGATAAAGAACTATGTGAGCAACTGAAAAAGAAAATCAAAGGCGGTGCGGACTTTGCCAAAATTGCAAAGCAGCATTCGACATGCCCTTCGGGTAAAAAAGGCGGTGAGCTTGGCGACATTAAAAAAGGCCAACTGGTTGGTCCAATTGATAAGGCGGTATTTACCCTACCCGAACGTGAACTGCATGGTCCGATCAAAAGCCAATTTGGCTGGCATTTATTAGAAATTAAGTTTCGGATGTAACATAGCACCCACATTGAACATGCTATAACGAGTATATCGCGAATATGTGCTTTTCATCTTAAAGCACATAATCCCAGTATTTTTTTCAATCGTTCAGAACATTGGCTGGCGGTTTTCAATCATATAATATAAATCATAGCAACCAGATAACATTGCACTAAATCAATTCTACTTAATAATAAATAAAGGACATTCCATTGGGCTATTACAACTATTTTCGTCTTGGCACTGTCGATACAACAGATTTTACAATCATTCGAGGTGAACGAAAGCATGCACTTATCCAAGCATTATATGATGATCAAGATATGAACCCTCATGGTGAAGTCCAGTTGGCACTAGATTTAGATGGGAATCGTAACGATGAATCAAAATGGTATGATGCGATACAGCAAATTAGCAAATTATCCAAAAATCACCCTTTAGTCTTATTTATATTAGGTCAACAAGCCTGCGCACCCGAATCACCTGAAGAAGCAAATGAAGTATTTACAGGCATTCGAAATGGCATTGTTTTTTCGACATCAGAACCTAAGTTTATGAAAATGACGCCTCAACAAAATTCACAATAAAAAACGGCGCTTTAAGCGCCGTTTTCACTGCTAAAGGATTAACCTTTACGTTTTAATTCATCACGAATTTCACGAAGTAATTCGATATCTTCTGGAGTCGCCTCTGGAGCTGGCTCTTCAACTTTTTGACGGCGCAATTTGTTCATCAATTTCACTAACCAGAATACGACCCATGCCAAAAGCAAGAAGTTGATTAAGATAGTTAAGAAGTTACCGTAAGCCAACACATTAAGGCCTGCATCTTGTGCAGCTTTGAGCGTGGTGAGGTTATTTGGATTATCGCCCAATACTAAGAACCAATTTGAATAATCAACGTCACCACCAAGGATCCAAGAAATAAAAGGCATGATAATGTCTTTTACCATTGAATCGATGATTTTACCGAAAGCACCACCAATGATGACACCTACAGCCAAGTCCATCACGTTGCCTTTTACGGCAAATTCTCTAAATTCTTGAATAATACTCATGTGATCTCCAGAAATTTTTTCAGCTTTAATTTTGTGACGAAGTATACATTATATCTGTATAACTATTTCCACCTAATTTACTTGGTTTTTATTAGATTCTAAATGCCATGTATAAAAATTCACACAAAACATTTTTGATTTTGGTAATACATTCTATTAAAAAGGATTTATCAAAATTATGCATGTCGAATTAAATGAATAAAGTCATTCAATTTTTGCATTTTTATTCAAAACGCCCATGCATAAAAAAACCGCTAACCTAAGTCAGCGGTTTTTTTGAAACTGTAAAATTAAACGTTACGGTTACGTTTACGTTCGTTTTCAGTCAACCAGCGTTTACGGATACGGATTGACTTAGGCGTTACTTCAACTAATTCGTCGTCTTCAATAAATTCAAGCGCTTGTTCAAGCGTAAATTCAATGTGCGGAACAAGAGTCAACGCATCATCAGTACCAGAAGCACGTACGTTAGTTAGCTGTTTCGCTTTAGTTGGGTTAACAGTCATGTCGTCTGAACGTGAGTTAATACCAACGATCATACCTTCATAAACTTCTAACTGAGGTTTAGCGAATAGACGGCCACGGTCTTGTAAGCTGAATAGTGCATAGCCCAAGCAAGTACCTTGAACCATAGAAATCAACACACCGTTTTGACGTTTCGCAACAGTACCTTGTTTCATTGGACCGTAGTGCGAGAAGCTTGAAGTCATGATACCTGTACCTGAAGTCATAGTTAAGAATTCAGAACGGAAACCAATCAAACCACGTGAAGGAACTGTTGCTTCAATACGGATACGGCCTTTACCGTCAACTTCCATATTGGTCATTTCACCTTTACGGTGACCCATTTGTTCCATTACAGCGCCTTGGTGCTGCTCTTCAACGTCAAACGTTACGTTTTCGTATGGCTCTTGTTTTTCACCATCAATTTCTTTGATGATTACTTGTGGACGTGATACGCCCATTTCGAAGCCTTCACGACGCATGTTTTCAATAAGAACTGAAAGGTGAAGCTCACCACGACCAGATACTTTGAAACGGTCAGGACTGTCAGTATCTTCAACACGTAATGCTACGTTGTGAATCAATTCGCGATCTAGACGTTCACGGATATTACGTGAAGTTACGAATTTACCTTCTTTACCAGCAAACGGTGAGTTGTTTACTTGGAAAGTCATCGATACTGTAGGTTCGTCTACAGAAAGTGCAGGTAAAGCTTCAACTGCTTTTGGATCACAGATTGTGTCAGAGATATGAAGTTCATCAATACCCGTTACACAAACAATGTCACCAGCAGAAGCTGATTCAACATCGATACGCTCTAAACCATGGTAACCCATGATTTTTAAGATACGACCGTTACGTGTTTTACCGTCTTTGTCGATTACAGTTACAGGAGTGTTTAATTTCACTGAACCACGTTGAATACGACCAACACCGATAACACCTACGAAGCTGTTATAGTCAAGTGAAGACACTTGCATTTGGAATGGACCGTCAACGTCAACCGCTGGTGGTTCAACGATGTCTACAATTGTTTCGAACAATGGAGTCATGTCTTCAGCAAGTTCTTCTGGAGATGGACCAGCCACACCACGAAGACCTGAAGCATATACAACTGGGAAGTCTAACTGTTCGTCAGAACCACCAAGGTTGTCGAACAAATCGAATACTTGGTCAATTACCCAGTCTGGACGAGCGTTTGGCTTGTCGACTTTGTTAATAATTACGATTGGTTTCAAACCACGTGCGAACGCTTTTTGCGTTACAAAACGAGTTTGTGGCATTGGGCCTTCTTGAGAGTCAACAAGAAGAAGTACGCAGTCAACCATTGACATTACACGTTCTACTTCACCACCGAAGTCGGCGTGTCCCGGGGTATCCACGATATTGATACGGTATTCAGTGTTAGTACGCTTGTCTAACCATTTGATTGCAGTGTTTTTTGCAAGAATGGTAATACCACGTTCACTTTCAATAGCGCCAGAATCCATTACACGTTCGATCTCGCCTGCGCGATCGCCAAGAGCACCTGATTGCTGTAAAAGTTTGTCTACAAGAGTAGTTTTACCATGGTCGACGTGCGCGATGATGGCAATGTTACGGAGAGTTTTAATATCTGACATGTGAATTCGATACGCCTAAAGTTTGAGGGCAAATTATACAGAAAAAATATAGATTTTAGTAGTGACAGTTTATTGACAATCGCATTTTTTTTTGACGACTGGTACGCTTTTGGTTTTGTAAAGCTGTGTAAACAGATTAGAATAGCGCCACCTAGCCTTAATTTTCAGTGCCGCATGTCTGATTTAAACCAATCTCCCGAAGCAAAAGATCAACTCGATTTAGTCTATGGATTGAATGATCGACCAAAACCTTTTATTGCTTTTCTCGCTGCGTTCCAACATTTATTGGCCATTATTGTCCCAATTGTGACGCCGGGTCTGCTGATCTGTTTGGCACTTGGTGTGTCAAAAGAAGACACCAATATGATTCTGTCGATGTCATTGGTGATCTCTGGTATCGCAACCTTTTTACAATGTAAAAAAGTCGGTCCATTTGGTGCAGGTCTCCTGATTGTACAAGGAACCAGCTTTAACTTTATTGGTCCTATTATCGGTATTGGTTCTGCAATGGTTGCGGCAGGTACACCTGTAGAAGCAGTTATGGCATCTATCTTTGGTGTGGTGATCGCGGGTTCATTCATTGAAATGGGTGTGTCACGAATCTTACCTTGGGTGAAAAAACTGATTACCCCATTGGTAACAGGTATTGTGGTGCTATTGATTGGTCTGACTTTAATTAAAGAAGGCCTGATCAGCATGGGTGGTGGTTATCAAGCCATGGGCGATAAAACATTTGCCAATGCAGACAACCTCATCATGTCATGTACCGTTTTGGCACTGATCATTTTATTGAACCGTGTGCGTATTACATGGGTAAAAAGTTCTGCCATCCTAATTGCCTTAGTCGTGGGTTACATCCTTGCAGGCTTTATGGGTCATTTAAACTTTGATGGTTTAAAAGATGCGCCACTGGTTCAAATTCCAACACCGATGCACTTTGGCTTAAGCTTCTCTTGGAGCTTGTTTATTCCAATGGCATTTATCTACCTTGTGACATCTTTGGAAGCGATTGGCGATATTACCGCGACTTCTAAGCTTTCAAATCAAGCTGTAGATGGCCCTGAATGGATGAAGCGTATTAAAGGTGGTGTATTGGTGAATGGTGCAAACTCATTCCTTGCCGGTATCTTTAACACATTCCCAAGTTCTGTATTTGCGCAAAACAACGGTGTTATTCAGTTAACAGGTGTTGCAAGCCGCTATGTAGGCATTTGGATTGCTGCCCTATTGGTTATTTTAGGCTTACTTCCTGCTGTAGCAGGTGTCATTCAGGCAGTTCCACAAGCCGTGCTTGGTGGTGCTGTAATGGTCATGTTCGGTGCCGTGGCTGCCTCGGGTATTAATATCTTGTCAGGCATTCATTTAGACCGCCGCGCACTATTAATCATTGCGATTTCATTAGCATTGGGTCTAGGTGTTGCACAAGTACCACAAATCCTTGAACATCTTCCTGAATTGTTCCGTAATATCTTCAGTTCAGGCGTTGCCACTGGTGGTATCGCTGCCCTTATTTTGAATATTGTTCTTCCTGAAGTGAAGAAGTAAGTTCATTTGTCAAAGAACACTGCCTAGGTTCCGCCCTAGGCAGTGTTTTTTATGATGGAGAAATCTATGGATCTCACAAGTGAAGTCGTTATACGACAGATCGATTTATTACAAGATCGCGTGCTTTTCGTAAATGCACCGACAGATGACTTACTCAGTCAATTGAATGACAATATTAAGCCATCGATTTGGTGCTGGAATTTTAATGATTTTCAGTACTTTCAAAATCAACAGTCAAACGTCCATTTTGGTGTCGATTTTCCTGAAGGTCAGTTTGATCAAGCGGTTATTTTTGTTCCTAAATCAAAAGAACTGCTGAATTATTTATTACACAATGTGGCAAGTCACCTTGCTCAAGGTGCGTCTATTTTCCTCGTGGGTGAGAAAAAAGGCGGTGTTGAACGCGCAGCAAAACAATTACAACCCTTTGGTAAAACCCTAAAAATTGATAGTGCGCGTCACTGTCAAATGTGGCAAACCCTCTTAGAAAAAACTGTAACACTCAAGCCACTACAAGATTGGGTGCAAAAATATCCAGTTGAGACTCCAAATGGTGAGCTTACGATTTGCGCACTGCCGGGCGTATTTAGCCAGAACCGTTTAGATGTGGGTACGGCTACCTTATTGCCTTATTTATCACAAGTCACTTCGGGCAAAATTGCTGATTTCGGCTGTGGTGCGGGTGTCATCAGTGCTTATTTAGCCAAACTGAATCCTAAAAATCGTATCTTTGCCATGGATGTAGATGCTTTTGCACTGGCTTCTACACAAATGACATTTGAACAAAATTTGCTTGAACCTGAACAACTTGAGATTAAAGCGGTCACAGGAATCGAGGATGCACCACTATTTTTACATGCCATAGTCAGCAATCCACCCTTCCATCAAGGGATTCAAACCGACTACAATGCCAGTGAAAATCTATGCAAAACTTCGCGCAGACATTTGAAGTCTGGGGGTGAGCTTTGGATTGTTGCCAACCGATTCCTCAATTATCCGACTTTAATTGAGCAACATTATGGTCAATGTACAATCAAAGCCGACCAACAAGGATTTAAAGTCTTGTTTGCGAGCACGCAAAAAAATCTTAAGGAACAATGATGAGCGAAACTCAAAAACCAGCTCAGCTTCAGCGTAAGTTGGGTGCTCGCCATCTCAACATGATTGCAATTGGTGGATCAATTGGTACAGGTTTATTCCTTGCCTCAGGTGCAACCATTGCCAATGCAGGCCCGGGTGGCGCCCTGCTTGCATACTGCTTAATTGGTATCATGATTTACTTCTTGATGACCAGCTTAGGTGAGCTTGCAACACATAACCCAACTTCGGGTGCATTCTTTACCTACGGCACCAAATATGTCGAGGGTGGTTTCGGCTTCGCTTTGGGTTGGAACTATTGGTATAACTGGGCGATTACCGTGGCATTTGAATTGGTTGCAGTCCAATTCATTATGAAATTCTGGTTTCCTGATATTCCGGGCTTTTACTGGAGTGCGATTTTCCTCGCAATCGTCTTTGCCATTAATGCGCTGACCGTAAAAGGCTTCGGTGAATCCGAATTCTTCTTCTCGCTTGTTAAAGTGCTCGCAATTGTTGCCTTTATCATTATCGGCCTGTTTATGATTGGCAAAATCATGCTGACACCGGGCGTAGAAACATTTGCCAACTGGACCAAGGGTGAAGCCCCATTTGTCGGCGGTTTATCTGCCTTGATTGGTGTGGCCATGATTGCTGGTTTCTCTTTCCAAGGGACTGAAATGGTTGGTGTGGCTGCAGGTGAATCGAAAGATCCTGAAAAGACCATTCCTATTGCCATCAAGCAAATTTTCTGGCGTATCTTGTTGTTTTATATCGTGTGTATCTTCATTATCGGCACTCTCATTGCCTATGATGACCCACGTTTATTACAAGCAGCATCTACTGAAAATATTGCACTATCACCATTTACCTTACTGTATGAAAAAGCAGGTTTTGCCTTTGCTGCATCGGTGATGAATGCGGTGATCTTGACTGCGATTTTATCAGCGGGTAACTCTGGTATGTACTCCTCTACTCGTATGCTGTTTGATATGGCACGTAAAGGCAGTGCGCCGAAAGTCTTTGGTCGCTTAGATGCACGTGGTGTACCAATGAATGCACTTTATGCAACAACAGCGATTGCAGCACTGTGCTTCTTAACCACCTTTATCGGTGAACAAGCGGTCTTTAATTGGTTACTGAACATGTCAGGTATGTGTGGCTTTATTGTGTGGCTTGGTATTGCAGTTTCACATTATCGCTTCCGTAAAGGCTACTTGGCTCAAGGCAATAAATTGGAAGATCTTGCTTACCGTGCAAAATTCTTCCCATTTGCACCTTGGTTTGCCTTTATTTTGTGTGCCATCGTGGTCCTTGGTCAGAACTATCAAGCCGTTTTAGATGGTGAATGGTTGGCCGTCGTTTCTACCTATATTGGTATTTTCTTATTCCTTGCCATTTGGTTCGGTTATAAGTGGAAACACAAAACTAAGTTTGTTTCATATCAAGAAATGGATGTAAAACCAATGAAAGTTGATCAAGAATAATGTGATCACTGAATAAAAAGAGCAGCATAAGAGCTGCTTTTTTTTATGGCTAAAATTGTATCTCAATACATTCACGCTTTAGCAAAATATTTCGTGAGTAATGTTGAGGAATACTGTCTGATCTATCACCAACAACTGATACGCTCACTCAATCATGTTAAGCACCGAAAATAAAAACGCCCAATGCAATGCATCAGGCGTTTGTTCAAAAGTAACTACGTTTTCAGGTTAAATTTTTCAATACTTAAGAAGCATTTTGCTGTTGTACAAAGGAAATAAACTCCTCTTCACTCATCACAGGTACACCCAACTTTTCAGCCTTTTCTAATTTAGAACCTGCCTTTTCACCTGCAACTACACATTTGGTTTTACCCGAAACACTACCACTGACACGTGCGCCTAAGGCTTGAAGCATTTGCGTCGCTTCATCACGCCCCATGGTACTCAATGTTCCAGTAATCACCCAACTCTCGCCATTCAGCGGCTGACGACTTGGTGCAACAGGTGCATCCCAATGAATCCCAGCTGCCAACAAACGATCAACCACTTCGAGGTTATGCGGCGCTTGGAAAAAGTCGACAATCCATTCAGCGGTAATATCACCAACGTCTGGCGTTTTTTTCAAGGATTCGAGATCTGCATGACGAATCGCATCAAAGGTTTGGAAGGTATTGGCGAGCATGCGTGCCGTGGTTTCACCCACGCCTCGAATGCCAAGTGCATAAATAAATGCGCCTAGTGTCGTTTTCTTACTATTTTCAATAGAATCGATGAGGTTTTGAACCGACTTCTCGCCCATTTTTTCAATAGTCAGTAATTTTTCACGATGCGCATGCAAGCTATAAATATCAGCAACATCTTTGAGCAGATCCAAATGTAAAAGAGATTCCGCCCAACGGTCGCCTAAGCCCTCAATGTCCATAGCTTTACGCGATACAAAGTGACGAATCGCCTCAATACGCTGTGCAGCACAGTACAATCCACCTGAACAACGTGCCAAGGCTTCACCTTCTGGCATCACCACTGGAGATGCGCAGACTGGACAACATGCAGGTAACTGAACTTCTACCGTATCTACAGGACGGAATTCAGTCCATACTTTTTCCACTTTGGGAATCACATCACCACTACGGTAAACACTGACTGTGTCACCGACACGTACATCTAAACGGTGAATTTCACCAATATTATGTAGAGTGACATTAGAAACCGTCACACCACCGACTGCCACAGGGTTTAAACGTGCGACTGGGGTTAAAGTCCCTGTACGCCCCACTTGCCAATCAATATTTTCAACCGTCGTGAGCGCTGCAACTGCAGGGAATTTATATGCCGTTGCCCAGCGCGGTTCACGACTTAAAAAGCCCAGTGTTTGCTGTTGCTTCAGGCTGTTTACCTTAATCACCATGCCATCAATTTCAACGCTCAGGCTTGGACGATCAATGATCATTTGCTCATATGCAGCTTGTACGTCCTGAATGCTGTCACATATAAAGTGACGTTCACCGACAGCAAAACCAAACTGTGTCAGCCACTCAAGACTTGCAGACATGGTGGTTTGCCCATGATGTGGTTCGCACTGTGCAATGCCATAAGCATAAAAAGCCAAGGGACGTGAAGCCGCAATTGCAGGATCGAGTTGACGTAAGCTTCCTGCTGCTGCATTTCGTGGATTGGCAAAGGTTTTTTCACCTTTGGCTTCGTTTTCAGCATTAAGCTTTTCAAAGCCTGATTTTGGCATCAGAACTTCACCACGGACTTCAAGCAGACTTGGAATTTCAGTCTGTGTAGAGGTCAGTACTTTAGGTAAATTACGAATGGTTTTTACATTTTGGGTAATGTCTTCCCCAGTTTCACCATCACCCCGTGTCACACCACGGACTAAAATGCCATTTTCATACCAGAGAGAAATGGCCAGTCCATCAAATTTTAATTCGACATCATATTCAATTTTTTGATTCGGCAAGCGCTCTTCTACGCGGCGTGCAAAGGCAAATAAATCTTCTGCATTAAACACATTACCCAATGACAACATGGGTACTGCATGGGTTACAGATTCAAACTTAGACAAGGCCTTTCCACCCACTTTTGTAGTTGGTGTATCAGGTTGTACTAAATCAGGGTATTGCTCTTCTAAAGCTTTTAATTGGTGAAAAAGTTGATCATATTCACTGTCCTCAATTTCTGGCGTGTCCATGACATAGTAGGCATGGTTATGCTTCGCCAAGAGTTGAATCAGTTGTCGCATCTGTGCAACGACAGTGGATTGTTGTGTCATACATTCACCATAAAAAAGGGCGGTTCATGCTCCGCCCTCAAATTTCATTATCTGTTGCTATTATAGAAACCCACTCGGTGAGTTTCAATCAAAGACGCTTAGACTTCGATAGCTTGACCTTGACGATAATCAATCGCTTGATGACGCCAATGTTCACGCATCTGCGGTGTAAATTCTTGGTTATTTTGATCATACACAGTACCGTCAATTTCACGGGCAATTAGACGTGAAATGCTATCCATGGTATCAAAGGCATTTTGTACATCGCTGTGTGGCAGCGCTAAGAAGAAAGCCAAACCTTTTACTTCTTCAGTCGATAAAGTTTCAAGATCAAAACCTTGCGCAGCGCCATCATTATTCATTTGCAATACAGAGAATAATAACTTTGTACCTTCTTCATCATAGCGATGGAAACAGGCCATTTCGCCAAAACGCAGGCCGTATTTGAGTAACACTTTTAATGCTTTTTCACCCGACAAGGCACGGCTATCCGGGAACACATTTAAGGCGATATAAGTTTCCGCAGTCGCTAAAGCACTTTCTTCATCAACAATTTTTTGTTCATGTAAATGCGCATCCAAAATACTGCTTTCTTCATCAAAATCGCTGATTTCAGCTTTTTCAATTGCGCTATTTACACTAAATTCCGGGGCTTTTTCTGCAGGAACAGCATCAGCCTGAACGTCCGTCGCAGCAGTCGCTGCGTGATTGGCATCGGCGGCTACAGATGCAACAGTTGTAGATTCAGTTGCTTCTGTAGACAATGTACTGTCTTCTGTTGCAGTTTGAGCGTTTTCAACTGAAACGGGATCTGTCGTAGTCGCCTCAGTCTTAGCTTCAACGCTCTGCTCAGTTGGTTCCGTTGCCGTTGCTTCTGGCGTTACATTCGCTTGAACAGTTTCAGTCGCTTCAACCGCTGTGACTTTTTCCTCAGCCAAAGTCGGCTCTACACGTTGCGTGGTTTCAGGTGTATTTAACTGATTGCGTACATGGCGCGGAATAACAGGTTGCTGACTATCAGGATCAATATGTAATTCGGTGTCAAGTGATGGCGCTGCATCTGCAGGTTTACGAAACATCATTCGAATACCCACAACCATGATAATTACAGCGATTACAATCCCAGCTATAGTGGTGATTTCCATGTTATGCCTCCGCAGCTAAACCGTATTCTTTGGCTTACTCTATATTCACAGTCACTAATTTTGAAGTTCCTGGTTCTGGCATGGTCACACCAAGTAAGTCAGTTGCCATTGTCATAGCCAGTTTATTGTGTGTAATGTAGATAAATTGCACTTGTTCTGAAAGCTCTTTTACAAGATTACAAAATCTTCCTACATTTGCATCGTCTAAAGGTGCATCGACTTCGTCTAAAACGCAAAATGGTGCAGGATTTAGGCGGAAAATCGCAAAAACCAAAGCCAATGCGGTCAGTGCCTTTTCACCACCTGACAATAATGCCAAAGAGCTATTTCGTTTACCCGGTGGTCGTGCCATCAGTTTTACACCTGATTGCCAACCATCTTCAAGGCTTAAACTTGCTTCACCACCATTAAATACTTTCGGAAACAACTCTTGAAGTTCTGCATTGACCTTATCAAAAGTGGTCATAAACAGCTTTCGCGTTTCCTGATCAATGCTTTTCATCGCAGCTTGCAGTTGTTCAACGGTCTTTTGCAAGTCATCAATTTGGTGGCTTAAATCATCAAAGCGTTTAGAAACTTCAGTATATTCTTCTGCCGCAGCCAAGTTGACTGCACCCAATTTATCAAACTGCTGCTGTGCTTTTTCGAGTTTTTGCTGATGGGATACCACATCAATGCTTAAGCCCGTCAGCATTTCGCTGTTCATTTCTTTCAGCTGTTCAGAATAATGCTGCAAATCAGACTGCGCGGATTGCCAAGCCAAACGCTTTTCTTCCAATTGCGTACGCAATTTTTCATCTTGCTGTTGATGTGAATGGCGTTGTTCCGTCAATGTCTGTTGTTTGCTCTGAACATTATTGAGTTCAAGCTGCCAGTCATTCCAGGTTTTTTGTAAACGTTCAGTGACTTGAGCCTGTTCAGAATACTGTGACTCAAGCGCAGGCAATTCTAACTGTACTGGATCGACAAATTTCTTCGCCTGTTCCATCTGTCCAAGAATTTGCTGAGTTTGCGCTTTTAAAAAGACCGTGTCTTTTTCTAATAATTCAATCTGTTGTTTCGTCTGTACAGACTGACGACGCACGATTTCCAATTCTTGCTGACTGTGTAATGCCATTTGCTGAGCACTTTCCAGCGCTAGACTCAATTCCTCAACTTGGAATTGCAAGGTCTTATAATTGGGCAAAGCTTGCTCAAGCTTCATCGTCAGCGCATGCAGATCTATTTCCAAATCGTCTTTTTGCATGGCATCTTCTTCAAGCTGTGCTTCAAGTTGCTGTAATTGATCTTCTAACTGCTGCTTTTGTAATGCAAAAGCCTGATTGGAACTTTGTACCTTCGCAATGGCAACATCAGCATTTTGAATGTCTTTTTGCCAATTTTTTAATTGGCTATGTTGCTGTTGCAGATTTTGCTGTAAAGCTTGTACGGCATTTTGCAACTCAGGCAATTGGCCTTCTAGTTGCGTTAGCTTTGGCTGCTGCTCTGCAAGTAATTCAGTCAATTCATCTAAGCGAATACGGTGGCTCAATGCACCTTGCCCTGCTTGGCTGTCCTCATCATAATCTAGACCAATCACCCAATCTGCACCGACATGATAACCATCGAGCGTGAGTATCGACTGACCAGCAGCCAGTTTAGCCTGATGGCTCAATGCCATCGGCAATGTTTCGGCAATTGCGACTTGCTGCCAGATTGAAAGCTGTGGTGCTTCAATCCACGTCGCCAAAGCATCTAATCCAACGATTTGTGCTGCGGTGTGCTGACTGCCTTTGACCTGACGTGCAACACTGTCTTGAAAATTATCACTGTGTCCCAAGACTTGGGCACTCAGCCATTTAGACAAAAATTTCTCGACCAGTTGTGCATGCTGTTTACCTTGTGTGCTCAACTGCAACTGCTGCATTAAATGTTGACGCTGACTTTGCTGCTTTGGACTAGCTTTAATCATCAATTGATTTAGGTTTTTCTGCTCTGACAACAGCACCTGTATTTCTGACTTTAGCTGCAGCACCGTATTTTTGTGCTGTGCCTGCTGTTCTTGTGCAGCTGCAAGCTGTGTTTGCGTTTCGGCAATCACCAGCTCTTGTTGCACAATTTGCTGTTCGAGTTGTTGCTTATCTTGCTGATACTGCTCCAACTCATCTTGCTGCGCCTGATGCTGAATTTGACCTCGTTGCTGTTGTAGGGTCTCGCGCTGTTGCTCAATTCGACCAATATTTTTGGTCAATTGTTCACTCTGCGCCAACATCTGTAGCTTTTGCTGTTGCTGCTTTTCGACTTGCCCACGGCATTGTTCAAATTGTTGAACCGCTTGTTGATGCTGAGCTTTCAAATCGGCTAACTGCTGGGTCTGTTCCTGACTACTGCTTTCTTGACGCTGTAATTGTTCAACAAATCCATCTTGCTGTTCTTGTAGCGTTTCCAGTTGTAACTCTAATAACTGTAAACGTTCTTTGGTTTGAGCTTTTTGCTTCTCAAGCTCCACCAAACTTGCCGAATTTTGTGCAAATAAACCCTGCTTTTGCTCCAGTGTCATTTTCAACTCAGACAGTTTCTTTTCCGCCTGTTGCCATTCGCTTTGTAATGGCGTGGACTGTTGAATAAGCCGTTGAAATAAAGCACTGGTGGAAGATAAGTCATGCTCTAGAGTATTTAGCTCAGAACGCACCAGTTTGAAGGTTTCCCCGAGCTCATTCATCTGAAGCGTGTATTCTTGCTGTAAACGCGTACTTTGCTCACATTGGAAAGACAACACTTCGATCTTAAAAGTACGAATTTGGGTTTCTAATTCTTTGTATTGCACCGCCGTTTCAGACTGACGTTTTAAGGTTTTCAGCTGAGACTTCAGTTCTGATGCAATGTCTTCGAGACGTTCTAAATTTTGAGTGGTGTGTTCTAGATGGTGTAAAGTTTCACGACGACGAGCTTGATAGCGAGAAACCCCTGCGGCTTCTTCAATATACACACGCATTTCTTCAGGTTTGGCATCGACCAAACGGTTGATCATGCCCTGTTCAATAATCGCATACGAACGTGGACCTAAACCGGTGCCTAAGAAAATATCGGTAATATCACGACGGCGGCATTTAGTGCCATTGAGGAAATATTCGGATTTACCATCACGATTGACCTGACGACGAACTGCAAGCTCAGTATAGGCATTATAAGCGCCACCTAGCTTGCCATAGGTATTATCAAAACGCAGTTCAACACTCGCCATCCCGACTGGTTTACGCTTTGCCGTTCCGGTAAAAATAACATCTTGCATGGTGCCACCACGCAATTGACGGGCACTGGACTCCCCCATAACCCAGCGAATGGCATCAATCACATTGGATTTACCACAGCCGTTCGGTCCAACAACCGCACTACGGTTGCCTTCAAATTTTAGAGTTGTGCTATCGGCAAAAGATTTGAAGCCGGAAAGTTTTAAACTGCTTAAACGCATAATGTCCTGATCAGCGGCGTGAACGTCTCGCCCACGCTAATTCGATTTGTTTCATCCGTGTTAGTGATTCCAACACAAGGTTGCGTAAGTGTCGACAAAAATCTTCCATAAATAAAGTGGCTTGATGTGATTTTCTGATTAAAACTGCATCAGTCACTAATTTAAACAAATCAAAAGATTCTTGTAGTTCACGTCGTGAAATATTTAGTGTCAGAAAATAACTGCGTCTGAGTGATGGCAACAATTCTTGGTAATAACGCATCAGGTAGGTATTTCCCACCATTTCATGCTGACGAGCCATGCCCTGAAAAATCAGATCATAAAACTTTTCAGTATTGCCTTGGCGAGTTTCCACGTCTAATTGTTCAAGTAATAACTGAATACGCTCAGCTTCATGGCTGCGCCACGTTTCCGCCATACGATGCACAATTTGGCCCAACAATAATGCTGCAATATCAAATAATGAGCGCACTTGTAAAGCCGACATTTCAGAGACTAAGGCGCCACGTCGCGGGTAGATTTCAATGAGCTGGGTCCGTTCTAAAATCAATAAAGCTTCACGAACAGAGCCACGGCTCACATCCAATTCGGCCGCAATTCTGAGTTCCTGAATACGCTCGCCTTCGACCAACTCACCGCGAATGATTTGTTCACCGATGTGTTTGGCAATTTGTTCTGACAAACTGTCCGCTTCTTGTTGTTGCATACTGTTCCTATCTTTTTTTTATAAGATGCAATGTTCAGATTTACACTCAATCTATTTACATTAGAAACGATAAGCAACCTAATTGAACATGACATTGTCTGACAATCTTGTGTCAACAAAGCCAATTTTTTCAGTCAAAACGGACAATCATGCGCCAAAGGCTTGCATACCTTGGTAAATAAAATAGCAGCCGACTGTTGTTAATAAACATGCAAAACAACGCTTTAGCATAAATGGCGACAACATATGAGCCACTTTCGCACCCAATTTCGCAGTAATGAAGCTCATGACACTAATCCCGATAAATGCATAAATATGGATATAACCAATGGTATTGGGAACCTCGATATCGGCATGATGACCAAACCACATAAAGCCAAGGGCCCCTGCAATCGCAATCGGTAAACCACATGCAGCAGATGTCGCGACCGCTTTTTGCATAATGACGCCGTTTTTATTCAAATACGGGACGGTTAAGCTACCACCACCAATACCGAAGATCGCAGAAGCAATCCCAATACCACCGCCTGCTACCATTTGCATGGCTTGTGAGGGTAAATGTTTATTCGGATCGACAGGTGTTGCTGCACCTCGAAACATTTTAAAGGCTACCCAGACCGCAAAAAAGCCGATTAACAGTTGCAAACCCTGCCCTGATAAATAATCTGCAATGCCTGCACCGAGAAATGAACCGATCACCAAACCTGGTGCCAAATTCCGAAAGACATTCCACAGCACTGCACCTTTTTTATGATGCGCCGAAACCGAGCTAAGTGAGGTGACAATAATCGTGGCTAAAGATGTGCCCACCGCCATGTGCATAATCGCACTGGGATCATACTGAAGTTGGGTAAAAACGATGAATAAAATCGGCACAATAATCAGACCACCGCCAACACCAAATAGCCCCGCAGCAAAACCAGCGATTGCACCAATCAGTAAATATATGATTAACTCCATCAATATTATTCCACAACTCTCAGATTCAAATGGATTTAGAGACCAGACACTTACAGCAATTGCTGAGCACAGTACCTCAACCGCCTGAAGTTTTATTACTGAAGCCCATAACAACATCGACCAATGACGATGTCCGTGAGATTGCCAAAAAAGACATTCAACATGTTTTGGTATGCAGTGAAGAGCAAACTCAGGGGCGTGGGCAACGCGATCATCAATGGGTCTCACCCGTTGGTAATATCTATTTAAGCACATTGCTGAATTTACAGACAGCGATAGATGGACGGCTTGCACTCGAAATTGCCTTAAATATCTTACAAATGCCAAGTTTGCAAAATCTCGCATTACAAGTGAAATGGCCCAATGACCTATATAGCCCACAAGGCAAATGGGGCGGGATTTTGATTGAACCAATTTCGCCACATCAAGCGATTGTCGGCGTGGGCATGAACTTATTTCCGATTCCATCCACAGGAATTGAGCAACGCGCAACGTCGTTATCTGAACTCGGACTTCCCTCGCCAAACCGTTTACAGTTAATCGCTGAACTCTATGCAGCGATTCAACTTGCAGGTGAATGGTTCGATCATAACTGCTATAACCTCGCTGCAAGATTCAACCATTATGCTGCATTTATGCAACAGCCTGTTGAGCTTGAACACCTACAAGGCAAAAGCCAAGGTCTCTTTCTCGGTATTGAAAATGATGGTTCGATCAACATCCAAACTTCGCAGCGCTTAGAAAATCATTTCCAAGGTCGCTTACGTTTAGCAGATCAATCATAAACAGGATTGCAAAGGCCTACTGATGAAAAAATTATGGCTCGATGTCGGTAATACTCGGCTGAAATACTGGATTACTGAACACGATCAAATCATAGAACATGCTGCGGAACTGCATTTACAGTCGCCTGCCGAACTCCTACTCGGTTTAATCCAGCACTTTAAAAGTTTGGACTTAGATCAGGTCGGGATTTCCTCGGTACTCGACAAGAAAAATAATGATCGGATTCAAAAAATTCTTAAATTTTTAGCGGTTCCTGTCACCATTGCCAAAGTTCATGCCGAATATGCGGGCTTGCGCTGTGCATACGAAGACACCACAAAGTTCGGGGTCGACCGTTGGCTGCAAATGCTGGCTGTAGTTACAGACCCTGCACAAAAATACTGTGTGATTAGCTGTGGAACAGCACTCACCATTGACTTAACGGATGGATTACAACATTTAGGTGGCTATATTTTGCCAAATTTATATTTGCAACGTGATTCGCTCATCCAAAACACCAAGGGCATTAAAATTCCAGATGCCATCTTTGACGAGCTGTCTCCTGGTAAAAATACCATCGACGCTGTTCATCATGGCATATTGCTCAGTTTGGTCAGCACCATTGAAAAGGTGCTTGATAAATATCCCAGTCGCTTAATTTTAACTGGGGGCGATGCTGCGCTATTTGCCAAATACCTGCAGCGCTTTACGCCTGAAGTCCATAATGATCTGCTTTTAAAAGGCCTGCAAAGCTATATTGGCCAACAACCGTAGATTAAGCCCGGATCAAATACGGCTCCACAGCATCCCAGACTTCGGGCAATTCGGTACAGCCTTCAGAGTCAATAAAATGCCCCTGATGACGCGCTTCAATCACCTGTGCATCTAGGCTTTTTGCCTGAGCCAAGCTGAATTCGGGTTGCACTCGCTCATCGCCTTTTGAATAGATCACTACCCGATGCTCAACCTGCTGTTTTAGCAAGTCAAAATCTATTTTAGCTGCATCAATAAAAGGATTCACCTGCTCTAGACGTCCCAAGCGGCCATTAAAACCGGCCGCAAGCACAAGAGCTTTTATGTTCTGATGCTGCAGTTTTTGTGACAGATAATGCAGTGCAGCGATACATCCCAAACTATGGGCAATTAATATAGAGTTTTCATTTAATACGTCAATCTGCGCATCCATTTGCTTCATCCACACATTTAAGACGGGTGTTTCTGATGGATCAAGCCGAAGCACCTTAAGGCTGACGCCCGCTTTTTTTGCCTTTTGCGCGATCCACGGAAACCAATTCTCTTCAGGGCTCGCGGTATAGCCATGCACCACAATTACTTGCGCCATTTCATGCTCCATTCCTCTTTTTGAATTCAGTCTGAAATAAAAATTAGAGATTGAGGGTAAACAATTGTGAATTTTTGCAAAACTTGACTATTTGCTAGAACACTTTCATGAGCTGATTCAAAATATCCAGCAATTCTGGAAACATTATGAAGTCATAAAAGTCCTGTATTTTCCCTTCCGTGTTCCACCCTTGGATCACTATTGATAACTTCAGCGTGAACGGTGGCGGAACAAAAGGATCATTGCTGGACAGCATACGCACGGCCAATGGCAAATGCTGATGCAGCATATGACGGTTCAATTTGCATTTTAAAATAAAGCTGCCTAATTCAAAAAAAATTAAAGGAATATACAAATCCAGAAATAAAAATGCCCGCTTAAATCTTGCCTTACCGCTGGCTGAAATGCGCTGTCAAACAATACAGCGCTGTCAGACAACCCAAACTGTGCACTATAATAATTTTATTTTCATCGAGCTTAGGTATTTGCAGGGAAATAAACTTCTAACAATCGTCAAAATCTGGTTGTACTGCATTTGCCATATCAATGCGCCAAGAATAATGTCCTACCCCTTGCTGCTTTTGTCTCAATAAGGAAACTAATACTCATTAGGGGAAGCCTGATGAGCATGAATCAGATAGATGTTTTGGCTCTCTGGCGTATGAGGTGTATTCATTATTTGATGCTTATTTTGGGTAAAGCTTTCAATTTGCAGTTAGGCAAACTTTCACCTCTGTTTTAGACCTGTCATCTACACGGTCTCAATGTCAATTTCGCATGTTTTTGTAATGATTTAGCTCAATTGGTATTTATCAGTTCATATACAAATTCCTTCATCCAGTGCTTACTTATAATTCTCGTAGCAATTTTTTGAATGCGGTCTTATCAAATTTTAGCCATAAAAAAAGGCGCTGAATGCGCCTTTTTTTAAGTCCAAATTACTTCGGATCTTTACTGCCGAACAATGGACCCATGCCACCGCCGCCAAATTGTTTTTGCATATTGCCCAATGATTTCATCATTTTTGCCATACCCGTTGGGTTGGCAAATTTCTTCATCATTTTCGCCATTTGAGCATGTTGTTTAATCAGTTTATTTACTTCAGAAACATCCATACCACAACCGGCTGCAATACGTTTTTTACGGCTTGGATTCATCAAGTCTGGGTTACGACGTTCTTTAATGGTCATCGATTGAATAATCGCTTCCATTTTCTTCACTTGCTTTTCAGGATTTGCTTGTGCAATTGCATCTTGAATCCCTGAGTTGCTCATGCCTGGAAGTTTATCCAAGAAGCCCATCATGCCGCCCATTTTGTTCATTTGTTCAAACTGCATAAGCATATCTTCAAAGTTGAAGCTACCGCCTTTTTGCAGTTTTTTCGCCATTTTTTCGGCTTTTTCTTTGTCGATTTTACGTTCAACTTCTTCGACCAAAGAAAGTACGTCACCCATACCCAAAATACGCTGTGCGATACGTTCAGGATGGAATGGCTCTAAGGCATCGAGTTTTTCACCCATACCCAAGAATTTAATCGGCTTGCCAGTAATGGCACGAACAGAAAGTGCTGCACCACCACGTGCATCACCATCCGTTTTTGTCAGGATCACACCCGTCAAAGGTAAGGCATCATTAAAGGCTTTTGCCGTATTCGCCGCATCCTGACCGGTCATGGCATCAACCACGAACAATGTTTCAGTCGGCTTAATCGCTGCATGAAGCTCTTTAATTTCATCCATCATTTCGTCGTCTACATGTAAACGACCTGCTGTATCGACAATCAAGACATCAGCAAATTGAATTTTTGCTTGCTCAATCGCACGATTTGCGATGGTAATCGGTTTTTCGTCTGCGTTTGATTCAAAGAAAATCGCGCCAACTTCACCTGCAACTGTTTGTAGCTGTTTAATCGCTGCTGGACGATAAACGTCGGCAGACACCATTGCTACTTTTTTCTTTTGACGTTCTTGTAAGAAACGTGCAAGTTTTGCCGCAGTAGTAGTTTTACCCGCACCTTGCAAACCTGCAAGAAGAACTACAACTGGTGGTTTTGCCGCTAGGTCTAGGCTTTCATTCGCCTCACCCATCATTTTGGTCAATTCGTCATGAACGATTTTGACGAAAGCCTGCCCCGGTGATAACTGAGTCATCACTTCTTGGCCCAATGCTTCTTCCTTAACTTTCGCGATGAATTCACGAGTTACAGGTAACGCAACATCGGCTTCAAGAAGTGCCATACGTACTTCGCGTAACGTATCTTTAATATTGTCTTCGGTTAGCTGCCCTGAGCCAGTAACATTTCTTAAACTCTGCGTGAGTCGTTCTGTTAAGGTATCAAACATTGCAAAATCCGCTTAAAATAGCCATGAGCAAAAAATTGTTTCTTAAAATAGAAAATTTATGCATAGAATGCTATAGGATACTTTAGTTCTTGCAGAATTTATATAAATGAATATTCAACATCCTGAAAAAGGTTTGACATGATCAGTCTCCCCTTGGTTTACACGATCCTAGCATTAATCGCTTATACCACGTCTTTTTGGTATTTATTCAGCCATTTAATGTCTAAACGTGCGCCGAACCATTGGTTTATTGGTGTTGTACTTGGTTTAGGCATGTTATTGCATGCAGGTGTTTTATATAACGACATGTTGACGCCTATGGGTGTGAACTATGACGTGTTCAACCTGATGTCATTTACTTCAGGTCTCATGCTATTACTCAGTGTGTTATTTAGTACCTATCGACCTGTGCTTGCAATGAACCTGTTGGGCATTCCTGTGGCAGCGACAGGGTTGATTTTGGGCTTTGCATTTAGTCGACAAAATCAATTTATAGAACAACATTCACTGGGTTTAGACATCCATATTATTTTGTCACTTTCCGCATATGCCGTCCTGCTGATGGCAACAATTCAAGCGGTTATTTTGCGTTTACAAGACCGTGAACTAAAAAACAAGCAGAAAAAGCGTGTATGGGTGAGCCTGCTTCCATCCTTCCAAGCCATGGAATCTTTGCTATTTGATTTATTGATTGCTGGATTTGCACTACTGACCGTGGCGCTTGGGTTTGGTTTCTTCACCATCGATAACTTCTTTGCACAGCATTTGGCACATAAAACAGCCTTTAGCATTATTTCATGGTTCGTCTATGGAGCTTTGCTTATTGGACACTATCGTTTTGGCTGGCGTGGTCAAAAAGCTATTCGCTTTACCATTATTGGTTTTTGTCTTTTGGCAGTCGGCTTTATTGGATCTAAGTTTATTTTAGAAATGGTTTTGGGCCGCTAAGTCGACGATGAAACTATCTTAAGTTTTATTAAGAAGGGAGCTACAGCTCTCTTTTTTTATAGCTTGATTATTCATATAAAAACAACTGGCATAAAAAAAGCGCTATACAGCGCTTTTTTTTCATTACGTCTAAATTATAGAGCAACGATGTTTACAGCATTCGGGCCTTTTTGACCTTGAGCGATGCTGAAAGAAACTTTTTGGCCTTCTTGCAAAGTTTTGAAGCCAGAACCAGTGATTTCGCTGAAGTGAGCAAAAACGTCAGGACCGTTGTCTTGTGCAATAAAACCGAAACCTTTAGTTTCGTTGAACCATTTAACTGTACCAGTAACTGTATTAGACATAATAATACCTATTAATTTGTTGATTTAGCCATTGGATGATGACTGACTATAACTTGGAAAATAATAAAGAATTGAACTTCATTTCTGTAAAAAACGAAGGATTATGACTAACACTGCGATACTTAAAGAAAATTTACGAAACAATACTTTTTTTCTAGTTGCAGCCATCATACATGAAATCTTAAAAGATTCAAGCACAGTATATGTTGTTGATTCCATTAAAAAACAACAGTATAAGCCATCTTCTTATTATTACTATCCATATGTATTTACTCATTTTATTGTTAAAGTTTTATGTCAGTCAATACTTTACGACTTTGGTCCTAATTTCACCAAATAGTTACATAAAATCTTGTCATTTCGTATTCCGCGTCACCATAAGCACAAAACCTAGACATCCCTTTCAAAACCACGTATAACTCCGTTTTTCAATTTTTGGCTGTGTGACCGTGAAACTTGTTCTTGCGCCGATGGAAGGCTTAACCGATCCAATTATGCGAGATGTGTTGACGCATGTGGGGAGTTTTGACTGGTGTGTAACCGAGTTTATCCGTGTCACGGACTCTGTCCTGCCCGATCATATTTATCATAGCTATTGTCCTGAACTAAACAATGAAGGCAAAACTGCAGCAGGAACACCGGTTCATGTGCAGTTCTTAGGTAACAATCCCACTATGCTCGCGGCAAATGCTGTACGCGCGGTAGAACTTGGTGCCCCTGCAATTGATATGAACTTTGGTTGTCCTGCAAAAACCGTCAACCGCCACCGTGGTGGTTCAGTTCTGCTAGATGAACCTGAAGTGGTGTATGAGTTAGTCAAAGCTGTGCGTGATGCTGTTCCGAGTCATATTCCTGTATCGGCAAAAATGCGTTTGGGCTATATGGACCGTAACTTCACTATGGAAAATGCGCATGCCATCGAAGATGCCGGAGCTGCATGGGTTACAGTCCATGCGCGGACTAAAGCCGATGGTTATACCCCGCCTGCCTTTTGGGATCAGTTGCAACCCATTCGTGAAGCATTGAAAATCAATGTGATTGCCAACGGTGAAATTTGGAACAATGCCGATGCCAAACAGTGCCAACTCGAATCCGGTTGTGAAGACCTAATGATTGGTCGTGCTGCGGTGACCACTCCTGACATTACACAGTGTATCCGTCGTAATACCGATGAGCCGCTGATTACATGGCATGAACTACTTGGATTACAAATTCGTTTCTTAAATGGCTCGTATAAAAAAGAAATGAATATGGTCGGTCGTTATAAACAATGGCTCGGCATGATGTCGAAGCACTATCCAGAAGCCAAACTCCTTTGGGATGAAGTAAAACGTGTCAAACCACTTGATGAAATCGTGCAAAAACTCAAAGCCGGTATGTAAGTCTTAAAGCACATCGCCCAATATGAAAATGAAAAAGTGTGAAAACACCTATCTAAGCGTAGCCGCAGAGCCTTTGATTACACCTACAGTGTTCAAAGGCTTTGTTGTTTGGCAAACTCTAAAATTGCGTCGATCTCATCTGCCAAGAACTCTTTAGGATGTTCCGAAGTCGGGTTCATCACCAAGCTTGCGCCTTTGGTAATCGCAAATAATTTTTCAGCACTGATCATGACAAACTCTGCATCTGCACCAACATCCTGTTGTAGCATCTCAAGACTCAGAAAAAATGGAATGGCTTGCTCGCCTTGCTCCGTTTCCATCAATTGAAAATGTAAATGCTGCTCAGCATCACGCTCACCCAAACAATACACTTGGCTGGATAAAAGTTGCTGATAAAAGTCTTGGTATTGCTCAGGATGATCTAAAGTCGATTCATAAAGGTGTTGAAGGGAATCTTGCATATATATCTCTTTTAATTTTAATTGATCATAATTTTTTCAGTTGAATTATAATCAATTTATCAAACTTATTGAAATTATAGAAAAATGGCTAATAAAGGTCATGTGTACGAACATTTTGCATATGAATATTTTAATTCCTTAATTAAGCAAGATTACTTTCATTTTCCTGTTACACAATGCCGTTTAACTAAGCAAAAACCTTTCTATTCCAAAGATAGAGAGAAAAACATTTATTTCGATCTTGTTTTGGAAATATTTCTACCAAACCAATCAGATCCTTTTTTAATATTTGTTATTGAATGCAAGAATTACAATCATAAAGTTCCTGTAGATGATATTGAAGAATTTGCCTCAAAGGTTGATCAAATACGTTATCAAAAAATTAGTCCAATATGTATAACTACCGTTGGATTTCAATCAGGCGGATTAACATTTGCTAAAAATAGAGGAATTACTCTATGGAGAGTAGTACAAACAACTTCAGAACCAGAGATAATTTTAAATCGTCAAAAACAAAGATCCAAAGATTTACAACAAGTAATCGAATCAGCTTTAACAAACGAAAAATATAATAGTTGGCAATATGGAAACATCTTTATTCAATCACCTACTAGATTCACTCTTTACCCTAAAGAATTTATTTATGATCTCCTAAAATTAGAACCTTTAAAATTTAAAACACTAAAAAACAATAAATTAGTTAAAAAAAATGTTCCTTACCTATCAAAAAAACAAATTTCGGTATTAGCTGAAAATTTATATAACAAATATAAAAATACATATGGAGAGTTAGAAATTCATAGAATTTTGGAAGAATTAGATATTTCTTTAGAAGTTACTAAAGATCTGTTTGATATAGACACCATTGCCGAAATAAATTTCGAAAAAAAAATTATTACGCTTTTTGGGAAAAGTTATTTTAGCGAAACACAATTAAAATTTGCTCTAGCTCACGAAATTGGGCATTTTGTACTTAAACATGATACTCACCTAAATAAAGAACAGCAAACCGTTGATAAATCAATAAATATTGAAGTTAAGCATGAATTACCTTTAAATTTAGATCGAATAGAATATCAAGCAAACTATTTTGCTAGCTGCCTTTTATTGCCTGAAAAAACTTTGACACATATTTTTTTAAATTTATTAGAGAGACATAAAGTTAAAAATAGAGGTTTTTCATTACTTTATATCGATAATCAACCCTGCAACCTTATTAATTACAAAAAAATATGTCTTCCAATAGCAAATTTCTTTGATGTTTCGCAAGAAACATTAAAAATTCGGTTAACAGAATTAAAGTTAGCCGAGTTTCATTTTAGTAAAATACAGCAAGAGACATTACCTAAATCAAATTTTTTCTAATTTCAATAGAATATCTTTATTTTCTAGACCACCCGCAAAACCCACTAATTTTCCATTTGCGCCCACGACACGATGACAGGGTGCAATAATTGAAATTGGATTTTTACCATTGGCTGCACCGACAGCACGTACGGCTTTGACATTGCCGATCTGCTCTGCAATTTGTTTATAGCTGCGAGTTTCTCCAAAAGGAATCGTCAGTAAAGCTTGCCAAACTTGTTGCTGAAATGCGGTGCCTTCAAAGTCTAGCGGCAAGTCAAATTGCTGTCTTTTACCTGCAAAATATTCATTTAATTGCTGTGCGGTTTTGAGCAAAATCGGGTGTTGTAGATCTTCAACCAAAGCCGCCAATCGCACACGATTTGAGTTTTCATTTTCCCAAAGGACGGCCACCAATGCGGTTTCATGTGCAACAAGTTTTAATTGTCCAACGGGTGAATCTAAAAACTGATAAGAAAGTTGCATGAGATACTCCAAGCTCAAAATCGCAGCACTTCATTATTCAGGAGGACGATAATTTCATCAAGACTAGTCCTGAAATAATCAGGACCGCAGCTAGCATACGCATGGCATTGGCAGGCTCACCCAATACAACGATGCCGAGGATAAATGAACCCACTGCACCAATGCCTGTCCACACCGTATAGGCTGTACCCAGCGGTAAGGATTTCATTGCATAAGACAACAAAGCGAAACTTGCGATCATGAAAACAATGGTCAAAATACTTGGCGTCAGTTTGCTAAAGCCTTCAGAGACTTTCATACAATATGCCCAGACCACCTCAAGCAATCCCGCTACAATTAATAAAACCCAAGACATATTTTTACCCATAAAAAAAGCACAAAAGGCTTTTACCTCTGTGCTTTAGAACATATTAACTTGAAGATAATTTCATCAAGATTAGACCAGAAATGATCAGTACTGCGGCTAACATCCGTATGGCAGTTGCAGGCTCACCGAGTATAAAAATACCCACGAGAAATGAACCAATCGCGCCGATTCCTGTCCAAATAGTATAAGCCGTTCCTAGAGGCAACGTTTTCATGGCATAGGCCAACAAACCAAAGCTCAGGATCATAAAAAATAAAGTGACTAAACTTGGGCCAAGTTTTGTAAAGCCTTCTGAGAGCTTCATCGAATAGGCCCAAACGATTTCAAAAATACCAGCGAATACCAGAACAACCCAGGCCATGATGCCTTCCTCCATATTAGTAGAGTCAGGTCGTCCTGACGATTTTTCTTACTGGCTTTGAACAAAGATGTAAGGGAGGTCGTTCCTCCGAATATTGTCTCAGTATAGCAAATATGCTGAATTTTAGTGCAGTCTTTACATTTTTTGACCGAATTCAGGGCGTTATTCAGTTGAGTAAAACTCTAGTGCAGATGAATTGCGCAAAAACATGGCATGTCTGTTCAAAGGACAGATTCATAAATAAAAAAGGCATCACCAAAACCTGTTGATGATGCCCTCTTTATTTGGTCTATTTTTCTATTAGAACTTCAGACGAAGGCCTGCGCCATACCACCAGTGTTTTTCACTTCCAGTTTCAGCTTGCCATGCCGTATGCTGATTTCCTTTTTCGTAGCTGTAAGCAACATCGATAAAGGGCATTAACTTTTTATTGATTTCATAGCGTGTTTCTAGCCCTAGCCATACAGAACTGAGTCCTGTTTTTTGTGCATAAGCAGAGTCATCACTCAGCACCACATCTAGGTTTAGATATGGTTTTAAAATCAATTTTTGCGTCAGCAGCAAATCACGTTCGGTTTCTAAAGAAAAACTGACCTGTTTATCTGCACCAAGATATAAATAAGCATCGGTTTCAAAGAAATACGGTGCCAGACCATGCAGACCCACCGCAGCATCTAACTGTTCCTTGTCCGTCACTTGATGTTCATCGACCCGATAACGCGCACCAATTTGCGCATCCCAAAAGTCGGAGATCATACGGCTATACATCAATTGAGCCGCATAATCAGCATCTTGAGATTCTGCTTTATCGGCATGTAGTTTGATGAAGAGTTTATTTTCATCGGTCCCGATTCGACTCTCAATTTCGGTCTTTAACTGTCCTTGGCCATCGGCATTATTGAGCCATCGATTGTCCATCTCAGTTGCTTGATAGATCTGTCCACCATGTTCACGCTTATGATCAATGGGATGCTGCGCAGAAGCAGCACGTGACGCAATAGATGATGTATTTGCATGTTCTACATGTTCTACATGTTCTACATGTTCTACATGTTCTACATGTTCTACATGTTCTACATGTTCTACATGTTCTGCATGTTCTGCATGTTCTGCATGTTCTGCATGTTCTGCATGTTCTGCATGTTCTGCATGTTCTGCATGTTCTGCATGTTCTGCATGTTCTGCATGTTCTGCATGTTCTGCATGTTCTGCATGTTCTGCATGTTCTGCATGTTCTGCATGTTCTGCATGTTCTGCAGTATGCACCATCTGGCTCGATTTAATCTCTGTTTGCATCTCTTGATGCGACGAATCATGTGAGGAATGCGACTCATGTTGAGCTAACATCGACATGCTGTGATGTGCATCTTGCGCCATGGTCATTTGAGTGACCGATGCCAAAGCTAAACTTAGAAACGTATATGTGCATGGTTTAATGATGCGCATGAGACACCTCCTTTTGCGGTACAGATGTCGTTTTCGTATTCTCTGCGACATTTGCGACCACAAGTTTATTCATCATCCCTGCAGACATGTGATACAGCAAGTGACAATGAATCGCCCATTCCCCTAATTCATTGGCCGTTAACAGAGCCGTGATAGTTTTCCCCGGCGGCACAATCACAGTATGTTTATTTGGCATTTCAGAAGACACTTGCCCATTTTCCAATTGCATGAACATGCCATGTAAATGCATCGGATGCGCCATCATGCTGTCATTGACAAATTTCAGTCGAATTCGCTCACCATATTTCACCTTTAGTGGTTCAGCTTCACTGAATTTTTTGCCATTCATGGTCCACATATAGCGTTCCATCGTTCCACCCAAATGAATGACCAAGTCTTGCGTCGGTTCACGTGTATCAGGCTGCGGGGTTAACGCTTTTAAATCACTATATTGCAGTGCCTTATCACCGACAGGTGTTGAAGCATTGGCCCAACCCATAACCGTTGCTGAATTTTCAACTGCCCGCATCTCTCCTTTAGACTGTGCATGCTCCATCGCTGTATGCATATCATGTTTCATAGATGAATCTACTGAGGAGTGGTTCATAGATGAATGATCCATCACACTATGATCCATATTGGCATGCGCTGAATCAGACATATTCTGTTTATGCATATCTGGATGCTGCATAGTAGTATGCGCAGTCACTGGAGAATGGTCCATGTCATGTCCCATAGCTGCATGATCATGAACTTGTTTCGGCTGAATATTTGACGGATTGACAGTATGCGCGCTGTGCTCATGAGCATTCGCTTGCTGGATTGCTGAAGTTTGGGTTGAACCTGTAGTCGTATGTCCCATGTTGCTATGGTCCATATCCGACATTGAACCATGGCCCATATCTTCCATGGTCAGCAAAGCGCGTGGCCGAGCTTTTGGCATGTGAATGCCTGAGTGCTGAGGCTGCGTTTCATCATGTAAAGTACCTATCGCAAATCCTGTCCGATCGATCGACTCAGCCTCTATCTGATAGTGCGCAGATTTAGGCTCTACGATCACATCGTAGGTTTCCGCAGCACCAATTCGGAATTCATCGACATTGACCGGTTTTACCGCTTGGCCGTCTGCACTGACCACCGTCATTTTGAGCTGAGGAATGCGCACATCAAAAAACGACATGGCCGCAGCATTTACAAAACGAAGTCTGACTTTTTCATTGGGCTTAAACATCCCCGTCCAGTTCTGCTGTGGTGTTTTGCCGTTTACTAAAAACGTATAACCCGTGACATCAGACAAATCCGTTTTCAGCATACGCATCTGATTCCACATCGAACGATCTTTCCAAGTGTTTTTTAAACCTGTTCGTTGAATTTGCGTCCATACATCTGAAACTGTTTCACGCTGATTTTGATAGTATTCGGCAGACTTTTTCAGATTTGCCATAATCTGAGCGCTAGATGATTCATGAAAATCCGATAGCATGACCACATAATCACGTTGTGTCTGTTCATGTGCGGCAAGTGATTGTTTACCTTTCGGATAAATCACTAAAGCGCCATACAATCCGTCTTGTTCTTGACCTTTGGAATGCGCGTGATACCAATAGGTTCCGCTTTGACGGACTTTAAATTTGTAAGTAAAGCTACCGTCGGGCTGAATTTCATTGAAACCATTAAAACCGGGTACACCATCCATTAAACCGGGCAGCAATAGACCATGCCAATGCACCGAGGTATTTTGTTTTTTGAGCTGATTATGTACATGGATGACCGCATCATCGCCTTCTTCAAACTCCAGTAAAGGCGCTGGAAACTGACCATTGACACTGATTTTTTTGACCGCTTTACCTGTCAAATTGATGGTCTTTTCATCAATATTCAGATGATATTCTTTAATGGCTGCAAATGCCCACGTTGGAGACAGCAGACATACCCCGAGCACGAGGCCTGATTTAAATAAATTAGACATGACTTAACCTTTATAAAATAACGAAAAAACGTATTTAATACTCAGGTTAAGCTTGCGGAGGTCTTAGAATTTCTTGCCAAAAGCCTTTTAAATGCTGTCCAGCAAAAATGAAACGAGGGGGTTCTGCATAGTGATGCACATGGAAGGTCTGCAATGCGACCAAGGCGCTATCGACATAAGAGGTACTGATTTGGCAATGTGCGAGTGTACAGTCCTGACAGTCTGCACTTTGTGTCGTTGAATGATGCGCTTGACCATCTTGCAGTGCAGATGTCGCATCTAAAGATTGATGACAATCCATCATTGAAATGACTTCAGGTGTCGTCTGCTTGCCATGATGTGCTGCATGCTCAGGAGCAGCTTGCCGCTGATTTTGATGGCAATTTGTCATATTTAAATGCGAAGGATCAGCATGTGCTGCATGAACTGATGCCTGATGGGCATTTGCGTTCATCATTTGTTGATGTTGAAAATTTTGCTGAGCACTGACCACACTGCTCCACCCCATGACAAACGCCATGAGCCAAGCAAAGCCAAGATGCTTACGCAAAAAATTGAACAATTTAGTATCCTAATTCAACCCAATGATGCACTGTGACAACATGTGCCTATTAATACATCTTTAGAAACATCACGCGATCAGTTCAGCCGAAATCCGCATGAAACACCATGATGATATTATTTACGATTCAAATGCAATCACATGACATTTGTATCAACATGACATGCAGCTCGACCGATTTATCCATCATGAACGATACATTCAGAAATATCTAAAAGCACTATCCAGTGCGATCGATGATGTGTTTTGCCAGTCGCAGCGCATCTCAATAGTTGCTAACAGCATAATTAATTGTGCAGTTATTCACAACAGTTTTAAATTTATTGCGCTGTCATAAAAATCAGCGCATATCTTCCAGTTAAAACATAAAAGTTATTTTTTAAACTGATTAATTATTTACCATAGATTAATAAACATACAGTATTTCAAACACTTTACTCCATAAAAAAAGGACTCAATTGAGTCCTTTTTATACTTAATACGTCTAATTATTAAACCATTGATGCACAATCGTTTATAATTTATCCAAGTTATCCATATAGTTATCTACACAGATATCCATACGGTTATCCATATAGTTATCCACAAGCGAGGAATAACTTATACCCAAAGGGTTAAGCCTCTTGAGCATGCACTTTTGCCAACTCTGAACGCATGTCATCAATCACAGCTTTATAATCAGGCTTACCAAAAATCGCTGAACCTGCAACAAACATGTCTGCACCGGCTTCAGCAATATCACGAATATTGGCTGGAGTAACACCACCATCCACTTCTAAGCGAATATCACGACCTGAAGCATCAATAATTTTTCGGGCTTGACGCAGCTTTTCCAAAGTCATTGGAATGAACTTTTGACCACCAAAACCTGGGTTCACACTCATCAACAATACTTGGTCAACTTTATCTAAAACATAGTCTAAATAATGCAAAGGTGTCGCAGGGTTAAATACCAAGCCCGCTTGCGCACCACCAGATTTGATTAACTGTAAAGAGCGGTCAATATGGTCAGTCGCTTCTGGGTGGAAAGTGATGATATCTGCGCCAGCTTCCAAGAAATCACCAATCATACGGTCTACTGGTGAAACCATTAGATGCACATCAATTGGCGCCTTAATGCCGTATTTTTTCAATGCCTTACAAACGCCCGCACCAAAAGTTAAGTTCGGTACATAATGATTATCCATGACATCGAAATGAACAACATCTGCACCGGCTTCTAGAACGTTTTCAACTTCTTCACCTAAGCGCGCAAAGTCTGCTGACAAAATTGAAGGTGCGATTAAGAATGGCTTGGACATGAAAAACCTAGCTTTGAAAAGGGAGTGATTGACGCATTATAGCAAATTGTCCCCCTATTCGCTGCCCATGCCCTTAGTCGTTTTTTCGATGCCGATGATTGAGATCTCTATAATAAAGAAACCTAGGATGAACTGATATTACGCAGTAACATCAGAAGCGGAATTTGATTCAAATAAAAAAACGATACGCGGTAACGTCATCCGCAATTGTTTGAGATAGCACGACTTCTCATCAATTTTTTTTTGCAATACTTTAAATAAATAGACGCTAGAGAGCGAGTTTTGCGGTGAGGAGCATTGCTCCGCAAGATGGTTTCCTTGTGAAGCTTCGCTTCTCATTTTGCCTAATGAGAAACATCGTTTCGTAAGAGTACCTCCAGCCGAAGGCTAATCCCTTTATTTAAGCCCTAGATGTAAGACTCCGTCGAATTGACTTAAATATCATTTTAAAAATGCAAAATTATTTTTTGCGTGCATAACATCAGTGATTAATATGGATAAAGATCTCAGGGATAGAAACACAGCGTTGCATATTTAGACTTAACGAGCATCTATGTACTTTGCTAAGTTAAAGGACTGACGGCTTAATAATAAAATTGCATTTATGAAAAGTTCAACACAAATCACCACCGCCCAAGCAGCACGTGTTGCTAAACGCTTAGTCAATCATTGGAAACATAAATTTGAAGTCAATGAACAGATCATTGGAGAAAATACTGCATTCAAGATTCAACTGCCCTCTGCAGAGGTCAGTCTTTTACCACAAGCTGCGTTTTTAGACGTGGTGATTTCAGCCCAAGATCCAAGTACAAATCTAGATCAATTGGAACATGTGGTATTAGATCATTTGATCCGCATGGGACAAGAAGAACTCAGTGCAACATGGCAACGCGAACCGTAGTCTACGTCGCCATATTGTCAAAGCCTTTCACTCAATGCTGATGTGATTGATAATTTCTAACTGCATCAATACGGGCTTTCGTCGCTGGATGTGACTCAAAGAAGTCTGTCCAAGATCTCTGATCTTTGGCAGTTTCATCCTCTGCACCTTTCTCTTTTGCTGTTTCACCATCAGCTTCATCTTCCATACGTTGTAAGAAGTTTGCAAAATGTGCCGTTGGAATTTGATGTTTTGAAAGTTGTTTTAGGGCATATAAATCTGCTTCAGATTCAAAGTCTCGTGAGTAACTCGCACCCACCGCAGCAACCGGTAAACTGGTAAGAATGTCAGAGCCATCCCCTGTGATCATCAACAAAATAATACTGATGCCTAAACCTGACAAACTTTGCTGCAAACTATGGCGTTGAACTAAATGCCCCTGCTCATGTGCAAGTACACCAATTAACTCATAATCATTTTTCGCTAATTTAACCAACTCATCTGTCACGATAATGGTGTTATTGGGTATCGCCAATGCATTTGCACCAATACTGCCACCACCACGGAATAATAGCTTCGCAGGTCGATTCTCAGCCACCAATTGTTGATATTCTTGCTTCAGTTTGTCTTGGCGTGCTTGTGGCAATTTTGTGGGTTCAGTCATATCGATAATATATTTTTCCGCCTGATCCCCCCAACTCTTTAACGCTGTCTCAGGCAGTTGATTGGCCACCACATGCGACGCCACAGGAATGCCCCATTTAATCAATACAAAAGCAAACGCCACCACGAAAATCACACTAAAAATGATTAAGGAGGGTGAACGCTCCAACTTCCAAATCGAATGCCAACGCGACTTTACGTCGAGATTAAACCACTCTGGCAAGGGTTGATGAAACTCTAAACGAGCATCGTCCTTTAACTCGATCACTGGCTGAATATCACCTAAAGCACCGATCAGCGTCATATCTTGATAGGTGTAGTGCTGCGTTTGTTCTAGGTCTTGACCATAACGCACAATCACAGCATGTTCCCCATCTGCGCTGATTTGAGCAACAAAGGGTTTTGACACTTTCCCATCATAATAGGTTGCATTCACTACTGATGTTTTCATGTAATTCACCTACGTTATAAGGAAATATCTAGGTCAAAAATATCGGATAATTCTTCAGCAATCGCATTGTGATCTTGCTGCATTTGATTTTGTAATTGGTCTGGATCATCGACCAACATTAAGTGCAAAGATTCAGTCTGATATTTATATAGTCGCACAACTGCCCATGGTGTCAGTAAACCGAGGCTAACCATTTTAGCCAACCAATTACTCAAGACAATCCATGCATAGCGCCATTGATTACAGTCCGTATGAAACTGACTGCGGCTCAACGTGGTGTTATTCCAAGTGGTAATAAAAATACGTGCAGCTGTGAGTGGCCAAATAAACATATAGCCAATCAAATACATACCAAAAATAATGAAGACATAAGATGCGTCATTTAAACCATCTGAACTACCAAACAATATCGCAAAGATCACTGCCAGCAATGCACCAAAGCCCATAAACAGAAATAAAGGCACATACATGGCACGCATATAATCGCCCCAAGTATTATTCAGATTAAATTTTAACTGACCCAGATACAAATGATTCAGACATTCACGTTTATATAGCCAGACCGCAACTGGTGTAAACAAACCAAGGGTAAAGACAACCACCGCAAGACATTTGACAAAACACCAATACGCGCTTTTATTCGTCCCAGAAAAAAAGAATCGGCTATTACTAAATTTACTGTTGCGAGCACGGAAACGAATCGTAGATCGAATAAGCCAAGGAACCGCAAAGAAGATCAGGACAAAGCCCGCTAAGAAAGCTTCCCAAGAATACTTTATAGCAAAAGAGAAACCACCATAGACCACTAACGCAATGATTCGTCCAACTAAAATTTTTGTAGGCAAACCGGTAAAGTCAAAACGACGCTGAAACACCCAAGTATTACCGTAAAAATAACGTAAACGGCGGACCTTTGCCCAAGGCGCATAAAGTCCAAGCGTGACAATCGTCAGTAAGATATTCACGATCCAAATACCGAAATATTCAGACGCATTACCTTTAAACCTAAAATGATAATTTCTTCCCAAAATATCAGCCTGTTCTGTCTCACCAAATAGACTCGGTGGATTCATTACGGGCAGCTCTGGCGGAAGCGGCGTTTCCATTTGTGAATTTTGCATAAGTACCCTAAATTATTTTTTTTGGTATGTCGAATTTATTCATTTGCATGGCAATGCTCATCACCATGCTTTATTTATACGTATATCAAAGCAAGCTATGCCTCAATATTTTTAACCACTGGCTTTAGAATTAATGAACCGCTGTTTGCAACTGGACAGCGTGAAATTGCAAATGATCGTCCATAAAACTTTGAATAAAATAATAACCATGATCATAGCCTGCATGTTCACGCAGTTCGAGTGGCTGCCCAACTTGCTCACACGCTTGCTTAAACAACATCGGATTTAACTGGCTATAAAATTGATCATCAATGCCTTGGTCAATCAAAATGGCTTTAAACAAAGCCCCTTTAGATTTCACTAAAGCTGTAGCATCGTGCTGAAGCCACTGCTGTCGGTCTGAACCTAGATATTGATTAAAGGCTTTTTCGCCCCATGGACACTGACTCGGCGCACAAATCGGTGCAAAAGCAGAAACCGATTTAAACAGGTCAGGATGCTTCAACGCTAAAGTTAATGCACCATGACCGCCCATACTATGTCCGAATATGCCAATCGCACCTTTTTGTACCGGAAATTCAGCCTGTACCAGCGAATACAATTCTTCAGTAAGAAAACGTTCCATTTGATAATGCTCGGCCCACGGTTGTTCCGTTGCATTAATATAAAAGCCTGCGCCTTGCCCAATATCCCAATGATCGCCTTGCGCTACCTGTTCCCCACGTGGAGAAGTATCAGGACTGATTAAAATCAGGCCGAGCTGCGCAGCTAAACGCTGTGCATGCGCTTTAATAGCAAAGGTTTCTTCGGTACAGGTTAATCCCGCCAAATAAAACAATGCAGGACACGCTTGGCCTTGCAAGGCTGCTTGCGGCAGAAAAATACAAAACTTTGTCGTGGTTTTTAAACTTGAAGAATCCAATTGATAAATACGCTGCTCACCCGCAAAACAGGTATTTCGTTGTACTAATTCCATGATCTTTATCCTAAACTTTTTAATCTTTTAAGGCGTAACCGTCGTAGCGGGTGCAGTAGTCGTCGGCGGGAACAATCGTTGTTCTAATTGAGGCAACATTAATGCCATGTTTTTCCCCATCGACCACTGCGGTTCAGAAGGTTCGAAACCCTGCGCTGCTTCCCATTTCGCAACAGTCGCTTTGGTTTCATTAAATGCCGCTTGAATACTGGTCTGTTCACGCATCGCCTGATCAAAGAACGCACGGCCAAAATAAGTGTATTCAGCTTCATTCGAACAGCCAAAAGACTGTCGATCAGCTGCCGATGCAGTAATAATTAAAGTATTATCATTTTGCAGTGCTGGAATAAAACTGCCTGAATAACATGAAGAAATCACAATCACACGCCAACGAATTCCGGAGGCATCCAAGGCTTCTTTTAACCATTTAGGATCGACTTGCGCCAAATCCAAAGGTGCATTTTCCATTTCAAAGACATTAGGTAAACCGTGTGAGGTCATATATAAAAATAAGACGTCACTTTCTCGGTTCATCTGTTGACCAATACGACGCAGCGCCAACTCCATACTGGTTTTAGATGCCAGCGGAATTTCAGTGCGCGTTGCAGGGTTATTGATAAGCTCAACCGAACGTCCATAGGTGCCAAAACGTGTATCAAACTGTTCTTTAATCCGTTCAATTTCCAGTTTAAAGACATCTTGATAACTCGCACCCGCCACCCCTAAGAAGTACCAATGGGATTGGGCAAATTCACCATATTCCACTGCGTCTAAGGATTTATTAAGCAAACGGCTTTGAGCATAGAAGGCATCTTCAGCAAAGCTTGGTGGAACTTCTTCCACTTTCCAAATCGGCTGATCTTTGACTGAGACTTGCCACACGACCAAAGTAAATAGCGTCGCACCCATAATCAGTGCTCGCTCCCACCATGGCCATTTCAACTCACGTGAAAATACCCAAACGACAGCTAGACTTTGCCAAACAAATAGAATAATGAATAACGTTGGAATGTAGTCATATAGGAAGTATGGGAGAAAATCGAGATCTCCCATATATTGAATCAAACATTGAAACAACATGATGTGCGTATCAAGCACCAACCAGAGCAATGCTGGGACCAACATTAACCGTGGATTATTCACACGTTGTGACAGGAAAATCCCCACGATTAAAGCAATAAATGGCCACAATGCGTAGCTAATGAGACCTTGGGCATTAAATTCGCCAATACGCCCCGTGCTGAGCCAACTAAATAAACTGTTGGCACAACCACCTAAAATCCCCCAAAACACCAATTGTAAAATCGATGGTCGAACGATTTGTAAAGAACGACGAGACCCCAAAAATAACCACATCCCCGCAGTTTGGTTGCTTTTAAAATCATGCCAAAAATTGATGGAGGGTTTGAAATCAATCATAGAGTTCTGATGGTGGCCTTGGCTCGCTTAATTGCACAAATAATTTTATGCTTGATGTCGTTTTTAGCAATGCTATTTTTTAACTATATAACAAATCTTTGAACAATATTGAAGCAAATATCATTTTAAGTCACAAGATCATGTTGGAAATATGCATCAAAGCGACAAGCATCACCTTGCCACTGATGTTGCGGCTCTTGATTCGCTAAAAAAACCGCCAATCGTGGACGTTTAACCACAACACGTTTAGCAATTTTTTGTGCTAAATCCAGTAAATTATCACCTAAATCCATTTCACCATCTTCAGGTAACAGTAAATGCAATAATTGCATTTGTTTTTTGACCTGAGCTTGCTTTTTGACGGCTTGCTGGTTTTGATCTCGCTGTGGAAACATCGGATCGAGATAAACCACATCAAAGATTTGATTGGTCGTCGACAAATGTTTCAAAAAGTCTGCCGAATCTGAAAAGACCAATTCAATTCGTGCCACAACCGAACTTAAAAATGCATCTTTCTGCGCACGTTGATGTGAGTCTTCCAATAAGGTAAATAAAATCGGATGACGTTCCACAAGAGTCACATGCGCACCCAGATGTGCCATTAAGAGACTGTCGTGCCCTAGCCCTGCGGTTGCATCTACAAGCTGTGGTTTTTCAGCCAAATTACACGCACGTGCAATCATCTCAGACTTTAAAGATGCTCGCTTTAAACGCCCCACTTCTGCTGTCCAATCGGGTTGCATCTTCATGCCATTGGCCGCTAACCACAAACCATCTGCATCGACACACAAACTAAGTTCAGGGTTTAAACGTAAAAAACGCGCGTTTAATTTTTCAATCAATTCAATATTTACAGATACACCACGTGAAGAAAGCACAGCAGAATACTGCTGTGCTTTCTCATGAAACTCTTGTTCTGTGTATAAGCGGATTTCGCTTACCATAATTTCCAGCCTGTAAATGCGAACAACAAAATCAATAACCCTGAAACAATTCGATACCACGCAAAAATCATGAAATCACGTTTTGCCACATAAGCGACAAGCGCACGAATTAAAATCAATGCAGAGACAAATGAAACGATTAAACCAACGGCGATCACAGTCCAATCTTGAGTGCCTTGAAATACATCATAGCTTTGATATAAATCCAGCAAACCTGCACCGACAATAACAGGAATACCCAAAAAGAATGAAAACTCAGTGGCTGCTTTACGAGAAACACCCAAGAACATAGCACCAATAATAGTTGCACCTGAACGTGAAGTCCCAGGAATTAAAGATAAAACTTGAATTAAACCAATCCAAATCGCATCTTTAATGGTTAAATCTTCTACTTCTTTGGCACGCACCTGCGGTGGATTTTTTTCGATCCAAATAATGATCAAACCACCGATAATCAACCCCATAGCAATCGCAATGTTATTGAACAGCAGCTCTTTCACCGTCTGACCAAACGTCAAACCAATCAACACGATTGGAATCGAAGCGAGAATTAAGCCAAAACCTAAACGGCGACCTTTTTCTTCACCCGTCACCATACCGGTTGCTGCGCCCCACAGGCGGCCCCAGTATTCATAAATTACCGCAGCAATCGCACCCATTTGAATCGCGATCACGAAAACATCACTTTTTTCTTTGGTCCAAAAGTTCATTAATTCTGAAGCCAGAATTAAATGCCCTGTACTTGAAATCGGTAAAAATTCGGTAATACCTTCAACAATACCCATGATTGCCGCTTTGAGCAGCAGTAGAAGATCCATATATAACCCTAATTATGGCTTGCCTTGTTCTGAAATTTTCTTCCAGGCGTTATCTCGTAAATATACGGGCAATGCAAGTTCAGCACTCACCCATGCTTTTCTTTGCGCCGCTTCGCGGGCAATAGTAGCAATATCTTGTGCTGTTGCACTTAAGTCTTTGTATTGTGTTTGTTCTGATTGAATGAGCTCACTACCAGAACCCACGACAGTAAATTTGATCTGTGGTGTGGCATCGGCGTAGCTTAATAATTGTTCTTCATCTACAGCCTGCATAATGCCATTGGCATCGAGTTGATAGCTTGCGATATACACTTCTTGCATGCGAGCATCAAGGACTGCTGTTACTTCAGTCAAACCATGTACACGATGCGCCGCTTGAGCCAAAGCTTGCAAAGTCGAGACTGGAACAACAGGTACGTCATTGGCCCATGCCAAGGCTTGTGTTACCGCTGCATTAATACGAACACCACTAAATGAGCCAGGCCCACGACTAAATGCAATCGCAGTTAAACCCGCTAACTCAATAGCAGTTTGATTAAGCCCTTGCTCAATCATTGGGAGAATGGTTTGTGTCTGCGCTTTTGCCCGTAAATCGAGTTGAAAATAAAGCTCTTGAGTTTCATCTACAATCGAGACGGAACACTGCTCATTGGCAGTTTCCAATGCCAGTAATTTCATGCGCAACCTTAATTAAATTTAATCTTAAAAAACGTTGAATATGATACTCCACTCCATCGCAGTTCGCGAGATTTTCCACCATAGACTCAGCGCTTTCTGTATTTAATCTATAAAAAAGCCTCGACAAACGTCGAGGCTTTTTTGCTTACCATGTATAGCGTTCTAAAGTTCAGCGACTTCGAGTTGAGTAAAATGTTTAAAATGAGCGGCATAGTGCATGGCACTCATTTTTAGACGTGCTTCCGCTTGTTCATCTAAAGTCTTAACAACTTTACCCGGTGACCCCATCACAACAGAATTATCCGGAATCACCTTCCCTTCTGGAATTAAAGCATTCGCACCAATGATGCAATTTTTACCAATCACAGCATGATTTAGAACCACGGCATTGATTCCGATCAGACTATTATCACCTACGGTACATCCGTGTAGCATGGCTTGATGCCCAATCGTGACATAATCACCAATGATCATTTCAATGCCCGCATCGGTATGCAGCACCGCATTTTCTTGTACATTGGTAAAATCACCCAGTTTGATACGACTATTGTCACCTCGGATGACGGCTCCGAACCAGACACTCACTTCTCGGCCTAATTCAACTTGCCCAATGACCGTTGCATTTTCTGCAACCCAACCATCCCAAGGTTGATGCGTGGCTTTCGGGCTATATCCTTGAAATTTGTACAACATGATCAAACATCCTATTTTGACTTTCTAAAAATGATTTATGGCTCACGGCCCAAATGAAATGAAGGAGAATTTAATAAAAAAGGCCATTCTTTTTGATAATTCAGACCATATTGAAATAAGGAAATCAGCATCCGTGCAGTCAAGCCCCATACGATTTCGTTTTCGATTCTTAAACTGGGAAAATAAAGCGATTGCTGGGCAAAACGAACTTCATATGGCGTTGGCGGTGTTTCTAAAAGCTGTCTTAATGATGCAAAAAAAATACGGTCAATTTCAGTGGGTTGAGGTATTAAATTTACGTCAGGCGGGATCAATCCCACGATCGGTTTAACTAACATTCCATTCCGTGCTTTTTGCATTGGTAAATCACCCAAAAGTTGCACATCAAATGGATTTAGAGCGGTTTCTTCTTGAGCTTCTCTTAACGCCACCACGATATTACTGGTGTCTTGGGCATCACGTTTGCCACCGGGAAAGGACACCTCACCGGCATGATTATTCATATAGAGCGAGCGGCGGGTCAATAAAATGCGTGGATTATCTTCTTGGGTAATCGCAATCAATACAGCAGCATGCGCAGGTTGAATACGCTTAGAAAAACGTAAACTTTGCTGCAATCGCTGAGTCAATAAACCCTCATCCATCCACATTACAACCTTATAATTATCCTGTTTTCATCATAGCTGAATTTCGGCCAAGCTGGTTAGAAATGATGCCAAAGTTTTATTTTTAAGTTATTCTGACGGTTCACACAATCCATGACGATGAATATGAACTTTTGCTCAAACTGCGGACAAAAAACAAAAGAAGCGATCCCGCTTGGAGATCATCAGATACGCCGTATTTGTACCGCATGTGGGTTTATTCATTATGTGAATCCTAAAGTCATTTGTGGTGCTTTAGCCGTTTGGGACAATCAAGTTTTACTTTGCCGTCGTGCGATTGAGCCACGTTATGGGCTGTGGACATTACCCGCTGGCTATATGGAACTCTATGAGACGATGGAGCAAGGAGCAGCGCGTGAAACTCGCGAAGAAGCCGAAGCAGAAGTCAATATTGAGCAACTGTATTGCATGTATAACATTCCCCGTATTGGGCAAATTTATGCCTTGTTCAAATCTGAACTAATCAATGGAGAGTTTGGTGCGGGTGATGAAACCATTGAATCACGATTATTTAGCGAAGAAGATATTCCTTGGGATGATTTAGCCTTTCCTAGTGTGGAAAGAACGCTGCGGCATTATTTTGCTGACCGCAAAACAGGTCAGTTTGAAATGCATCTCGAAACCCTTGGTACGCGACTCGATCACACAGGTTAATTTGCTGGCCGCATGATTAAAAAAGCCCATCACGGATGGGCTATTTTATTTTACTCATATTTGAAGATTATTTAGCCTTGATGGTGTAACACGGGGCCAATTCTAAAGAAATATCACCACCGCTTAACTTCGCCGTTTGAGCCGCAGCAGTATCATTTGGATTCTTTAAGCTGTAAATATAACTAAAGCTGGCCAAACTATTCCCCCACTTCACTACTTTATTATCTGAATCCGTCAAAGCAACGCCAGAGGGACGCGTGCCTGCATTGGCGTTAATCATATTGTGTAACTGCACTAAAGCACCGCCTACAACCATTGAGGTATCCGCTGAAGTTTTTACACTTGAGTTCATTCCAATCAACGCGCCATCAAGCGTATGGAAATATGGGTCAGCTAAAATCATACGAATCGAAATGGTATTTGGATTAATATTTCCTTCAGGCGTAAAGGTACGGGTTGTCGTTCCGATACGATATTGCTGTACACCTTTATCATCTTTCATTAACAGTGGGTCAAGCACATCTTTTCCGCTACAGCCTTCCGTCGCGTGTGTAGACAAGTCGACAATTTGGCTATCTTGACGAGTAAATACATCGTCTGGCACGCCAGATTTTATATTTGTGCGAATATCACCATTACGGTCAATCACCACACCCAATTTCACTGTTTTAATCGAAGTATCGGTAAATTTAAAGGTTAAATCTGCATACAAGGGGAAGATATAATTTTGTCCAGCAGCAACATTTTCAACAGACTTAAAGACTTTTTTGTCTAAATACGACAGCGGATAAAGCTTGTATAAATCCATCGTGCCTTTAAATTGCACTTGGTCAATGTTTTGCTCCCAAAGACCTAATTTTTTCTTATCATCGGCCGTCAGAACATAATCATCTTTTTTGGCCATTAACGTTTTATATAAACTTCCACCCGTACCGACCACCATTTTGTCGGCAAGTAGCGTCCCTTGTTTAATAATCAGCGGGCCAGAGTTGGCTTCTTCTGCATCAAAACGGAAACCCAGTATGCCAGGTTTATCAATTTGCTTGGTAAGCGGATCAATCCAATTATCCTGTGGCGTTGCTGTTAAACGTGTTGGTCGAACCTGCGTCAAGAGTAAGACATTCACACCACCAATGGTACTCAACTGTTGATCAACTTTGCCCTTCCACTGTAAACCACTACCAAATGTCATACCTTGGCGGTCCGTCATTAACATGAAATGACCAAATAAATTAACTTTTGAGCTATCGGTCGGCAAACATTCATTTTTGTCACAGCCGACAAGTCCATTTGAACCACTGGCATTGGTAATCACGCCATCAGTTGAAAACAACGCAAACTCAGGCTGATATACCGCAGCCGTTGAGATATTCATGAGTTTTGAAACTAAGGTAAATGCGTTTTCATTGCTGACTTCGGACAAGTCTAGCCAAGGTGTAAACAGGTCATTAAATTCCGTATCTGAACTGATACTGAAATCTGCTGTCGCGACATTTCGCGTGATTTGATCAATCAATACTTTATCTGCATTGTTGATATAAACCGCTTGGATATCTGTAGCTGTAACTGCGCTATTATTTTTCAAAGCCAAGGCTTGAATAATTTTGGCTAAACGCATTGCCACTTTAACTGTTGCGTCGGTATTTGAAATCGTTGCAGCAGGTTTACCCGCGATGCCGGCAGCCAAATCCAATAAGGTCAAACGTGGGGGTGTCGTGCCACTGGCTACATTTGAAATTTGTTTCAAATCTACTTTACCCAAATCAATTCGACGTGATTTTTCACCTTGGACAAAGAAAGTCACCGTATCGCCAATTTTGCAGGCACCTGTCGAAACACCTTCTTTTAGATCAAATAAAGTAATGTAGGTATTTTTAACGTCGCTCGAACAATTAAAATTCAGACCTTCAATTGGATAATCTAAAACGAACTCAACACAGCCTTCGGTATTACTTTTACAAGTACCATTGGTCGTACTGGTATCATAAATTTCAGGATTCACATTTGCACTTTCACCGCCACAGCCACTGAGCGCTGCAACCAATGCCGTTAAAGCAAACGGTAATAAAATTTTATTTTTCATCCTAATTCTCTTTCTTATGTCCTTAACGGATTGCTGTTAATTTAAGTTGGCCTTGATTGGTTAATACGCGGCCATCGACGTCTATTGCAGTGGCTAAAGGCGTTAAGAATAAATACTGGCTACCTTTAGGCACTTGAATCACGCCTTCAATTTTTTCATGGTAAAGATGATCCGCTTCACCTTGGTTATTTTTGAATCCACCTGCGCCTTCCATGACACATCCATTTTTGTCTAAAAATACCGCAAATGGCCAATAAAATGTAGGATTTTGTACTTTGGATGCAAATGAATGTATACGAATATTTTGTAATGGTGATTTTAGTTTTACGACTTCATAGTCAAATTCGTCAGACAATGGTGCTCGAGGCCATAAGTTAATATCTTGAGCTAAGTCGAGCTCTTTGGCTTTCTTCATTTTTTTATTCGAAAAACATTGCTGACCTAAACCTTGAATGGTGTCAGCTTGTGACACCCGATAATATGATGTGGCTAAAGTGATTGGGCCTGTATCTTCGGGTTGATTACGTTTAAATAAATTATCAATGACGGAGCGACTGACACCTTTTTCACGTTCAATGGTTTGCATCCGCGTTTGCCCCATCTTGCTATCAATAACGCCTTCGGGCATGGTGTAAAAGCGCTTTTTGCCTTCTAAGTTAAACTCTTTATCTTCAAGATATTCATTATTGACATACTTTTCACCAGCCATGGTCGAAAAGCCTTGCTCTTGTTTTGCCTTAGCCGATTGTTTTGAAGGATTATTTTCTAAGTTTTCACCTGAAGATCGTACGGATTGATCAGTACTGACTACTTTCTCAGCAAGGATCTTTTTCTCAACGACAGGTTTATCTTTTCCAGCTAGAACTTTGGACTGATACGCTTCACGAGGTTGAGCTAGCTCTGATTGCTGTAAATTTTCTGTCCATGCGGTTGAAGGCAAGACTTTTGCTGTCGTATCTGCCGCTTGTGCTGACTTTTCAGATTTGCGAACTTTATCCCCTGAGACGTCTTTAATTTTATCTACTGTGATAGCTTTAATTTCATCCCGTTTTTCCGGCTCACGTACACTTCGTTGAGACTTCAGTGATTCAACAGTCTGTGCTGTTGGACTCGTTTGACGTGTCATCGGTGTCTTGGTTTGAGACGGACTAATGCTTACGGATGGTTGAATAATTTGTTGTACAGGTTGAGAGTCTATCGTTTTAGCAGTTGGACTTTCTTTAGGTTTCTTTGCTGGTTTTTCTTGCACTTGTACCACCATTGGGCGCCCATCAGGCCCAATAATGGTATGAAACGCCCCAGCGTTGGTATACGACACTTGCCCCACAGACAGTGCAAGTAACGTTTTTATGAATAAAATCCTTTTCATTCTGTCTGCTTATCCTACCAACGAGTTCTGTAATTTAATCCTAGGATGGTGATTTTCGTATCGGTTTTTACATTCAGTCCAGCATATGGGTTTAAAAGTAAGTTATTCACACCGGTTAAGTTTGCAAGACTACTAGTATTCGCTGGAATGTTATCTTTACTGCGTAAAAAGCCGATTGATAAATCTAAATCCGTATCTGCATCAAAACGATATCCAATCCCCATACCAAAGAGCTGCGCACCATTAATTGGGACCATGGTATTTCGCTTACCATCAGGAATAGAGGTACTCCGTGGTTCATAGCCTGCACGTAATTTCAAACGATCTGTTGCAGAATATTCAATACCAATACCCCAGTTCCAAGGCGATGTAAATTTCAAAGGTAAGGCCAAAGAATTATCGGTCACATTTTCAGATAATAATTTTGCAATTTTCAGCGCTGAAATTTGACGGTCGAATTCAAAACGGAATTTGTCCCAAGCACGATAATCGGTCCAGCCCACATCAAAATTGATTTGTAAATCAGGCATGACCTTATATTTGATCCCGGCCTGTACGTGCTGTGGATACTCAAAATCCATCGAAACCAAACCCGACTCCGAGTTAGGCACGGCATTTGGGAAACCTAAAATGGCAGCTAAAATTTGACCTGTTGGTGATGACATTAATCCCTTAATCATCTCCTGAGGCGCTTTTGCATTATGAATGCGATAACGGCCTTTCATGCGCATTTTCGCCGCGCTTTGGTACACCATACCAAAACTAAAATCTTCGCGTGGCTCCCACAAAACCCCTAAGTTATAACTTGGGCTCAGTGATTGCTCTAAAGCCAATTCCATCTGACCAAATTTGCCAAATGGATTCATTCCTTCTTCGGTATTACACATCCCCAATAGCAAGATGTCGGTAATAATGTCCGAATTTTCCTTGAATGGCGTACAGACGACTTCATCAATCATCCTTAACATGCCGATCAACTCATTGGGAAATCGTAGATCTGATTTCAATCCAATGGCTTGATAGGACATCCCTACACCACCACCAATCGATAACTCATCACTTACTTGATAACCCACAGTTGGCGATAGATAAGTAATACGCTCTAGAGCAACTTGTTGCCCCATGAAATTACCTGGGTTGCCATTTTCAGCACCAAAACCCGCAATCAAAGGCGCATAAACGGCTGATGCAAATGTTGCTTTAGAACCTGGTGGATTGTAGGCAATTCCCATCGTTGGCGCGGCAATGGGTTGTCCAGCACCAAAATCCACCATCTTTTTTAAGACAGGTACATATAGGGATGCATATTCAACATCACCAGAAACCTTATCTTTAAAGTCCGTACAAATATCTGCCGTTACTTCAGGGCCATCATTACAGACCATTGGGTCATCAGAATAACCAAAGACGTTATAACCCGCAGGGACGGTAAATTCACGTTGAATATCAAAGTTTGCAATGATTCCCTGCATATCGGTTTGCAAACCTTCAATTTTCGTTAATGCTGCAGGGTTAAAATGCACGGCACTAATCCCCGGAGGATCAGCAGTTACTGCATTCCCTAATGCAAGTGACCGTACATCAACTGAAAGATTGGTACCCAATTGTGCAAAAGCAGCACTAGAACAGCCCGTTAAAACGATCGCACTAACAAGTGGGCTGAGTCGAATTTTACGCATACGACAGCCCTCTTAACGAAGTTTTTTTCCAAAACCTAGAATATCTAACGGGAAAGAAAGTCCTAAAGACACATCTGGTGCATCTTCAGTTAAACCTAGCCCCACCGTACCGTTCACAATCGTATCTGGAGATACACGTACACCTAAAGAAATCGCGAGAGTTGAGCTGGTTTGGTCTGCAGGTGAATAGGATTCGCCACTGCTATACGTAAATTCTGCGCCGGTATTGAAACTTTGTTGATATGACATGGTGAGGGAAACATCGTAGTTAAACGAGTATGCAAAACCGAATGCAAAACCGCCACTAATTCCCGGTTCAAATTCTTCAATGACACGTGTACCACGACGTTGGTTTAAACCAGTTTCTTTGAAACCATAGTTGGCTGAGACAGATGCAAACAATACAACGGGGTCAATATATTTACGCGTACTCGCACCGATACCTGCCGAATAGTAACCTTTACCTGTTGCTAGATCATTTACCGCGTTGACTTCATATGGACTATCACCAGTTTTCGTAGATAAATTACCAAATAAAATCAGTGGTAAACGACCTTGCTTCAATGGGAAGGGTTCCCAACGTGCGCCTAAAGAAATATCCCCTAAACCAGCAGTTGAAGTATCTTTTAATAAATCAGTTTTTGCTACTAAAGGCACAGATGCAGAGAATGTCAAATTGTCCATTACACCGTATTGCACGGTAAATGTATTGGTCATTGAGTGTGTGGCATTCTCTTGTACACGGAGTTGATAAAGTTGGCCTTGTGCCATTTCCATATCAAGTTGAGTATCACGGTAATAGGTATAATCGATATCGTAAAAAGATGATATTTCACCTTTTTTAATCAATGAATACTGACGTTCATTCGAGCTAAATACTTCCTGTAAGTTAGCTTCTTGACTCGCATCACCCTCTTGCTGTTGAAGTGCTGTCGATGCCTTTTCAGTGGCAGTAGCACTTTCGACTTGTGGTGCCTCAGATTGTACTGGCTCTTCAACAGATTGATACTGTCCAATTTCAGGCTCGGCAGCAGCTTCTTGTGCAGTATCAGCTTGGTTTACAGTAGCAGGAGATACAGACTCTTCTACGACTGTCTCTTGTTCAACTGGATCATATTCTCCAAGGCTTGGCTCTTCAGCTGCATAGGCAACCCCCATCACCACCTGAATACTCATGGCTAGTAGTGTTTTGTTCATCCATTTACGATTCATGTTCCTTCCCACCGTTGTTATTTTTTTAATCCTGACACTTTGTTATACGCTTTCATCTAATTATTTACTCTTGTAGTAAAGCCTTAGAAAGTTGTAATTCGATTTACCATAAGACTCCGACTCTTCATTCATGTTTTTATCAAGTCGTATCGTAGATGCCTTGTCTGCAATTTTTTCCATGTAAAACTGCGGATATTGAATATCAACCAATGCATAACGGTTCACGGTTGCATCTTCAACATGTCGCAAGTCTGAATCTTGCAAAGCTAATAAATTTTTACGTTGCTCAGGCGCAACGTTGATTAAGAATAATGTGTTGTTTTCCCATATTTCTTGGAATCTAACTTCATCGAAACTGATATTGCCCAGTGCTGGATCTGCAACATAAACACGCCCATCTTTATAGGCTTTAAAAACCACAAAATGTTTAAAACCAGCATATGAAATGGGAACAATCGCAGGCTGACCTTGCTTAACTAGATCTGAAAACTCACCTTTGTAGCCCCCACTGTCTAGCCCCACAGCAGCGACAAAACGTTTCATGTCTAATAAGGAGAAACTTCGACGTTCGATGATTTTTTCAGTTTCACCAAATTTCAGCAAACCATTCATGGTCTGTTGCTCAGTTAGCTGTGTCCCGACATAACCATTTAATAAAGTGGTTAAGGCTGCTGAACCACAACTGTAGTCATAAGCTTGCCGAACGATGCCTCGAAATTGATCTTCTATGGCAGGTTTAATTTTTACAGATTCACGGTGCATCCGAGTAAAGGAATCATTTCGTGAATCCAATGTTTCGGTATAGTGAACTGTTCCGACTGGCTTTTCTTTTAAATCAAAGGACTCTTTGGCAAAGTAATACATCAATGCCGAGCCTACTACTATCTCTAACATATCTTCTAACTTTTAGTTATCGGCAATGATGTGCCTTTTTTCATTATTTTTTAGAGCTATTGCTCTACATCCATGTATTATGCAAGATACCTTTTTTTTTATAAAAAAACAGCATTTTTTTATGCTTTAATTGGGTCATTCCGCACTTTTTTGTAAAAAAAAGCGCGTGATCAACACGCGCCTTATTTTTATTCTAAATTACTTACTAGAAATTGTAATTACAGAACCTTGGTTATATACACCCATTGCTGGGCTGTAGAACGTTTGTAAGCCTTGAACTTCGATATCACCAATTGAACCAGCGTCTTTACTTCCTAAATGAATACCTTTCACATAGTTATCAATTGGACCAGAGTTGCTTACCATTTGAATATAACCATTGTTTGTGCCTTCTTTACCATAAACACGAACATCTTGGTTAATCGTTAAGTCAGTTTTATTAGCATCAGCAACTTTGATGCTTTCGATAAAGATTTCACCTGCTTCGCGTGTAGCCGTTTTAGTTGATGCATCTAGGATACCCAGATCTTTAATTTCTAAGCCACCAACCATTGTCGTACTCAGTTTAATCATTGCACCTTGTGGAGCAGCACCCAACTGAACATTTGCAGTCATTGGACCCGTTTTTAGAGAAAGGCCAGATAAAATTGCATTGTAGTTGTTATCGTCACCACCACGGCGAATGCCTGTAGTACCCGCTGTACCAGATGCTGTTACGCCAATTTCACCGATTTTGATATCTAAACCAGAAACATCAGCTGCGATGTTAATGAATGCACCATTTGCACCAGTACCAGCATCAGTATCAATACGTAAATCAGCTAAATTGCGAGAAGCTAGAAGATAAGCCCCACCGTTATCATAGTTTGCACCAATAACGATACCTTTATTTTCTAAAGGATCACCAGCTTTCTTGTTACCTTGAATAACGATCGCACCAGCAGTACTTGTACCGCCCTTAGCTGTATCCGTTAAACCGTCGTTATCGTGAATGAAAAGTTTTTCAATTTCAATTTTAGAGATACCAATCCCGATGTTAATACCATCTTGACCAGTGGTTGAACTAAGTGCAGCATCGTCCATTGCTTGCATAGCCATAGCATTCGCACTAAATGCGATTGAAGAAACTAGAGCTAATTTAGTGAAATTTTTCATACGGTACTCTCCCAAGAGTATTTATTTTTTTTGATTTTCAACCACTCGATTTATTCAGCTGTAATATTATTTTGTGACAACTGCTAAATCTTTCCTTGAGTTGTTTGCTCGCTCGATTAAATTATATCCAAGCTGAAATTTGTTCAACTGTCGTTGGTCGCAATCTAATTCTTACCGATAAACGGTATTTGCAAGCCAAATGAATTAGGAATGGTATAAAATCCATTTTAGTCTTTAAATTTAATTTCTCTGTTGATGCAAAAACCAATTTCTTTTAAAAAATTTATTCTCAAACAAACTGTTAGTGCTCAAAAAATTTTGCAAGCGCTTGCGCCCTTGCCACATGTGATTTTTTTTGAAGATCAAAACCAACCTTTTATTTGCTTTTTGGCAAATCAATATCAACAATTGAAGAATGATGAACTTAAAGCTTATGTCCGTACCAATTTAGATCAATATGAGGAATCTGATACTCAGCCCTTGCAAAATATTGCCTTCCAAGATTTATGTTCAAACTTAGGCAGCGGGTTTTCTGGGGGCTGGGCTGGTTTTATTAGCTATGATTATGCAGCGCAGCAACAGATTTCCTTGCACGCCAAAGCGCAACCTCGCTTGTTTTTAGGACAATTTTCCAGTTTTTTAAAATTAGAGAATGATGGTTGGTATTTTTATAGTTCAGATCATTCTGCAGCTAAGATTTACGACTACATTGATCAGTTCATTCAAACAGAGATCACTCAGAATCAATTTAAATTAAGACAAAAATGTACTGCAAGATGGTCTAAGTCAGACTACACGAAAGCCTTTGATCAAGTGCAGGAATATATTAAAGCGGGTGATTGCTATCAAATTAATTTAACCCAAGAGTTCACAGCTCAAGCAAACGGTTCACTCTTAGATACCGCTCAAGAATTTTGGTCACTGACTGATGCACCATATTCAGGCTACTTACGTATTGATGATTTTGAAATTTTAAGTTGTTCGCCTGAACTTTTTATAGATTTTAAGCCTAAACGCAAGATTATTACTAAACCAATCAAAGGCACGATGCCTCGCTATGAAGATCCAGTTTTAGATGCGCACTCAAAACAACGATTAAAATCATCTGAAAAAGATATGGCTGAGAATGTCATGATTGTCGATTTACTGCGTAATGATTTGAGTGTTTATGCTGAAACAGGCTCTGTAAAAACACCAAAACTTTTTGATATTGAAAGCTTTAATCAGGTGCATCACATGGTCAGTGAAGTTGAGGCCGTGCTGAAAACCGATGTAAACCCTTTTGAGGTTCTGATGTCAGCACTGCCGGGCGGTTCGATTACCGGCGCGCCTAAAATTCGCGCGATGCAAATCATTGAAGAAGTTGAAGGCGCCCCGCGCGGCGCCTATTGCGGCTCAATGGGCTATTTTAATCACGAAGGCACGGGATCTTGGAATATTTTGATCCGCTCTATTCAAAAATACCAAGATCAGGTTTCGCTGTGGGCCGGCGGCGGAATCACCATCGCATCAGATTGCGATGCTGAATATCAAGAATGCTTTGATAAAGTCGAAGCCATGCTGGATTTGTTAAATACCTGGTATAAGCCAGATTAAACAAAAAAAGCGATTCAATTGAATCGCTTTTTTATAACCCTCCCCTTGCGAAGCAGTGCTTCTCATCTTTTCGAAAGGAAGATTAGGGTAGATTTAAATTTATAGTAGCTTGCTGAAATCAAGCCAAAATATCGTTTTTAAGAGTATCCACAAGGCGCTGATTTTGTTCATCTGTACCAATAGTGATACGTAGGAATTGATTAATCCGCGGCTTATTAAAATAACGCACGATAATTCCGCGTTCGCGCAATTCAGCAGCTAATTTACCCGCGTCTTGAGTTGGCAATGATGCAAAAATAAAGTTTGCCGCAGAAGGTAATACTTTAAAGCCTAGCTCAGACAGCTGCTCTACAAGTTTTTCACGGCTCGCAATCACCTTGGCATTTTGCGCTTCAAAATACTCTTGATCCTCAAATGATGCCACTGCTGCTGCAATCGCAAAACGATCCATCGGATAAGAGTTAAAGCTGTTTTTTACCACCTCAAGCGCTGCGATTAAATGCGGTTGCGCAATCGCGAAACCGACACGCAAACCGGCAAGTGAACGCGACTTAGACGTGGTTTGACAAACAACAAGGTTTTCATATTTCGCAACCAAAGCCACAGCAGATTCCGCACCGAAATCGACATACGCTTCATCAATCAAAACCACTGAATTTGGATTAGCTTGCAGGACTTCCTCAATTGCAGACAAACCTAAAGCAATGCTAGTAGGCGCATTCGGATTGGTAATGATGATGCCGCCATTCGGCTGTTTATAGTCATCCACAACTATTTCAAAGTCATCGTTCAGCGGCAAAATTTTAGTATTGGCAGCTATACCAAAAAATTGGCTATATACCGGATAAAAACTGTAGGTAATATCTGGATACAGAACCGGCAGTTCTTGCACAAAAAAGGCTTTAAAAATATGCGCCAGCACCTCATCCGAACCATTGCCGACAAAGACCTGCTCAACAGGTACATGCTGCTGTTTTGCAATCGCTTGCTTTAACTCAGACGCAGCTGGATCTGGATATAAACGTAAAACATCAGCAGAATTTGCCAATACTTTTTGCACTGCTTCCACCACTTTTGGCGATGGCGGATACGGGTTTTCATTGGTATTGAGTTTTAAAATATTTTGGATTTTAGGCTGTTCACCCGGTGTGTACGGTTCTAATTCACGTACATCAGGGCTCCAAAAACGCATTTGTTCAGAGGTAATATTTGGCATTTTATTTTGCTCTTTTTCACCCTCTCCTAACCTCTCTTGCACTTCGCTTTAAAGGAATCCTTAAAGCTCGTTCAGGGAGAGGAATATTCATTTTATGAGATTTCCCCTCTCCTTTCAGGAGAGGGTTAGGGAGAGGTTTATATTTTTGGAAAACTAAGTTTTTCACCTAGTCTATATTTTCTTACTGATAACGATAGCGTGCTGAACGCGCATGCGCATCTAAGTTTTCCTGCTGTGCTAATGTATCAGCCGTTTTCGCTAAAGTTTTCACGCCATCTTCAGAGCACATGATTAAACTTGAGCGCTTTTGGAAATCATAAACACCTAGCGGTGATGAAAAACGCGCTGTGCCCGAAGTAGGCAACACGTGGTTTGGACCTGCACAGTAATCACCAATCGCTTCCGGTGTATATCGCCCCATGAAAATCGCGCCGGCATGGCGGATATCTTCAGCCATTTCCTGCGCTTCGTCTAAACACAGCATCAAATGTTCAGGTGCAACTTGGTTAATCAGTTCAGCACCTTCAGCACGGTCTTCGACTAAAACTAATGCGCCGCGATTTTCAATTGAAGTGCGCGCGATATCTGCTTTAGGCAAAGCTTCTAAATGCTTTTCAATCCATTGTTCTACTTGATTTAAAAGTTCTGCATCTGGCGTAATGAACACCGCTTGAGCCACAGTGTCATGTTCCGCCTGCGACAATAAATCCATCGCCAGCCATTCAGCGTTGTTTTGACCTTCTGCATAGACCAAAATTTCGGATGGCCCTGCAATCATGTCAATGCCGACTTGACCAAATACTGCACGTTTTGCTACAGCAACAAAACGGTTGCCCGGGCCAGTAATTTTGTCCACAGATGGAATAGTTTCTGTACCATAAGCCAATGCTGCAACCGCTTGCGCGCCGCCAATGGTAAATACACGGTGTACGCCGGCTAAGTAAGCTGCTGCCAAAACCAATGGATTTAAATCACCATTCGGCGCAGGCACCACCATAATAATTTCAGGCACGCCAGCAACATGCGCAGGTACAGCATTCATCAATACAGAAGACGGATAAGAAGCTAAACCGCCTGGTACATAGATACCTACACGGTCCAGCGGTGTGACCTTTTGACCAAGGGTATTTCCTAAAGCATCAACATAGGTCCAGCCGTCTTGCTTTTGTGCTTGGTGAAATTCACGAACACGGTTCGCAGCAAGTTCTAAGGCTTCACGCACTTCTGAACTTAAACCATCAAATGCTGCTTTCAGCTGTTCTTGTGTCAGCTCTAATTCTGAGAATTGATGCGCTGGATGTCGATCGAACTGCTGTGTCAATTTAAGAACATGAGCATCACCATGCTGACGAACATCAGCAATGATTTGGTCAACGGTTTTTAAAAGTTCTGGATCATTCACAGTTTCAAAAGCCAACAAGTCAGCAAAAGCTTGCTTGAAGTTTTGATCTTGAGTCGATAAACGTCGCATCAATTTACCCACAAGGTAATCTATTGGAAAAGATTAGTTTACCTGTTTTACAGCAGCTTGTGGACATCTATCGCATGTGTTCATGTGGAGTTTTATTGAAAATAACTTTCGTTAAAATTGATGAAAATACAGTTTTATCATTATTTTTCAGTTTTCATAAAAAAACCGCCCAAATTTGAGCGGTTTGATCAGCATAGCTAGAAACTTAACAACTTATGCTTTTTTTTGCTTGCTCGCGTTCTTCCACGGCTTTTTCTAGCTGTGCAAGAATTGGATTCAACAAAATTTGTTTACGTTTAAAGCTTGCTTTGTTCACGATTAAACGTGAAGACACTTTACAGATTTCTTCCAAAGGCTCTAAACCATTGGCACGTAAAGTGTTCCCTGTATCCACAACATCGACGATGTAATCACCTAAACCAACCAAAGGTGCAAGTTCCATAGAACCATACAGTTTGATCACATCAACTTGTTCGCCCAAGCTTGCATAATATTGACGGGTCAAATTGACATACTTGGTTGCAATCTTTAAACGACCGTTTGGACGAACCATGCCAACTTTACCAGCCGTCATTAACTTACAGTTGGCAATTTTTAAGTCCAATGGTTCATACACATTTTGTGCACCATGTTCCATCAGCACATCTTTACCTGCCACCCCAATATCTGCAGCACCATTTTCAACATATGTTGGTACATCAGAAGCACGTAAAATTAAAATACGTACGTGCTTATGGGTCGTTGGAAAAATTAACTTACGAGATTTATCCGGATCTTCCAATAAGTTAATACCAGCTGTCTCCAACAATGGTAAAGTTTCTTTTAAGATACGTCCCTTACTTAATGCTAAAGTTAAACCATGATCAAAATTGCCCATTACGTCAAAATTGGGATCATCGTTTCTCATATCGCTCATTAACTTACTCGCTTAATTTGGGCACCTAAACCTTGTAACTTCGCTTCAACATCTTCATAACCACGGTCAATATGATAGATACGGTCAATCAACGTTTCCCCATCAGCGGCAAGTGCTGCTAAAACCAATGAGAAAGAAGCTCGTAAATCAGTTGCCATCACCGGTGCAGCAGATAATTTCTCTACACCTGTAACAACAGCATCATTACCTTCAACCTGAATATTGGCACCCATACGTGCTAATTCAGGTACATGCATGAAACGGTTTTCGAAAATCGTTTCTGAAATTGTGGCAAAACCACGACCAATTGCATTCACCGCCATAAGCTGTGCTTGCATATCGGTTGGAAATTCTGGGTGTGGTAAAGTCTGGAAACTTACTGCTTTCGGGCGTTTACCCATCATATCCAGTTCAATCCAATCTTCACCGCGCGTAACTTCCGCGCCCATTTCTTCAAATTTATCCAGCACAGACTCCAACAAGTTTGGATCTGTATGCGTGGTTTTGATTTTACCGCCAGTTATTGCCGCAGCAGCAAGATAAGAACCTGTTTCGATACGATCTGCAACAACGGCATATTCACAGCCATGTAGGCTTTCAACACCTGTAACAACTAAAGTATCAGTGTCCAAACCTTCGATTTTTGCACCCATCTTGATCAACATATTAGCAAGATCAGTAATCTCGGGTTCACGAGCCGCGTTACGAATCGTGGTGACACCGTCTGCAAGAACCGCAGCAGTTAGAATATTTTCAGTACCACCAACTGTGACCATATCAAAGATAACTTCGCCACCTTTTAGACGACCATCCACTTTGGCATGCACATAGCCAGCTTCAACTTCAATTTCAGCACCAAGTGCTTCTAAAGCTTTTAAATGTTGATCTACAGGGCGAGAACCAATTGCACATCCACCCGGCAAAGATACTTTTGCACTACCATAGCGCGCCAATAACGGCCCAAGCACCAAAATAGATGCACGCATGGTTTTCACGAGTTCATATGGTGCAAATTGGTTATCTAAGCTAGATGTATCTGCCTTAACCGTATCACCTTCATAACTAATTTGAACACCTAAACCTGCGATCAATTTCACTAAGGTGTTCACATCTTTTAGATTTGGAACATTGGTTAATGTAATAGGTGTATCCGCAAGGATAGTTGCAGCGAGTAATGGCAATGCAGCATTTTTCGCACCAGAAATACGAACTTCACCTTCGAGCTTAGTACCGCCCTGAATCAGAAATTTATCCATTAATTATTAAGCTCCGAATAAGCTTGCTTTGCGCCATTCTTCTTTGGTCATTGCACGAATTGTTACTGCATGTACTTCACCGCTGGCAATGTAGGAGTTCAAAGGTGCATAAACAGATTGTTGACGAGCAACAGGACGTTTCCCTTCAAATTGATCATCGACGATGCGTAGATCAAATTTGCCGCCTTGCCCACTAACTGCAACCTCAGCTTCTGGAAAAGCAGCTTTTAAAATTTCAGTGAGCTGTTCACTATTCATCACAAGACCCCATATAGGACTAACGGTGTAAAACCCGTCATTTTACTATAAATCTAAAAAATAATTCATTAGTCACATACATTATATATATAAAAAAAGAGGTTATAAAAAACCTCTTTTTGTACAATGTACAATCTAAACCGTTAAAGGCATATAAATGAGCTGCATTTTTCGATGTTTATGCAATTGTTTTTTTAATTTTTCAGACAATTTTTTGATCGAGGTATACATATCATCAGCGCAAGCTTGCGCAAAAAGTTCGGTCCCGGGTAATCGTATAATCGCTTCTGCAATATGATTATCACTGCCTTTTTTTGAACGTTTATCAACTTGATGATCTTTGGTCAATTTAACTTGCATACTATTGACCTGATCTAAATGTTTGGTCATTTCCGCAAATTTAAGACGAATATTTTCTTCTATTGCTGGCGTAATTGTTAAATGGTGGCCACGAATTGTAATCTGCATAATTCTATCCCTCACCTTCTTTCAGGACTGGAAAAGTTCAAGCCGAATTATCCAACTCAATATGCGAAGCATACATTTACACGATCAGATCATTTCGGCTATTCCTTATATAAAAAAGAGATTCATTATTTCGTCATAATGAACCTCTAGAATAGTCGGGTTTTCAAATTTAGATCAACACTTTTCGCTCTGAAGATGATGGAATATGTAACGATTCACGATACTTCGCAACCGTACGACGAGCAACATCAATACCTTCCGCATTAAGCAAAACTGCAATTGCATTATCAGACAAAGGCTTACGTGTATTTTCTTCTGCAATCAGCTTTTTAATTTTTGCACGAATTGCAGTCGAAGACGCTTCCCCACCCGATGACGTTCCAACATGACTTGAGAAGAAATATTTCAACTCAAATAATCCACGTGGTGTGAGCATATATTTATTTGTGGTTACACGGGAAACTGTGGATTCATGGAGTTCGACTTCTTCGGCAATGTCTCGTAGTACCAAAGGCTTCATTGCCTCAGGTCCTTGTTCAAAGAACGCTCGTTGATGCTCAACAATACAGGTTGCTACTTTTAATAAAGTTTTATGTCGTTCATCAATACTTTTAATGAAATTCTTTGCTTCAAGCATTTGATTTCGTAAATATTGATTATCGTCACTTTGATCTGCACGCTTGATCATATTGGCATAAAAAGAATTTACCCGTAGTTTTGGCATTACATCAGGATTTAATTGAACCAACCAATGTTCATTCTTTTTTAAGACCACAACATCTGGTATTTGATAGTCTGAATCTTTATCTTCAAACTCTTGCCCTGGATGCGCTTTTAATGTTTTTAACAAAGAAATGGCTAGTTTGAGCTGTTCTGTATTTAATCCCGTTTGCTTAATCAACTTGGGTAATTCATTGGTAATCAGCAACTCATAATTTTTCAATAATAAAATAGCTTCATATCGATATTCAACATGTTCAGGAAGATTTTCAACTTGCACCATTAAACATTCGGCAAGATTGCGTGAGCCTACCCCTACAGGATCTAGACGCTGAATATGCTTTAAAACTACTAAAACTTCGTCATCTTCGACTTCTTCTTCATAATCCATAGAGTCTAAAAGATGCTGAACCGATTGGGTAATTTCATTTAAGTCACAATCTAAAAAACCTTTGTTATCTAAAGCATCGATAATACAGTGTGCAATTAGTTTATCGATCATAGAAAAGTGTAAAAGATTAACTTGCTCAAGCATATGCGCTTGTAAACTTTGATGCCCCTGCCGATTATCTTCGCGCTCTTCAAATTCAGCAGCACCTAAACTTGTGGGTTGATGGGTATATACATCATCCCATTCTGTATCCACTGGTAACTCATCAGGTAAATGATCGGCATTTAATTCATTGGTTAAGTCTTTATTTTCCCTTTCTTGTTCTTGTAAGCTATTTAAACTTTCAACGGTATTTTGTTCTTCAACTTTCTCTAATAGAGGATTACTGTCGAGTTGGATTTGAATTTCTTGTTCCAATTCCAAACTTGAAAGCTGTAATAAACGAATGGCTTGTTGTAATTGAGGTGTTAATGATAAGGAATTGGCAACCTTTAACCCCATCGCTAATTTCATTAATAACTCCCCCTATAATTAACCGCACTTTATAAGCAATTTTTATGCCGTTTTATTTTTTATAGCATAATTTCGAAGAGAACGCCTGATTTTTTGTCTTTTTTAGACTCATTATTCAGCTAATTCATTCTTCTATTAGGAACAATTCGCCTTATAAATTAACTATATAATTAGATTTCTTATTCATTTTACTCCGGCTGTCACTGTATTTTTTGTTTTTCATTGTTCTTATTATTTTTCCCGGTATAAAAAAACACCCCCTGGACTAGTCAGGGGGTGTTTCGAATAATGAGCTGGCGATGACTTACTCTCACATGGGTAACCCCACACTACCATCAGCGCTAAGAGGTTTCACTTCTGAGTTCGGGAAGGGATCAGGTGGTTCACTCTTGCTATTGTCGCCAGCACAACTGTTATGGATACTTGCTTAGTCTAAT